>CACYHF010000007.1 GCA_902774155.1 uncultured Bacteroidia bacterium | reverse complement strand
AACCGGCGTGATTCCGGACAAGAAACCGCAGGAAGACGAGGTGGGCCACGAGGTGTGGCTCCGCAAGAAGGTAGGAGTGGATATCATGGCGCGCTGCCATGCACTGGAGATCTCTCCGGCCAGCTACTTCCTGGGGGCCGCATTTGTAACCGTAAGCGCCTTCTGCGGCAAGCAGAAAGTGTTTATGAGCACCGTAGCCAACGGCCGCGGAGACATGCGCTGCGTCAATACATTCGGCATGTTCGTCAACACCATGCCGCTCTCGGGAGAAGTCGGGGAGCAGAAGGTGGGGGATTTCCTCAAAGAGACGGACCGCAACTTTGACACCACCCTTTCCTTCCAGAACTATCCCTTTGCCAGGGTGTCTTCGGCCTTTGACTTCCATCCGGCCGTGATGCTGGCCTATCAGGTGGGGCTGGTGGAGAAACACACCATCAACGGAAAACCGCTTGAAGACGAACTCCTGACGCAGGACACGCCCAAGTTCCCGCTGAGTATTTTCATCGAGGGTACGGAAGAAGCCCCGGAACTGGCCCTGGCCTATGACGACAGCCAGTATACCGAGCCGCTGATCCAGTCCTTTGCAGATGCCATGGAATGCGTGGTGAGGGGTATGCTCAAGGATGTCGCCCTCACGGAGATTCCCTTCGTGGACGGCGAGCGCCTCAAGCAGCTGGACAGCTTCAACAACTATACCCGGGAAATAGACCCGAGCCAGACCGTGGTAGACCTGTTCCGCCAACAGGCCCAGTCCACCCCGGATGCCCCGGCCGTGCTCTTTGACGGCAAAACCATCAGCTACAAGGAGCTGGACCGCTACACAGATGCGCTGGCGGCCAAAATCCTCTCCTTCGGCCTCAAGGACGAAGACGTGGTGGCTGTGCTCATCGGCCGCAACGTCTGGATGACTAAGGCCTCCCTGGCGGCCCTGAAGACCGGTTGCGCCTATCAGCCGCTGGATCCTTCCTACCCGCCGGAGCGCCTCAGCTTCATGATCAGGGATTCCCACGCCAAGCTCCTCATTGCCGATAAGGAACTGGTTCCGCTGGTAGGGGAGTACAAGGGGCCCGTGCTCACCACCGACCAGCTGGACAACCTGCCGGAAGGCAAGCCCACAGCCGGGCCCAAGCCGGAAAGCCTGTTTATCCTGCTGTATACTTCCGGTTCCACCGGTACGCCCAAGGTTTGCCAGCTATGGCTTCGATGCCAATATGATGGACCAGTACCCCGCCCTTACCAGCGGAGCCTGCGTCTGCATCATTCCCGAAGACGTAAGGCACGATCTGGGTGCCTTGGACCGCTTCCTGATAAACAACGGCGTTACGCACAGCTTTATGACCACCCAGGTGGGCGTGATGTATGCCCGTAACTTCCCGGACAATCCCGTCCTCAAACACCTGTCCGTGGGCGGAGAAAAACTCATTTCCATGCCGCCGCCTTCCTATGCCTTTTACAACGGCTACGGCCCCACGGAATGCACCATCTTCTCCTCCATCTTCCGCGTGCTGGAACGGGAAGACAATATTCCCATCGGCCATCCTCTGTCCAACGTGCAGCTGTATGTGGCAGACCGCAACCTGCGCCGCCTGCCCATTGGTGCTGCCGGAGAACTGCTCATCGGCGGTGCGGGCGTGGGACGCGGATACCTGGGCAATCCGGAAAAAACGGCCGAAAGCTTCATTGAGAACCCTTACCAGCCCGGTGTACGGCTGTACCGCTCCGGAGATATCGTACGCTTCAGGGCCGACGGAAACATCGAATTTGTGGGCCGGAAAGACCGCCAGGTCAAGATCCGCGGCTTCCGCATCGAACTCAAGGAAGTGGAGGGCGTGCTGCAGGAATTCCCGGGTGTGAAGGATGTGACCGTACAGGCCTTCGACGCCCCGTCCGGAGGTAAGTTCCTGGCCGCTTATGTGGTGGCCGAAGGCAACTTCGACTCCAAGGCGGCAGCAGACTTCATCCGCGAGCGCAAGCCGCCGTATATGGTGCCCGCCGCCTGGATGCAGCTGGATGCCATCCCGCTCAACGTGAACCAGAAGGTGGACCGCAAAGCCCTGCCGGAGGCTACTCCTTCCTCCATGGACGAGTACATCGCGCCCGTGGGAGAAACGGAAAAGACCCTCTGCGCCATCTTCGAAGAGATTCTGGGCGTAGAGAAAGTAGGTGCAACGGATTCCTTCTTCGACCTGGGAGGCTCTTCTCTGATGGTAACCAACGTGATGGTAAGCGCCGAGAAACAGGGCCTGCACTTTGCCTATTCCGACGTCTTCTCCCATCCTTCGGCCCGTTCGCTGGCCGCCTTCCTGGGAGGAGACCAGGGTCCCGCAGAACAGGACGCCAATATTACGGATTATGACTACTCGGCCATCGACACGCTGCTCTCGCAGAACAATCTGGAGTCCTTCCTGAAGGGAACGCGTCTGCGCCTGGGCCGCAACATCCTCCTCACCGGCGCCACCGGCTTCCTGGGCATCCACGTGCTGAAGGAGCTGCTGGAAACCACCGGCCCGGACACCACCATCTGGTGCCTGCTCCGGGAAAAGGGCACCCTTACCCCGGAGAAACGCCTCAAGGAAATGATGGTGTACTACTTTGACAAAGACTACCGCAACCTCTTTGGAACGCGCATCAGGCCCGTGTCCGGAGACATCACCCAGCCCGCGACCCTGGCCCCGCTGGGGAACATCGACATGGTGTTCAACTGCGCCGCCAATGTGAAGCACTTCTCCAAGGGAACGGACATCGAGGACATCAACTACGGCGGCGTCAAGAACCTCGTGGAACTCTGCGAAAGGAACGATGCCTACCTGGTACACGTGTCCACCGAAAGCGTCGGCGGTCTAACCCCGGGCAATGTTCCGGACACCCTCACCGAGCAGATGCTCTTCTTCGGCCAGCTCACGGACAACCAGTACGTCCATTCCAAGTTCCTGGCCGAAAGGCACATCCTGGAGCATATGGTCCACGGAAAGCTCAAGGCCAAGATCCTGCGCGCCGGCAACCTGTCGCCCCGTGCACAGGACGGTGAATTCCAGGTGAACCTCAACGCCAACGCCTCCATGGGACGTCTCAAGGCCCTCAAGATGCTGGGTGCCTGCCCTTACCAGATGCTGGAAGGACAGATGGAATTCTCGCCCATTGACCAGTCGGCCCAGGCCATGGTGCTGCTGGCCACCACCCCGCTGGAGAACTGCGTATTCAACGTGTCCAACAACCATATCATCCCCATGGACGATATCTTCACCCGTCTGGAGAAAATTGACGGACAGCCGCTGGAATACGTGGAAATGGACGAATTCGCCCGCCGTGTGGAAGAAGCCAACGCCAATCCGGCCAAGACCCGCATCATGGCTCCTCTGGTAGCCTACCAGCAGTCCAATGCGGAAACGGAAGGCGTGGAAACCCTGGCTTCCACCGTATACACGATGCAGATCCTGCACCGCCTGGGCTTCCGCTGGGACCACACCTCCTCCCAGTACGTAGACATGATTTTCGAAATGCTCCGCACCCTGCGGTATTTCGACTAGCGGGTCCGTTTTTCTGCCGAGGCGGTGAAGTGTCTACCAAAGGAAGTTGTTAAAGGGATAGCGGCCAGCGTGGATTTCGGCCACGATTTTATATAGGTCGTTGCGGAGTTTTTCTATGCCGATTTTCTCCTTGGCCGAGATGAAGATGCAGGGCGTCTTTTCTTCGGCGATCCAGCTGTTCTTGAGCTCTTCCAGCGTGCGGTTTACGGGCTGCTTGGGCGTGAGGGAGAATTCGTCGTAGGGTTCGTAGGTGTAGGCGTCCACCTTGTTGAAGACCACGTAAACGGGCTTGTTGGCCGCGCCGATATCCCGGAGCGTCCGCTCCACCACCTCCATCTGCTCCTCGAAGCCGGGGTGGGATATGTCCACCACGTGGACCAGGACATCGGCCTCGCGGACCTCGTCCAGGGTGCTCTTGAACGCTTCCACCAGCTGGGTAGGCAGTTTGCGAATGAAGCCCACAGTGTCTGACAGCAGGAAGGGCACGTTCTCGATAACCACCTTGCGCACCGTGGTGTCCAGCGTGGCGAAGAGCTTGTTCTCTGCGAAAACGTCGCTCTTGGCCAGCAGGTTCATCAACGTGCTTTTGCCCACATTGGTATAGCCCACCAGGGCCAGACGCACCAGAGAGCCTCTGTTGCCCCTTTGCGTGGCCATTTGCTTATCCACCTTCTTAAGGTCTTCCTTGAGCTTGGAGATGCGCTGCTTCACAATACGGCGGTCGATTTCGATCTGGGTTTCACCCATACCGCCGCGCGTACCCATACCGCCTCGCTGCCGTTCCAAGTGCGTCCACATGCCGGCCAGGCGGGGGAGCATATAGTTGTAATGCGCCAGCTCCACCTGCATCTTGGCATAGGAGGTCTTGGCCCGCTGGGCAAAGATTTCCAGAATAAGGCTGGTACGGTCTATCACGTCGCTGCAGGCAATCACCTTTTCGATGTTGCGTTGCTGCATGCCCGTGAGTTCGTCGTCGAAGATTACGTACTCAATCTCGTTTTCCTGGCAGTATTCCTTGATTTCGTCCAGTTTGCCCGGGCCGATATATGTGGCCTTGTCCGGCCGGTCCAGCCGCTGGGTGAACATCTTGTCCGGGATGGCGCCGGCGGTTTCGGCCAGAAAAGCCAGTTCGTCCAGGTATTCCTGCACCTTGCGTTCGCCGCCCTTTTCCAGAATGACGCCCACAAAGACGGCCTTATTGGTTTTGAATTCGCTCATAGAGTGCAAATATACGAAGAAAATGGAGATTCTACGCTTGGAGGGAAATCGTAAAAAAGACACAAAAAACTCCTGAAACAACACAATCTTTTTTACGATGCTTGGATTCCCGGGCAGGGATGCATACCTTGCCGATATGAAGGAGTCGTATCATATCTGCTTTACATCGCACAATGAAGTAATGTTCCGCGATGAGGAGGACCATGGGATGTTCGTGAACCTGATGGCTTTGCGGGGCTACGCGGAAGACACCGAAATCCTTGTAGATGCCGAGATGTCAACGCACGTGCATCAGAACGTTTTTTCAGCGCGGCCCATGCATTATGCTTCGAATCTCCGGATGTCCTATACCCGTTACTTCAACCGAAAATATGACCGGAAGGGCCGCCTGGGGGAAAAGTATACCTTCCTCCTCAAGGTTGTCGGGACGGTTCACCAGATGGTTCTGGAGAACTATATCCTTCGGCAGGGCTTGCACCATGCGGCAGCGGCAACGGCCTTCGGATACCCCTATTGCGCAGCCCGTGAACTCTTTGTGCAAGACATTGGTTTGCAAGCCGACCGTCCGGTCCCGATGAGCCGCGCCTGTATGGCCACCTACCTTCCCCGCTATGCGGAGTTCCCGGACCAGTACCAAATGACAGAAAAAGGGGTGTTTGTCCGGAGTAGTTTTATGGAAATCCGCCGTGCGGAACAGTTCTACGTTTCTCCTCGTAACTACTTGTATCAGATGAACCGGCTCACCGATGAAAGCTGGATACAGGAGCAGTTGAAAGACAACAGCGGCAAGCCGATAAGCCTGGCCGACATCGAGCACGCCGACGAACGGTCCGTGGCCCAGATGCTGAAGAACGAAAATGGTCGCAACTTCAGCCACACCCGAATGCAAGACCTGGATGTCTGCCATCTAATTGATAGCGATCTCTTACGAGGTTATGGTGTTTCTTCGGTATATCAGCTCACCGGCAGCCAGAGGCAACAGCTGGCCCGACAACTTTTCTACGACTATCGCCTTCCCGAACAACAAGTTCGCCGATGCCTGGTGCTCGCTTAGCCCGTTGCCGCCTCGGCAGGAAATCGCGGTTCTGTGCGTTCTGTTTGCCGAGGCGGCCGGGTTTTCACTGCAAAAGGCCGTTTTCCTTGCCACCTCGGCAGAAAAACGGCCTTCTTGCGCATTCTACATGCCGAGGCGGCAACACGCGCCCGCATACGAAGACGGCCCCCGGATTACGGGAGGCCGTCTTTGATAGAGGGAGCGGGAAACTACTCCAGGCTGATGAGCTTGTTGTAGTCGGTCTCGTTTCTCGGAATCTTCCAGGTCCAGCGGTTGCCGTCTTCCACGTTGATGGTCACGGCGAAGGCATCGTTGAAGTTGCCGCCCTGGGCCTTGTTCTTGCGGACGATGGGCTCGTTCCAGCGCTTGTAGTCGTACCAGTCGAAGCCTTCACCCCAGAGGTCTACACGGCGATAGAGCTTCACTTCCTTCAGCTCGTTCAGGAGAGCCTGAGCGGAAGCATCCTGACCCAGATGGCACTTGGCTTCTGCCTCGGCCAGATACATTTCGGCGCTGCGGTAGATGTTGAAGCTACCGCCGCCCGGCATGAAGGTGGCCAGGAACTTGAACTGCATGTACTGATACACCAGGCTGGTGCTGTACAGCTTGTCACCATACTCGGCGAAAGCGCGCTTGTACAGGGTCTTGGTGCTACGGCCGGCGGCATTGAGTTCCTTGGCTTCTGCTTCCGTAGGCTCCAGCCACATCTTGCGGCGGGCATCCGTGGTGGGAATCTGGTCGTAGAGTTCCTTGCTGATGGCCAGCGGATAGGTGCGCTGCATGGAACTGGAAGCGTTGGAAGCCTGATAGGCGAAGAAGGAGTAGTAGTAGATGGTCTGGTCCTGGGACTCATAGACACCCCAGATCCACTCGTCGTTCTCGTCGGAGAAACCACCGTCCATGTACTGGGACTTGCTCATGAGGGGATGACCCTTGCGGGCTTCGGGGGCGCAGGCTGCAGCGGTAGCCCAGTCTTCGCGTACCAGAGCGGCGCGGGTCTTCACGGCGTAAGCCACGTTCAGGTTGGGTTTATAGAACTCATCGGCGTCACGATCTTTACCGCAGGACTTGAACAGGCTGATGGCCTCGTCGCAGTCTTTGTAGATCTGGGCGTAGCATTCGGCCTGGGTGCTCAGCGGAATGTCATACGAACCATCCTCGTTGGTGTCGCTGTTCAGACGGAGGGCCACACCGTTGGCAGAGCCATTGTTGCTGTCCTGCCAGCGATAGGCATACAGCTGCATGAGCATGGTGTAGGAGTGGGCACGGAAAGTCAGGGCCTGGGCCTTGATGAAAGCGCGTTCGCCTTCGGTGCCTTCGGCGTTATCCACATTCTCGATCACCTGGTTGGCATTGGAGATGATCTTATAGTAGTAGTACCAGGGGTAGCAGAGGTAGGAGGAGTTCACCTGCTCGTTGTAGGTGTGGTTCCACAGGGCAGCCCAACCGGTCTGGTTGCAGCGCTGCAGGTCGTTACCGAAGTTACCGTACCAGGTCTTGATGGTGCCCTCACCGTTCAGACCCTGCTGGCTCCAGTACTGGGTGGTCATCATCTTGCACATGCCGTTGATAGCCAGGTTGCAGTTGTCGGTGGTGGCAAAAATGGTAGCGGGAGATTCTGCGCTCTCGGGAGCGGTTTCCATATAGTCCTTGGCGCAGGCAGCTGCCAGGGAAAGGGCCGCAAGAATAAGGGAGATTCTGATGATATTTTTCATGACTTTCATCTCTTTAAAGGGTTAGAAGCGGAGCGTAAGACCACCGCTGATCACGCGGGCGGTAACGAAGTCGTTGCTGCTGGTGGTACCACTGAAGTTATACTGCGGGTTCAAACCCTTGCGGGCCGAGAAGGTGGCCAGGTTCTCGCAGGTGACATTGACGGACAGGCCCTGCATCTGCAGCGGCTTGAGGAGTTTCTTAGGCAGCTCATAGGAGAGCGTGATGTTCTTGATCACCAGGTAGTTGCCGGAAACCAGCCAACGGGTGGAAGTACCGGCGTTGTTGGAGATGGAGACATCCGTGCCGTCCATGTTATAGGTATTGAAGGTGTACAGCATGGGAACGCCGTTGGGATCGATACGGTTGGGGCTGTCCACGGTCATGCCGGCGGGAGCCTCCGTCCAGCTCTTGAGGTTATCCACATGGGCGCTGCTGGGGGTAGCGCTGATACCCATCTTGCCGGCATAGATACCGTCATACACCTTGGAGCCCAGAGAGTAAGTGAAGAGGGTGCTCAGGCTCAGGCCATTCCAGCTCACGTTCAGGCCGAAGCTACCGTAAGCGGTGGGGGTGGCGGTGCCAGACCAGTCCTTCTTACCATAGGAACCGGGGTTCCACACATAAGGCTGGCCGTTGATGATGGTGTAGTTGGTAGCGGCCATCAGGGTATGGGCGTTGCCTTCGGCATCTTCCTTAGTACCATAGAGAACAGTACCGTCGGCGGTGTTGTCGGAGGTGATGTAGAAACGCTCGTCGTCGAACTTATACAGGGACAGACCGGTGAGCTGGTCCACGCCGGCGTACTGATACAGCCAGAAGGCATAGCGGTCGCCGCCTTCCACGAAGCGCTTGGTGCCGTCGATGATACCATCCTTGCGGTTCTGCTCCGGCAGGGAGATGATGCGGTTCTTCAGGAAGGTGGCGTTGGCGAAGATGTTCACACGCCAGTTGCGGCTGCGGACGATGTCAAAGTCGGCCTCGATTTCCACACCGCGGTTGCTCATGGTACCGATGTTCTGGGTGATGGACGGGTTGGAGGAACTGGTGGAAGTACCGCCCGCCGTAATGGGCAGAATCACGTTGAAGAGCAGGTCCTTGTTGCGGCGGTCGAAGTATTCGACGTTGAAGTTCAAGCGGTTGAACAGGCGGGATTCAATACCCACACCCCAGGACTGACCGGTCTCCCACTTGAGGTCGTAGTTGGGCAGCTGGGAAATCCAGTAGGCACCCTTGTTGGCGTTCTGACCGGAGGTGTAGAGGGCCTGGTAGCCGTAGTAACCGGAACCGGAGTCGTTACCCACTTCACCGAAGTCGGCGCGCAGTTTGAGGCTGTTCACCCAAGTGACGTTCTTCATGAATTCTTCCTTGGAGATCATCCAGTTGGCACCTACGCTCCAGAAGTTACCCCAACGGGCATTCGTGGCAAAACGGGAAGAACCGTCACGACGGAAGGAAGCTTCCACGTTGTACTTATCCATATAATTATAACGCACGCGGGAGAGATAGGATTCCGTACGGTAGTTGTTGCCGTAGTTGTACAGGCTGGTGATTTCCGTGAAGTTACGCAGGTGGTTCACACCGGGGAATACCTCGTTGGTCTTGTAACCGTAGAGATAATCGTAGAAGTTGGCGTAGTTTTCATGGCCCAGGAGCACGTTCACGTTGTGACTGCCGAACTGGTGGCTCCAGCGCAGTTGCTGCTGGAAGGTGTAGTTCTTATAGTTGTACTCGTTGCGGCTGCCGCGACCATTGTTACCCTTACCGTCACCGATCACAGCGGAGTTGTAGGTCTGTTCGGTATCGGAGCGCAGGCCCAGGTTACCGGTGATGGTGAAGGTGAAGTCTTTCAGGAAGTAGAATTCGGCCGTAGCGATAGCGTTCATGGTGTTGCGCACGCTCTTGTCCTCGTTCAACTCGTTCTCCCAGATGACGTGACGGTCGGCGTACTGGTTACGGGTGATGATCGTCTGGCCATTGGCGTCGATGTAGGAACCGGGATCGTACTGCTTGTTGCCGTTGGCGTCCAGGATATATTCACCGGTGTTGATGTCGTGCAGGTGCACCGGATAGATGGGGGCGATGTTACGGCAATACATCCAAGGGTTCACATAGGAAGAGGAGCCTGTGGAGGTGTTGTTGAAGTTCTGGTGGGTCACGTTCACATTGAAGCCCAACTTCATGTAGGTGGTAGGACGGATGTTCACGGCAGCGCGGCCGGACAGACGGTCGAATTTGGATGTCTTCATGTAACCGTTCTCATCCAGGTAACCTACGGACATGTAGTAGTCGCTCTTATTGGTGGCACCGCTGGCGGAAACGTTGTACTCCTGACGGAAGCCTTTACGGATGGCCTGGTCGAACCAGTTGATATCGTCCTTGTAGCCGTTCTTGATGTTGATACCGGAAACCAGCTTGCCATTCTGGAACAGGGCGTTATCGGCCTTGTCGAAGATGTTCATGTACAGGCGTTCTGCGATGAGGTTCTCGCTGGCATAGGTGATGGCGTCCGCGCCGGTATCGCCATAGTAATACTGGCGGTCGTTCTTCAGACCCTGCCAGGCAATTTCCATGTACTGGCGGGCATCGGCCAGCTCGTACTCGGGAATACCTCTTTCATAAACGCCCGCGTTGATGCTGGCGGTCACGGAGAAGCGGCCTTCGGTGCCCTTCTTGGTGGTGATGAGGATAACGCCGTTGGAAGCGCGGTTACCGTACAGGGCGGCCGATGCAGCATCCTTCAGCACGGTCATGCTCTCGATGTCGGCGGGGTTCAGGTCGGCGATGTTGCCACCGAAAGGAACGCCATCGATCACGTACAGGGGGCTGTAGCTACCGTTCACGGTACCGTTACCACGGATCATGATGGACGGGCTGGAACCGGGGTTACCATAGGTGCTGTTCACCTGGACACCGGTTACGGCGCCTTCCAGGGCGGCGGTAACGGAAGAGGTGGGACGGTTGGCAATCTTGTCGGCGCTAACCGAGGAGATGGCGCCCGTGAGGGTGGAGCGCTTGGCGGCACCATAAGCGATGGTCACCACGGCTTCTTCCAACAGTTCGTTGTCGGCCTCCAGAGCTACATTCACCACATTCTGGATGGGCACCTCTACGGTAACCATGCCGATGCAGGAGATTTCCAGGGTCTTGGCGCTGGCGGGAATGCCGGATAAAACGAAATTACCATTGACATCCGTCATGACACCGATAGTAGTTCCTTTCACTACCACGCCGGCGCCAACGGCTGCAGAGCCGTCTTCGGCGAGCGTAACCTTACCAGTGACAGTACGGGTCTGCTGTGCAAAGGCAAGTCCCAGAGACAGGATCAAGCCCAGCATAGATAAAACGATTTTTTTACCCATAGTTGGTCAAGTTTATAAATAGAATGTAATCCCGTAACCACTATAGGGATGAATATCAAGCGCTTGCGTTCATGCTAAACTTCTGATGGCACAACTTACGCACAACAAGGTGGGGCGGCGAAAAAAACTAGGGCCAGGCGAAAAGCTGCAACAGGCTTTCGTTTGCCATGTTGATTACATTCCAGTCCTTTTCAACATAGATGTCGGCCATTTTCAAGGAGCCGGAATGAGCCAGGCATTCGTCAATGGTGGTTTTATCCACCTTCGCACAACTTCGGGCCAGCGTAGCCCATGTGTGCCGGGCGGCGTAAAGAGTGAAATCCGCCACACCGTTCCGCTTTTGCCAGATGCGAAGCCAGCGGTTGATTTGGCTGTTAACGCGGTTTTTATCTTTATGAAGCAGATATAGGCGCAGCCATTTCCTATTCTGGGGATCAGCGATCCGGGCAAGGAAAGGGGATAGACAGTCCGGAACGACCACTCTCATTTCGGCACGATCCGCCCGACGGGATTGAGTTTTTTGCCGATAGTAACACCATGTCTTACCTTCAAAGGGACCGGCGGCAAATAAATCGGCCAGATTGGCACCCATCAAACCAAAAGAGACAACGAAGACATCCAGGGCCAGGCGCTCTGCGGGCTTGTCGGTTTGTTCGAGGATGATTCGCTGCATCAGGTCGAAGGACAGGCTGTTCTGTCCCTTGCTGTGTATAGGCTTAGATGCGTAGGCTACATGATTGAAAGGATTGCGCGGAATCAGTGTCCGGTCTTCATCCTCGTCGTTGTAAAACAATTGAGCAGCCCGGAACAGGGACCCCAGGCTTTTGACGTACCGGATAGAGGCTCCTCCTTTCTTTTTGGGTACGTTGGTGGGTTTCGCGTTTTTGCTGTAGGCACTTCCGTGAAATTTCTTTTCTGATTCCAAGTAAATGGAAAAATCGTGCACCATTTTAGACGTGATTCTGTTGATATCTATGCTATGATGGCCCAGGAAGCGGCCGAACGCATGGAGCGCCAGGGTATAATTATGGCGTGCGCCCGGTGTTTTTTTCAGAATCTGTGCTTCGCTCCAGGTAAAGAAGTCCAGGGCAAAGCACTCTTTCTGTGCGCTTGTCTGGATAACCTTAATAATATCGTCCACCTCCATGTTTAACAAATCGAAAGGAGAAAGGCACGCGAGTGCTTGCTGCATTTCTCCGATGAGGATATAACTGCGCGTCAACAGGGGGCCTTGTTTTAGTTTCAAGGTCCTGACTGTCAGGTCGGCAGACGACGCAAAAAGAGTCGTGGAAAGGAAACGGGATTTTCGCTTGAAAGTAATGCGTATTTTGACATTGTATGTACCGTTTGGCCTTTTTTGCCTAGTCGGTATGGTTGGAGCAAAAGTAATTGTATTCATAAAGCTATTTTGTGCAAACAACATGCGCACAACATTGTTCGGAATACCGCCTCGACAGGAAATCGCGGTTCTGTGCATTCTGTATGCCGAGGCGGCTGGGATTTCGCCGATAAAGGCCGTTTTCCGTGCCACCTTGGCAGAAAAAACGATCTTCTGTGCATTCTACACGCTGAGGCGGCAACGGCCGCCACAGAAACAGAGGCGGAAGCGAAGGCAAGGGGCAAGGAAAGGGGTCAAGACAATATTAAAAAATTTATTAAGGTGGGAAAAAATCGGTTTTGGGGGCGATTTCTTTTTTTTTTTGGAAAAAAGCAATTATAATTGCAATCTGAACAAAACAACACTTTTATTATTCTATTTATAAACTTAACCAACTATGGGTAAAAAACTAGTATTGTCCCTGCTTGGATTGCTTCTTTGTTTGGAACTTGTCCTTGCACAAAACCGTACGGTCAAGGGAACGATTACCCTTGCCGAAGACGGGACCCCCGCAGTGGGCGCTTCTGTCATCGTGAAGGGGACCTCCATCGGTGTTGTAACCGATTTGGATGGTAATTTCACTCTCCCTGGCGTTCCCAATAACGCCAAGACCCTGGAAATCTCCTGCATCGGCATGATGACCGTCGAAGTCCCCGTGCAGAACGTCGTGAACGTCGCTCTCGAAGCCGACAGCGAACTGCTGGACGAGGCTGTAGTGACCATCGCCTATGGTGCCGCCAAGCGCTCCACCCTCACGGGCGCCATCTCCTCGGTTAGCGCCGAAAAACTGGAAAACCGTCCAACTTCAAGCGTTACTTCTGCCCTGGAAGGTACGGTGTCCGGTGTTCAAGTCAATTCCACGATTGGTTCCCCTGGTAATGATCCGCACATTTATATTCGTGGTGTCGGAACGATTAATGGCTCTTCGTCCATACTTTATATTCTGGATGGTGTTGCCTTTGGCGGTAATATTTCCGACTTGAACCCGGCCGATATTGAGTCTATCACCGTGCTGAAAGACGCCGCATCGGCTGCCCTGTACGGTAACCGCGCTTCCAACGGCGTTATCCTCATCACAACCAAGAAGGGCACTCAAGGTCGCCTCCAAATGAATCTGGACATAAAACAGGGTATTTATCAACGCGGTATTCCGGAGTACAAGCTGGCCAACGCCAAACAGTGGATGGAAATGTACTGGGAGGGAATGAAAAACGAACAGATTGCCAATGGATTAACTCCAGAAGATGCGGCCGCCTATGCTTCTGCTAACCTGATATCTGATAAAGTGTGGATCAATGTGTTCGACAAACCTGCCGATCAACTTTTCAATAACGATGGTACTATGGTTGCGGACGCTCAGATTAGCAGTAATTTCGCCGACGACTTGGATTGGTATAAATTCGGCTTGCGTAATGGTTATCGCCAAGAGTATAATCTGAGCGGAAGCGGAGCGACCGACAAAAGCGACTACTTCTTCTCGGCAGGTTATTTGAATGAGAACGGCTATGTAACGAACAGCGGCTTCGAGCGTTTCTCTGCTCGCGCCAATGCGAACATCCGTCCGGTCAAATGGTTTAAAGCCGGTGTAAACATCAATGTTACCCATCAAAACTATTCTAACACGAACGGTAATGAGTCTGGCGCAAGTAGCTATACAAACTTGTTTATGTTTGCACGGCAAATTGCCCCGGTCTACCCGGCCCACCTCCATTATAACGAACCCGAAAACGCCAACTACGGCCAGTATATTCTGGATGCGAATGGCAATAAGCAATGGGATGGCGGCGATTATATCAACGCTGATGGTGCTACTGTTCAAACTCGAAACCAATATGCCGACCGCCACGTCCTCTGGGAAAACGAACTTAACAAGGATGTCTCTTTCCGCAACACAATGAATGCAACGGCAACGGCCGAGTTCTATTTCCTCAAGGACTTCACTTTCACGATAACCGGCAATATGTCCACTCGCACGGATGCGAACAAGACATACAATAGCGCCGTTATAGGCGATGGTAAAGGGAACAATGGCCGCGGCGCCCGTTATGAGTATAATTATCTGAACTGGCAGTTGCAAGAGCACTTGCGCTGGACACACCAGTTCGGCGATCACAACCTCAATATTCTGGCCGGTCATGAGAATTATTATTGGAATCGTGAATACTTGTATGCCTATAAGACCGCTGAGGTCCTCCCTGGTAAGAATTACCTTAAAAATTTCACCGAAATAACGGAGACTTACTCTTACGGTGATTATTATCGCACTGAAAGCTATCTCGGACGCGTCCGGTATGCTTTCCAAGATAAGTACAACGTAGAAGCGTCATTCCGCCGGGACGGATCCTCCCGCTTCGCAGAAGGCAAAAAGTGGGGTAATTTCTGGTCCATTGGTGCCAACTGGATGATTTCCAGAGAGCCCTTCATGCAGAATATCACCTGGGTAAACAGCCTCAAACTTCGCGCAGATTACGGTGAAGTGGGTAACGATGCCTCTGCGGGCTATTATGCCGATCGTCTTCTCTACTCTTCTGGTAAAAACGCCAACCGAGGTGCCTTCTGGTTATCCCAGTTGGAGTCTCCGGACATCAAGTGGGAGACCAGCGCATCCTGGGGTGTTGGTTTGGAATCCCGCCTGTTTAATCGGCTCAATTTCAACGTTGAATATTTCGACAAGCGCAACCGCGACTTGATTTTTGATGTGTATAATCCGCTTTCCGCCGGTGCCACAAGCACAAGCTCGGCAGAATCAACCGTCGCCAAGAACTTAGGAACCATCTCTAATCATGGCGTTGAAATTGAAGGCGATATTGATATAGTCCGGGCTCGGGATTTCCGTTTGAATTTTATGGGAAATGTTTCTTTCCTCCGCAACCGGGTCATTACGCTCCCTGAAGCCAACCGTAAAGACGGTATCATTTCCGGCACACACAAGATTATGGAAGGCCATGATCGGTATGAATACTATCTCTACGTCTTCGAAGGTGTGGACCAGATGACAGGCCGCTCCCTGTACAAGTTTAATGACGAAAAGTACTACATTACGGATGATAACACCAAGAACGGTAATATTCTTTTTGGTTCCGCCACAAATGAAGAAGGCGTCGCCAACACCCTGATGGCTGCAGATAACTATGTTATTATCAATGGCAAGCCCTATGTGTATAAACCATCCAGCTATGGCGCCCGTGAATTCACTGGAACGTCCTCGCTTCCCAAGGCTTTTGGTAGTTTTGGCTTGAATCTCAGCTGGAAGAACTTTACGCTTTCCACCCTGTTCACATATGGCCTTGGCGGTCAGGTTTATGATGATGTTTATGCCGGTTTGATGTCCCTTTCCGGTAATCCCAGCAGCAAGCACGAAGACCTCATCAACGCATGGAAAGAAGCGCCCGCCGGCATGTCGGAGACTTCCGCCGACCGTATCAATCCAAACGGTATTCCGCAGATAAATACTGCTCTCAGCAGCGACAACAACGCCGGCACGACAAACCGCTGGCTTATATCAGGAGATTACCTTGTTTTCAAGAACTTGTCTCTCACTTATCAGTTGCCTAAGAAATGGCTGACTCCGATAAGCCTCCAGGGTGTTTCTATTAGCGCCAATATTGAAAACCTTGTTACCTGGTCTGCACGTCAGGGTTTAAACCCGCAGCAATCTCGCAGCGGCGTACAATCCAATTACCTCGTCACACCGCGTGTGATGACCCTTGCTCTCAATGTTCGGTTTTAATCCCATGAATCGCCATGAATATGAAAATTAATAACATACTGAGCGCTTTAATTGCTTTTACGGCCCTTATTTCTGTCTCCTGTACAAAGGAATACCTTGAGGTCGCTCCGGAAAGTTCGGAATCTCCAGCCACCATCTTTGCCTCCACAGAAATGGCGCGCACGGCAATCAATGGCCTGGCTAAGATGATGACCACCCAGTATTTGGGAACCCAGGGTATGAATGGTGAAGGCACCATAATAAACTGGTACAACAATTTTATGGGTAACGACGCCCAAAAATGCAATCTTACCGGCTGGACCAATACCATTAACAGCAACTGGCACGAATCAACTACCAGCAACTATCTCATCTATCCCTGGTTTTATTACTATAAGTTGATTGGCAACGCCAACGCCGTTATCGAAAAAATTGACGGGGCGACCGGCCTGGAATCTGAACGACAGTTCATCAAGGCTCAGGGCCTGGTGTACCGCGCCTACAGTTATCTCCAGCTCGTCCAGTTTTACTGCCGCCGTTGGAGTGACGGCGTGGTAGAAAACGATGGCCTGCCACTCCGTCTTGACAGCAGTACCGGTGACTTGGCAAAGTCTCCCGTTCAAAAGATATATGCTCAAATCTATGCTGACTTGGATGAGGCTATCCAGCTCTTTTCCTCCTCTGGTTTAACCCGCTATACCGCATACTCTTCATTCCCGGAACACAACTTCCTTCCCGATATCGATGTCGCCTACGCCGTCTATGCGCGCGCAGCCATCACCCGCGAGGATTGGGCGAATGCAGCTAAATACGCCGCAATGGCCAGTAAAGGGTATGAGTACATGTCCAAGAATGAATATATGAACAGCGGTTTTAACTCCGAGAACAGCGAATGGATATGGAGCGTCTACGAGGCTGAGGATCAGACCCTCTACTATTATTCGTTCTTTGCCTATATCGGCTCCAACTCTTCTGCCGGCAGCTGTAAAAACTACCCGTTCGCCATTTCAAAACAGCTGATTGACCAAATTCCGGAGAGCGATGAGCGCCGTACAATGTTCCTAATCCCCACCGAAGCCGAGTACAACGACAAGAACTTGAACAAGACCAATGGCAACGCAAAGTCCTCCTCTGCTCTCTACAAACGGGCCAAAGCCGATTATGCATCCAAGATGAACGAAGCCAGCCAAGTATTCATGTATATGCAATACAAGTTCCAGGCTTCCTTTATGCCTGGTGGTGGTTGTTTCCCGCTCTTCCGTCTGGCGGAAATGTCTTTCATTGAAGCCGAAGCATCTTGCCACACCAATAATGACGCCAGAGCACAGCAGATTCTTAACGAGATTAATAAGACCTATGACGCTGCGTATGACTGCACAAAAACAGGAGACGAACTGCTTGCAGAGGTTAAACTATATCGTCGTTTTCATCTATGGGGCGAGGGCCATGATTGGTTCGACTTCAAGCGTTGGGGAGATACAATGGTCCGTACTTCTATCGCAAAAGGTGGCAGCTGGCATGCGAATTTTGCCATCACGGTGAAACCCGAAGAGAAGAATCATTGGACATGGATGATTCCTAATAGAGAAAGCGATTATAACAAGTTAATAAACCAGATGGCAGAATAGCGTCTTTAACTGTTTATTTCTATTATGCAGAAGAAGGATTAGAATAAATGTCAAGAGGCTATATTCTTAGTATTCCAAAGAATATAGCCTCGTTTTTTATGTGCCCTCCTACAAGAAACACCCCTTCCGTTGGTTTATTATAAACAAAGTTGTATCTTTACCGCTCTTTTGATTTGGTTATGAGATTCAAGTGTTTCTTGCCGGCCTTCGTGCTTGCGCTTTTCCTTCTCCCCGCTCCTGAAAGCCGGGGACAGGATTACCAGCAGCAGGCGGGAGAGCTGTCCACGCTATACCGGGGCAGGATTCCCAATCCCTACTCCATCCGCTACAACGGCACGTATTACCTGGATACCCGCACGTTCCAGCGGGGGAGTGTGTGGTATAACGGAAAAATGTACCACGATGTGCTCCTGAACCTGGATGCCTACACCATGGAGCTGGAGGTGCAGCCCTCCGCAGGCGCCGGCAGCGTGATTCCCTCCAAGGAGCAGCTGGCGTGGTTCACCATGGGGACCCGGCCTTTCCTGAACTTGCGCTACCTGGGTTATTCCCAGGCCCAGGAGGGGTATTATGAGCTGGCGAAAGACGGAAAGAAGCCCCTTCTCATCTTCAAGCAGAAGCTTTTCCGCACGGCGGTTCCCACCCAGCAGCAAACCATCCTGTACGACCTGGACGGCAATTTCGACGACCAGGTGGTGAACTTCTTCTACAGCCGCATCCAGTATTATACGCTGGAGGAAGGCCAGCTCAAAAAACTGAGCCGCAGGGCCTTCCAGCGTGCTATGAAGGAACCCGCGAACGCTGCGGAAAGCCCCCTGCAGTGGGAAAACGTGGCCTGGGTTCCCAAGGAAATCAGCCAGGCCGCCTACCTCCCCGCCAAGCCGGAAGTGCGCAGCGGCATGGGCCTGCCGGACGGCTATTTCCAGGAAAAGATAGTGGTGGACACCACCACGGTGGTCTACGAAAACAACGCCCTCACCGCCACCTACCAGAACAAGGTTTACACGGTGGGGCAGGAAGGGAGAGCCCACGGCAACCGGGCCACGGTGAACGGGCTCATCCGGGAGGCTGAAAGCGGCGCTCCGCTGCCGGGGGTGATCATTTTCGACGACAACACCTCCACCTACGTGCGCTCCGACGCCCGCGGCCGCTACAGCATCCAGCTGCCCATTGGCGACAACCGCCTGAATTTCAATGCCGAATCCAAGGAAGACATTTCCCTGAAAATCATCCTGCAATCCGACGGCGAACTGGACATCGTGATGAGCGAGAAAATCACCCTGCTGAAGGGCGCCATCATATCGGCCGAAAGCATGCAGCAGCACCGCAACACCATCATGGGCGTGGAAAGCGTGAGCATGAAGACGGCGGGGAAGATTCCTTCGGCCTTCGGCGAGGGCGACATCATCAAGGCCGTGCTCACCCTGCCCGGCGTCAAGAGCGTGGGCGAGGCCTCCGGCGGCTTCAACGTGCGGGGCGGATCGGCCGATCAGAACCTGATCCTGTACAACGACAACACCATCTACAACCCCAGCCACCTCTTCGGGATGTTTTCCTCCT
This sequence comes from uncultured Bacteroidia bacterium, assembly GCA_902774155.1. Classification (GTDB taxonomy): domain Bacteria; phylum Bacteroidota; class Bacteroidia; order Bacteroidales; family UBA932; genus Cryptobacteroides. Next base: position 77,951 of record CACYHF010000007.1, on the reverse strand, counting down.
TCAACCCGGACCTGGTGGACGGCGTGGAACTGTACAAGAGCTCCATCCCGGCGCAGTACGGCGGACGCATCTCCTCCGTACTCAGCGTCAAGACCAAAGAGGGAGACCGGAACCGGGTGCGGGGTTCGCTGGGCATCGGCCTCCTGACCAGCCGCGGCCATATTGAGGGGCCCCTGGGCAGCAAGACCAGCTTTATCGCCGGGGCGCGCACCACGTACTCCGACTGGATCCTGAAGCTCCTGCCGGCCAACAGCGCCTACGCAGGCGGCAGCGCCGGTTTCACGGACGCCAACCTGGGTCTCACGCACCATTTCACCGACGAGGACGCCCTCCAGCTGTTCGGTTATTTTGCCACGGACCGCTTCGCTTTCAGCGGCGACACCACCTTCCGCTACACCAACTTCAATGCATCGGCCAGCTACCGGCACAAGGACGCAGAGGGGAACGGCTACCGCATCAGCGCCGGTTACGACCATTACACCAACACCCTGGGCGCCCACTCCTGGGAAGGCGGGGCCTATGACCTCCAGACCATTATCCGCCAGGCGTTTGTGAAGGGTGGTGTCCAGCACACGCTGGGCAATCATACCCTTAATGGCGGCCTGGACGTGGTGAGTTATTTCCTGGATCCGGGCATCCTGCGGCCCTTCGGCGAGTCCTCCCAGGTGGCCAACAAGCAGCTGAACAAAGACCTGGGCATCGAGCCCGCCCTGTACGTTTCCGACAACTGGGCCATCTCGGACCAGTTCTCGCTGGACGGCGGCATCCGCCTGTCCTCCTTCCTGGCCCTGCAGCCTTCCAAGTTCTATATCGGCCCGGAATTCCGCCTTTCGGCCAAGTATTCCCCCAGGGAGAACCTGTCTTTCAAGGCTGGTTTCAACACCCTGCAGCAGTATATCCACCTCATTTCCAACACGTCTTCGGTGTCGCCTATGGACACCTGGCGCCTGTCCTCGGCCGATATCAAGCCCACCACGGGCTGGCAGGGAGCGGCGGGCGCGTACTGGACCCTGCTGGGCGCCGGCATCGACTTCTCGCTGGACGGCTATTACAAGCAAAGCAAGAACGGCCTGGACTATAAGAACGGCGCCGTCCTTTCCATGAACCCCAACCTGGCCGACGACCTGGTTCCCGTGTACGGACGCGCCTACGGCGTGGAACTGATGGTGCGCAAACCCGCCGGCCGCCTTTCGGGCTGGGTGTCCTACAGCTATGCCCGTAGCCAACTCAGGGAGATGCAGGACCGCGGCGCCTCCACCATCAACCACGGCGCGTGGTACAACGCCCCCTACGACAAACCGCACGAGTTCAAGTTCGTGGGTAATTTCGCCATCACGCACCGCTTCAGCTTCTCCGTGAACGTGGACTATTCCACCGGCCGGCCGGTCACCATTCCCGTGGGCCGATACTATTACGGCGGTGCCTGGCGCCTGGCCTATTCAGAGCGCAACGGCTACCGCATTCCGGATTATTTCCGCGTGGATATGGCCCTGAACATCGACCCCGGACATTATCTGAAGGCTTTCGCCCACGCCTCCGTCACCATCGGCGTATACAATGTCACCGGGCGCAAGAATCCTTATTCCGTGTTCTTCCGCACTAACGCCGGCAGTATGGTAAGCGGATACATGCTCTCCGTTTTCGCCACCCAGATCCCTTATATCAACCTTAATTTCCTGTTCTGATGAAAAACTGTCTTATCAGCATGCTGGCGGCCCTCTGCGCCGTTTCCTGCATCTATCCTTACCAGCCCGACATCAGCCAGGACGTGAACAAGACCGTGGTGGTGGACGGCAATATCCTGGTGGGCGGCATCAGTACCATTTCCGTGGGCTACCTTTCGCCCCTGGACAGCTATCTGTGGGAGGCCCCGACTGCAACCGCCTACATCGAGGATGACCTGGGGAACCTGTATCGGCCCACCGGAGCGGGATCCTCCACCAGCTACTTGTATATTCCCACCGATTCGCCGCAGGCTTTGGCCGCCACGTCCTTCCGCGCCGTTGTGAAGGTGGACGGCGAAACTTATGTTTCGGACTGGACCACCCCCGACCCGGCCCCCGTCATCACCGACATCCATTTCAAGGCCGATGACAACTACGTCTACGTAGAAGCAGACCTGGACACCCCGGTGGAGAACCCCGGCTACATGGGCTTCCTGTACGAAGAGACCTGGGAATTCCACTCAGATTTCTATCCCATCTATTTTGTGAACCCCGAAACCTGGAGCTACTACACCACCCTGGAAGACTATCCTTATTACTGGTGCTACCGCACTTACACGCCCATGCGCGTGGTGCTGGCCGACCTCACTAACCTGAATGGCGGCCACGTCCGGGATATCCCGGTGAACTCCTTCTCCCGCTACGACGGGCGCAACCACCGGAAATATTCTATCCTGTTGAAAGCATTCGCCCTGTCCAAAGAGGCCTACCAGTTCAACAAACAGATGCAGGAGATGTCAGACCTGGGCGGCGACCTCTTCTCTCCGGACCCGGGTGCGCTGGAGGGCAACCTCACCTGCGAATCCGATCCTGCGCGCGAAGTGATGGGCCTGGTCCTTTCCGGCCGGGTGGCCACCCGCCGCGTCTTCCTGGACAGCCGCTACCAGCTCATCCGCCGCTTCTCCTATCCGCTGGTGGATGTGCCGTTCGATGAAATGCCCCATTTTTATTACGACATGGATTACCGTCCCATTGACTATATAGAGATAGACGGAGCGCGCGTCATGGGATGGGGACCGGAGCGCTGCATCAACTGCATAGCGGCCGGCGGAACCCAGGTTAAACCGGATTTTTGGGAGTAAGACGCCATGAAACGATTCACACTCAGCATCCTTCTTTGCCTGCTACTGGTTCCGGCCCGGTCCCAGGACCGGCTGTATGTAGCCACCGACCGGCAGGCCTACCTGGCCGGCGATCCGGTCTATTGCTCCCTCTTCTGTACCGACGATTCCGGCCGCCGGAACGGGTTCAGCGCCGTTTCCTACCTGGAGCTGATTTCCACGGACGGAACCGTGGCCGAGGCGAAGGTGGCCCTGTTCAACGGTCGTGGCGCGGGCTTTTTCCGCATTCCGGCTTCCACGCCCACCGGCAATTACCGCCTGGTGGCCTATACCGCCCGCAGCCAGGCGGTCCTGGAAGGCTCCCGCATGCTTTCCATATACAATACATATTCCCGCGCGCGCGTAAAGGATGGCGTCAGCTTTGTTCCGGCCGATGATTATCGGCCCTATTCGGCGCCCGAAACGCAGGACGGCGTACAGCTTTCCCTGCCCGCCCGCGTCCGCCAGGACAAGGACGTGACGCTGGTGGTGAGCGGCCTGGCACAGAAGGCCGATCTGTGGGTGTCCGTCTTTCACGAGGACGGCCTGGAGCAGCTGCCGGCCTCCGAAGGCCTGGCCGGCTTCCAGCACGGAAAGCCCGCCGGCAAGGGGGATCGGCCCGGAGAATATGAAGGCGAAATTATCTACGCCACCGTGGAAGGCCTGGTGAGCGGCGGCAGCAACCGGGACGACCAGGCCACGGCCATCCTCTCCACCGCTGGCTCTCCTGCCAACGTGTATGTGGGCCGCAGCGACGAAGATGGCCGCATCTCCTTCTATACCGGCAATATTTTCGGCGACCGGGAACTGGTGTGCGAAGTGTTCTCCATCCTGGGAAAACAGGGCTACATCAACCTGGCCAGTCCGTTTACTCATCCGGAGGTCCCCGCCGCCGCACCCCTGGTGCTCAGCCAGGCCCAGCAAAGTGCGCTGGTGTCACGCAAGGCCGCCTTGCAGGCTGAAAGCACCCAGCTGGACACCCTGGTACGTTTCCTGCCCAAACGGGAAGACCTCCTGCTGGACGGCATTACCCCCATCCACTACCACCTGGACGACTACACCCGTTTCCCCACCGTGCGGGAAGTCTGCGTGGAAATCGTCAACGTGCTCCAGTTCTCCCGCGTGAACAAGGAATGGACACTGCGCATGGTGGTGAGCGACGGCACGGATTCCCGCCGCTTCCTGCAGGATCACATCCTGGTGATGATGGACGGCGTGGTGCTGCCGGATCAGGCTGTACTGGCCGATTTTGACGCCATGCTGCTGGACGATGTGTACATTTATCAGCAGGCCGTGGCGCTGGGCGGCGTCATTTACAACGGTGTAGTGAATTTCGTTACCAAGAAAAATTACGTGACGGCCCTGCCTTTCCCCGACAATGTAAGGGTGGTGGACTTTAAAGGTGTAAGTTATCCCGTCGCCTATCCCGGAGAAGTGGGGGGTAGCGGACCGGACCGTCGGCAACTTTTATATTGGAATCCGGCCCTGGAGGCCCCTGCAGCGGGTTCCGTGCGCATTCCGCTGCATACCCCCGCCTACCCGGGACGCTTCCGTGCAAAAGTGGAAGGATGGCTGGAAGACGGCACGCCTGTAAGCGCATCCTATTGTTTTGAAGTGGAATAAATTGATTTTGACGGTTTTTTAAAAAAATATTTTAAAAAGTTTTAACTTTATTTTTGTAAGATAAATCGGCATTATAATTATAATTTATAATTATATATTGTTTAAAAAGGGGTTAAAAAAGAACCAGGGGCGGCTAATATATTAATATATTGTATAAGAAGCGCTCCTTTAGGCTCTTGCAAAATTGAAATTGTTTTCCAAACTTTGCACCCAAGTTTCCGTTTTTTACGGAAGGTAGTAGTGTATTCAGATGCAAGAAATAATTTTTTGTATCAATATTTATGTTTAACTAATCTTATCGTGCTTATGAAAAAAATCCGCATTTTTTTCGCAGCTATGGTAATGCTGGCCCTGTCTGTGGCCGCCTCTGCACAGAATATTTCTGTGAAGGGTACGGTGAAAGACCAGGCCGGTGAAGGCATTGTGGGAGCCAACATCATCCTCAAAGGCAACCGCACTGTCTATACCATGACAGACCTGAACGGTGCGTTCACGCTGAATGTGCCCTCCAATGGTGTGCTGGAAGTGCTTTGCATGGGTTACCAGGGACAGGAAGTCCCGGTGAACGGCCGCGCTAACATCGCCATTGTCCTGGCCGACGACAGCCAGCTGCTGGACGAAACCATCGTGGTGGCCTTCGGTACTTCCACCCGTGAGGCTTTCACCGGTTCCGCAGCCGTTGTGAACGAGGAAAAACTCTCCAAGAGCCAGGTGGCTTCCGTCACCAACGCCCTTGCCGGTGCCGTGGCTGGTGTGCAGCTCACCTCCTCCAATGGTGCTCCGGGTTCCACCGGTACCATCCGCGTGCGTGGTTACAGCTCCATCAACGCCGGTCTGTCCCCGCTCATCATCGTGGATGGCGCTCCCTATGAAGGCGACCTGTCCAACCTGAACTCCAACGACATCGCCTCCATGACCGTTCTGAAGGATGCCGCTTCCAACGCCCTGTACGGTGCCCGCGGTGCCAACGGTGTGATCATGATCACCACCAAGAAGGCCAAGGCCGGTGAAGCCACCGTCACCTTCGACGCCAAAGTGGGTGTGAACACCAAGGCCCTGCAGAACTACAACGTGATCACGGATCCCGCCATGTACTATGAGACCCATTACAACGCTCTGTACAACTACTACATGATGGAGCGTGGTATGAGCCCCACCGGTGCCTGGACCACGGCCAACGCCAATCTGGGCGGCGACCAGGGTAACGGCGGTCTCGGTTACATCGTTTATACCGTTCCCGAAGGCCAGGCCCTCATCGGTACCAATGGCAAGCTGAACCCCAACGCCACCCTGGGCCGTATCGACGGAGACTTCCTCCTCACCCCCGACAGATGGGAAGATTACGGCTACCGCAACGGTCTCCGTCAGGAGTACAACATCTCCGCTTCCGGTTCCTCGGACCGCTACTCCGTGTACACCTCCCTCGCTTATTTGGATGAGCAAGGTATCACCCAGGCCTCCGACCTCAAGCGTTTCACCGCCCGTCTGCGCGCTGAATACCAGGTGAAGAAATGGCTGCGCCTCAGCGCCAATATGTCTTACACCCGTTTCAACGGCAACACCCTGGGCAACAACGGTTCCAGCACCTCTACCGGTAACATCTGGGCCTTCACTTCCCAGATTGCTCCCATCTATCCGCTGTGGGTCCGCAACGCCGACGGCAGCATCTATACGGATTCCAACAATATCCAGGTGATGGACTATGGTAACGGCGTTCTCGCCCGTGGTGGTTTCCCGGGTTCCGCCCGTCCTTTCCTGTCGGATGCCAACGCTCTGCAGGATTCCCGCCTGAATACCCGCAACTATGAAGGCAACGCCTCTACCGGCAACCTCTCGGCCGACTTCACCATCATCCCCGGCCTGGTGATCAACATCAACGGTACCTACAACCTGGATGAGACCCGTTCCACTTATGTGTACAACCCGTACTACGGCCAGTTCCGTACCACTGGTGGTACCGTTGAGAAGGAACACACCCGCATCCTCAACTACAACCTGCAGCAGCTCATCCGCTACGGCCACACCTTCGGCGACGAGCACCACATGAACCTCACTGCCGGTCACGAATACACCCGCAATACCAGCTACGGCCTGTGGGCTTCCAAGAGCAAGATGTTCAGCCAGTCCAACAAGGAACTGAGCGGCGCCATCCAGGATGGCCAGAGCGCCGGCTCCGACGTAACCATGTACAACAACGAAGGTTTCTTCTTCAATGGCCAGTACGATTACGCCACCCGTTACTTCTTCAGCGCTTCCTTCCGTCGTGACGCTTCCTCCCGCTTCGCTCCCAAATACCAGTGGGGTAACTTCTGGTCCGTGGGCGGCGCCTGGATCCTGAGCAAGGAAAACTGGTTCACCGCTCCTTGGGTGGATGAACTCAAACTGAAGGCCTCCATCGGTTCCCAGGGTAACGATAACATCGGTAACTTCCGTTACACCGACCTCTTCGACATCAAGAACTCCTCCGGTAACATCGGTACCTCCTTCCGCTCCAAAGGTACGGAAGACATCACCTGGGAAACCAACACCAACTTCAACGTGGGTGTGGAATTCAGCTTCCTGAACCGTATCTCCGGTAGCTTCGAGTATTTCTACCGCAAGACCACCGATATGCTCTTCTCCTTCAGCGTGGCCCCGTCCCTGGGTTATTCCAGCTACTACGACAACGTGGGTGACCTGTACAACGCCGGTGAAGAATTGGAACTGAACTTCAACATCATCAACAAGAAGAACGTCCGTTGGGACCTCAACCTCAACGCCACGCACCTGAAGAACCGCATCACCATGCTCCACGAGGATAAGAAAAACACTCCTCTGTGGGACTTGAACGGCAACAAGTACAAGGGTTATGTGAACAGCGGTGCATTCGTGGCCGAAGGCCTGCCGCTCTACACCTTCCGTGAGAAGGAATTCGCCGGTGTGGATCCCGAAACCGGTAAGTCCCTGTGGTGGAAGAACACCTACGCAGAAGACACGCCCGAAGGCCAGGATCCCGTGTGGACCGGCAAGGAGACCACCGACGACTGGTCCAGCGCAGACTACTACGTGACCAACAAGACCGCCATCCCTGACCTCTACGGCGGTATCGGCACCAGTTTCTACGCCTATGGCTTCGACTTCGCCATCAATACTTCCTATCAGCTGGGTGGTTATCAGTACGATGGTACGTATGCTAACTTTATGGGTACTCCTACCACTTCCAGCACCGGTAGCAACATCCACGTGGATGCCCTGAGCGCCTGGACCGCAGAGAACCCCAGCACCACCATTCCCCGCTGGGTCTTCGGTGACACCTATAGCGCCGGTGCCTCCACCCGCTTCCTCACCAAAGCCAGCTACTTCAACATCGAGAACATCTCCATTGGCTATACGCTCCCGAACAAGCTCACTTCCAAGATCGGCATTGAGTCCCTGCGTATCTACGCCATCGCCCAGAACGTTTGGTACTGGTCTGCCCGTCAGGGCTTCGACCCTCGTCAGAGCTCCGGCAACACCACCACCAACGCTACTTATTACTCTCCTATGCGTACCATCTCCGGTGGTGTAACGTTCAAATTCTAATATGAGTACAGTTATGAAAAATATTACGAAGATTCTCGCTATCCTTGCCGTGCCTGCCCTGGCACTGACAAGCTGCATCAAGGAGTCCGTGCCCATGACCAGCTACGCTACGTCTGCTCAGATCGCCGAGTCTCCCAGCGCCATGGAAGCTTCCGTGAATGGTATCCCCGCCCAGATGTCCGAAGGTTATCTGGTATACGGCGAGCAGGTTCACGAAACCGATATGGCCTTCCCGCAGTTCATGATTGCTTTCACCGAGCTCCTGGGCGATATGTACCCGCTGGGCTCCAACTCCGGTTACGACTGGTATCGTAACTACAACACCTTCGACCGTAACTTCGGCGACAACAGCTATTTCGCTTATCTGCCCTGGTTCACCAACTACCAGTTCATCAAGAGCGCCAACGATATCATCGGCGCCGTGGATCTGGACGCTGAAGGTGTCACCGACGCTGTACGTGGTTATGCCGGTATGGCCTATGCCTGCCGCGCCTTCGACTACTACATGCTCACCGTCATGTACGAGCCCGTGGCCAACATCTATACCGATTGTTCCAACGTCCTGGGCCTCACCGTTACCCGCGTAGACGAGAATACGGACGCCGAAGCCGCCAAGACCAATCCCCGTATGAGCCACCAGGAGGCCATCGATTTCATGCTCTCCGACCTTCAGATTGCAGAGGAATGCCTGTCCAAGTTCGACAACACCAACCGCCTGTTCCCCACCCTGGCCACCGTCTACGGTATCCGCGCCAAGGTTCATATGTGGGATGAGGACTACGCCAACGCTGCCAAGTATGCCCGTCTGGCCATTGACACCTTTGGTGGCAGTCCCGTCACCGCCGCCCAGTGGAACGACGTGAACAGCGGCTTCAACACCGCCAACCAGGCCTGGATGTGGTATACCCAGTATGCCGCCGAGGAAATGCAAAACCTGGCCAACTTCATCGGCTGGATTTCCGGTGAAGCCGACTGGGGTTATTCTTCCCTCACCCGTCCCAGCATCGACCGTTCCCTGTACGACAGCATCGCCGACAACGACTTCCGCAAGTACAGCTTCCTGGATCCCCAGAAGTATGACTACTATCCGTATCAGACCAGCCGCGACGAAGCTTACATCGAAGAAGCTCCCGCTTATCTTTCCCTGAAGTTCCGTTGCCGCGATGGAGACTGGGAAACCTACTCCGTGGGTGGCGCCGTGGATGTGCCCATTATGCGCGTAGAGGAAATGTACCTGATCGAGGCCGAAGCCGTGGGTATGTCCCAGGGTGTTGCCGCCGGTCTGGCCCTGCTCACCAACTTTATGCAGAACTACCGTCAGCCCGACTACTCCTTCCAGACCAGCGATGCCCGCGCTTTCCAGATCGAGGTGCTCAAGCAGGAGCGCATCGAGTTCTGGGGTGAAGGTTGGGGTTTCCCCAACGCCAAGCGTATCAAGCCCGGCATCATCCAGAACTACGAAGGCACCAATGCCCCCGCCGATATCTTCAAGATCAACTGCAAGGACATCAAGCCTAACTGGAACTTCGTGATTCCGCTGTTCGAACTGGAAGCCAATCCTACGCTGAAGACCCAGAACAACCCGGATCCTACCGCCACTGTTACCGGTCCCAGCCCTGTGGGCCGCTATGCAGATCCCAAGTAATGTTTTTTCAGCATTAGTAAAAGAGACTATATATGAAAAATACCATTAAATATCTGGCTATTGCAGCTGCGCTGGTTCTCGGTCTGGCTTCTTGCACCAAGAAGGCTCCTGAATATCAGCCCGCTCCCGCCGTGGGTAACGCTGAGGTGTTCTTTGCACCCAACCAGCCCACTACTGTTAATCTGAAGGGAAACGAGGGTGTTATCTCCGTGGGTGTCAAGCGTGTTCAAACCGCCGGTTCCCTCACGGCCTCCATCTCCAGCACCTCCCCCTCCCTCTTTACGGTTCCTTCCAGCGTCACCTTTGACGCCGGTGCCGCTACGGCCGTCCTGAACATTACCTTCCAGCCGGCCAGCCTGGAAGAGGAAGTGGAATATTCTTTCAATCTCACCATTACCAGCGATACCACGCCTTATGGCAGCTCTGAATACAACTTCATCGCTTCCATCCCGGCCGCCTGGCAGAAGTTCGGAACCGGCACCCTGACCGAAGACTGGTGGGGTGAGGTCGAGACCAAGATGACACTTTGGTATCAGGATATCGACAGCCACACCCGCCTGTGCAAAATCGAGAAGTGCTTCGGCCATGACACCGGCCCCACCTACGATGTGCAGGACTATGTGTTCTACTGGGACACCGAGACCAACTTCCTCCGCATCCCCATGCACTATATGGGTTATACTAACACTGACGGCTACAAAGTGTATTACGGCGACGCCGAGTCTTTCTTCCGCGACGTTTATGATTATACCGATGAAATGATGCAGCGTAATGGTTACGCCAGCGTTGAGGACTATGCCTATAATGCCCAGGGTTACACCCGTCCTTACTACGACGGAAACGGCGGATTCTATCTGGCTTCCTGGTACTTCTTCTCCAAGGAGGACAAGGCTGGTTCCGGCTACAGCTTCGGTGATTCCGTCGATATCTTCATCGCCGATGGTTTCGTCCGCAAGACCGACTACAACGGCGAAAAATTCTTCGGTGCTTCCAGCGCCCTGTATGAAGGCTATGCAGAATCCTGGATGCTGTCCAACGACGCTTCTTATCCTTATGAGTTTGAAGCCAATATGCGTTACGACGCCTCCTATCTGGATAACGCCAAACTGGACGAGGATGGCAACTTCGACGTGAACGCCAAGGAAAACCAGGGTCTCACCACCACCTATTACATTGCCGATTACTTCGGCGAAGACCAGTGCCTCGCTTTCACAGCCCCTGTTCCCGAGCTTCTGAAGGAAGGTTCCGAAATCAGCGATGTGGATAACGAGCAGACCACCGGTCTCCAGTTCATGGGCAACGACCTCTACGTAAATGTGAAGAAGGGTTTCGTCTCCTTCGAGAACGACGATGAATTCCCCACCTTCTACATTATCCTGAGCGTATTCAGCATGGATGAGGAAGGCAACGTAACCTATAACTTCGGTACTGCCAACGAAATGTACCAGGCTGAGGAGTATGGCAAGGACAACTACACCCTTGACGACGTGGACGGTGCCAACCTGGGCTACTATGTAGGTACCTGGGATATGTACTCCAACGACTATGGTGAAGATGGCGCTGTATATGAATACACCACCACTATCGATTATGTTGGCCAGGACGAAGAAACCGGTGAACATGTGGTGAAGATCACCAACCTTTCCGGTTACTATGGCACCCTGGGTCTGGTAGATGAGCTTTATGCTACCTGGGACAGCAGCTATGGTCTCCTCTTCCTGGCCGGTCAGAACCTGGAGACTCCTATCACCTATCAGGGTGCTGAGTATGAGACGGGCGTGTATCCTTGGGATCCTGACACTGATACCCGGTATGGTCAGGCCAACAGCCTGATCGGCGGTATCACCGAAGATGGTTACATCGCCTTCGTGAACCGCTACTCCGGTGTGAACCTGTCTGGTCTGTGCTACTATATCACCGATCTGGGCTGGCTGGCCAAGGTGTACTACTTCTGGGGCATCAAGGTCTCCGACGAAACTTCTTCCGTGGGTAACCTTAACGGTCAGTTCAGTCGCTACCAGGAGAAGGCTACTGTTGCCGGTTACGGTGTCCTTGCCAACAACTACGACAAGATTGGCACTGCCAACCGTGGAACCAAGCTCCAGAGCGCCAAGACGGTCCGTATGGTGAACCTGAGTGGCTGCAAGAAGGCCGACAAAGAAGCCGAACTGCAGATCATAACGCTCAAGTAAACACTTGATTTTGCGCAACGAGAGACCCACTGTCTGAGGTGGGTCTCTTTTGCGCTACTAATAAACCTATGAAAAAAAGCTTCCTTTTTATCGCATCCCTGCTCACGCTGGCAAGCGTATTTTCCTGTAAGCAGGTAAAAGAAGAGATTCCGGCCGTAACGGAGTCGGAAGAGGCTCCTGACGCAGACCGTTTCTTCGTTCCCGGAGAGATCATCTTGCAATTGGACGATAACCTGATTTCGGCGCTGGAACAGGCCCAAAGCCCCACCAGCACCAAATCGGCCGATTTCAATGCCCTGGCTTCTCTCCTGCAGGTGGATTCCTTCGAACGGGTATTCCCGGAAGCGGGGAAATTTGAAGCGCGTCACCGCGCCGCCGGCCTGCATCGCTGGTATCGGATCCATTACAGTGAAGAACTGCCGGAGACCAAAGCGGATGCCGAAATTGAAGATTTTTTCCGTTTGCCGGGCGTCCTGGCCGTAGAAAGGCCCCGTATCCAGGAGCAGCAGGCATTTGATTATTTCAATGATTCCAACGCCCGCTATTGCTGGTTCCTGGAAAACGACGGAACGCTGGGTTCCGGTTTCAAGAAAGGAAGCGATATCAACGTAGTTCCCGTATGGGAGCAGTATACCACCGGCAGTAAAGACATTATGGTGGCCGTAGTGGACACCGGCGTGGATCTCTATCACGAAGATCTCTCGGGCGTTGTCCTGGAACCCGGAGAAGGCGGCAGCCAAAGTTTCATCGAAGGATATGATCCCCTGGATATCCCTGCCGGAAACCACGGCACCAATGTAGCCGGTATTATCGGCGCCATCAACAATAATAAGATTGGCGTATGCAGTGTTGCCGGAGGATCGGACGGAACCGGCGGCGTACGCATAATGTCCTGCGCTGCCAGTGACGGAAAAACTTCCTCTTTGAACGGAAATACCTCCGCAGCCATTGTTTGGGCGGCCGATAACGGAGCCTGTATTGTCAATAATAGTTGGGGAAACACTTACTCTTCAGAAGAAGAGGCAAAAAAAGCGTCGAAGGAATATGATATTAAGCCTTCCTCCAGCCGGTCTGCCATAGACTATTTCATTGATTATGCCGGTATAGATGAGACCGGAAAACAGGTAGGTCCCATGAAAGGCGGCCTGGTTATTTTCTCGGCCGGCAATAACGGTTGGAAATGGGGCACGCCCGCTTCCTATAACCGTGTGGTGGCCGTTGGCGCCTTCCAACACAACAATACCGTTACGGATTATTCCAATTACGGCGACTGGATTGATATTTGGGCTCCCGGCGGAGGAGAAGAATCGGCCGAACAGATGATCTTAGGACCCATACCGGGCGGTTATGCCTGGATGGCCGGAACTTCACAGGCTGCACCCTGCGTATCCGGCGTAGCGGCCCTGCTGTTGTCCTATTATGGCGGACCCGGATTCACGGCCGAAGAGCTAAAAGAAAAGCTCATCTGGGGTGCTAAATACGGGGTGTTGAATATGAGGGATAAAACCTCTCCCGGCGGTCGCCTGGACGCCTACGGTTCCTTTACCTATAAGGGACGTGAACCCGTTACTTTCACCACGGATTACAGTGGAAACTTCCATTTCAAATCCCATGAAAAGACCCAGATCACTTATGCCATTCACGGAAACGACGATGGTTTGCTTTCGATTGAAACGTACAGCCGTACACCCATTGTGGACGTAAGCGTTAACGGAAACGACCTTCTTTTCAAGGTAAACGCCCTGAATGGAGAGTCCGGAACTTATCTGGCTGGTGCCGTGGTAGGAAAAGGAACGCCGTTCGAGGCCTCCCTGAATTTAGAGTTTACCATTGAACCCAACCACGCTCCCAAACTGGTCAAATCCCTGGAAAACCAGGTACTGGATGCCGAAACCAACGAAACCCGCACCCTCGACCTTACCAAATACTTCACCGATCCGGATGGGGAAGTCCTTTCCTATGTGACGCAAGTGGAAACCGGAAGTACTGCATCGGCCACTGTTTCCAACAATACACTTACCATCAAGGCTCTCACTTATGGCCAGACAGCCGTAGCCGTTACAGCTATGGATGCTCACGGTGAAACGGTAAAAAGCAGTTTTTCGCTATTGAACCGGAATACCTCCCTTCCGGTAGATTTGTATCCCAACCCGGTAACGGATTACATGACCGTTCGTCCTACCCAGGATGGAACCTTCCTGATCCAGTTCTATAATCAGGCGGGTTCCAAGGTGCTGGAAGAAAGCATCCAGGCAGGTCTTTATCAACCTTACCGCCTGAATGTGAGCAGTCTTGCCAGCGGTTTATATACGGTGGTAGTGGACGGGAATGGCATTAATTACCGCGCAGCTATCATGAAACTTTAAAAGGGAAACCATCATGAGAAAAATCATTGCCTCTATCCTGTTTCTGGGTATCTGCACCGGTGTTTTCGCCCAGGCGGTTCCCTTTTTGAACATTCCCTCCGATGCCCGCACGGCTGCCATGGGCGGCACCGGCATCGCCCTGGAAAAGGGCGCTTTCACCCTGGACGACAATATGGCTACATCGGCCATGACGCATCGGACGGCAGCCTTCGGTGCTAATTTCTGGTCCTGGGCACCTTCTACATCGGCCCTGAAACTCATCAACGCCAGCGGTTATTACCGCTTCGGCAAATTCGCCGTGGCCCTGGGAGGCAAATATTGCATGGAAAAGCCCTTCGATGTGATAAGTGCCGTGGGAAAACCGCTGGGTACTTATACGCCCTCCAGTTTCACGCTGGGAGCCGGATTCGCTTATCGAATCATCGATCCGCTGGCGGTGGGTGTTACCCTGCGCTATGTTTCAGCCAATTATTATGAGAACATAAAGGAAGGTACTGTCGCGGCCGATATCAATGCCACTTTCTCCAAAGGCGGCTTACGGGCAGCTGTAGGAGTAGCCAACCTGGGCGGTAAAATAAAAGGAAGTCCTCTTCCCGCTATGGCAAAAGTAGGGGCCGCCTATCATATCGGCGGTTTCCAGGCCAGCGCAGAGGTGGATTATCTCTTTGCCGGTGCCATAATGGCCGGTATCGGGGCCGAATACGGTTTCAAGGACATTGCCTTTATCCGCGCCGGTTTCCATTACGGAGACGCCCAAAAAGCCATCCCTACCTATGCTTCCGTAGGTTTGGGTGTCCAATACTGGGGCGTCCGGCTGGATGCCACCTGGATCACGGCTTCAAAAGTCT
This sequence comes from uncultured Bacteroidia bacterium, assembly GCA_902774155.1. Lineage (GTDB taxonomy): Bacteria > Bacteroidota > Bacteroidia > Bacteroidales > UBA932 > Cryptobacteroides. Next base: position 62,892 of record CACYHF010000007.1, on the reverse strand, counting down.
TAGGAAATTCCTTGGGATTCAGCCTGAACTACAGCTTCTAAACTGTATTCCATAAAAAATAGAATACCCGGAGACTGAATCTCCGGGTATTCTGTTTTAATATTGTGCTCTTGCTTACTCGCTGAATTTGGCTTTCAGGTATTCGCGGTTCAGGCGGGCGATGTGGTCGATGGTCACGTGCTTCGGGCACTCCATCTCGCAGGCGCGGGTATTGGTACAGTTACCGAAGCCCAGTTCATCCATCTTGGCCACCATAGCGCGGGCGCGGCGGGCGGCTTCCGGCCTACCCTGCGGCAGCAGGGCCAGGGAGCTCACGCGGGCTGCCACGAACAGCATGGCCGATCCATTCTTACAAGTAGCCACACAGGCACCGCAACCTACGCAGGCTGCAGCATCCATAGACAGTTCTGCGTCGTCGTGCGGGATCAGGATAGCGTTACCATCCTGGGCACTGCCGGCACGGACGGTGATGAAACCGCCGGCCTGCATGATCTTATCGAAGGCAGTACGATCCACTACCAGGTCTTTGATCACCGGGAAAGCGCCGCTGCGCCAGGGTTCCACGGTAATGGTGGCACCGGGCTTGAAATGACGCATGAACAGCTGACAGGTGGTTACCTGGTCGTCCGGACCGTGGGCGCGGCCGTCCACATACAGGGAGCACGCACCGCAGATACCTTCGCGGCAGTCGTGGTCGAAGGCAATGAACGATGCATCTTCCTCCACATCCGTAACGTGGTAGGTCTCGAAATGGCCTTTTGCTTTGGCGTTCTTCTGACGCCATACTTTCACATTATATTCCATAGTCGGGATTAGTCTTTATAGTTACGGGTGACAATCTTGATATTCTCGTATACGAGGTCTTCCTTATGCAGTTCGGGTTCCTTGCCCTCGCCTTTGTATTCCCAGGCGGCTACATACATAAAGTTCTCGTCGTCGCGCTTGGTTTCTCCGTCTTCGGTCTGCATTTCCTCGCGGAAGTGACCACCACAGGATTCCCGGCGATTAAGAGCATCACGGGCCATCAGTTCACCGATATCAAAGAAATCTACCAGACGCAGGGCTTTTTCCAGTTCCTGGTTGAATTCTCCGTTGGTACCGGGAACACGCACCGTCTTCCAGAATTCATCCCGCAGCTTACCAATTTCCACGATGGCTTTCTTCAGGCCTTCCTCATTGCGGGCCATACCTACATATTCCCACATGATGTGGCCCAGCTTCTTGTGGATGCTGTCCACGGTTTCCGTACCCTTGACGGCGAAGATCTTGGCAATGCGCTCTTCCACCTTCTTTTCGGCCTCTGCGAATTCAGGGGCGTTGGTATCCGTCTTGGGCTCTGAGAACTTATGGGAAAGATAATCGCCGATGGTGTAAGGCAGGATGAAATAACCGTCGGCCAGACCCTGCATCAGGGCCGATGCACCCAGACGGTTGCCGCCGTGGTCCGAGAAGTTGGCTTCGCCGATGGCGAACAGGCCGGGGATGGTGGTCTGAAGATCATAGTCTACCCACAAGCCTCCCATGGTATAGTGAATGGCCGGATAGATCATCATCGGTTCCTCCCAAGGGGAAGAAGAAGTGATCTTCTCATACATCTGGAAGAGGTTACCGTAGCGCTCTTCCACTCTCTGGTGACCCAGACGCTTGATGGCGTCGGCAAAATCCAGGAACACGGCCAGGCCGGTTTCGTTCACACCGTAACCGGCATCGCAACGCTCCTTGGCGGCGCGGGAAGCCACGTCACGCGGAACCAGGTTACCGAAGGCCGGATAACGGCGCTCCAGATAGTAATCTCTGTCTTCTTCCGGAATCTGGGAAGGTTTGATCTGATGGGTACGCAGTTTCATCACGTCTTCCATCTTCTTGGGAACCCAGATACGGCCGTCGTTACGCAGGGACTCGGACATAAGGGTGAGTTTGCACTGCTGGTCTCCGTGAACAGGGATACAGGTGGGGTGGATCTGGGCGAAGCAGGGATTGGCAAAGAAAGCACCCTTGCGGTATGCCTGCATAGCGGCCGATCCGTTGGAATTCATAGCGTTGGTGGAGAGGAAATAGGTATTTCCATAACCACCTGTGGCCAGTACCACGGCGTGGGCGCCGAAACGCTCGATTTCACCGGTTACCAGATTGCGGGCAATGATACCCTTGGCTTCCCCGTTGATAATCACCAGATCCAACATCTCGTGACGGGGATAGCTCTTCACGGTGCCGGCAGCAATTTCCTTGTTCAGGGAAGCATAGGCACCCAACAGCAGCTGCTGACCGGTTTGACCACGGGCATAGAACGTACGGCTCACCTGCACACCACCGAAAGAACGGTTGGCCAGATAACCGCCGTATTCACGGGCAAAAGGAACACCCTGTGCCACGCACTGGTCAATAATGGCGGCGCTCACTTCTGCCAGACGATACACATTGGCTTCGCGGCTGCGGTAGTCACCACCTTTCACGGTGTCGAAGAACAGACGGGAAACGGAGTCATTGTCGTTCTGGTAGTTCTTGGCAGCGTTGATACCACCTTGTGCAGCGATGGAGTGTGCACGACGGGGGGAGTCGCTGATGCAGAAAATCTTGACGTTGTAGCCCATCTCACCCAGAGATGCAGCGGCCGATGCACCGCCAAGACCGGTACCCACCACAATCACTTCCAGTTTGCGCTTGTTGTTGGGAGAAACCACCCGGATAGAGCTTTTACGCTTGGACCATTTATCCTTGAGCGGTCCTTCCGGAATCTTGGAAATTAATTTAGGATCTGCCATATAATTTAAAATTGGTATATAGTCTTTTGTAGGCGCTATGTTAGCAGTTTACAAATATAAGTATTTTTCGTGACTTTTTTAGGACTTTTTACAACTTATAGGGTAAACACGGCACTTGATCCGGTTTTCCCAGCGAAGCCCACATAACATTTCCTTCAAAAACCACTGCACAGGAAGTGATATCCCGCAAAATGGGTTTTCCGGAACAGGAAATATTCTTGATAAAGAAAGTATGATCCCATTCCTGCATAGGAACATAAGTAGATGCAAGAATCTTATGTGCCTTTATATACCGGTCCACACCTTTTCTATCCTCTTCCCGGCCCGTCATGGTGAAATTGGTCACCACCCGGTATCCCAAAGGTTCCCGGTTCACATCATACTTCACCCATTTGTGGTTGTTCACCTCATAATAAGCTGCGCCGCCCTGAGCGTCAATGACGCCGAAGTTGGCTTCTACACACATCGGCCTGGAAAGCGTATCCAGATAGGTTTCAAAATCTTCCAGCGTAGCGCATATTTCCAACGCCCTGTACATAAATACCCCTTCCCGGTCCATCAGTTCCGCAGGTACGTCGTCATCTTTCAAATCATAGGTGGCCGTATTCATAATGGCAAAGCCGGTTTCATTCTCTCCGGCCCATACCTCACCCGTTCCGGCAGGCACCCCGTAGGGCGGATTCGTGCGCCAATCGGCATTCACAATTCCCATCAACCTGTATTTCTCCCCCTGGAAATACGCCACCGCCACATCCTGGCACTTCGAATCCCGGTGCTTATACATCACCGCCTTCCCATCCTTGGTATACTTCCCGCTCACAATGCACGACGTGCACCCCAAAGCCGGAACTGCCACAAATATTAATAATAATAAGCTAAAATAACGTACCGCTTTCATCTGGATTGTATTTTCTTTGGGGTAAATAGGATTCCATACCTAAATGCTGGTAGGTAAGGTCTGTGGCCACGCGGCCGCGCTGGGTGCGGATGATGAAACCTTCCTTGATCAGGAAAGGTTCATAGACTTCTTCCAGAGTGCCGGCATCTTCACTCACGGAGGTGGCCAGGGTGCCGATACCTACCGGACCGCCCTTGAAAGTAAGGATGAGCGTCCGGAGAATCTTGTTGTCAATGGCATCCAGCCCCCGCTTGTCAATTTTAAGTTTATTCAGGGCGAAACGCGTAATTTCCAGATTGATGCGTCCGTCTCCCAGTACCTGGGCAAAGTCCCGCACGCGTTTTAACAGCGCATTGGCGATTCGCGCGGTTCCCCGGCTTCTCAGGGCAATCTCTCCGGCAGCATCGTCGTCTATTTCCAGATTCAGGATGGTGGCGCTGCGGATCACAATCTTTTTCAGATCTTCCACATCGTAATACTCCAGCGCGCAATTGATGCCGAAACGGTCCCGCAGCGGCGCCGTGAGCAAGCCGCTCCGCGTGGTGGCTCCCACCAGCGTGAAAGGATTCAGGTTAATCCGTACGGAACGTGCCCCCGGTCCTTTATCGATCATAATATCGATCACATAATCCTCCATGGCCGAATATAGGTATTCCTCCACTTCCGGAGAAAGCCGGTGGATTTCGTCGATAAACAGCACGTCGCCGGTTTCCAGGGAAGTAAGCAGACCCGCCAGGTCTCCCGGCTTATCCAGCACAGGACCCGAAGTCACCTTCATATTCACGCCCATCTCATTGGCGATGATATGCGCCAGGGTGGTCTTACCCAGACCGGGAGGACCGTGGAACAGCACGTGATCCAAAGCTTCTCCCCTGAGTTTGGCCGCCTTTATATAGATATTCAGATTAGAGACGATTTCCTTCTGTCCGGTGAAATCATCCAGCTCCTGCGGACGGATTATTCCTTCAAATTCACTATCTTTGCGGTCTGCTGGATTGTGCGGGTCAAAGTCGGTCATGGCTTGCGGTCGGTTCAATTCAAATACAAATATAGTTTTTATTTTTAAGATATTGATGTTTTTATAGGCTTGTTAATATGTTGATATCTAAACATAATTTAATAAAAATCAATTATTTATACCTATAAAAACCTTGTTAAAAACCCGCTCATATCCTGTGAATGTCCTGTGGACGGTTCCTTCACTCATTTTCCCCACTTCTCTCCAGTGACTTATGAACAGGGTTATTAACAGCTTATCAACAGGAAAAATGCAGGGATTGTTTATAAGTACAAAATCATCCGCTCAACTTCAGCAGGAAATCCAACAGACGGAAGAAGTCTTCTGCAGTGGCCTTTTCCTGTCGGCCCGGTGGGTAGTTTTGTCTCAGGTAGCAAAGCCTGGCGTTCAGTTAATTGTACTTCCTACCCGGGAATCGGCGGAATATGCATCGGCCGATTTGTATAACCTGGTGGAAGGGGACTGCATTTTTTTCCTGCCCGAATCGGGAAAAAGCGTCGAACGAAGCAATTATAAATCTTCCCTGGGCGTGCAGCGCACGGCCGCTATCGGCAGGCTGTTAAATCATACGGCCGATGAAAAACTCTTCATCGTCACTTACCCGGAAGCACTGGAAGAAAAGATTCCTTCGGCCCGGAAACTGTCCGATGCCTTGTTCGTCATCAAGGAAGGAGAGGAAATTCCCTACGAAAGCATCCGGACCCGCCTGTTGGAGGAAGGATTTGAAAAGGTGGATTTTGTATCGGCCCCCGGTCAATTCGCCCTGCGCGGGGCCGTCATCGATATTTTTTCCTACTCATCGGCCCAACCCTACCGCATCAGCTTTTTCGGCAACGAAGTGGAAAAGATCCACAGCTTCGACTGCAACACCCAGCTTTCAATAGAGAAATTAAAACAGGCCGATATTTATCCCGACATTGCCGCCCGTGAGGCCGAGGAAGGGGAGAGTCTCACTACGCTTTTACCCGCCGATACCCTGGTGTGGCTGGATTCGTCGGATATGTACAGGGAAAAAGAGTTTTATCCCTCTTTGCTGATCCATAAACATATTTATCTGGATATACCCCTCCAGAAACAGCCGGAGGAACATTTAGTGAAATTTAATATTTCTCCGCAGCCGGTTTTCAACAAGAACTTCGAATTGCTCATTTCCGATATCCGGACCCGCCTGGAAAATAATTACAGGGTATTGATTTTCGGGGAGAAGGAAAGCCAGCTGGAACGGCTGCGTTCCATTATGCTGCAGGATCCGAACGCCCTGCTTCCGGAATTCGTGAAGGAAAAGAACATCCATTCCGGCTTTATCGACCACGAAGACAAAGTTTGCTGGTACTCGGATCACGAGATTTTCGACCGTTTCCACCGCGTGCGCATGCGCCGGACCGTGGAAAAGAGCGAACAACTCACCCTGAACGACCTAAGCGCCTTCAACCGGGGCGATTATATTGTCCATATAGATCACGGTGTGGGTATTTTCAGCGGCCTGGTGAAGGTAAAAGATAACTTCGGCCGAGAAAGGGAAGTGGTGAAACTCACCTACAGCGGGGGAGACGTGGTCTTTGTTTCCGTGCATTCCCTGCACAAGATTTCCCGTTTCCGTTCCAAGGAAGGGGAGCCGCCGCGCATCAATAAACTGGGCTCCAAAACCTGGGGTAACCTGAAATCGGCCGCCAAATCGCGCGTCAAGGACATTGCCAAGGAATTGATTCAGCTTTACGCCAAACGTCGTGCCTCGGATGGCTTTGCCTTTTCGGCCGATACTTATCTTCAGGAAGAACTGGAATCTTCCTTTATGTACGAGGATACGCCGGATCAGGAGCGGGCCACCAAGGCGGTGAAGGAGGATATGGAAGACCGCTGCCCCATGGACCGCCTCGTTTGCGGCGATGTGGGCTTCGGAAAAACGGAAATTGCCATCCGGGCGGCCTTTAAGGCTGTTTCGGACTCCAAACAGGTAGCGGTACTGGTTCCTACCACCATCCTTTCCCTCCAGCATTATGAAACCTTCAAATCCCGTCTGGAAGGATTCCCCTGCACGGTGGAATACGTGAGCCGCTTACGTACGGCCAAGCAAATCACCGACATTAAAAAAAGGTTAAAAGAAGGCACTATCGACATCTTGATAGGTACGCATAAAATCCTGGGTAATGGCTTTGAATTCAAGGACCTGGGCCTGCTGATTATCGATGAAGAACAGAAATTCGGCGTATCGGCCAAAGAAAAACTGCGTCAGCTCAAGAGTTCGGTGGATACCCTTACCCTCACTGCCACGCCCATTCCGCGCACTTTGCAATTTTCCCTGCTGGGCGCCCGTGACCTTTCCATCATTCAGACGCCGCCTCCCAACCGCATTTCCATCCAGACGGAAATCATTCTGTTCAACGAGCAGGAAATCAAGAGTATCATCAATTATGAACTGAACAGGGGTGGCCAGGTGTTCTTCCTGCACAATAAGGTAGAGGAATTATCGGCCATCGAAGATATCCTTCACCGCCTGGTTCCGGATATGAAGATCTGCGTGGCCCACGGCCAGATGGAAGGCAAGGAACTGGAAGACCGTATGCTGGCCTTTATGCGCGGCGACTACGACCTCCTCCTGTGCACCACCATTATTGAGAACGGCCTGGATATTCCCAACGCCAATACCATCATCGTGAACCAGGCGCAGAATATCGGTCTCAGTGACCTGCACCAGTTGCGCGGCAGAGTAGGCCGATCCAATAAAAAGGCATTCTGCTATCTGATTGTTCCGCCGCTGGTAAGCATCTCCGACGACGCCAGAAGGCGCCTGCGGGCCATTGAGGAATTCTCCGACCTGGGCAGCGGCTTCAACATTGCCATGCAGGACCTGGATATCCGCGGCGCCGGTAATCTGCTAGGGGCCGAACAAAGTGGCTTCATCTCCGATATGGGCTACGAAACCTACCAGAAAATCCTGTCCGAAGCCATGGAGGAACTGGGTGTGGAAACAGGCATCAGCACCCGTTCCGGCACGGAAAAATACGTGGACGACTGCACCATCGAAACAGACAAGCCCGCCTATATCCCCGACGATTACATCGATGTAATGGCCGAAAAGATCCGGGTATATAAAGTACTGGACGCCCAGACGCAGGAAAGGGAGATTGACCGGCTGGCGGCACAGGTCGCGGACCGTTTCGGCACCATGCCCGAGGAAGTGGACAACCTGTTCAAGGTGGTCAAGATCAGAAATTTAGGTACCACCACCGGTTTTGAGAAGATTATCATCAAGAACGGGATGCTCATTATGTTCTTCGTGAATAATCCGTTATCCGGCTATTACCAGTCCAAACAGTTCGAAAAGGTGTTGGCTCAGGTGAACGACCATCCCACCCTGTTCAAGTTCAACCAGGACGGCGGCAAACTCCGGACGGTCTCCCGTGGCGTGGATTCCCTGGGCAAGGCCCTGGAAATTTTGAAAAAACTGCAATAATTCGTACTTTTGCAGTCTATGGCCAACTTACTGGTAGAAATAGGAAATACGGCTCTGAAGGCCGCCTGGTCGGAGCGGATGACCCTTGGAAAAACTTACCGTTACCAAGGGGAAAAGTACATCGAATTCATCCAGTCCCTCATCCAACGCGAAAAACCCGTCGTAATGGTGGTGTCTTCCGTATATCCCATTTCCCAGGCCGATGAAACCCTCCTGAAGCAGGAATGCAGTTTCCTGCTCATTCTGGACGGCCGGCACCGCGAATGGCTGGTGGGTCACGGACTTCCTTCCTATCTTTCCTACGACAGAGCGGCCGCCATCCTGGCTGCGCGTTATCTGTTCAAGGGACGGGGCTGCACCCTCGTGGATTTCGGCACCACCCTTTCCATCGATTTTATCGGCGAAGACGGTCTGTACCGCGGCGGAAACATTTCCCTGGGCTGCCGTACCCGTTTCAAGGCGCTGAACCGGTATTCCCGCTCCCTTCCACTGGTGGATATTCCGGAGGCACCGGAGCTTTTAGGCTTGTCGGAACAGGCCTCTATCGGCAGTGGAGTGGTATCAGGCATCATTTTTGAGATGGAAGGCTACCTGGCACTGCATCCGGAAAACATCGCCATATTTACCGGCGGCGATGCGAATTATTTTGCAAAACGGATGAAAAGTTCCATCTTTGTAATTTGTAACCTTGTTTTGATGGGTTTGGCTTTAATGGCAGACGAATATGTTCAGAAAATGGGTGAATAAGTGGGCTGTGGTTGTTGTACTGCTTCTTTCCGGCTGGGTCGCTTCGGCACAGACGGACGGAACGTTCAGTGGTTTTTCTCCCTATTCCGTATTCGGCGTGGGTCAGCTGCACCAAAGCGGAACGGCCTGGAACCGCAGTATGGGCGGTGTGGGCATTGCAGCCCGCAGCAACCGCTATATCAACATCACCAACCCGGCTTCCATGACGGCGCGCGACTCCCTTTCCTTTATGGTGGATTTCGGTCTGGACGGCCGCATCTCCCTATTCAGGGAAGGTGATAAAAAAGCGCTGAACACCACCTTTAACATAGACGATTTCGTCCTTTCCTTCCCCCTGTGGAAGCACACCGCCATGATGGTGGGCATTACTCCAATAAGCGATGTAGGTTATAAGATCTCTTATGCCGAAATGGACGTGGATACCGGTTACCGGACCTTTACCTCCAGCGGAAACGGTGGTATTTACCAGGTATTTGCGGCTTTTGCCGCCACCCTGTGGAACCGGCTTTCCCTGGGAGCCCAGGCTAATTACCGTTTCGGTAATATCAACAAGAAGGCCACCATCGTCTATGACGACGCCTCCTTCCGCAATATGGCTTCCGGAGACTCCCTGCAGGTGAACAATTTCTCGGCTAAATTCGGTTTGCAGTACGAGCAACCCCTGTCCACCCGTTCTTTCCTCACCTTGGGCGCCACCTATCAGTTAGCTACAAGACTCACCGGATACACCATCCACTATGAAGAACTGGGAGACTATTACCGTACCCGTGACAACGGCGTCCTAAGCAATTACCAGATTGGGATGGGAGACGAAATCGGCGTGGGCCTCAGCTACCGCTATACGGACAAACTCCTGATAGAAGTGGATTACACCCGTACGGATTGGAGCCGTTCCAAGCTGGATGCCGTAAAAGGCTTCTCCAACATCGGAGACGCCGTGTTCCGGCAATCGGTGGGACAAAGCTTCCGGGCCGGGTTTGCGTACACCCCCAACCGAAACGATATCCGTTATCCCCTGAAACGCTGGACATACAGAGGCGGTATATACTTCGACCAATCTTATTATACCGTGGACGGTGCGCACGTGAATGCCATCGGCATCACTCTTGGTACCACCCTGCCGGTTTTCCGCTGGTACAACGGCCTCACCGTGGGTTTGGATTTCGGCCGGCGCGGCCTGGCCACCTCCCAGGTAAAAGAGACTTACTTTGGATTTAACGTGGGCCTGAATGTCTTCGACATCTGGTTCCAGAAACGTCCTTACGAATAAACTGGCACAATCCTTGAGAAAATTAAAACCAAAAATACTGATGTTATGAAAAAGATTACGCTCATTCTCCTTGCCGCTATGGCTATTTTCGGCGGACAGAAGGCCACTGCCCAGGACAAGTTCGGTTCCGGACCCAACAGGGAGGAATGCATCAAGTATCTCTCCTATTACACGGAGTATTATAAGCAGAAGAACTATGATTCTGCCCTGCCCAACTGGCGTCACGCTTATGCTGTGTGCCCTGCCAGCGCATCGCAGAACATGTTCATCCACGGCACCACGCTTATGGCCCGTCTGTATGGCCAGGTAAAGGACGAAACCCACAAGGAAGCCATCGTGGACACCATCCTCACCCTGCAGGATCAGCGTCTGCAGGAGTATCCCCGTACTCCTAAGGGTGTAGATCAGAAGCCTGTCATCCTGAACAACAAGGGTCAGTATATGATCAACTACCGTGGCAGCGACGCCCCCTATATTTACAAGAATGTGGGTGAGATTGTGGACGAACTGGGCACCCAGTCCAACGGTGGCCTGCTGGTGAACCTGCTGCAGGCTTCCATCGCCATGTATCGTGAGAACCAGCTCACCGCAGACGATGTCATCGCCATGTATGACAAGGTGATGGCCGATGTAGAAGGCGCCACTCCCAAGAACGAGGCAGAGGAAGAGGATAACATGAAAGCCAAGTCGGCCATCGAGAGCATCTTCGCAGACAGCAAGGTTGCCTCCTGCGAGAACCTCATCGCCATCTTCGGCCCCCGTTATGCCGCAGACCCTGACAATCTGGCCCTGGTTTCCAATATCGTGAAGCTCATGAACACGGCCGATGACTGCGCCTCCAACGATCTCTACCTGAACGCCGTTACCTCCATGTACCGTCTGGATCCTTCCTATAAGAGTGCCTTCGGCCTGTATCGTCTGAACGCCGCCCGCGGCAATGTGGCCGACGCCGCCAAGTACCTGGAAGAAGCCATCGATTCCCCGGATTCCGATACGGCAACGGACGCCCAGTACTATTATGAAATGGCTGCCTTCTGCTACAAGAACGGTATGCGTGGCAAAGCCGCCGAGGCTGCCCGCAAGGCCATCGAAATGGACTACGGATTCGCCGGCAAGGCCTATCTGATTATGGGTAACCTCTGGGCCTCCGCCACCTGCGGTGAAACCCAGGACAAGTGGGCCCGCTACTGGGCTGCCGCGGACTATTATCAGAAAGCCCGCAACGCAGATCCCAGCGTAGCCGACGAAGCCGCAGCGTCCCTGTCCAGCGTAAGCCGCTATTATCCGGAAGCCTCCGAGGCCTTCATGTACGACCTCACCAAGGGCCAGAGCTACACTGTTTCCTGCGGTGGCATGACTGCTACCACTACCGTCCGCGTACAGTAAGTGTCTCTAACCCACATAGCTAAGATGATGGCAAGCGCTTCGGCGCTTGCTTTCGTCGTTTTTTCCTGCAAGGGAAACCTTTCGGAAGCGGAGAAGCTGGACCTGGAGAAAATTCCCATCCAGGTGGTGGACAGTATGTTTTACGTGCAGTCGGAAAACGGCCAGCTGAAAATGCGCGTGGAGGCTCCCCGGATGGAAGTGTATGAACACGACACGCTTTCATACGATTTGTTCCCGTCTGGCATCCGTGTGTTCGCCTATAGTGAGGAAGGAACGCTGGAAACCACCATCAAGGCCCAGAAAGCCCGCCATGACAAATATCCCCAGCCGGACAAGGAGCGCTGGAGTGCTTTTGGTAAAGTGGTTATCAAGAACATCCTCAAGCAGGAAACCATGGAGACGGACACCCTCTATTGGGACAGCGTGAAACACGAGATATGGACAGACTGCTATATCCATATGTATTCTCCCTCCGGTTCCATGCAGGGTTATGGGATGCGTTCCGACGAAAGGGCCCGCAACGCCATCCTCCTGCGCCCCTTCAACAATGAGTTCCTGATAGAGACCGACAGTACCAAAGTTGTGGTGGATTCTGTCAATTTTATCGGCCCTATGTTAAAAAAATAGTGATAATTCAGAATAAAATTCGTACTTTTGCATCCCTTAACGCAAAAAAATAGGAAATAATAAAAAATACATAACAAAATGGCAGCTCTTGAGACCATCAGAACTAAGTTTGGCATTGGTGCATCGCTCATCATTGCCTTCGGTCTTTTACTCTTCCTTGTGAATCCGTCCGACATCATCCAGACCATCCAGTCTGCTTCTTCCAAGTACGATGTCGGCAAAATCAATGGCAAATCCGTTTCTTATCAGGAATTTGAGCAGGAAGTGAAGGAACAGACAGACGTGCGCGAAATGCTCACCGGTCAGTCCGCTTCCAGCGAGCAGGCCCAGCTTCAGGCCCGCGACGCCGCCTGGAACAGCCTGGTAGACCGTATGCTGGTAATTCCCACCATCGAGAAAGCCGGCATCCGCGTAGGTCAGCAGGAACAGACAGACCTTTTCATCGGCGAGGAAAATTCCCCTATCCTGGCCTCTTCCGGCCTGTTTACCGATGAAAACGGCAACTTCTCTCCCGCCCTGGTGCGCCAGTTCATGGAGAATGTCAACGCCGACGAATCCGGCCGCGGCATCCTGCTTCGCAACTATCTCCTGAACGCCGTTCGTTCCAACCGCTACAGTGAGAAGTATTTCAACCTCTTCACCGCCGCGTCCTATGTGAACTCCCTGGAGAGCCAGAACGCCATTTCGGAGAACAACACCACGGCCAACGTAAGTTTCGTGGTGGCTCCCCACACGTATTATCCGATGGACTCCACCATCGTGATTTCCTCTGCCGAGATTCAGAAGTATTACAATGCCCACAAGGACAACTTCCGCCAGAAGGCCACGCGTGACATCGAATACGCCGTATATGAGGTAACTCCTTCCGCCAAGGATATCAACGCCCAGAATACGGAATTCGTCACCCTCTACGACGAATTCTCCACCACGGACAACGTGCGTGCTTTCCTGCAGCGCAACAGTGACCGCCAGTGGAGCGACACCTGGTACAAAGCAGGTGATCTCCGCAGCGTGAACCGTGACATCGACCTCTTCGTGTCGGACAACAACAGCGGTGTTTCCCCGGTGGTCCAGTCTGGTGCCACCTTCTATGCCGCCCGCATCATGGAGAACGCCAACGTGCCGGATTCTGTGTACGTACGTCACATTATGCTCACCGGTGCAGATGCCCGTCATCAGGCCGACAGCCTCCTGGGTGTGCTCAAGGGTAACAACTTCTCCACCCTGGCCACGCTCTATTCCGCCGATACCGGCAACGCCGTGGACGGCGAACAGGGCAACCTCGGTTGGATGACCCAGAACGCCATGATTCCCGGTTTCGAGTCCGTGCTCACGGCCGCCATCGGCAAGCCTTACATCCTGACCACCATTTACGGCACCCACATCGTAGAGGTGACCAAGGCCACCAAGCCGCTGGCCAAGAAGAAAGTGGCCGTGTTTGAGAAGACTTCCCTGCCCAGCAAGGAAACCTACGCCGAGATTTACAACAAGGCCAACGTCCTGGCTGTGCGCAGCGCCGGCAAGTATGCCAACTACAAGGCCGCCTGTGATTCCACCGGCATCTACTCCCGTTCCCTCACCATCAATGAAGGTACGGACACCTACGGTTCCATCGGCCACGCCAAGGAAGTAACCCGTTGGGCCTTCAACAACAAGCCCGGCAAGGCTTCCGGCATCATCACCGTGGACAACAATTACTTCTTCGTGGTGGCCGTGAAGGGCGCCCACAAGGAAGGCTATGCCAAGGTGGATGAAGTGTCCGACAACATCAAGTCCCTGCTGTATCAGGAGAAGTATTCCCAGAAACGCTGCCAGGAAGTGGCCGACCAGATCGCCGGTCTGAACAGCCTGGAGGCCATTGCTGAAAAGCTGGGCACCACGGTTTCCAACCTGTCGGATGTTACCTTCTCCATTTCTTCCGCCCCCACCACGGAGCCGTCCCTGATTGGTGCCGTGGCTGCGGCCAAGGAAGGTGTTATCAGCGGCCCCGTGGCCGGCATCATGGGCACCTATGTGTTCCAGGTGAACAGCCGCGAAACCGGCGCCTACTTCACCGAAGACGACGCCAAAGCCGCCCAGGCCCGCATCGACTCCTATCACAGCCAGATGCTGGTTCCCCTCATGATGGACAAGACCGTGGAGGACAACCGCGCCCGTTTCTATTAATAGATAGGCACTATGTCTTTAAAGTGTGGAATAGTAGGCTTGCCCAATGTGGGCAAGTCTACTTTATTTAACTGCGTAAGCTCCGGGAAAGCCCAGAGCGCCAACTTCCCTTTCTGCACCATCGAGCCCAACGTGGGTTCCACCAACGTGCCCGACAAGCGCCTGGAGGTGCTCACGGAAATCTGCCAGCCCAAGCGTACCATTCCCGCCACGGTGGAGATCGTGGACATTGCGGGTCTGGTGAAAGGTGCTTCCCGCGGCGAAGGTCTGGGCAACCAGTTCCTGGCCAACATCCGTGAATGCGACGCCATCCTGCACGTGCTGCGCTGCTTCGACGACGGTAATATCGTCCACGTAGACGGCTCTGTAGACCCCGTCCGGGATAAGGAAGTGGTAGATGCCGAACTGCAGCTCAAAGACCTGGAGACGGTGGAAAACCGCATCAAGAAAGTAGAGAAGCAGGCCACCACCGGCGGCGACAAAGACGCCAAGAAACTGCTGTCACTCCTGCTTCGCTATCGGGAGGTGCTGCAGCAGGGCCGCTCCTGCCGCGAAGTGGTACCGGAGAATCCCGAAGAGGAGCAGATGGCCCGCGATCTGTACCTGCTCACCAACAAGCCCGTCCTTTATGTGTGCAACGTGGATGAAGCTTCGGCCGCTTCCGGCAACGCCTATGTGGAAGCTGTCCGCGCCGCCGTGGCCGCCGAGAACGCCCAGATTTTGGTGATATCGGCCCGCGCTGAAGCAGAGATTGCGGAAATCGAAGAGTACGAAGACCGCCAGATGTTCCTGGAAGAGATGGGCCTGCAGGAGAGCGGCGTAGTGCGCCTGATCCAATCGGCCTACCGCCTGCTGGGACTCAGGACCTTCTTCACCGCCGGGGCCGACGAATGCCGCGCCTGGACCATCGTGGCCGGCGACAAAGCACCCCGTGCCGCCGGTGTCATCCACACGGACTTCGAACGCGGCTTCATCCGCGCTGAAGTAATCAAGTACGAAGATTTCGTGCAGTACAAGACCGAAGCTGCCGTCCGTGCCGCCGGTAAAATGGGCATCGAAGGCAAAGACTACGTAGTCCAGGACGGTGATATCATGCACTTCCTCTTCAACGTGTAGGTTGGCGTGGCAGCTAAGTAGCTGTCCAACAGCGAGTTATAGTATAGTCCTCGTTCAAAAAATGAACGAGGACTATAGTGTATATGCTTGATGGTGAGGGGATTAGCTGCCACGGACAATGGGCTGATTGTGTAACTTTGGGGTATGAAGAGAGGATTTTTGCTGCTATTGGGCCTGATTTTGCCCCTTTTGGCCGATGGAAGGGCGCCGGCCGATACGATGCGGGTGTTGTTTTGGAACGTAGAGAATTTTTTTGACCCGCGGGACGGCGGAGCCGGCAAGGCCGATACGGAGTTCAGTGCCCGCGGAGAGCGCCATTGGACCCGGAAGAGATTCCGGACCAAGTGCCAGACAGTAGCGAAAACCGTTCTGTGGGCGGCATCGGAGCAGGGAGGGCTGCCGGATATCATCGGCCTGGCGGAAGTGGAGAACGCATTTGTACTGAGGCAATTAATCCAGACAACGCTGCTGCGGAAGCTGGATTACCGGGTGGTGCATTTCGAGTCTCCGGATCCACGGGGAATCGATGTGGCCCTGCTGTACCGGAGTACACGCCTCCAAATGGAGACCGCCAAACCCTGTCATCTGTATAACGCAGATTCTACCGTTATGGCCACGCGTGACATCCTGCTGGCCCAATTCACAGGGCCCGGGGGAGAGAGGGCCGTGCTGGTGAATCACCACCCCTCCAAATACGGCGGGGCCGCCGTGTCTGAACCTCGGAGGAAGATAGCCGTGCTACGTCTGAAACAACTGGCCGATTCCCTTGCAGTGTCAGGCGTTTCATCCGTCATCGCAATGGGTGATTTCAACGATACGCCGGCCAATCCGGTTTACCAACTCTTGGAACCTACGCTGCAAAACTATGCAGAACCGCTCTATGAGCAGGGGGAAGGAACCATCCGTTATGAAGGCGTGTGGGAACTTATTGATATGTTTTTCGGCCCGCCCGGCCTGCCGGCGCGAATGACCATCCTGCACCCGCCTTTCCTGGAAACATCTGACAAGGCCCACGCCGGCACCAAGCCCCTGCGCACCTATTCCGGCCCCCGTTACCTGGGCGGAGCTTCCGACCATTGCCCCATCTGGTTGGAATACATTGCGCCTACAGATTCTTCGCTACGCTCAGATTGACAAAAAAGAAAAAATGACTATATTTGTATGATAGACACTAAAACAAAACACTCCATATGAAAGAACAGATCCTAAGCAAGTTTAGAAGCCTCTTTGGGAAGGAAGGCACCCTGTATATGTCTTCGGGCCGTATCAACCTCATCGGCGAGCATACGGACTATAACGGTGGTTACGTGTTCCCCGGCGCCATCAATTTCGGCATCATGGCCGCCATCGAACCCAACGGAACAGACAGGGTAAACGTGTATTCCATCGACTTCGATGAAAAGGTGAGCTTCGGCCTCACGGAGGAAGATAAACCGGAACAGCACTGGCCCCGCTACATCTTCGGCGTTTGTATGGAAACGCTCAAGCGCGGCGGTAAGGTGCAGGGCTTCGACGCCGTCTTTGCCGGCGACGTCCCCCTGGGCGCCGGCCTCAGCTCATCGGCCGCCCTGGAAAGCGTCTTCGCTTATGCCATCAACGAAATCAACGGCAACGGCATCGACAAGTTCGAACTGGCCAAAATCGGCCAGAGCACGGAGCACAACTATTGCGGCGTCAAGTGCGGCATTATGGACCAGTTCGCGTCCCTTTTCGGCAAGGAAGGCTCCCTGATCCGCCTGGACTGCAAAACCGGCGAGTACAAGTATTTCCCCTTCCACCCCAAGGGCTATAAACTGGTGCTGCTGGACACCTGCGTAAAGCATCAGCTGGCCGATAGCGCCTACAACAAGCGCCGCGAATCCTGCGAGCGCGCCGCAGCCGCCATCCGCGCCAACCACCCGGAGGTGGATTTCCTCTCGGACGCCAAGCGCGTATGGCTGGACGAAGTCCGCGACCAGATTTCCCAGGAAGACTTCATCCGGGCCGAATATGTGATTGGTGAGGTTCAGCGCGTGCTGGATGTGTGCGACGCCCTGGAGCGCGACGATTACGAAACCGTGGGCGAAATGATGTACCAGACCCACTTCGGTCTGTCCCGCCTGTACGAAGTCTCCTGCGAGGAACTGGACTTCCTGAACAAGCTGGCCCGCAAGTGCGAGGTCACCGGCTCCCGCGTGATGGGCGGCGGTTTCGGCGGCTGCACCATCAACCTGGTAAAGAACGAACTCTACGAAACCTTCATCAACACGGCTGTCCAGGAGTTCACGCTCAAGTTCGGCCACGCCCCCAAGATTTACAATGTGGTAATCAGCGATGGTGCCCGTAAGCTGTAATCATTGCCACCAGCAGACGGAAATCGAAATCCGTCAAAGCATTAACGTCGCCCTTGACCCGCCGCTCAAAGCCCGGGTCAAGGACGGCTCTTTATTCGTCTGGGAATGCCCTTACTGCGGTCACCGCAACCTGGCGCTGTACCAGACCCTGTATCACGACCCTGACACCCGCCTTATGGTGTGGTTGTTGCCGGGAAACCAGCAGCCCCCGCAGGCTGTGGAGGAGGCCGTGAAGGAGCTGGAAGGATACACCCTGCGGCGCGTAAAGGAAGTAGGGGAACTCATCGAGAAGGTGAACGTCCACGACGCCGGCCTGGACGACTGCGTCCTGGAAATGTGCAAATGGGTCACCCGCAGGGAGTTATCGGCCAAAAACCCCGCCGCGGCGAATGCCTCCCTCAAATTCCTCCGTCTGGAGGGGGCCGACAACGACCTGGTCTTGGCCTTTCCGCTGGAAGGCCAGATGCAGGTGGTGAACGTGGGGTTCAATGTGTACGAAGACGCCCGCGGTATCCTGGCCCGGAACCCCTCCGTGAAACCGGCCGAAGGCTTCGCGCAGGTGGATCAGGACTGGATCGAGCAGTTCTTCCGCTAGAGGTTTAGAAATCCATCCCCAGGATCAGGCTCACCGACCAGGGTTTTTCCTGGCCGGTGTTTTTGTACCAGCTGCCGCCCAGCCAGGAGAAAGATACGCCCAGGGAGCTGTCGAAGGGTAAGATAAGCTTGGCCAACTGGGCCGTTAAGTCTGCGCCGGCGCTCCAGAGATGGTCGCCGCCCAGGCCGGCGAAGTCGGCGTGCGGGGTAAGGACGAAATGGGTGATATAGGCCACGCCGGGGATGGAAAGGTCTCCCACGTAGATGGGAATGGCGTAATCGGCCGTTACCTTCCATTGCAGCGGATACCCCTGGGCCACCACCGAGCTTACATCCGACTGGAAGCCCCGGGGCAGGGTATTGATGGCCATTTCGCCGAAGAACGGCGTCCCGGAGCGCAGTTGCCGCTGCACCATGCCGGTGATTTTGAGGCCTTGCGTGCTCCAGATGCCGGGCAGATATCCGTAGGCATAGGCGTAGAGGTTGGCCGGGAACAAATGCGACAGGCCCGGCCGGACGCTGACGCCCAATTCGGCCCCCACGCCCAGGCGGGGATAGACATTGCTGGAGGCTTTGGGAAGCACGGCGTAAGCGCGAACCGATGCCGATAAGCGTTGCAGCGGGACATTGGCGTTGGTCCCTGTATCGATGAGCTTATAGTATGTTTTCAGGCCGATAAAGCGTTTGGGTACTTCCCATTGGATCGGATCCGTGGCCAGCCAGTTGTTGGAGAAGGAATATCTCACCTGGGGAATCAGGCCGTAGGTGACCCCGAAGCGGCGCACGGTAAGGGGGACGTATGCCCGGAAAGAAAGGTCTACCAGCGGTGCTTTGCGCAGGAAAACACCCAGCGTCTGGTTGGTAATGAGCGGCTGGATATACTGATTCACATAGTATTGCCGGGAGGCGCGGTCTCCCACGTCCAGGCTGGCCTCGAAAACGGGATACTGGCCGCTGTACGTCACTTTTGCGTGGAAGGCGTTGCGCCAGTTTTCACGATTGTCCGGACTGCGGTGCAGGCTGTAGCCCACCATACCGGAAACCGTCCCCAGCGTATTCTGGAAAAAGCCGCTGAGGCCTATGGATGCCGTTTTGTAAGTCAGATCCATAGAGCCTTCCTTCACGGCGTCATAGTTCAAGTATAACGGCAGCCAGGAGTGCATCCGCAGGGGGTGGGTGAGTTTGTTATAGCGCTTGGGCGTACTCATAGGAACGGCCGATGACAGATCCGGCCCCGGCCCCAACGCCCTTTCCTGTGCGGTGAGGGTGTCGGCCAGGAAGTAGGAATGGACATCGGTAAATGCCACTTCGCGCGGCTGTAAGGCGCTCAGGGGCGTGCGGAAAAGCTGGGCGCCCTCCAGGGTCTGCGATACGGTATACAGGTATTGTCCGTCACTCACCGGGTCTGTGGTGCCGTAACGGGTGTTGGTCATTTGCAACAGACGTCCGCTGTCCGGCTCGTAGCGGTACAGTTCGTTCACGCCCGTGCGGTCCGACACCCATTCCAGATAGTTCCCATTACCGGACAGGTTGGTTATTTTCTGAACGCTGGGCGGCAGTTCCTCTTCCCAGACTCCTTCCGGCGTGATACGGTAGATACCATAGCCTTCGGCGGCAATGCCTTCTACGTAGATGATCTCTCCCAGCCAGCCGAATTCCACCGCCTGGATGCCGTCCGGAACGCGGATACGGCGCATCTCCTGTCCGTTTTCGGCCGATAGCAGCACCACGTAGTTCGTTCCCTCCGGCATATATTCAGCCGCCACCAGCAGGCTTCCGTCCTCCGACGGCTGGGCGTTGTGGTAATAGTGTCCGGTGGCCAGGTCCCGTGCTTTTCCCGTGCTAAGGTCGTAATAAGACACCACCGAACTACCGCTCATCTTCCAGCGCGCGTCCTGCCGCGTTTCCGTCCAATAAATCCGGTTTTTCTTCGGTTCATAATAGAGCGGTGCGCGGGTGCTGTTGATATATATGATGTGCCGGATGCGTCCGTCCCGGATGGCCACCATTTCGGACGGTTGCAGATGACCTTCCCGCAGCGCGAAAATGGTTCCGTCGGGGCATACCTGCGGGGTAGAGTAGTTCATCGGGAAGGAGGCCGATGGCGTAATCTGCTCCATCTCCAGGAAAGGGGCGCGGCGGTCGGCATCGGCCTGCCAATGGACATTGACTGTATCCAGAATTTGTCTAAAACGTTCGTCGAAGCGCTTCCCCTGGCTGTTTTTCCGCAAGGCGTCCCGGAAGCTGCCGGACAAAAGCCAGGGCTTTTTCCGTCCCGTTTCCTGGGTTTGTCTGATGATAAGCGGGTTCCCGGTGAGGTAACGGGCGCCGGCCACGGTAAGGTAGCCCACGGCATAATGGTCCGGGGTTTCGTGCTTATAGGAACCGTAACGCCAGCGGAACCAGTTGCGGTATTCGTCCTGGTCCAGCGCCACGCGGTAATAGTTGAGAAAATCGGCCGTACGGGCGCGTGTGCCGCCGTTCCACAGACCGGTTTCAGCCACAACGGCATCGCCTTCTCCCAGCGCCCAGCCGAAGTAAACCTGCCAGGCCACGGGGTTCCAGGCTTCTCCGCCCAGGATGTTGAACAGCTTGAACCATCCTTTTCCAGCCGACTGGAACTGTGCCTGGTGGCGGGGTTCGTGTGAGGTCAGCTGAATGGACCAGGGAACAGGATCCGGCCCGTAGGCATCCGGCAGCGTATACAGGTCCATCCGGGAAGGCGCCCAACCCACGGAGCCGTTGGAATAGGGGTTGTAGGCGTGCAAAACCACCGGAAGTTTCCGGCGCTGCCCCTCTCCGGGCGTGATGCCGATACTTCGGCCCATAGGAACGCGGAACTGCTCCAGCTGCCGGGCATAGGTACGGGCCAGCGAATCTACCCCTATGGGATAAATGAGCTGATAATGGGGCGTTTCCAGGGTATACCAACGCGTGCGGGCGGGGTCGTCTCCGTTCAGATAGAACTGCGCCTTGAGCGGAAGGCTCGCCAACAGCAAGCAAATGGCCAGTAAGGTTTTACGAGTCATACGTACAAAATTACGCTTTTTTCCGTAATTTTGTGTGTTATGAAGGAAAGAATCCTCGCTATGATATGCCTCGGGTGTGTGCTCTGTTGCGCACCCAAGAAGACGTCGGCCCCGCCCCCCAACCGTCCGTTCCCGTCGGTGGAGATTCCCATCATGCTGGAAGATCAGGAAGAACGGCTTTCGTGGCTGGCACAGCATTTCTGGGACCGTTTTACAGCCCCGGACAGCCTGTATTTCAGTGATTCCCTGCACGTTAACGGCGTTCTGAAAGAGGATGTGGAAAAGCAGGTGGGCCTCTTTTCCCGGCTGTTGGAGCAGGTTTCGCCGGCCGATGGCTTCCGCGCCATGCAGCAGCTCTTTACCCGCGCGGAATCCTTCCAGCAGGCCAAGCCTTCCGGCAATCTATTGCCCGAAATGACTGAACTGGTGGCCAAATACTTTTACGACCCCAATTCCCCCGTCCGCAGCGAAGAACTCTATCTCCCGTATGTAAGCGGGCTGGCCCGTTGTGAGCTCTTGTCCCCCACAGAGCGCCAGCGTTATGCCTGGGAAGCGGAAATGTGCGCCCTGAACCGGCCCGGAACCCCTGCGGCGGATTTTGTCTTCATTGACTCTTTCGGCCACCGGCGCACGCTGTATGATATAAAGGCGGAATTAACCCTGCTCATTTTCGGCAACCCGGACTGTCACGCCTGCGCGGAAATCCAGGAGGTTTTTTCGGCCAACGAAGCCCTTTCGGCGGCCATTTCCGCCGGACAGTTGAAGGTGGTGGATATCTATATCGACGAAGATGTAGATGTCTGGAAGCAGAAAATCCCCACGTATCCTTCCAACTGGATCAACGGCTATGACCCTGCCTTCATCATCCGCACAGACCTTATCTATAACGTACGCGCCTTGCCGTCCCTCTACCTGCTGGACGCCAACAAAACCGTCCTCCTGAAAGACTGCACCTCCGAAAACCTCTTCGCCGCCCTTGGCCTGTAGTCCCGCGTGGCACGTAAGTGTCTAGTAGACAGAGTATTATATAAAAGTTCTCGTTCAAAAAACGAACGAGAACCTTCTATTAAAACGTTGAGTATCAGGCGTTTGCCTGTCACGAAAAATTAGTCAAAAATCCAGATGATGGCTTCTTCCAGGACTTCGCCGGGCCGAAGGACGGTGGTGGGGAAGTCGGGGCGGTTGGGGGAGTCCGGGCAGTGCTGGCATTCGATGGCTACGGCGTCGTAATCCTGGTAGGCGCGTCCGCTCTTGCCCTGGGGGCAGCCCTTGAGCCAGTTGCCGGTGTAGATTTGCACGGCCGGCTGGGTGGTTAGCACCTCCAGGTGACGGCCGGAAACGGCGCCCCACAGCTGTGCCGCTTCAGAAAGCTGACCGGGCATGGCGCCGTCTATCAGGTAACAGTTGTCGTAGCCTTTGCCATATTTGAGGGCGGGGAAATCGGCGTGGATATCCCGGCCGATGGGCTTGGCCTCCACGAAATCCATGGGCGTGCCGGCTACGTCGGCGGGCTCTCCCTGCGGAATGAGGGTTTCGTCGGTGGGCAGCCACTGCGAGGCATTGAGCTCCAGCTTGTGGTTCAGGACACTGCCGGAAGCTTCGCCGTCCAGATTGAAATATACGTGATTGGTGAGGTTTACCACCGTGGGTTTGTCGGTCTGGGCGGTGAGGATCAGCTTCAGGGAGTTGTCTTCGCCCCAGGTGTAATGCGCCACTACCTTCAGGTTGCCGGGGTAACCGGCTTCTCCATCGGCCGAAAAATACATAAACTCCACGGCGTCACCCTCTATGCGGCTGTCCCAAACCTGGTTCTGGAAGCCCTGGGGGCCGCCGTGCAGGTGGTTGGGGCCGTTGTTGACGGGTAGGGTGTATTCTACGCCGTCCAGGGTGAACGTACCCATGGCGATGCGGTTGGCATAGCGGCCGGGAATCTTGCCGGAGCAGGGCCCGTCGGACAAATAATCCAGGGCATTTTTATAGCCGATGACAACGTCTTCCAGTTTTCCGTTCTTGTCGGGAACCACGATGGAGACAATGCCGGCCCCCAGACTGCTCAGTTTTACATAGGCGCCGGAGGCGTTTTTCAGGGTGTAGAGGAAGATGTCCTTCCCGTCGGGCGTGGAGCCCCAGTGTTCTTGGGTAATCATCTTTTTACGATAGACAACAAATTCAAAAGGATAACCGGTTTCGGGATCCGTGAAGGTTTGGGAGCAGCTTTCCCGTTCCCAGATGGCCGGATCGATTTCCGGGAAGAAGACATCGGCGTCCGGAAGGACCGTGTGCACGTGGGTGATGTACAGTTTGTCCATCTCCGGCATGGCGGCCCGGTATACGGAAGCACCACCCATGATGAAGCATTTGTCGGCGCCCGTGACCTCGGCCTCCTTGTACGCCTCTTCAAAAGAATAGACGCAGGTGACTTCCGGGATATCTTCCCCGCCCAGATTGAGGACGATGTTCTTCCGGCCCGGAAGCGGGCGGAAGGGCAGGGAGAAGTACGTGGTGCGGCCCATGATGACGGGATAGCCTTTTGTCTGGGCCTTGAAGTACTTGAGGTCTTCCGCAATGTGCCACGGAAGCTGGTTCTTAATGCCGATACCCCAATTGTCGGCTACGGCTACAATCAGACACTTTTCCATATTTATACGGCAACGGGTGCTTTGATGGCGGGCCAGGGATCGTAGCCCTCCAGGGTGAAATCTTCATATTGGAAGTCGAAGACGGACTTGACTTCCGGGTTCAGGCGCATTACCGGCAGCGGGCGGGGCGTGCGGCTTAGCTGCTGCTCCACCTGCTCGAAATGGTTGCGGTAGATGTGAGTATCTCCGGTGGTATGAATGAACTCGCCGGGCTGCAGGCCGCACACCTGGGCCATCATCAGGGTGAGCAGCGCATAAGAGGCAATGTTGAAGGGTACTCCCAGGAACACGTCTGCGCTGCGCTGGTACAGCTGGCAGGAGAGTTTTCCATCGGCCACATAGAACTGGAACAGGCAGTGGCAGGGCGGCAGGGCCATCTTGTCCACTTCGCCGGGGTTCCAGGCCGATACCAGCATGCGCCGGGAGTCAGGATTGTGTTGTATCAGATCAATCACCTGGGAAAGTTGGTCGATAACCCGCCCGTCTGCCGCGGACCAGGAGCGCCACTGGTGTCCGTACACGGGGCCCAGATCGCCGTTCTCATCGGCCCATTCGTCCCAGATGCTCACACCGCGTTCCTGCAGCCAGCGCACGTTGGTGTTGCCGGAGATGAACCAGAGGAGTTCATAGATGATGGACTTCAGATGCACCTTTTTGGTGGTGAGCAGGGGAAAACCTTCGGCCAGGTTAAAACGCATCTGGTAGCCGAACACGCTCTGCGTGCCGGTACCGGTGCGGTCTTCTTTCATGACGCCGTGTTCCCGGATGTGCCGAAGGAGGTCAAGATACTGTTGCATAGCACAAAATTAAGAAGAATTCGCTATCTTTGCAACCCTACAGTGTATTCGTTACCGATGAAAACCAGAGAAAAATTCGGCGGCCGGACGGCCGTTATCATGGCGTTGGCCGGATCGGCCATCGGCCTTGGTAATATCTGGCGGTTCCCCTATCTTGTGGGTGAAAATGGCGGCGCGGCCTTCATCATCATTTATATCGGCTTCGTGCTTCTGCTGTCCGTACCCATTTTCCTGGCCGAATCCGTCATCGGTCGCAGCAGCGGTGCCAATTGCCGCGTGGCCATCAGCCAGCTCATCCCCGGTCGGGCCGGGCGTTGGTTCGGGTGGCTGATGGTCCTGACGCCCCTGTGGATTGCGTCCTATTATTCCGTGGTGGGCGGCTGGTCGCTGGATTTCCTGTCCAAGGCCTGCCATCTGGAATTCACCCAAACGGATCCCGATCAGGTTAGCGGCATCTTTGGCCAGTTCATCAGCGACACGTGGGTTCCCGTACTGTGCCATTTGTTGTTTTTAGCGGCAACGGTGGGCATTGTAGCTTTCGGCGTCAAGGCCGGTATTGAAAAATTCAGCAAGATTTCCATCCCCATCCTCTTCCTCCTCATTGTGGCCATTGCCGGCTATTCCATTTCGCTGCCGGGCGCCAAGGAGGGGATTCACTATTTGACCCGTCCGGACTTCTCACAGGTGACCATCCATACCTTTGTGGATGCCCTGGGGCAGTCCTTTTTCTCCATGTCACTGGGAATGGGCATCATCATTACCTATTCTTCCTATGTGAGCCGGAGTGAGAACCTGCTGGTAAGTGCCGTGGGCACCTCTTTCAGCGACATGCTGTTTGCCTACATTGCCGGATTTGCCATCCTGCCGGCCGTTTTTGCCGCCGGTATCGGCCCGGGCAGTGGTCCGGGACTGGTGTTCCAAACCCTGCCGTACATTTTCTCCACCATGGCGGTCCAGGCTCCGATAACCAGCGCGGTGGCGGCCATCCTCTTCTTCCTCACTATTTTTATCGCGGCGCTCACCTCTTCGGTTTCGCTCATTGAAGTGGGCGTAGCCTACCTCACGGAAAGCCGGGGGATGTCCCGCGTGGGCGCCTGCCTGTTGCTGTTTGTGCTTTGCGGCGTGGCGGGCGTGCTGTGCAGCCTTTCCTTCGGCCCGCTGCAGGGGGTCAAAATCCTGCATATGGGCATTTTCGACTTTGCCGACAGCTTCGCCTCCAACGTGCTACTGGTAATAGGCGGCCTGCTTAGCGTAATCCTGGTGGGCTGGGTGATGCCGCGGAAAAAAGTCTTTGCCGAACTCACCAATCGCGGCCTCCTGCGGGGCAATGTGAAGCTGTTCCCGTTGCTTTATATTCTGATCCGTTACGTAGCACCGTTGGGCATCCTGGCCTTGGTAATCGCGTCCGTTCTGCTATGATGAAACAAAGGGAACATTTCGGCAACCGCTTTGCAGTGATCGCCGCCATGGCGGGCAGCGCCGTTGGACTGGGGAACATCTGGCGTTTTCCCTATGTCCTGGGCGAATATGGCGGCGCCGCCTTCATCCTGGTGTATATCGCCGCCAGCCTGCTGGTGGCACTGCCCATCTTCTTTGCCGAATCCGTCATCGGCCGCCGGAGCCGCCTGGACACCTTTGGCGCTATGCGCAAATTGGCCCCCGGAACGGCCTGGAAGTGGGTAGGACTGCTCACCATCCTGTCGCCGCTCCTGATTCTCAGTTATTATTCCGTGGTGGGCGGCTGGTCGGTAGAGTTCCTGTTCAAGGCTCTTTCGTTTGATTTCACCGGGGCTTCCACGGAGGAAGAAGTGTCCGGATTTTTCGGCCGATTCATTTCTTCCACCTGGCAGCCGCTGATTACACACACGCTGTTCATGGCCCTGGTGGCCGGCGTGGTGCTGGGCGGCGTGAAAAAAGGCATCGAGCGCTTCTCCAAGGTGGCGATGCCCCTGCTGTTCGTGCTCATCGTTTTCATTGTCATCTATTCCCTTACCCTGCCGGGTTCCATGGCAGGTGTCACCTATCTGCTCAAACCGGATTTCTCCCACCTCACGTCTCAAGCGTACGCAGCGGCCCTGGGACAGGCCTTTTTCTCCCTCTCGCTGGGCGTGGGCACCGTGCTCACCTATGCTTCTTATGTGAAGAAAGAGGAGAACCTGGTAGCTTCCGGCGTAGGAACGGCCATCTGCGACCTGCTGTTTGCCCTCATTGCGGCCTTCGCCGTGATGCCGGCCGTCTTTGCCGCCGGCATCGCCCCCGAAAGCGGCCCGGGCCTGGTCTTCCAGACCTTCCCGTACATCTTCAACAAGATGGGAGAGGGTATGCCCATTGTCAGCGCCCTGGTATCGGCCACTTTCTTCCTCACCATCCTGGCGGCGGCGCTTACCTCGGCCATCTCCATGTTGGAAGTGGGCGTGGCGTTTCTGGTGGACGAGAGAGGGATGAAACGCCGCACGGCCACGCTGGTTTTGGCGTTCTCCACCTGGCTGGTGGGTGTGCTGTGCAGCCTTTCCTTCGGCTCGCTGTCCGGCATTAAGCTTTTGGGTCTGAGCTTCTTCGACTTCCTGGACACCCTCTGCTCCGACTGGCTCCTCCCGCTGGGCGGCCTGGCGTTCACCATCTTCGTGGGCTGGTGGATGTCCAAGGCCGATGTCCGCGACGAACTCACCAACGGCGGCACCGTCAACGTGAAGTTGTTCCGGGGCGTGTATTTCCTGATGCGCTACCTGGCTCCGGTGGGAATCATTCTGGTGTTCCTTTCCAATATCCTGCTCTAAGGAAAGTCCGGAAAAAATGCTACCTTTGTAAGGAATCCTATGGCAAAGACGGTGGAAGATACCCCTATGCTCCGGCATTACTTCGAGGTGAAAGCACAACACCCCGAAGCCCTGCTGCTGTATCGCGTGGGCGACTTCTATGAAATGTACTCCGACGACGCCATCACGGCCGTGCGCGTGCTGGGCCTGGTCCAGACCAAGAAGTCCAACGGCGACAAAGGCCCCGTGGCCATGGCCGGCTTCCCGCACCACGCCCTTGAAAATTACCTCACCAAATTGGTGCGCGCCGGGTACAAAGTAGCCGTATGCGACCAGCTGGAAGACCCTAAATTCGCCAAGAAACTGGTCAAACGCGGTGTAACGGAAATTGTTACGCCCGGCATCTCCTTCGGCGAAAACATGCTGGAGACCAAGGAGAACAATTATCTCTGCGGCCTCACGGTGGAACGGGACCTGTGCGGCGCCGCTTTCCTGGATGTGAGCACCGGACAGTTCCAGGTGGCGCAGGGTTCGCTGGACTATATCGCCACCCTGGTGGGCTCCCTCAAACCCAAGGAGCTGGTGGTGCAGCGCGGCTATGAAAAAGGCCTCAAGGAGCGCCTGGGGGATATTTACACCACTTCCATCGACGAATGGGCCTTCGTGTACGACGCCGCCGTGCAGCGCCTTCAGCGGCAGCTGCAGGTGGAGAGCCTGAAAGGCTTTGCCATCGACCCTTACCCCCTGGGCATCTGCAGCGCAGGTGCCTTGCTGGTTTACCTGGAGCAGACGCAGCACAGCGGCCTCAAGAACATCTGCACCATCGGCCGCATCGACGAAGCCAAGTTCGTGTGGATGGACAAGTTTACCCTCCGCAACCTGGAGGTGTTCCAAAGTGCGTCGGGGGCCGATGGAGTTTCTCTGGTGCAAACCCTGGACAAATGCTCCTGTCCCATGGGCGCGCGTCTGCTCCGGCAGTGGCTGGCCATGCCCATCCTGGACCTGAAGGAACTGAACGCCCGCTATGACTGCGTGCAATATTTCACTGAAAATCCCGAAGTTCTGCTGGAAACCCAGATGGACCTGGGCAAACTGGGCGATATGGACCGTATCCTGGGCCGCATCGCCAGCGGCAAGGCGTACCCCCGCGAGGTGATGCAGCTGGGCCGGGGCCTGGCGCTCGCGAGCCCCATCAAGGAGCGCCTGCAGGGCACCGGGGCGCTGGAAAAACTGCTCAAAGGGCTGCGCAGTTGTGAGAAACTCCTGGCCGAAATCCAGCGCGTGCTGGCGCCGGAACCGGCCGTGCAGATTGGCAAGGGCCCGGTGATCGGCCCCGGCGTGGACGCCCAGCTGGACGAACTTCGCGCCCTCTCGGCCGGCGGCAAGGACTATCTCCTGCAAATGCAGCAGCGGGAGGCCGAAAGAACGGGCATCTCCTCCCTCAAAATCGCCTACAACAACGTTTTCGGCTATTATATAGAGGTACGCAACGCGTACAAAGATCAAGTGCCGCCGGAGTGGATCCGCAAGCAGACGCTGGTGAACGCGGAGCGCTATATCACAGAGGAGCTGAAGGAGTACGAAGAGAAGATCCTTACGGCCGAAGACCGCATCTATGCCATCGAATCGCGCATTTACGGGGAGCTCATCGGCCATATCCAGCAGCAGATCCCGGCCATCCAGACCAACAGCCGCATCCTGGCCAAGCTGGACGTGCTGGCGGGTTTCGCGGAGCAGGCCGTGGAGCGTCATTACTGCCGCCCCCAGCTGAACGACAGCAAGGCGTTGGATATCAAGGACGGCCGGCACCCCGTGATCGAAACCCTCATGCCGGCCGGGGAGGAATACGTGCCCAACGACGTCTATCTGGACAGCGACACCCAGCAGATCATCATCCTCACCGGCCCCAATATGGCGGGTAAATCGGCCCTGTTACGGCAGACGGCGCTCATCGTGCTCATGGCACAGGCGGGTTCGTTCGTGCCGGCGCGGGAGGCCCACATCGGCTGGTTCGACAAGCTTTTCACCCGCGTGGGCGCCACGGACAACATCTCCCGCGGCGAATCCACCTTCATGGTGGAAATGCTGGAAACGGCCATGATCCTCAATAATCTGAGCGGCCGATCCTTAGTGCTGCTGGACGAGATAGGCCGCGGCACTTCCACCTACGACGGCATGTCCATCGCCCGCGGCATCGTGGAGTTCATCCACGAATATGGCAAGGGCGCCAAGACACTCTTCGCCACCCATTACCACGAACTGAACGACCTGGAAGGCCTGTTCCCGCGCGTGAAGAACTTCCACGTGACGGTGAAGGAAGTGGGCCGGGAAGTGCTGTTCCTGCGCAAGATCAAGGAAGGCGGCACGGCCCACAGCTTCGGTATCCACGTGGCCCGTATGGCCGGTATGCCCGCGCAGGTGCTGGAAAGCGCCGAACGCACCCTGAAAGCCCTGGAAAACAGCCAGAAACTGGATGCCATCGGCGCCCTCACGCCCGTGAAGCCGCACAACGTGAAGGAGGGCCGAATCGAGAAAGACGGCTCCCTGCAACTCTCTATGTTCCAATTGGAAGACCCCCTGCTGGAGTCCCTGCGCGACCGCCTCAAGGCCGCCGACATCAACAACATGACGCCCCTCCAGGCATTTGACCTGCTCCGCGCCTTGAAGGAGGAACTGGGGCTTTAAATCTCTACAGTAGCATCAGGATCAGGTCCAGAAAGGATCTGGCTGCGGTTTCGTTATGGGTGCCGCTCCGGTCGCGACGGTAGATAACGGCAGGGTGGCCGGCCTTTCTGAGTTCCTGTACCAGGCGGTCCGAGCATTCCACGGGAACATATGTATCCTGGACAGAGTGCCGGACATAGACGGGTACATTGTGGGGGAAATCCTCCCCGGGGCCGGGAACAACAAGGTTTTCCAAATCCTTCATCAGGCGGCGGAGATCTTCGTTATATCCCTCCCGGAAGCAGTCCGGATGAAGATAGGTATGAACGTCGGTACCATACCTTTGTGCCATCTCGGCCGGATTCTCCCGGCAGGACGCAATGTAGTCAAAATCCCGAAGAACTTTCCCGATGAACAGCTGTGCCGGATCCAGCGCCAGCCCCCGCCAGCGGTTGAGGCTCAGGGTGATGGCCGGGAACAGGAGAAAGCCGTTTTCTCCCAGTTGGAACGTGCCGCGAAGGGAAAGGCCGGGGTCGTAGGCGCCGCCTCCCAGGTAGATTTGCCGAAGTTTGACTCCCAGCTCCGGATGAGAGGCATAGTGACAAGCCAGGGCCAGCGTGCCGGGTGCCCCCAGCGAATAGCCAAAAAGGCTTGTCTCGGAAGGAAGGGCCCGCCTTTCACCCACTGAGCGGAAGTATTCCCGGACGGCCTGGCGCATATCGGCCGATACTTGCGCCGTGTTGCGGTTCAGAAGCAGGGGAATCACCTCGTCTTCACTGATGCCGTAGCCGATGGTGTCGGGAACAATAACCACGTATCCCAGCAAAGAAGGCAGCGTTTCCAGGGTATAAAGACGCTTGGATCCGCTCAGACCTTTTTCTTTGCTGAAGGGCGCCACCTCCACGGTACCCCGGAAAGCGCCTTTGACCGGATATGCCACAAGGCCCGAGGCAAGAATCTTATTTTCAAGGGGATCCTGCGTCCAATAGGTGATGGCCGTCATCCGTACCGTCTTCCCGAGGGAGGCGGCAAGAGAGAGGGGAAGCGTATAATGCTGCGAATCAAAATCTTCCCCGAACTCCACGAGAAGGGAGTCTATCTGCGCACGGGCGCTGAGCGTTTGCGAGGCCGGGGCCTGCACAAAGTTCTCCTGCGCAAGTCCTTCCAGACACACGAAAAATAGGGTGGCAAGAAGAAGGGCGCGTTTCATAAAACTATTTCCACCAATCCGGCGTGGTGTAGGTGAAGGATTCGCGTTCGGCCGCCCAGGCTTCATTTACATAAACGGTATCGGCCCGGTCGGTGTACAGGATGCCGTCCAGGTGGTCGCACTCGTGCTGGAAAATGATGGCCGAATAGCCGCCCACTTTCTCCGTCACCGGCGTTCCGTCGGGCCGAAGATAAGAGATTTGCACGTTGGGATAGCGCTGGACTACGCCCCGGTAGGGCGGTACGGAAAGGCAGCCTTCGGGCCCCGGCGTCTTTTGTCCCCATAGGCTGTCGATATGGATATTCAGGTAAGGCTCAATGGGTTTGTCCGCTTTGTCGTAGCGCATCACCAGCACGATGCGGCGGTTAATCCCCACCTGCGGAGCGGCAATGCCCACCCCGTCCTGCGAAGGGTCGGTGAGGGTGCGGTACATCTTGGCCAGCAGCGTCTGCAGCTCAGCCGATTGCAGTTCGGCCTCCTGCAAATCCTGGCTGGGAGCCCGCAGGATGGCGCTGTCGGCCGGCATCACGGCCACATACATCACGGAGTCCGAGCGCTCGATAACCGTTTGTTCCCAGGCGGTCCACCCGCCGCGCGCAGTGCAGGCCGTGACGGCCAATAATAAGATAAAGAAGCATTTTCTCATATCGCAAAGGTAGTAAAAAAGTCGTATCTTTGCAGTCTATGAAGCGCGTTCTCATCATAGCCTATTATTGGCCGCCGTCCGGAGGATCGGGGGTACAACGCTGGGTGAAATTCGTGAAATATCTGCCGGCCAATGGCTGGGAGCCAGTCGTCTTTGCGCCCCAGAATGCCGATTATCCCTCGCTGGACAACTCTTTCGCCGCCGAGGTTCCCCCCACCGTGGAGGTGCTGCGGGGCCCCATCTGGGAGCCCTATGCTGCTTACCGCAAACTCACGGGCGCCAAAAGCACGGAAGTGACCGAAATCTCCAGCGGCAAGAAAAGCTGGAAACAGAAACTGTCCCTGTGGATCCGCGCCAATCTCTTTGTGCCGGACCCGCGGGTGGGTTGGGTACGCCCTTCCGTGAAACGGCTGCGTAAATATTTGGAAGAGAATCCGGTAGATGTGATAATTACCACCGGTCCACCGCATTCCGTGCATTTGATTGGCCAGAAACTGCACCGCGCCACCGGCATTCCCTGGATTCCGGATTTCCGCGACCCCTGGACCCGGATGTATTACCTGAAATACCTCCCTATGACGGCTTTCACCTGGCGCCAACTCCGGCGGCAGGAACAGGCCGTGCTGGACCAGTGCTCCACCGTTCTCACTTGCACGCCGCTGGTGCAGGAGGAATTCGCCGCGCAAACCCGTACGCCCGTGGCCTGTATCACCAACGGCTACGACGAAGAAGACTTCACGGGCCCCGTACCGGCTTCGGACGGTCATTTCAACCTCACGCACACCGGTCTCTTTGCGGCCGATGGCAACCCGCTGGTCCTCTGGAAAGTGCTGGGCGCTATGGCGGCCGAAGACCCACAGTTCCGGGCGGCCTTCCGCCTGCGCCTGGCGGGAAAAGTGGACCGCGAAGTGCTGGAAGCCATTGGTGCACAGGGTCTTATCGACAACGTGATTTCCCTGGGGTACTGTGATCACGCCCGCGCTGTGGCCGAACAGCGCAGCGCCACGCTCCTGCTGCTGCCCCTGAGGAACGATCCTCAGTACAGGCCCATCCTGCCCGGAAAACTGTTCGAATACCTGGCGGCCCGCCGGCCGGTGCTGGGCATTGGCCAGTGCGATGGCGCCATGGCCCGGGTGCTGAACGACACAGGTGCCGGCGTTACCGTGGACTGGGCCGATGAGGAAGGCCTCCGCCTCTTCCTGGCCGATGCCTGGCGGCAGTTCCGCACCCCCGGCGGCGTCCCCGCCCCCGCCGGAGAAATCGGCCCCTATTCCCGCCGTGCCACCACCCACGCCCTGGCAGCACTGTTGAACCGGGAGCAAAAACAGGCCGAAACGCTCCCGGAACCGAAAAAATAACCCAAAGGGGAGCAAAAACATGCTTTTTTGCTCCCGAACAGAACAGATATGAAGGATATTTGGAAAAAGATTGGCATTGCCTTGGGCATCATTGTCCTGTTCCTGGCGCTGAGTTATGGTTTTGTGCCGCAGGTGCTGCAGGGTAAGATTGTGAACCAGAGCGATATCTCCGGCTATGTGGGTATGTCTCACGAGATGACGGAGTGGAACAAGGCGCACCCGGACAACCCCACTTACTGGACGGACTCCATGTTCGGCGGTATGCCCACCACAGCCATTTCCACCCAGAACGGCGGCGACTATACGGAACCCCTCTATAAACTGCTGTTTTGGGGTAAGCGGCCGGCCACCTGGATTTTCGTGACCTTGCTGGGAGCGTTCCTTATGTTCTTAGCTATGGGAGTCAGCATCCCTGTGGCCATAGGCGGCGCCATCGCCGTGGCTTTCTGCAGCTACAATTTCCAGATTATCCAGGTAGGGCACAATACCAAGATGCAAGCCATCGCCCTCATGCCCTGGGTCCTCGCCGCGGTGGTATATACCTACCGCAAACAACGTCCCTTACTGGGGGCCGTTTTATTCGGTCTGGCTTTGAGTATGCAAATCAAGGCCAACCACCAGCAAATCACTTACTATCTGGCCATTGTGGTGTTGCTGTTTGCGCTGGTGGAGTTCATTCACACCATCCGGACCAAGGCCTGGAAACCGTTCATCACGGCCTCCCTTCTTCTGCTGGTGCTGGGCGGGGCGGGTATCGCCACCAATGTGAACAAACTGCTACCCCTGGCCAAGTACACCCCCAACACCATGCGCGGCGGTTCGGAACTATCTAAGGACCAGGACAAAGGAAGCAGCAAAGGCCTGGACCTGGAATATGCCACCTCCTGGAGCTACGGCTGGGAAGAACTGCCCAACCTGATGATCCCCAATTTCAACGGCGGATCGTCGGCCGGGGCGGTGGATCCGGAGAAATCGGCCACCATCAAACTGCTGCGTCAGGCCGGACAGAAGAACCTGAAGGAAACCGCCAAAAACCTGCCGCTCTATTGGGGCCCGCAGCCGTTTACCGCCGGTCCTATGTATATGGGCGCCATCTGTGTCTTCCTCTTTATTCTGGGCCTGGGCCTGTATAAAGGACGGGAGAAATGGTGGCTGCTGGCGGCTACCATCCTGGCCATCCTGATGGCGGTTGGCAGCCATTTTATGGCCTTTACCGAGTTCTGCTTCAAGTATTTACCGCTATATAACAAGTTCAGGACGGTATCCATGGCCCTGGTGGTGCTGCAGGTGACACTGCCCCTGCTGGGCTTCGTGACGCTGGACCGCATCGCGCGGGGCGCATACGATAAAAACCGTTTCCGGAAGGCCTGGGGATGGGCTTTCGGCCTCACCGGCGGCTTTTGCCTGCTGGCCTGGCTGGCGCCCGGACTTTTCGGCAGCTTCGAATCGGCCGCTGACGCCCAGATGCAGGATGTGCTGGTGGAGGCCCTGGTGCAGGACCGTATCGCCCTTTTCAAGGCCGATGCCGCCCGTTCCCTGCTGCTCATCGTGGCCGCCGCCGGACTGCTCCTGTGGGCCTTCCTGCCGAAGGGACAGACGGAACACGCCAAGGCCTTCGCAGGCTTCGGCCGCCGGCAGATTGCCGCCGTGACCATCGGCCTGCTGGTGCTGCTGGACCTGTTCGGCGCCGGCAAACGCTACCTGAACGCCAGCCACTTCACCACGCCCAAAGACTTCGGCAAACCCTTCGTGGAGCGCCCTGTGGACCAGATAATCAAGGCCGATGAAGACCCGCAATACCGCGTCCTGGACCTCACGGTGAACGTATTCAATTCCTCCGTACCTTCCTACCACCACAAGAACGTGGGCGGCTATTCTCCGGCCAAGCTGCAGCGGTACCAAGACCTGATCGAACAGTATCTCACCGCCGAAATCAACGGCCTGTACAAGCAACTGAACCAGGTAGAAGACTTGTTGGACGTGGAGGCCTGGATGGCTTCCGGCACCCCTGTCCTCAACGCCCTGAACACCCGCTATGTGATTCTGCACGGGGACTATCCGCCGCTGGTGAACGACGCCGCCTTCGGCCCCGCGTGGTTTGTGGATTCCGTAGCCGTGGCCTCCACTCCGGACGAAGAAATCGCCCTCCTGGGCGCCATCGACCTCCGCCACCAGGCCGTGGTTTCTTCTACAGATCCTTCGTCGCCGTCGGCTCCTCAGGATGACAAATCTCAGGACGTTATCGAAATGACCTCCTACGCGCCCAACGAACTCCATTACCGATACACATCGGCCTCCGACCGCTTGGCCGTGTTCAGCGAAATCTACTATCCCAACGGCTGGCACGCCACCGTGGACGGAGAACCCCTGGACCTGCTGCGCGCCAACTGGACTTTCCGCGCCGCCGTCCTGCCCGCCGGCTCCCACGAGGTTGTAATGACCTTCCTGCCGGACAGCTATCGGTTGGGTGCCCTGGTTTCGACCATCGCTTCTCTGGCTTTGCTCCTCGCCCTGCTCGCCGCCCTCGCCCTGCCCTGGCTGCCGTTCCGTAAATAGTAAGGGAAAATGCGACGGCTCTCTCTCCTTTTCCTACTGGCGCTGCTGGGCCTAACTTTTCCCTCCTGCCGGGAACAGGAGGCGGAAACGCGTACCTACGAACTGACGGTGCTGGTTACGGACTCGTCGGAACGTCCCATAGCGGGAGCCCTGGTAAGGGTGGACCAGGATCGGGATTTGACCAACCAGGAAGGGAAATGCGTTTTTTCGGGCCTGACGGCCCAGCGGGTCAAGCTGGAAGTATCGGCCGATTCTTATGAACCGCAGTCCCAATGGGTGAGCCTGGCCGAGCAAGGCGCCGCGCCGCTCACGGTCCGGCTTTCGGATATCCCTCCCTACCTGTCTGTGGATACGGAGCAAATAGACACGAAGGCCAGGAGCGGCACCGCCACGCTCCAGATCGCTTCCAATACCGAATGGCGGCTGGAATCGGCTTCCGGGGCCCTGTCGTTTTCGCCCACGGAGGGAAAAGGCAGCAGCGTCGTCCATGTCCATTGGGATTTCCCGCAAGAGCCTGAGGACGAAGACCTTGCAAAGGCCGAGTTCTCCATTCTTTCCCGGACCGACGCGGTCACCATCCCCATCCTGTACCACCTGCCCATCCTGGTCACCCACGTAGATGTTTCCGTGCCCAACCTGGCCGTGCACTTTAGGGCGCCGGCCGTAGTCCACATTCGCTTTTCCCGAAAAGTGCGTCCGGTCAAATCCTGGATTACCGAGCCTTACGTTGAACTGGACATGCGCGCAGCGGATGCGTATACCGTGGACGTGGACATCCCCTACAAGATGATTCAACTGGGTGCCGACCGGGTCCTGGACCACGTGGCGGTGGAATCGGTCCTCGACGACGGCATCACGTTTGACGAGACTGTGATTGCGCCGCTTCACGACGGCCAGGTCACCCTTGAAGGCACTTTCCGGCACTGGACCTTCGGCGAAGACGAATCCACCCTCTGGCTTATCACCGACTCTCCCAAGCGCGTGTACAAGCTGGACGCCCGCAGCTTTGCTGTGCTCAAGCAGTTCGAGCTGGACTGGTTGCCGGAAAGAATCAGTTTCAACCTCTACAATCACCGCCTGTATGTGACCGGAGAAGGCGTTTTACGGGTGTTGGATGCCGAAACAGGCGCCCTTGTCAAAGTCATTTCCAAAGAGACCGACAGTCTGGACCACCCGCAATTCCCTTGCAATACCATCTCCAACGTGCTGTTTGCCGACAATGGCTTCGGCATTTTCATCACATCGAATG
This sequence comes from uncultured Bacteroidia bacterium, assembly GCA_902774155.1. Taxonomy (GTDB): domain Bacteria; phylum Bacteroidota; class Bacteroidia; order Bacteroidales; family UBA932; genus Cryptobacteroides. The sequence goes on along the minus strand of CACYHF010000007.1, from coordinate 25,617 downwards.
AAATAGGAACCTACCGGTGGTTTTTTATCGACAGCCGTGTCGACGACAAGGTGGAGCATACGCCGCTGGAGGAGGAGCTGGGTGATTCGTTCTACGAATACACCTTCTCAGATGCCTTTTTGGATTACAGCCGGACCAAAATCATCAGCCGTATTACGTACAATCATCCGACGCTTCGTGTCATCGACAGCCGTGACAAGTCGCTGTCCTCCTTTACCGTGCGCGGGGATGCCAATGCGCCTGGGGTGGAATATGCCGGCGGATACATCCTGGACCAGAATGTCCACAGGGAGAAGGATCTCATGCTGCACTGCTTCCCTTACTCGATGGTGGTGCAGGACTATGCAAACGATACCTACACCACCCCGTTTGTGGATTTCGAGTTCCGCACCTCTGTCAACGATTTCTGCTATGGTGATGTGTTCGGGGGCGACCTGTGCACTTACAGCATTCTGTGGGCTGGCGGGATGATGACCATTTATAACCATTCCACCAACACTGTACAATATGGTACGTACATCAAAGAAGTGGGAGTAGGGGCCGGGCAGGCGCTGATCACCTTCCTGGAAGGCGACCGGGTTGTTTTCCTCACCAACGATATCTGGGGCAACTGCTGCTTCACCACCATCAACACCACCCGCTTCGTGGAAAACTGACACGCGCGGGTGGCTGCTTCTACACGCTGGCGGCCAGCTGGCGGGCCAAATCCAGGAAGGCCTGGGAGTCCGGGCGGTCCAAAAGTGCTACGGGGGTGCCGTTATCGGCACCCTCTCTTATATCCTGTACCAGGGGAATCTGGCCCAGGAGGGGGATGTCCAGGTTGCGGGCCATCTGCACGCCGCCGTCCTGGCCGAAGAGATAGTATTTCTCCTCCGGATGGGCGGCCGGGGTGAACCAGGACATGTTTTCTACCAGGCCGTAGATGGGAATGTTCACCTGCGGATTGCGGAACATGTTGGCGCCGCGGAGGACATCGGACAGGGCCACCGCCTGCGGGGTGGTCACGATGATGGCGCCGTTCATGGGAACATCGCCGATGAGGGAGATGTGGATGTCGCCGGTTCCCGGAGGCATGTCGATGAGCAGGAAATCCAGCGGACCCCACTGCGTTTGCAGGATGATCTGCTTGAGGGCGGTGGAGGCCATGGGCCCGCGCCAGATAAGGGCCTGGCCGGCCTGGGATACGTGACCCACGGAAAGCCATTTGACCCCGTATTTCTCTTCCGGGACAAAGAGGTTGTCGTTTTCGTCCTCACCGAACATCTGGATCACGGCGTCTTCCGTACCGGTCATGGTGGGGATGGAGGGGCCGTAGACATCGGCATCGGCCACACCTACGCGATAGCCTAAGCGCGCCAGGGCCACGGCCAGGTTCACGGTGACGGTGCTTTTGCCCACGCCGCCCTTGCCGGAAGCTATGCCGATAATGTGGCGTACCTCCCGCAACTGCTCCAAGTTGAACTCGATGCCTTTAGGGGCGGGCTTAGCGGGATCCTTCACGATGCTGTCCACCGTAATCTCCGTTCCGCCAGGCAGATGCCGGTACAGACAGGCCTGCACGGCGCCGATGAGGTAGTTCTTCAGCGGGTCCGGACGCTTGGGGAAGGCCAGCGTCACGTGAACGGCGTTATCGGCCTGTTCTATCTTTTCCACCATGCCCAGGGCCACAATACTCTGGTCCCCTTTGGCAGGATGCTGTACTTCCTGCAGCCATTGCAGGACATCAATCTTGTTCATACGTTCCGCTTGGGTTTGCAAAATCCGAACGACAAAAGCTTATTTCGCGAACGTCAGTTCGTTGATGATGTTGGAGGCACCGCCGTACTTCTCCACCAGCCAGAGGACATAGCGGATATCTACGCAGATGCAGCGCTGCAGTTCCGGTTCGAACATCACGTCGGAGCTCATGCTTTCCCAGTTGCCGTCGAAGGCCAGGCCGATGAGATCGCCCTTGGCGTTCAGCACCGGGGAGCCGGAGTTGCCGCCCGTGATGTCGTTGTTGGTGAGGAAGCAGGTGTGCAGGGTGCCGTCCTTATCGGCCCAGCGGCCATAGTTCCTGGCCAGTAGCAGTTCCTTGATCCCGGCGGGCAGGATGAATTCGGGATCATCGGGATTCTCTTTCTCCAACAGGCCCTTGGCGGTGGTGTAGTAGAGATACTTCAGACCATCCTTGGGGCTGTAAGGCAGCACTTTACCATAAGTGAGACGCATAGTGGAGTTGGCGTCCGGGTACATGGCCTGGCCTTTCTGCCACTCCAGCAGGGCTGCGGCGAAGTTCTTGGTGGCCTTGTCATACCGGGCTCCCTGTAACGGGTCTCCATAAATGGCGGTATAGCGCGTCATGAGTACATCCATAATGTTGTAGTACAGTTTGCCGGCCGGATCCTGCAGAAGCTCCTCGAGGGAGGCGTCCTTTACCTTGTCATAGGAAGTGAACAGACTGTTGTCGAACAGGGAGTCTACATAGGGGACCAGATCCCGGGTGGCATAGTCCGGAATGTCCAGCATGTCCTCCGGGGCAGCTTTCTTCCGGTAGAAATCCAGCAGGGCCACGGCTTCCTTGCGGTCCAGGGGCTCCACATAGTCGCGGTAGTAGCCGGCGAAAGTCTTTTTGGCGGCTTCCAAAGCGGCGACACTGTCTTTCCCCGCTTTCAGCTGGCGGCTGTAAAGGTTGGTGAGACCGCCCACAAAGCTCACCAGTTCAATGCGGTAAGGGGCTTCAATCAGCAGGGTGACGGCGCTGCCGGCCGAAGTGGCATCCACATACTTGGCAATCTCGGCCACGGGGTCGCCGTATTTTTCCTTGCGGGCGGGATCGGCATCAATCCAGGCCTTCAGGGCGGCCTCTTTTTCCTCTTCCCGGCCGATGATGTTCAGGTTGGCGAAGGCCAGTTCTTCACCCTGCCATTTCTTCCAGCCATTGGCGCTGCTGGCATAGGTGTCGGCATATTTCAGCTGGACGGAAGGGTCTGCGCACATAGCTTCCCACATAATGTCCTGGCGCACGGTGCGGGCTTCGATGGAAATACGGTGATCGGCCATCATGTCCTTGAGCTGGGCGGCCGTCTGATAACGCTGGGTGCGGCCCGGGTAGCCCATGATCATGGCGAAATCGTTCTCCTTCACACCGCCGGTGGCGATCTTCAGGCTTCTGGCGGGCTTGTAGGGCACGTTCTCCGGGCTGTAACTGGCGGGCAGGTTGTCCTTACCGGCGTATACACGGAACATGGAGAAGTCGCAGGTGTGACGGGGCCACATCCAGTTGTCGGTCTCACCGCCGAACTTACCCATGGATGCCGGGGGTGCCCCCACGAAGCGGACGTCGGTGTAAGTGCGGTATACAATGAGGTAGTGTACGTTGTCATTGTAGAAGCCCGTCACCTGCACGCGGCAGCCGGGGTTGGCTTCCTGGGCGGCTTTCTCGATGTCTTCGGCCTGGGCGCCGCCTTTTTCAATGGCGTCGGTCACGTCTTCCATCTTCACCAGGAAGGTAACGGTGAGGCCGGGGCAGGGGATTTCCTCTGCGTAGCTCTTGGCCCAGTAGCCGTCCATCAAGTAATTGTGCTCATCGGTGGACAGCCCCTGGATGCTGCTGTAGCCGCAGTGGTGGTTGGTCACCAGCAGGCCCTGGGCCGATATCATCTCACCGGTGCAGCCGCCGCCGAAATGCACAATGGCATCTTTCAGGGAGGTCTTGTTGATGTTATAAATCTCATCGGGGCTCAGCTTGCAGCCGGCGGCCTTGAGGTCTTTTCCATTGAGTTGTTTCAGGAGCGGCAGCAGCCACATTCCTTCATCGGCCATAGCGCTCACCGTAATGGTGATACCGGCCAGAAAAGCAAGAATACGTTTCATGTGCAATAACATTATTTCCACAAAAATATACAAAATCTGCTATTTCACCAAGATATCAAATCATTCTGCCGTTCCGACTGTGTGCTCCGTTCCGACCTTATGCTTACTTCTGGCCGGTGCGCTTTAAATATTTAAAGCACGGTTTTGTACCTGACAGGCCGAAAACGTGCCTGAGGCAGGGTGTACACCCCTATGTGAAGCGCATAATCGGCCACACAAGACGCAAAGTGTGCTTTAACTATTTAAAGTTACTATGTTTGCATTCGGAATGAGCCCTGGCGGCTCATAGGCACCACCGCCTCGATATACGAGCCTCGGCGGTTACAGCTCGACAGGGTTGCGCCGGGCTCCGTGAAAGGGCCCGCTCCGCCCTGCGGCTGTTGCCGGTTATAGACACGAATGTGTGTCACGGTTTGATACTATCTTTGTAAAGCGGAAAAAGAAAAAGTCAAACCATAACACACAAACGCAATGCAAAGTAAGCAAATTAGTTTTAAAGGACAAAAGGTATTTGTAGGAATCGACGTTCACAAGACCACCTGGTCTGTGACAGTTCTTTTGGAAGTAGGGGTTCCGAAGACGCACCCTCAAAAAGCGTCTGCCAAAGAGCTCTTTGATTTTTTGAGCAGGCATTACCCAGATGGGGAATATCACGCCGTATATGAGGCCGGGTTCTCTGGATATGCGACATACTATGCTTTGAGCGAATACGGCATCCATTGTATTGTGGTCAATGCCGCAGATGTCCCCACCACTCAGTATGAGAATGTGATGAAGTCAGATCCGATAGACTCTGTAAAACTGGCAAAGGCGCTTCGTGCCGGCCAACTGAAGGGCATATATATTCGTGACAGGGAGTACTTGGATGACAGGGCGGTGGTTCGATATAGAGGAGCGATATCCAAAGAAGTTAACCGCTATAGAACACGTGTCAAGCATCTGCTTCACAGTAATGGTGTGAATGTCCCTGAACGGTTCGACAAGGCTGGACATTGGTCCGGGGCATATCTGGACTGGTTACGAACAGATGTCGTTCTCTTGTCACCAACGCGATTATCGCTGGATTTGCTGTTGGATCAGGTAGAGATTGCTCGAAAAGGACTTTTGAAGGCAACACTTGCCGTCCGGCATCTCAGCCAGTCACCAAAGTATGCAGATCGTTACAATCTCCTTCATAGCATTCCAGGGATTGGGACGATATGCGGTATGACCATCTTGACGGAGGTTGAAGACATCACTCGTTTCAAGAATGAGAGACAGTTTGCCTCCTATCTCGGACTGATTCCTACTTGCCACAGCAGTGGAGACAAGGTCGTTCACGGGGAGAAGACCTTCCGTGGGAATAAACAGATTGGCACGATGCTGGTGGAAGCGAGCTGGAGGGCAATCTACACAAATGATGTCTTGGCCACAGCTTTCCTACAGTATAAGCATCGTGGGTTCAATGCGCAGGAGGCTATCATCCGTATTGCAAGAAAGATGTCAAACATCATACTCTCTGTCCTAAAAAACGGAAAGCCATATGAACCATTTGTGGGTTATACACAAACAACAGCCGAATAGACAGCTTCAATTAAGGCGACTCCTATACCGTGCCGAGGTGCAGAATACGTCCTCTTTTTAAAGTTTGTTGCGCCTTTCCTATTACTCTGAAGAAGTAAATTGATGCCCGGCAAGACAGTCCGGTTCATCCAGATAGAAGTTTGTCTGATAGGTAGTTGTTTTTACTGGAGAAATGGCCGACACGAACATCGGCTTCTCCCTCTATGTGCGACCAAAACAACCAAATACATGTAATGCGCTGAAATAATAGAAGATTGTATCAAATTTATTTGGAATACAACATAGAAGCACGGTGGGATTGGCCGAAGGATCTGTAGGCGCAATGTTAAAACAGCCAGATGCGGAGACCGAAGTTGACGTCGAAGGCCAGGGGGCGGACGGTGTAGAAATTTTCCAGGGTGCTCTGGCCGGGGATGTGCCAGGACAGTTCCGGCTGCAAGAAGAGCGCTCCGTGCTTGAACAACTCAAACTGCAAGCCCACGCCGGCATTCAGGGACCAGATAGTGTTGTTCACGCCGCGTACATCCGTGTTCCGGACGCTTTCACTCAGGACGTTGGAGTTGGAGTACATCTTGCTGTGCGTGACCGCGCCGAGCGGAATCTCAAACATGCCACCCGCCATAGCGTACAGGCTTAAACGCTTGTATTCCACCACTTTGAGCTGAACAAACAAGGGAATGCCCAGATAAGAATAATCGGTTTTTTCCTCCGAGATGCTGTTCCCGGCGCTGGTAGTGTAGGTGGACTGCAAAGAAGAATAGGTAAGCCCCGTTCCGGCGCTCCAGCAGGGCGCAAAGGCATACGCTATCTGCGCCGAAACGCGGAGGCGCATCCGGTGCTGCACGTCCGTGTTGCTTTCCCGGTTGCGGTTGACGAGTTCCGGGGTAAGGTCGGAAGACTTGGTGACGGGATAAGGGGTCAGACCCACCCCCTGGTACGAACTGGTAGCCGCCTGGGCCAGCAGCCCGCCCGTGCGGACGCTCAGTTGCAGCCGTCCGCTCCGCCGGGCTTTGGACGCCGGCACCTCCGCAGGAATCCATTCCTGCGGGATGGGGTCGGGGGCCGATGGCGCCTTCTTGGGCTCGCGGGGCGTTTCCGGAGCAGGTGCCTCTGCCGGTGTTTCTGCCGATGCTTCGACGGGCGCTACCTCAGGCGTCTCTTCGGATGCAAATTCGGGAACTTCTTTCCGTGCTTCTACGGCTGGCGAGACATACGGCCGCCGGGAGACCGGCACCGGCGGATCATCGGCCGGAATCACCTTTTCCGGAACGGGAATCTCAGGGATAACGGGTGTTTCCTCCACCATGCGGTCTTCCGGGACGGGGGAGACGGCGGGCGAAGGCTTCCAAAGGAGCACGGCCAGGAGCACGGCTGCCGCTGCTGCCAGGCCGATGCCTGCCACGTACCACCAAACGGCCACCCGGCGTTTGCGTGGGGCCAAACCGGCCTGGACTGCGTCCCACAGCCCTTCCGGTTCCGCTTCTTCATAGCCTTCCATCAGGCCGGGAAGCTTGTCGGTCCAGTCATTCTGTCTCATGTTCCTTCAGATATGCGTTGATCTGCCGGGCCAAGACAGCCCGGGCCCGGGCCAGTTGCGAGGCCGAGGAATCTTCCTTGATTCCCAGCAGTCCGGCAATTTCCCGGTGCGATTTTTCTTCAAATACAAAGAGGTTGAAAACGGTTCGGTAGCCGTCCGGAAGGGCTTTGATGAAGCCCTGGATCACTTCCGGAGGCACGCGTTCCACCAGGGGCATTTCGGGCTCATCGGCCAGCTCCGGCAGCTCGTCCATGGACGTGAAGCGGGTCCGGCCACGCAGGCTCTTGATGGCGGTATTCACCACAATCCGGGTGCTCCAGGCGCGGAGGCTGCCTTCGCCCCGGTACACAAAACGGTCCAGAGAACCGAAGATCTTGATGAACGATTCCTGCAGCACATCCTTGGCGGCTGCAGGTTCCGGCACATAACGGTAACACACCGCGGCCAGGTTTCCCACATAGCGCTCATAAAACCGTCGCTGCGCTGCGGGATCCTTGCTGCGGAGCTGCTCCAGCAGTTCCTGCTCACTCAGAGCGGCTTCGGAACCAGAAGGTCTTTTGAGCGGGTTTTCCGTCAAGTGCTGTCCAGTTTATGGTTACGGCGGCGCCTTCGGTCTTGGGAATGGCGTCGTTCAGGTCAAAGTAAATGAGGGCGTCGACCTTTGTCTGGGCCTCGTCATCGCCCACGGTGAAGTGCACCAGGTTCCAGTGCCAAGGATCTTCGCCGTACACAAGCGACATGCCATGCGGCGTTTTGGCGCTGCCCCACAAGGCCGAATAATGCAGGGTAAGAAAGCCGTCTTCCATGGTAGTCATCCAATCATCCAGAACGTCAAAGCTTCTGTAGTTGATGCCGGAGGCGAACGGATTCCGGATCAGGGTTCCTTGGTCCAGATTCTCGTACCACGAAACCCGGGTGTACCACCAGTCTTTATAAATCTGATAATCGAATACTTTTAAGCTGCAGGCTATGCGCTTGGGGCCCTTGTACGAATCGTAGTAGCCTGCGGCGGGATACACACGGGTAACGCTGTCCACCTGGAAATATACTTTTTCATCGGCCTGTTTCACGGTAACGATAGCGTCGTATTCCTCCTTCAGTGTCCACGTGCCGTTGGCGCCGTATTTCCCGTCCTTTGGAGACGTACTCTCTTTCGGCATCTCTATATGTGTGCAGCCCGCCGCCAGGACGGCGGCCAGCAGAAGCCCTATGAAGCGTGTCGTTTTCATGTTCAGAGGATAAACCCACGCAGGGCGGAAACCTTGCATCAGAAAAGCGAAGGTTCCAGTTCTTTTACGTGGAAAGATTTTCGGTGCCAGGGCGTGTAGCCATATTCGCGGATGGCGGCGATATGGTCGGCGGTGGGATAACCCATGTTGTGCTCCCAACCGTACTCCGGGAACTGGCGGGCCAGTTCCCGCATACAGTCATCCCGGCAGGTCTTGGCCAGGACGGACGCCGCGGCAATGCTGGCGTAGGTGGCGTCACCGTGCACCACGGTGCGATAGTCGTTGAACCCATACGGGCCGAAGGGACGGAATTTATTGCCGTCGATCAGCAGGAATTCCGGCTTCGGGTCCAGCCGGAGCACCGCCCGCTGCATACCCGTCACGGACGCCCAGAGGATGTTCAGCTGGTCAATTTCCTCGGCCGATACCGCCTCCACCGCCCATGCGATGGCCTCGGCCTCGATGACGGGCCGGAGCGTTTCCCGGGCCTTTTCCGTCATCTGCTTGGAGTCATTCAGGAGCGGATGATGAAAGTCCGGCGGCAGAATGACGGCGGCAGCATACACCGGCCCCGCCAGCGGGCCGCGGCCCGCCTCGTCGCAGCCGGCCTCCAGCCGTCCCGGCTCCAGATATGCCTTCAGATGTGGTTTCATGCAATGCAAAATTACAAAAAATCTTTTCTTCCGAAAGTTTTATCGGCCAATCCCTCTGCGCTTTAAATAGTTAAAGCACACTTTACGCTTTGTGTGGCCGATTATGTGCTTCAGAAGGGGGTGCACACCCTGCCTCAGGCACGTTTTCGGCCTGTCAGGAACCAAACCGTGCTTTAAAAACTTAAAGCACACCACTTGGGGTGCGTGGCGAAATGATTAACTTTGCGCCATGATACAAGAAATGCGCTATTGGAAGTGGCAGTTGCTGCTGCTGGCCGGGCTTTTCCTGGCCCTTCTCATGTATGGATTTGCCGGCATGGTGGATCTCATTCCCCGTGGCTGGTGGTATGCCGGAGCATGCCTGGCCGTCAGCGCCGTCATGGTCCTGCTTTATTCCCGTTTCGTGTGCCTGTTCGAAAATGACAACGCCCACGACTTGCCCATGGACAAACTCTGTGCAGACACCGGAAAAGGCCTGGCCGTGGGGTTGTTGTATTTCTGCGTGGTAACCGGCATCATGGCGCTGGCCGGCTGCTACAGTATTGTGAGCGTTGGGGCGCCGGCGAAGGAACTGATCTGGACCTTCTGCTATTTCGCCGTAGTGGCGGTGGGAGAGGAAATCCTCTTCCGGGGCGTGCTGTTCCGCTGGATCGACGAAAAATGGGGTTTCGCATGGGCGCTAGCCATATCGGGACTGGTTTTCGGCCTCGTACACTGGACCAATCCGAATGGTACGCTGTGGGCGGGCATTGCCATCGCCATCGAGGCGGGCCTGCTGCTGGGTGCGGCATATAAGTGGTCCGGCACGCTGTGGTTCCCCATCGGCATCCATTGGGCCTGGAACTTTTCCCAGGGAAATCTCTTCGGTTTCAAGGTGTCGGGGCAGGACGCCGGCGTGAGCCTGATACAGGCGCAGATCGAGGGTCCGGACTGGATCACCGGCGGCGTTTTTGGGGCCGAAGCCTCGGTGATCGCCGTGGTGGTGGGCGCAGCGGTATCGGCCTGGTTCATTTACCGCATTTCCAAGTGATAAATATTGATTTTGCCCGAAAAATCCTTATATTTGCAGACTGCGTTGAAAATAAGTAAAAACAATCAATAACACAGATGAAAACTTACACTACCAAAAACATCCGCAACGTCGTCCTCATCGGCGCACCCCGTAGCGGAAAAACCACCCTTTCGGAAGCTATGCTTTTCGAAGGCAAAGTCATCGACCGTCGCGGCTCCGTGGAAGACAAGAACACCGTGTCCGACAACACCGAGTTTGAGCAGACCAACCAGAAGTCCATCAACGCTACCCCTCTGTACGCAGAGTTCGGCGGCTGCAAGATCAACTTCATCGACGCTCCCGGTTCCGATGATTTCTCCGGTGGTGCACTCTCCGCTTTCAAAGTGGTGGACGCTGCCATCATGGTGATGAACGGCACGGCCGGCATCGAGGTGGGCACCACCCTGTTCGCCCGTTATGCCGATCAGTACAGCGTTCCCATGGTCATCGCCGTGAACCAGCTGGATCACGACAAAGCCAACTGGGACGGTGTCCGTGCCGCCATCGCAGAGGAATTCGGCAAGAAGGCCGCCCTGTGCCAGTTCCCGGTGAACCCCGGTCCGGGCCTGGAAGGCTTCGTGGATGTGATCACCATGAAATTCTATAACAAGAAGAACGAGGAACTGGAAATCCCCGCCGCCTATGCCGATGAAGCCGAGGAACTCCGCGCCGAACTCATGGAGAAGGCCGCCGAAGGTTCCGACGAACTCATGGAGAAGTTCTTCGAGACCATGGAGCTGAGCACCGACGAAATCCGCGAAGGTCTGCGCCTGGGCCTGCAGAAAGGTGAGACCATCCCCGTGTTCTGCGTGGCCGCCAAGGAAGATATCGGCGTCAAGCGCCTTATGGAATTCACGGTGAACGTAGTCCCTTCCCCGGAAGGCAAGGAAGAACCCACCGTGGACGGCGGCACCCTCAAGTGCGACCCTGCCGGCCCCGTGGCCCTGTTCATCTTCAAGACCTCCGTGGAGCAGCACCTGGGTGAAGTTTCCTACTTCAAGGTGATGAGCGGTACCCTCAACGAAGGCGCCGACCTCGTAAACCCCGAAACCGGCAACGGTGAGCGCCTGAGCGCCATCTACGCCGTGGCCGGCTCCAAGAAGGAGAAGGTTTCCCAGATTGCCGCCGGCGATATCGGCTGCGTCATGAAGCTCAAGGCCGGTAAGACGGATGTCACCCTGGCCCAGAGCGGCGTGGAAGCCATCAAGCACATGGTGTTCCCGGATGCCAAGTACCGCTGCGCCGTGAAGGCCGTGGACAAGAACGACGAAGCCAAAGTTGGCGACGCCCTGAACAAAGTGGCCGCCCAGGATCCCACCATCACCGTGGAATACTCCAAGGAACTGCGCCAGACCATCCTTTCCGGTATGGGCGAACAGCACATCAACTACGTGAAGTGGAGAGTGACCAACGAGTTCAAGCAGAACATCGAACTCTATGCTCCCAAGGTGCCCTACCGCGAAACCATCACCAAGATCGCCACGGCCCAGTACCGTCACAAGAAGCAGTCCGGTGGCGCCGGCCAGTTCGGTGAGGTACACCTGCTGGTCTGCCCCTACGTGGAAGGCCAGGAAGCTCCCAAGAACTTCAAGATCGACGGCAAGGACGTGATCTTCAACTTCAAGAGCCAGGACATCACAGACCTCGAATGGGGTGGCAAGCTGGAATTCTACAACTGCGTGGTGGGTGGTTCCATCGACCTCAGCTTTATGCCCGCCATCCTGAAGGGTATCAAGTCCAAGATGGAGGAAGGCCCCCTCACCGGTTCCTACGCCCGTGACATCCGCGTATATGTGTACGACGGTAAGATGCACCCGGTAGACTCCAAGGAAATCGCCTTCATCATCGCCGGTCGTAACGCCTTCAAGGAGGCTTTCCGTCAGGCCGGTCCCAAGATCCTGGAACCCATCTACAACGTGGACATCTTCACGCCCAATGAGTATGTCGGCCCTTGCATGAGTGACCTCAACACCCGTCGCGGCATGATCATGAACCAGGATATGGAGAAAGGCTTCACCGTGCTCCACGCCCGCGTTCCGCTGGCCGGGCCGAAGTCCAGACCAAGCTGCTGGCCGAATACGCCGCCCAGGAGCAGGAAGAGGACTAATCCGGCATCTTGCAAAAAAGAATCGGCTGGCCGCAACAGGCTGGCCGATTTTTGTTTATCTTTGTACGTAGTGCAAAAGATCCGTCATATTGTCCTGGCCCTGCTCCTGGTACTGGGGGGCCTGCCGCTGCATGCGCAGTGGTCGGGTTCGTTGGAAGGGCTGGGCGGTTTCGGCTGGCTTCCCCAGCGCGATGCAGAATTGGATTCCCCGCTGCATCACGCGCGGGGTCAGCTGGGCGCGCAGGTAACGTTCCGGAAGCCCACCCTGGTTTGGACATCATCCCTGAGCGGTTCTTATGCTTACAAGGAAACCGATACCTTCCGCGCCTCGCTCACCGGACTCAACAAGGATGAAAAACCTATGACAGCAGATGCCGTCATGAAGTTCAATTCGGGGCATAACATGGGGATCAATGCTTCCAGCCGTTTGCAATGGACGTCGGCGGCAAGCCGCAGTTATGAGACCTGGCTAAGCTACAGATTCACCCAGGATTGGGCTGAGAATTATACCTACAAGGAACACGCGTCCCTCACGCCGGATGACGTTGTGGATGAGAAGATGGGCTTGTATATGGAGAAACCGGAGACAGAGAACCATGTGGTGACAGGAGGCTTTCGGACCACCCAATGGCTGGGGGCTCCCAGCCGGGTTTTGAAAGGGGAACTCACGGTGGAAGGGAATCTTCGGAATCAGTCCAGTACGTGGATCAAGCTGGATGCTTCGGAAACGAATTTATCGGCCAACATCTATCGCATTACGCCCAAGACGGACCGCCGCGTGGTGTCGGCCCATGTGCAGTATCTGGACTCGCTGTTCAAAGGGGAACCTTTCGTCCTGCGCATCTCTCCTGGCTTGCGTATGGTGAGCGACCACGCCCTGGACCACAACAGCGGCGCCACCATGGAGGGCGAAGAAGGCGGAGAGATAATCTGGCGCGATAGCGTCCGCCTGCGGGAATCCTTCAATTTCCTGGCCCTGAGGGCCGAACCGTATCTCGCGGCCGATTTTTCCTGGAACAAACTGAAGGCACATGTGGATTACGCACCGCAGCTGTATGCCCGCCGCCTTACCAACGACACCCATAACCAGGCCCTGCAGTTCCGGCCGGTATACCCGGTGGGGGAGGGCTGGGTAAGCTGGACGTTCTCTCCCCGGCATAAGGTCACGCTTCAGAACAATATGTCCGTGCAGCATCCGGATTACATCCAGATCTGCTGGTTTGAACGCCAAGGTGCCTATATGAACCAGATTTACCGGGGCAAGGATAATTTGCGTTCCGTCCACACCATAGCGTGGGGCCTGAATTACGAATTCAAGTACAAGCGTTTTGTCTCCACCACCCTTCTCTCCTTTACCACCCGCCGGAACGAAATTGACCAGACTTATACCAACGAAACCATCGACGACCGCGCTTACCAGGTGTTCACCTGGGTGAACGCCGCGGATAGCCGCTCAACCGGTATCTGGGAAGAACTGGGTTGGAATGGAAAAGTCCTGCACGCCCATATCGGCGTCAATTACAACGGCACCCGCCGCCAGCACCGGGAAACGGGCCAGGTCAAAACCAGCACGGACTGGCGCGCCTGGGCCGACGCCTCCCTCACGCTGCCCAAAGACTGGACCATCCAGGCCGATTTGAACTACCGGAGCGACGTGGCCACCTTCTTCACGCTGTTCAAGCAGTATTGCACCTTCAACGCCCGCATCCAGAAACGCTTCAAGAAAGTGAATCTGTACCTCGAAGGTCGTGATCTCCTGGACAATGAGAGTGTGACGGAATACGTCTCGGCCGACCAGAACGAAGCCTGGTCGGAAAACACCCGCTACAACCGCCGCCTGATCATCCTGGGCGCCAAATGGAATTTTTAATAGCATGAAAAAGAAATACTTACTTTGCTTGTGGGGAGTCCTGCTGCTGGTTTCCTGCAGCCGGAATCCTTTTCACGCCGACTATGAGGTCCGCCTGCAGGCGCACGACGGTGCCCTGAAGCCGTTTATGACCCTGCCGGAAGGCCTGTCGGCCCAGGAAAAAGAGGCCTTGGAGTTCCTCTACGCCTATATGCCCCTGGCCGATGTAACGGACTACAGCACAGATTTTTACCTCCAGAACGTGCGGGCATCCCTGCTGGCGCGCGAAGAAATGGACTGGAAGGTTCCGGACCGTGAATTCCGTCATTTCGTGCTGCCGCTGCGCGTGAACAACGAAGACCTGGACAGCGCCCGCGTGGTCTTCTACCGGGAACTGAAACCCCGCGTACAGGGCCTTTCTATGGCCGATGCCATCCTGGAAGTGAACCACTGGTGCCACGAGAAGATGACCTATCAGCCCTCCGACGGCCGAACCCACGCGCCGCTGGCTTCGCTGAAGAACGCCCTGGGCCGCTGCGGTGAGGAATCCACCTTCTGCGTAGCGGCGCTGCGCAGCGTGGGCATTCCCGCCCGCCAGGTGTACACGCCCCGCTGGGCCCATACGGAGAGCAACCACGCCTGGGTAGAAGCCTGGGCCGACGGAGAGTGGCGCTTCCTGGGCGCTTGCGAGCCCGAAGCCGTTCTGGACCTGGGCTGGTTCAACGCCCCGGCCTCCCGCGCCCTCCTCACCCATACCAAGGTCTTCGGCAAGTACGACGGCCCGGAAGAAGTGGTGCTGCGTACGCCCGGGTACACGGAAATCAACCTCATCGGCAACTATGCCAAGAGCGCGCAGGCGAAGGTGAAGGTGGTGGATGCCGCCGGCAAGCCCGTGAAGGACGCCCGCGTGGAATTCTGCATCTACAACTCCTCCCAGTTCTTCCCGGCGGTAGCCAAGTACACGGACGGCAAGGGCCAGACCATTCTTTCGGCCGGCTTGGGCGATATGCTGGCCTGGGCCAGCAAGGACGGCGCCTACGGCTTCGCCCGCATCCGCTTCGGCGAAGATCAGGAGGTGACCGTCACGCTGGACAGCCCCACGGGCCATCCGGTGAGCTCCCAGCTGATAGCCATGGTGCCGCCGCCGGAGCAGGTGGTGTTGCCGGAAGTGACGCCGGAGCAACGGGCCGAAAACGACCGTCGTATGGCCTATGAGGACTCCGTCCGCAAGGCCTATATGGTCTCCTTCCCGGACCACAGTTTCGCGGAGAAATTCGTGGCCGATAACAACCTTCCGGAGCAAGCCGTGCGCCTGGTGGAGGGTTCCTGCGGCAACCACCAGGTTATCACGGATTTCCTGCTTCAGGCCCAGGATAAGGAGCGCGCCGTGACCCTGCTGCGCAGCCTCACCCGCAAAGACCTCTCGGACGTGACGCCGGAGGTGCTGTGGGACAACTACAATGCCAAGGAGAGCATCCTGATGCCCCGCATTGAAAATGAATTCCTTACGCCCTACAAGGGTTGGTTCCTGAAAAATATCCCGGCCGATTTGCAGGCCTCCTTCAAAGGCAACGCCCAGGCCATCAAGGACTGGGTGGATGCCAATATTTGGGTAGACGAAGATCCGCTGTTCTGGGACATCCCTATGTCGCCGGTGGGCGCGTGGCGCAGCCGTATGGCCAACCCGCGCTCTCGCGACCTTCTCACGATGGCCCTGGCCCGTACCTTCGGCGCGCCTATGCTCCGCGACCGCTTCACATCGGCCCTCCGCTTCTCCGGCGACAAGGCCGATGTCCCCACCGGCCACGTGGAACTCACTTATGAACCCGTGGAGGGCGTGGAGCGTGTGGAATACGGCCGTCATTACTCCGTAAGCCGCATTGTGGACGGAGAGATGGAGATGGTGTTCCTGGGTTTCGGCCGGGAAGGCCGTCGCTTCGGCCTCACCAACGACATCCCGGAAGGGGATTACCTGCTGGCCTCCGGCAACCGCCTCTCCGACGGTTCCACGCCGGTGACAGTGACGCTGTTTCACGTGACGCCCGGCGAATCGCTGCAGGTGCCGGTCCAGATTGAAACGGTACTGGAAGCGGTGGAGATACAGGGACATTTCGATGCATCGGCCCTGCCGGTGGGCGAGGGCAACTACGCCGCCGCCATCCTGGACGTGGGAATGGAACCCACCAACCACGTATTGCATGACATAGCGGAGGAAAAGGCCGAACTGGAAGCCTGGGGCCGCCCCATTCTGCTGATCGCCACCAGTGAGGCTCAACTGGAGCGCCTGCACAGCGAAATCGATGAAGGCCGATACGGCATCCTGCCCTCCACGGTGGTCTTCGTGCTGGACCAGGACGGAACCCTTCTGGACAACGCAGTCTCCAGCCTGGAGGTGAGCGCCGAGCGCCTGCCCATCGTGTTTGTGGGTAACGCAGGCACGCAGGAAGTCTTCTTTATTTCCCAAGGTTATACCATCGGCATGGGGGCGAAAATAGCCGCCCTGGCCCGTAAATTATAGTTTTATGAGAAAAGTTGTTTTTGCGCTGGCCGGGCTTTGCCTCCTTGCTGCCTGCGGCCCCAAGCATTTCATTACGGACAAGGATTTCCGCACCACCGTGGAAGAAGATTTCCGGAACCGGACCGTCCAGGTGGGGATGAGCGTTTTCGCCGACCTGGAGGAAGACCCGGCCGTGGACCAGAAACCCAGCCTGGAAGAGGAAGAGGCCCTGAAATTCCTCTACGCCTATATGCCTCTGGCCGATATCACCGACTACACCCCGGCCTTCTACCTGGAGAACGTGAAGGCGGCTTTTGCCACCCGTTCCCTGTGGAATGTGCCGGAGCGGGAGTTCCGCCATTTCGTGCTGCCGCTGCGCGTGAACAATGAGAGCCTGGACAGCGCCCGTGTGGTATTTGCCCGCGAGCTCCTGCCCCGTATCCAGGGCCTGAGTATGCAGGACGCCATCCTGGAGGTGAACCACTGGTGCCACGAAAAAGTGACCTACCAGCCCTCCGACGCCCGTACGTCTTCTCCGCTGAATCTGGTGAAGAACGCCTTGGGCCGATGCGGAGAGCAATCCACCTTCTGCGTGACGGCGCTGCGCTCCGTGGGCATTCCCGCCCGTCAGGTGTATACGCCCCGCTGGGCCCATACCGACGACAACCACGCCTGGGTGGAAGCCTGGGCCGATGGGCAATGGTGGTTCCTGGGTGCCTGTGAGCCCGAACCGGTGCTGAACCTGGGCTGGTTCAACGCCCCGGCCTCCCGCGCCCTGCTCATGCACACCAAGGTCTTCGGCAAGTATGACGGCCCGGAGGAAGTGGTGCTGGAAAGCCCCAACTTCACGGAGGTGAACCTTATTGACAATTACGCCAAAACCGCCCGCATCGACTTCACCGTCCGGAACAACGACGGTTCGCCGGTGGAAGGTGCCCGCGTGGACTTCTGCATTTACAATTATGCCGAATTCTACCCGGCCGTTACCAAATACACGGACGCCGAAGGGCACACCTTCTCCAGCGCCGGCTTGGGCGACATGCTCATCTGGGCCTCCAAGGACGGCGCCTATGGCTATGCCCGCGCCTCCTTCGGCAAGGAAAAGGAGGTGACCATCACGCTGGACAGCCCCTTTGGCAGCGAAGCCTTCACCATTGTTCCTCCGCCGGAGAACGTGCAGCTGCCGGAAGTGACGCCCGAGCAGCGCGAGGCCAACGACAAACGCTTTGCCCAGGAGGACGCCATCCGCCACGCGTATGAAGAGGATTCCAGCTTTGCACCGGAACAAGCCCTTGCCTATGTGCGGGAAATGGCCTACAAAGATGACGTTGCGTCCATCCTGGTCCGTTCCCGTGCCAACTGGCAGACGCTGCAGGCGTTTATGGAAGCAAGCGAAGACCGCCCCTACGTACAGGACATCTTCAAGTCCCTCTCGGAAAAGGACCTTCACGACATTACGCTGGAACTCCTGAGAGACGCTTATCGGCCCGGCATGCCCTACACCGGCTTCCGCGTGGAAAATGAGTTCCTAAGCGCCTACAACCATTTCTTCGGGGAGAACTTCGAGGATTTCGAGGCCTATCAGTCGCCCGAAAAGATCCGTCAGTGGGTGGTGGAGAACATCACCATCCTGAACGACCCCAAAGCCTGGAACATCCCGATGTCGCCGGCGGGTGTGTTTCGTTATCGCCTGGCCGATCCCCGCTCCCGCGACATCTTCTTCGTAGACCTTTGCCGCTTTGCCGGCTTCGATGCCCAGAAGGACCCCGTCACCGGCAAGGTGCAGTATAAGAAGGACGGTGAGTGGCTGGATGTCTCGTTTGACGGCCATGCCGAAGCAGCGGTTTCTCCCAAGGGCCTCCTGAAGCTGGCCTATACCCCTACGCCCACCATTGCCAATCCGCAGTACTACACGCATTTCTCGCTGTCCAAGATAGAGAACGGGCGGCCGCACCTGATGGCCTTCGATGAAGGCGAAGTGGACATGGGCGGCGGGGTAGACTGGGCCCACGTGTTCAAGAAAGGACACCTCATGGACGCCGGCGACTATCTGCTGGTCTCCGGCAACCGCCTGTCCGACGGCTCCGTTCCGGTTTCCATGCTGTTCTTTACCGTGAAGGAAGGCGGTGTGACGGAAGTGCCGCTGCGCATCGACGAAGGCAAGGGCGCCGTGCCCGTCATCGGCTCGCTGGATGCCGAAAGCCTGTTCACCCCGGACGGTTCCGCCGTGCCGCAGTCGGTGCTGTCGGCCGTGGGTCGCGGCTTCTACGTGCTGGGCATCCTGGATCCCGGCAAGGAACCCACCAACCACGCCCTGCGCGACCTGATTGCCGCGCGCGAGCGTCTGGCCGCCTGGGGCCGCCCCATCGTGCTGCTGTGTGAATCGGCCGAAGCCTTGGAACAGCTGAAGAAGGAAGCGATGGAAGGCCGATATGGCTCCATCCCGAACAATGTCACGGTGATTCTGGGCATAGACACGGAGGGCATCCGTGCCGCCATTGCCAAGGATCAGAAGCGTGCCGGAAACGGCCGCCTGCCCCTGGTGGTGATCGCCGACAGCTTCAACCGCGTCTTCTTCTGCTCCGAAGGTTACACCATCGGCCTGGGCGACCAGATTGCCGGTATCGTCACCCGACTCTAGTAGAGTTTCAGGAACACCTCAATGGCCTGATATTCGGCCATGCCCAGGCTGTCGTACAGGTGGGCGGTGTTCTGCGTGCGCTCTTCGGCGCGCTGCCAGAACTCGCGCGGGTCTTCGCCGGGGAACGGGACGATGTCTTTCTGCGACAGGTGGCGGAAGATGGCGTGACGCTTTTTCACTACCTCGTCCGGGCTTAGCGGAACGGCCATGTCCACGCGGCCCAGCTCCCACTCCATCCAGGCGCCGCGGTACAGCCACACGTGCGTCTTGGCGGTCCATTCGGCCTTCTCTTCCTTCAGTTGCTCCAGAGCCTCCAGGGCGGCCTCCGTGCACACGCGGTGCGTTCCGTGCGGATCGGCCAGGTCTCCGGCCATGAAGATCATGTCGGGCTTGAGGTCGTTCATCAGCTTCTTGATGATGTCCACATCGGCTTGGGAACGGGGGTTCTTCTTGATGCCGCCGCTTTCGTAGAACGGGAGGTTCAGGAAGTGCGCGTTGGTATTGTCATTCAGGCCGAAGGAACGCACGGCGCCGCGGGCTTCGCTGCGGCGGATGGCGCCTTTCATCTCCAGCAGGGCGCGGGGTTCGGGTTCGCCGGGAACCTTGCTCTCCACCAGTTTCTTCACCTTGTCGAATTCGTCGGCAAAGCCCAGCTGGAAGGCGGCATCCATGTGCTGGAGCACTACGTCGTCGTGTACAGCCACGTTGCCGGAGGTCTCATAAGCCACGTGCACGTCGTGCCCCTGGGAGACCAGGCGGATGAAGGTGCCGCCCATGGAAATTACGTCGTCATCGGGGTGCGGGGAGAAGATGAGCACGGTCTTGGGGAAAGGGGTGGCCGATACGGGACGGGTGCTGTCGTCGGCGTTGGGTTTGCCGCCGGGCCAGCCCGTGATGGTGTGCTGGAGGTCGTTGAAGACGTCGATGTTGATCTTGTCAAACGAGCCCACTTTCTCCAGGAGTTCTCCCAGGTTGTTGTTCAGGTAATCGTTTTCTGTGAGTTTCAGGATGGGTTTTCCCGTTACTTCGCACAGCCAGACCACGGCTTTGCGGATGAACTTGGGCGTCCAGTCGCAGGGACCTACCAGCCAGGGCGCCACGCTGCTGGTGAGCAGGCTGGCGGCCGCTTCGTCTACGTAGAAGGAGATGTGGTCGTGGCGCTGGAGCAGCGAGGCGGGGCAATCGGCCGTGGCAGGACCTTCGGAAATGGCCTTGACGGCGTTGGCCTTGTCTTCGCCCCAGGCCATCAGGATAATGCGCTTGGCGCTGAGCATGGTGCCCACACCCAGGGTGATGGCCTTGTCCGGCGTGGCGGAAATATCGTTGTTGAAATTACCCGCCTGCCGCTTGCGGGAAGCGTACGAAAGACGGACCACGCGGGTGCGCGTCTTTTCGTTGGAGCCGGCTTCGTTGAAGCCCACCTGGCCTTGTTCGCCCACGCCCATCACCAACAGGTCCAGGTTGCGGGCCTTGGCGTCGAACTGAATACAGTACGGGCCGGTTTCCTCTTCTGAAAGGGTGCCGTCCGGAATGTGGATGTTTTCCTTGCGGATGTCCACTTTGTCCAGCAGGGCTTCGTGCAGGCGATGGTTGCGACTCTGGGCGGCCTCCTTGGCAATGGGATAATATTCGTCAATGGAAACCACTTCCACGTTCTTGAAGGAGACCTTTCCGTCGCGGTAACGCCGTGCCAGCTCATTGTACAGGGAGGTGGGGGTGGAGCCGGTGCTGAGGCCCAGGCGGTAGAGCCCGCCTTCGTGGGTATTGATGGCGTTTACGATAAAATCGGCAATGGCATAGGAAGCAGGACGCGATTCCGGATACACATGGGTCCAGATTTTCTCATAGGTATGGAGAATGCCTGCCGGCAGGTTCTTGTCGATGAGCCCGCCTTCATAGGGAAGGGTAAAATGCTTGGCCATTATTTAAGGATATTTTGGATGCGTTCCAGTTTGCCGTCCACCGGGGCGGGCTTGACTCCCAGGAGCTTACACAGCATGGGATAAAGGTCTATGTTGCGGAAGGAAGATTTTTCCCCTTCCGTATAGGGGGCTTCGTAGGCAACTTTGAAATCCGGGCCGACGGCGCGGAAAGGCCGTGATTGCGGCTGGGGGCGAAGTTGAACTGCCAGCCCAGATCCGGGCTCACAATCAGGTCTCCCAGGCGGTTGGACGTTCCGTAATGCAGATACTCAGGCACTTCTCCGTGCTTCCACACGTTCAGGTGCTCTATCTTGGACAGGCGGTTGTACAGACTGTCCACATAGCCTTCCTTCACCCAGATGCTGGTGGGAAGGTTGCCGGAAATCCGCTCGATCCACTCTTCCGGCATTACGTCGTACCAGCCGACGAACCGCTCCGGGGAGACCTCCGTCATGCCGTGGTCGCCTGCCAGGATGAAGTTGATCTTGTCCCCGTAAGGCAGCGCCTTCAGGCGCAGGTACAGCGCGTGCATCAGGCTGTCCATGTGTTCGGCCATCTCCTTGGTTTCCGGGCTGAAGGGACCGTGCACGTGGCCCTGGTGGTCGGGTTCGTCGAAATAGCCCATCACCAGGCGCGGACGCTCCTCTTCCGGGAGACTCAGCAGACGCACGATTTCATCACAGCGTTGGTCAAAGTCCCAGTGAGGATCCGCGTCCCAATGCCGGTAATAAGTGGGGAACTCATTACCTTTAGGGCCGATAGGAATGTCCGAACCCACCCAGTATACCACGCCGCACTTGACGCCTTGCTTCTGGGCCGTAATCCAGATGGGCTCTCCGCCGTAATACTGGGGGTCGAAGCGCGTATCCTTGCTCCGGATGGAATAATCGCCGCCGGTATCGGGATTATAGAAACTGTTGTTCACCAGCCCGTGATGGTCCGGCACCAGGCCTGTGGCCATGGTATAGTGGTTGGGGAAGGTGGAGGAGGGGAACGAAGGTTCCATCCGGGCCTTCACGCCCACCGTGGCCAGGGAGTCGAAGAAGGGCATCTCATAATAATCGGGATAATCCCATCGGCTTCCGTCCAGTGAAATGATGACGGTGTAGTGGTCTTTGAAAAAAATCACTATCTTGCAGAACCAAAACGCATGTAATATGAAAAAGATCTTCTTCATTCTTGCACTGGCAGGAGCGGTCCTTTCCTGCGAACAAAAGCCTAACACCTTAACTTCCAAAGAAAAAGCCGATGGATGGGTGCTCCTGTTTGACGGACAGACCCTGAACGGATGGCGGGACTTCAAGGGCACCAGCCTTACCGGTCCCTGGGAAGTGCAGGACGGCACCATCTGGACCGATGGTAAAGGCGACGACGGCAACGGCTACATCGTCACGGACCGCGAATATGCCAACTTCGACCTTAAGTGGGAATGGAAGATTGCCCGTGGCGGCAACTCCGGCCTGATTTACCATGCCGTGGAGGCCCCCCAATATAGCGTCCCGTATGTAACGGGCCCCGAATACCAGATCATCGACGACGACAACTGGGAGGAAGTGAACGGCTATCCCTTGGAACCCTGGCAGCGCTGCGCCGTGGACTATGCCATGTATGTGCCGGATTTTGAAACGCGCATCCTCAAGCCTGCCGGCGAATGGAACCAGTCGGAAATTATCTTCGACAACGGCCATGTCACCTATCTGCTCAACGGAAAGGTTACCGTGGAGTTCGACGCCTGGACCCCGGACTGGTTCGCCCGCAAAAACGCCGGCAAGTGGAGCCACGCTCCGGAATACGGCCTGTCCCGCACGGGTCACATCAGTATTCAGGACCATGGTTATCCCGCATCGTTCCGCAACATCAAAATCAAGGAGCTGCCCACAAAGCCCATCGAAAAAGACTTGTTTAACGGCAAAGACCTGACAGGCTGGACGCTGTATGGCAAGGACAAATGGTATGTGGAGAATGGGGAACTGGTCTGTGAAAGCGGCGAAGACTCCTCTGACTATGGTTATCTGGCCACCGACGAATACTACGACGATTTCGATCTCACGGTAGAGTTCAAGCAGGAGGCCAACGGCAATTCCGGCGTGTTCTTCCGTTCCACGGTTACGCCTCCGGCAAGGGTGAACGGCTGGCAGGTGGAGGTGGCCCCCAAGGGCAACGACACCGCCGGTATCTATGAATCTTACGGCCGCGGCTGGCTGGTCCAGATTCCCGAAGAGAAAGAAGGAATCCTGAAGGAAGGGGAGTGGAACACCCTCCGTATCCTGGCCCAGGGTCCCCGCATCCAGACCTGGCTCAACGGCGAACCCATGGTGGATATCACCGATGAGAAAGTGGGATTGATAAAAAATGAAACAATACTTTTCCCTTCTTCTCTTCCCCCTGATATTGTGGGCCTGCGAAAACAAGGCCTACGACATGGATAATCTGAACAAGGAGGTTACGCTCTTTGAAAAGGAGATCTCCGTTCCCGTGGGAAACATGGGTCCTTTTACCCTGGAGGACATTCTGAACACTGAGAAATTGAGCAGCATCAAGGCGCTGTTGGGCGGGGCTTTGAAAACCGACAGTGACGGCTACCTGAAGGCCGATACGGAAGATGATTTCTGGGTAATCAATGCGTATGAAGTGGCCCTGAAAGTGCCGGACCCTACCCAGCCCTTTGATTACAAAGCCGGCAGCAACAGTACATCGCCCAGCGGTCTCGGTACCCTTTTGGGCGCCTTCGGATTTGGTTGTGGAGACCAGAAAGTGACCATCAGCTTAACCAGTCCGCTGAAAGACGCTTTTAATCTGAACACCACCAGCAGTATTACTTGCATGAATCGCAGGACTTACGAAACCTCGTATACCCAGTCTGTTCCCCTGGAGGTTGAGGTTCCCCGTAGCGCCAACACGCATGTCCTGAAGGAATTCGTATTGCCGGACAATGTTACCGATATGCCCAGCGAAATTCAGCTGGAGAACGTGGTCCTCCAGCTTCCCGCCAACCTTCCCGACAGGATACGGAGCAGCAGATACTCCAACTTCACCTTCAACATGACTTATACGGGTTATGTTACGGCGGGAAGCGGCGTGTCTTTGCCTATCAACGACTATATCATTAATTTCAACATCCCCCTGGAGTCCTTCTCTTTCAGCGATGCCCAGCTGACCATGAACGTGGTGAGTACCCTTCCGCTGGATAGTGAACAGAACGAAAACATCGAAATCACGGAGGGTGTAGTGATAAAAGGCGGTTCGCCGGAGAAACCTACCGTAACGCCTGTCACCTTCCAGCTGAAGGCGAAGCAAGGCGTGCTTGCCGATTTCGGCGGCATCAAAGCCAATATCACCATTTCCTCGGCACCCGACTTTGCCAAGACCCGCCTTACCTTAAAGGGAGGCATTTCCGTTCAATCGGCCACCGCCACGCTGCGGGGCGGCCTAACCATTTACGATAATGAGTAAGAGAAGCCTCCTTTCGCTGGCCGTCCTCGTCGGATCGGCCCTGGCCCTGAACGCCCAAACCTTCCAGGAGGGCTTCTACCTTCGCGAATATGCACGGGCCTATCAATACAACCCGGCTATTATCGGCCATCATTTCATCGGGGCTGTGCAGTACAATTCCACCTCCCATAACAACGTGGGTGCCAGCTCTTTCCTGTATCCTACAGCCGACGGCGGCCTCATTTCGGCCTTCAATTCCGCCATATCGGCCGATACTTTCCTGGGCAGTTTGCCGGAATACTGCCGAACCCGCAGTGACATCCATGCCAGTTTGGTCTCCTATGGCTTTTTTGCCGGCGGCGCATTCCACACCGTGGATTTGAACGTTCGCGGAGGCTACGGCGTCTCTGTTCCCAAGGAGCTCTTTGCCTTCATCAAGCTGGGCATGGAAACCGGGTCACGCAACCTTAGCAACCTCAACATGGGCGCCGGCATAATGGCCGAACTGGCCTATGGTTATGCCCGGCAGGTAACACCCTGGCTGTCCGTGGGCGCCCGTGCCAAACTGCTGCTGCCCATCATGGGCGGGCGCTACGATGTTACCCGCATGAACTTGACCATCAACGGGGAAAACGTTGCCCTAGATTATTGGGGAGAACTGTACCTGACCAACCGATTCGCGCAGATCGGCAGCAATAACGAGGGTTATCTGGACCTGAGGAATCTTTCCCGGAAATTGGACTTGGATTATCTGCCTTCCGGCGCCGGCGTGGCCTTTGACCTGGGCTTGGTATTTACGCCCGCCGAAGGGCTCACCATCAGCGCTTCCGTCCTGGACCTGGGCGGTATGTACTGGTTCTATGGGAACCGGGCTATGTCATCCGGTGTGGCCACGTTCGAAGGTCTGGATAATGTGAGCATAGCTCAGTTGAATAAGACCGCTTTGAAAGATAAGGCCCTGGATGTGGGCAATAAGTTCCTGCAGGTATTGAGGCCGTTTGCCAGCCAGGACAAATGGAAGTGGGAGCGCCTTCCGCTGCAGGCCAATCTGGGCGTGAAATATGAGCTTCCTTTCTGGCGCAAACTGGCCTTAGGGGCCACCGGGCGCTATTTGAATTCCCTGGGTCTCCCGTATTGGGACGCCCGTCTGGGCCTGGAGGTAAATCCCTGGAAATGGCTGGACGTGACGGCGAATTTCGGCACCGGCGCCCGTGGACTGGTGTTCGGTGCGGCGGTAGAGTTCAAGTTCCACCACTTCCGGCTCAGCGGAGGTTTGCAGAA
>CACYHF010000006.1 GCA_902774155.1 uncultured Bacteroidia bacterium | reverse complement strand
TCCAGCAGCCACATGCCGGTGATGTTCTTGAGGAAGCGGGTGGTGCCGTCGATGCCGCCTTCATTGGTGAAATTCAGGCGGGTGGAATCTTCGTTGATGATGGGTGCGGGCGTTTCGATACCCATCAGGCTCCAGGTACCGCTGCTAAGGTAGGCGAAATGTTCGTCATCGGCCGGAACGGCAGCGATGGCTGAGGCAGTGTCGTGGCCGGCTACGGCAATCACGG
Organism: uncultured Bacteroidia bacterium; assembly: GCA_902774155.1. GTDB lineage: Bacteria > Bacteroidota > Bacteroidia > Bacteroidales > UBA932 > Cryptobacteroides. The sequence goes on along the minus strand of CACYHF010000006.1, from coordinate 125,321 downwards.
GAATCTGCGGCAGGCCGCAGGCATCGGCGATTTCCTTGCGCAGGGTGCCGATTACCTCTCCGGGCTGGACGATGGGAAGGAGCACTTCCGTGCGTACGCCCAGCTTTTTCAGCAGCTCCTTGTTGAACTGGCGGGTGGTCTGGTCCATCATACCCGAAGTGGAGGCAATGGTGTATTCGCACACCTGCTTGCCCGTGAGCATATAGGACAGCAAATCCGGCATAAAGAGGATGTGATGGGCATACTTGAGCGGAGCGAAGTCTTCCTGCGTTTGGGCATACAGCTGGAAGATGGAGTTGAAATTCATAATCTGGATGCCCGTGGCGCCGTACAGTTCCTCCCGGGGAACGGTCTGGAACACCTTTTCCGGAATGCCCTCCGTGTAAGGATCACGGTATGCGCGGGGATTGCCCAGCAGGGAGCCATCCTCGGCCACGAAGCCGAAATCCACGCCCCAGGTGTCGATGCCGATGGAATCCGGTACGATCCCCTGCCGCCCTAAATCGGCCAGGCAGTTGCAGAAATGCTGGTAGATGGCCAGCACGTCCCAATAGTATTTGCCGCCCAGCTGGATGATGCCGCTGGGGAAACGGTAGACTTCCTTCATGTCGAAGGCGTTGTCCGAGAAAGTGGCCAGGACCGCGCGACCGGAAGTGGCGCCGCAGTCAAAAGCGAGAAAGCGATGGGTGTCTGCCATAAAGTTACAGTTTTGTACATTACAAATTTATCATATTCCAATAACTTTATGAATGAAGATTATGCGATAAAAACTTTGATTTTTGACAATTGTTTACTTTCTTTGTGCCATTATGAACGAAGCCATACACCTTAAATACCTGGCAACCTCCCCCAGCGACCTTCTATGGGGAACAGCCGTGAACTCGGTGGGTTTTCAGGAGGTGGGTCCCGGAGAGCCCTATCCGCCGTCCAATCACCCCTCGCGCTACCTGTTTTCTGCAGACCACGGACGCATCCTGGACGAATACCAATTACTTTATATTACCAAGGGCCAGGGAACCTTCCGCAGCGCCAGCCTGAGCAATGCGGTTTCCGTGCGGCCGGGCACTTTCTTTCTCCTGTTCCCGGGAGAATGGCACAGTTATCGGCCAGACCCTAAAACCGGCTGGAAAGAATACTGGATCGGCTTTAAGGGCGACCAAATGGACAACTGGGTGAAAGACGGCTTTTTTGGGGCCCGCAATCCCGTCACCCAGGTGGGGATTAAAAGCGATATCGTGGCCCTGTACGAAGACGCCATTGTTACGGCCCGGGACCAACAGTCCGGCTTCCAGCAGCGGTTGGGCGGCCTGGTGGTGCACCTGATGAGCCTGCTGCGCTTCTACAGCCGCAACCAGGCCTTTTCGGAAGTGGCCGACCAGATCAACCGCGCCAAGATTATCATCGCGGAGCAGCATCGCACCATCACGCCCGAGGCCCTGGCCGATGAACTGTTCATGGGCTACTCCAATTTCCGTCGCATCTTTAAGGAATACACCGGCTTCTCCCCCGCCAAATACATCCAGGAGGTACGGATGAGCCGCGTTAAAGAAGCGCTCACCAACAGTTCGCTGCCGGTAAAACAGATTGCCTTCGAAGCCGGCTATGAGAACGAAGACTATTTCTTCACCGCCTTCCGGCGCATCACGGGCATGACGCCACTGGCATACAGGGAAAAAACCCAAGGAAAAAAAACACGCAACGTATAATATAGAACGAGCAAAATGAAAGAGTTCGGTTATTTTGATGACAAACATCGCGAGTACGTAATTACCACCCCGGCCACCCCCTGGCCGTGGATTAATTATATGGGAACGGAAGACTTCTTCTCCCTCATTTCCAATACCGCCGGCGGCTACTGCTTCTACAAGGATGCCAAATTCCGCCGGATCCTTCGCTACCGCTACAACGGGGTTCCTATGGATGCCGGTGGCCGGTATTTTTATATCAAGGACGAGGATACCGTGTGGAATCCCGGCTGGAAACCTTGCAAGACCCCGCTGGATTTCTACGAGTGCCGCCACGGTATGGGATATACCCGCATCACCGGCGAAAAAGACGGTCTGCGGGCCGATACCCTCTTCTTCGTTCCCCTGGGCAAGTGCTGCGAAGTGCACCGCCTGCGCCTGACCAACACAGGTTCGGAGCGGAAGTCGTTCCAACTGTATGCTTTCCTGGAATGGTGCCTGTGGAATGCCTCCACAGATATGGAGAACTTCCAGCGCAACCTCTCCACCGGCGAGGTGGAAATAGAGGCCGATGCCCTGTACCACAAGACCGAATACCGCGAACGCCGGGACCACTATGCCTTCTACGGCGCCAACCGTCCCTTCGACGGGTTTGATACGGACCGGGAATGCTTCCTGGGCGCCTACAATGGTTTCGAAGCCCCGCAGCAAGTACTCTCCGGTACATCCGGGAACAGCGTCGCCCACGGCTGGAGCCCGGTGGCGGCCCCGCGTTTTGACCTCACGCTGGAAGCCGGAGAAAGCACGGAACTCATCTTCGTGCTGGGCTACGTGCAGAACCCGCAGGATCAGAAATTCAGTGCCCCCGCTGTCATCAACAAGGCGCCGGCCCGGGAACTCCTGGCCGCCTTTGCCAACACGCAGCAGGTGGAAGAAGCTTTTGCCCGACTGAAAGCCTGGTGGGACAACCTGCTGGGGCGGTTCACCGTGCAGTCTTCCGTCCCTGAGCTGGACCGCACCGTGAATATCTGGAACCAGTACCAGTGCATGATCACCTACTTTATGAGCCGCAGCGCCAGCTACTTTGAAAGCGGAATCGGCCGGGGGATGGGGTTCCGCGACTCCAACCAGGACCTCACCGGCATCGTCCATATGATTCCCGAGCGGGCACGGCAGCGTATCCTGGATATTGCCGCCACACAGTTCCCCGACGGCGGCTGCTACCACCAGTACCAGCCGCTCACCAAGCGCGGCAACCACGACATCGGCGGCGGTTTCGGCGACGATCCCCTCTGGCTCATCTTCGGCACGGTGGCCTATCTGAAAGAAACCGGAGACTGGTCCATCCTGGACGAACCCGTCCCCTTTGACAATCAGCCCGGCAGCGAAAAAACGCTGCTGGAGCACCTGAAAATCAGCTTCCAGCACGTAGTGGACCGGCGTGGCCCCCACGGCCTTCCCCTGATCGGCCGGGCCGACTGGAACGACTGCCTGAACCTGAACTGCTTCTCCTGGAACCCCGACGAATCGTTCCAGACCACAGAGAACAAATCCGAAGGCAGCCAGGCGGAATCCCTGATGATCGCCGGCCTGTTCGTGGCCGAAGGCCGGGATTTCGCGGCGTTACTGCAGCGCCTGCAGGACCCCATGGCCGCCAGCGTACAAACAGCCGTCCAGGAGATGGAACAAGCCGTCAAAACCTACGGTTGGGACGGCGAATGGTTCTTGCGTGCCTATGACTTCGACGGCAACAAGATCGGCTCCCATGAGAATCCGGAAAGCAAAATCTTCATCGAAAGCCAGGGCTGGTGCACGATGGCCCGCATCGGGGCCGAAGAAGGCCTGTGCGACCGGGCGCTGGATGCCGCTTCCGAAGAACTGGAATGCGAATACGGCCTTGTGCTGAACGCACCGGCCTACACCACCTATCTGGCCGAATACGGCGAAATCAGCTCCTATCCCCAGGGATATAAGGAGAATGGCGGTATCTTCTGCCACAACAACCCGTGGGTGATCATCGGCGAAGCCATGGCCGGCCGGGCCCAGGATGCCTGGCGACATTACTGCAAGATAACGCCCGCCTTTACCAAGGACCAGGCCCTGCGCAAAGTGGAGCCCTATGTCTTCTGCCAGATGGTGGCCGGCAAGGAAGCCGCCCGTCCGGGAGAAGGCAAGAACAGCTGGCTCACCGGCACCGCCGCCTGGACCTGGAAAGCCGTGAGCGAAGCCCTGCTGGGCATCCAGCCCCAGTTTGACGGCCTGCTCATCCAGCCTTGCATCCCCATCGGCGATTATCACATTCACCGCCGTTTCCGGGAGGCCGAATACGACATCACCATCCGCCAGACCGGAAAGGGTGGCAGCGTCTATATCCCCTACAAGCCCGGGAAGCAAGTATTGGAACTGACTTTCTAGATGAAGCTGCTTTTCGCACACGGACTGGCTTCCTCGGGCGCCTATAAACTGGCCGATACCCTCCGCATCTGCCTGAAGGCGGAGGTGGTGGCTCCGGACCTTCCCATCGACCCGGATGCCGCCCTGGCGCTGCTCCGAAGCTTCTGTGAGCAGGAGAAGCCGGATCTGACCGTAGGCCTGTCCTGGGGCGGTTTTCTGGTTCAGCAACTTCGCGGACAGCGAAAAGTGCTCATCAATCCGGATCTGAACATCTCCGTCCTGCTGCGCGTACTGAAAGGCGAAGTCAAATACCTTTCCCCCCGCCGCGACGGGGCCACTTCCCTCACTATCACAGCCGCCCTTTGCGACCGTTACCAGGCGCTTGAAGCCGTCCAGTTTGCCGGAATTGACGCAGCGGAGCGGGCCCGTACACTGGGCTTCTTTGCCCAGCAGGACGAACTGGTCCACTGCGGTCCCCTCTTTGAAAAAAAATATCCGGGACAGGCCATAGCCTATCCCGGAGGTCATTTGCCCACTTTTCCGGAGGTGAAGCAGTTCATCGCCCCCCGGATGCAGCAGTTCTACTTGGAAGGACGCTTGTAACCGTCTGTGTTGCAACGGTCCGTCATCCGCTGGATACGGGTATTAATGTCCGGATGGGAAGAGAACAGGTTACTCACCGGGCCGCTCTGGCTGCTGCCCGAAAGGGCCTGTAGCTTTTCAAACGCCATTGCCATGGCCCAGGGATTCTTGCCGGCCTTCACCAGGAAGTTGTAGCCATAGTCATCGGCCTCGCTCTCCTGGTCGCGGGAGAACTTGGCCTCCAGCATGGCGCTGCCCAAAGCTCCCAGTTGAGAGTCCGTAAGGGCCGCCACCGTTTCGTTGGTGGATGCAAGCCCCTCCATGGCCGCACTGGTCAGGATAGCGGCCCGCATCTGCCGGCGGGTGTGGTTCAGGGCCACATGGCCGATTTCATGGCCGATTACGCCCAGCAGTTCGTTGTCGCTCATCGTATCCATAATACCGGTGTAGACGCGCACGCTGCCGTCGGCACAGGCGAAGGCATTCACTTCATCCTCCTTGTATACCTTGAAATTGAGCGGCACCTCATTCACGCCATCCAGGCCCGTGGTGAGTTTGCGCAGACGCTTGGTATAAGCGTTGTTTTCGGGAAGGACGGTGCTCTGGGCATCCAGTTGGGTGATGTACTGGTGCACATACTCCTGTACCTGAGCGTCCGTGAGGGTAAGGGCCTGCAGGGCATAGGCGCCGCCCTGCATAAGGCGCTGGGGATCCAAACTAAGGTTTCCCATGCTGCCGCAGGAAACCAGCAGCATACCGGTGGCAATAAGGCTGAGAATCTTTTTCATAGTATTTAAAACCAATTATTTACGAACATAAGAAACGGACTGGAGTTTATCGGAGCTACCGCCACAGAGCAATTCCCACTCTCCGGCAGCAGGCAGCATATCCTTCTTTTCTGCATTCCAGCTCAGGAATACTTCCTCCGTGAGCGGGAAGACCACCTCCACCGTTTCCCCGGCGGGGATATTTACGCGGCTGAAACCGCGAAGGCTCTTGAGCGGGCCTTCCGTATCGGCCACATTGCGTACATATAGCTGGACCACCTCCATAGCATCGCAGGTGCCGGCATTGCGCACGGGGACCACCAGGGTGTCATCCTTCACCACCGGCTTGCCATATTCAAAAGTGGTATAGCTGAGGCCGAAGCCGAAGGGGAACAACGGTTTTCCGCTGAAATAACGGTAAGTGCGGTTCTGCATAGAGTAATCTTCGAAGTCCGGCAGCTGCTCTACCGAGGTATAGAAAGTAACGGGCAGTTTTCCCGAAGGGGCTACATCGCCCAGAAGGACGTCGGCGATGGCGGCGCCGCCTTCCTCTCCGGGATACCAGACCTGCAGGATGGCGTCGCAGCTCTTGGTCTCCGGTTCCAGGCCCATTGCGCTGCCGGAGAAGTTCACCAGCACTACCTGCTTGCCGGCCTTCTTGAGCGCCTGAAGCAGGGTGCGCTGCACCTGCGGCAGTTCGATGCTGGTACGGTCACCGCCCTGAAAACCGGGCAGCGGAACATTCATCTCCTCCCCTTCCAGTTCCGGAGAGATACCGCCGGCAAACACCACGATATCGATATCTTTCAGTTCTTTCAGGATAGCAGGGATGTCCAAAGCCGGCAGGAGCCTCTCCTGCAAACGTTTACGACTTTCCACATATTCCTGGTCGTCGGCGTGTTTGGGGTCGATGGGGACGATATTCTCGGCCCCCACCAGGCCGCAGCCGCGGATTACCTTCAAGCCGGGGATGCGGGCTTTGAGGCCATCGGCCAGGGTAATGGTCTGGTCCGGAATGCCGTTGTAGTTGCCCCACATCATTTCGCGGTCATCGGCGTTGGGGCCTACCAAGGCAATGCGGGCATCGGCCTTCAGGGGCAGCAGGTTGTTCTGATTCTGCAGCAGGACAAAGGTTTCCAGCGCCATCTTGCGGGACAGGGCCCGGTGCTCCTCCCCTTCCACGATGCTGTCTTCCAGCTTATCCCAAGGTTCCACGATGCCGTCCAGTTCTCCCAGGCGGATGCGGGCCGCGAGAAGCCGCTCCAGGCTGCGGTCTACGTCTTCCTCGGCCAGCAGGCCCTGCTGTACGGCTTCGGGAATGTGCCGGTAAGAACTGCCGCAGTTCAGATCCGTTCCCGTATGGATAGCGGCGGCAACGGCGTGGACCACGTCTTCGCTGAACCCGTGGCAGCCCGGCTCGTGGAAATTATGGATGGCCCAGCAGTCCGATAAAACGATGCCTTTGTAGCCCCATTCCCCGCGGAGAATGGTGTTGATCAGGTAATCGCTGGCACCGCAAGGGAAACCCCGGAAGCGGTTATAGGCAATCATCACTTCCTGGACATCGGCCTTGGTTACCAGGTCTTTGAAGGCGGGCAGATAGGTTTCCCGCAGGTCTCGCTCACTGGCTTGGGCATCGAAGCTGTGACGAAGCGACTCCGGACCGGAATGAACCGCGAAGTGCTTGGCACAGGCGTGGGCCTTGAGCACGGGCGCGTCCACCGGCCCCTGCAGGCCCCGGACCACCGCCATACCCAATTGTCCGGTGAGATAGGGATCCTCCCCATAGGTTTCCATACCACGGCCCCAGCGGGGGTCGCGGAAAATATTGATATTGGGTGTCCAGAAGGTAAGTCCCTGATACTGGCCCACGTGGCCGGACTGAAGCGCCTGGCGTTCCTTTACGCGGGCTTCGTCACTTACGGCCGTAAACACCTCATACAACAACGGTTCGTCGAAGGAGGCGGCCATAGCGATGGGCATAGGAAATACCGTTGCCTTTCCGTTGCGGGCCACCCCGTGCAAGGCTTCGTTCCACCAGTTGTATGCCGGAATGCCCAGGGCCTCCACCGGTGCAGAGGAATGCTCCATAAGGGACGCTTTTTCTTCCAGCGTCATCTTGGCGATGAGCGCCCGGGCCCGCTGCTCAGGCGTGGCCTCACGGGCACAGCCGGCCAGCAGCAAAACGGCCAAAGTAAGAAGGGGTAAAGTTTTGCGCATAGAATCCTGTTTATTTATGCAAACTTACTAAATTTCACGAAATAATCCTTATTTTTGTGATATGAAAGGCAAAAACCCGGTTCTCATTCAACTCAGACACGCGCTGGGCGACAAACTGAAGGAGTCGCTAATCTCCGTATTTCCGGTGACCCTTCTGGTCTTTCTGCTGGCCGTTACCCCCTGGGTAGATATTTCCGCCCGGGAACTTATGATATTCGGGATTTCAGCCCTCTTCCTGATTCTGGGCATCAGCCTGTTCAATCTGGGGGCCGATATGGCAATGACCCCTATGGGACAGTATATCGGCGAAGGCCTCACCGGATCCAGGCGGCTGGGCATCCTGCTTGGCGTCAGCTTTGTGATGGGCCTGTTCATCACCGTGGCCGAACCCGACCTCTCCGTCCTGGCCAACCAGGTTGCGGCCGTTATGAACGGGAATACGCTCATTCTCACGGTGGGCTTCGGAGTGGGCATGATGCTCCTGCTGGGCGTCGTGAAAATCCTCTTTCATCACGACCTCACCTCCATACTCCTGTTCGGCTATATGGTCCTGTTTTCCCTGGCGGCCATCCTCATCGACAGGGGCAAGGGCTCCCTCTTGGCTATGTCCTTCGACTCCGGCGGTGTCACCACCGGTCCCATCACGGTGCCGTTCATTATGGCCCTGGGCGTGGGCATCGCCCTCACGGTAGGCGGCCGAAATGCCAGTGAGAACAGTTTCGGCCTCATTGCGCTCTGCTCGCTGGGCCCTATTATGGCGGTTCTCGCCCTCTCCCTGCTTTCCAACGGGAACCTGTCTTTCTCCGTACCGGATTATTCCATGGAGACGGTGCTGGACCACGGCCTGGGCAAACATCTGCAGGCCACTATGGGAGACGTGGGCAAATCCCTGGTCCTCATCGTGGTCTTTTTCTTCATCCTGCAATTTGCCATCCTGAAGCTCCCCTTCTCCAAAATCATCCAGATTATTTTAGGTATCCTGTATGCCTTCATCGGCCTGGTACTGTTCCTGGCGGCCGTGGAAATGTCCTTTATGCCCATCGGCTATAAGATCGGCCTTCAGTTATCCCAGCAGTCCCCTCACCTGATTATCGGCTTCGCGTTCCTGATCGGCATGGTGGTGGTGCTGGCCGAACCCGCCGTCCACGTGCTCAACGCCCAGGTGAACGAGGTCACCGGCGGAGAAGTGAGCCGCCACCAGATGATGATGGCCCTGTCCATCGGCGTGGGCGTATCCATCGGCCTGTCGGTCATCCGCGTATACTTCGGTTTTTCCGTCCTGTATTACCTGGTGCCCGGTTACCTGATTTCCTTGGGGCTGTCTTTCTTCGTGCCCAAGCTGTATACGGCCATCGCCTTCGACTCCGGCGGTGTGGCCAGCGGTCCGCTCACTTCCAGCTTCATCCTGCCTTTGGTGGTAGGCACCTGCGTAACTATGCAAAGCGAATCGGCCGTGTTGGACTTCGCCTTCGGCGTGGTGGCTATGGTGGCTATGACCCCGCTCATCACCATCCAGAGCCTGGGCTTCAAGTCCGTGATGGCGGTCCGGTATCGCAGAAATGCAGCTATGCGGCGCATCCTGGCATCGGCCGATGACCAAATCATCTATTTCGAATAAGCTATGCCGGAAAAACACAATATCGCCCCTGACAAACTGGAACTGGTGATGGCCGTTGTCCACAACAGCAAGGCCGCCTATTATTCCAGCATCATCCAGTCGCACCAGGCCAATCTGCAGTTCAGCATGGCGGCCAAAGGCACCACACACCTTCTCCTGGACTACTTGGGCCTGTCGGACAACCGGCCCAAGTCGCTGGTGATGAGTGTGGTCCGTTCAGACGAAGCCGGCTCCCTCATCAGCCAGCTGGAAGAATTGTTCCAAAAAGGCGAAGACTACAAAGGCATTGCCTTTTCCATTCGGCTCACCAGTGTTATCGGCACCCTGGCCTATGGTTTTTTAAGTAACGACAAGCGTGTAAAATAAAGGAGGAATCTCAATATGTCCGAAAATCAATTCGAACTCATTCTCTGCATCGTGAATGCAGGTTATTCCCAGAACGTCATGGACGCGGCACGCCAGGCCGGCGCCCGGGGCGGAACCATCCTCCGCGGCCGCGGATCGGCCAATCCCGAAGCCGAAGAATTCTTCAACATTACCATCCAGCCGGACAAGGAGGTGGTCCTGATCCTGGTATCGGCCAGCATCAAGGACGATGTCCTGAAAGCCGTATACAAGAACTCCGGCCTGTCCACCGAGGGCCAGGGCATCGCCTTCTCCCTCCCCGTGGAACGAACCACCCTAACCCTCAGGAAAGACAGTGACAGCTAAGCAGCTGTAAACCTGCAGATTACAATAAAGTCCTCGTTCAAAAAACGAACGAGGACTTTGTTATAAACAGCTCATTGCGAGCTACTTGGCTGCCACGGCTAGATGAAGATATACTTGCAGACGAACAGTACAGCCAGGATCCACATGGTGATGGAGATATCCTTGAAGCGGCCGGCTACGGCGTGGCACGCAACGTAGGAGATGACACCCAGGAGGATACCGTCAGAGATGCTGTAGCAAAGCGGCATCATAATGATGGTGATGAAGGCCGGGATGGCTTTGCAATAGTCGTCCCAGTGGATGCGCTTGATGGAAGGCATCATCATCACGCCAACGATGATGAGGGCGGGAGCGGTGGCGGCGCTGGGGATGGCCAGGAACAGCGGGCTGAAGAACAGGGCCAGCACGAAGCACACGGCGGTAGAAAGGGCGGTGAGGCCGGTACGACCGCCTTCACCTACGCCGGAAGCGCTTTCCACATAGGTGGTGGTGGTGGAAGTACCCAGGCAGGCGCCGCAGACGGTAGCGATGGAATCGGCCAGGAACATCTTTTCCATGTCGGGGACGTTGTCGCGGGGGCCGTCGTCCGGGATGAGGCCGGCGCCCTGGTGCACGCCGATGATGGTGCCCATGGTGTCGAACATATCAATGAACAGGAAGGTGAACACAACCACCAGCATATCCAGGGTGAGGATGTTGTGCCACTCGAACTTGCAGAAAATGGGCTCCACGCTGTCAGGCATGGACACGAAGCCGTTGAGTTTGGTGATGGCCTCACCGGTGGCAGGATCCTTGATTACCAGGCCCAGGAGGGTGGTGGCCAGGATGCCCCAGAGGATGCCGCCGCGCACTTTCGCCATCACAAGACCGGCAGTGATGAACAGGCCGATCATAGCCAGCAGGGCGGTGCCTTCGGTAATCTTGCCCAGGCCGATGAGGGTGGCGTCGTTGTTCACGATGATACCGGCGTTCTGCATGCCGATGAAAGCGATGAACAGGCCGATACCGGCGCCGATGGCTTTCTTCAGCGTACCGGGAATGGCATTCAGCAGCCAGGAACGCACCTTGGTGAGGGTCAGGATGATGAAGAGGATACCTTCCAGCAGAACGGCCGTAAGGGCGAACTGCCAGCTGTAACCCATACCCAGGCAAACAGTGTACACAAAGAAGGCGTTCAGGCCCATACCGGGAGCCAGGGCGAAAGGCTTCTTGGCATAGAGAGCCATCACCAACGTGCCGATGATAGCGGCCAGGGCCGTAGCGGTGAACACGCTGCCGGCAGGCATGCCGGGAAGAGCACTGAAGATGCCCGGATTCACGGCCAGAATGTAGGCCATGGTGAGGAAGGTGGTAATACCGGCCATAATCTCGGTACGTACGTTGTTCTTCTTGGAATCAAATCCAAAAAGTTTTTCAAATGCAGGTTTCATTTCATGAAACAATTAAATGTTTAACGTTACCCCCTCCCGAAACCCCTCCCCTCGGGGGAGGGACTTAAAGGAGCTTCAGGGAGGGCCTTCCAATTAAAAAACCCACTTGATACCGGCGCAGGGACGTACCCAGAAGCCCTTGGCAGAACCGAAGTCGTAGCTGAGTTCTACCTCGCCGCCGATGTTCAGGTTGTTCACGCCGAAGTGCTGACCCACATTGTACCAGAGCTGAGGCTCGGACAGGAACACGATGTGGGAGAAACCGCCCACGATGGGACCCTTATGGTCTGTATAGAGCGTGTGGTCTTCCCACCAGAAATCGGCAAAACCGCTGAAACGCAGACCCTTGAGGCCGAAGAGGTCCTGCATGCCCCATACGAAGGTGAACTGCATGGGAACCTGGCTCTTACCCTGGAAAATCTTCTTGTACAGCACCTTGAAGTTGAAGGTGTTCTTGAAGTCGGGGGTATGGACGAAGTAGTCAATACCGGTCAGGAGAGCATGGTTGATGAAGTAGTTCTTGTACACACCACCGTTGTATTCAACCTGAAGGCTGAAGCCGTTCAGAACGGGCACATTATGCCAGAAATTAAAGCAGCGGGCCACCTCCATGTAAGTGCCGGAAATGGCCGTGACACCCTCATTGGACTTGTGGTTGAAATCGTGATCCACGAAGAAGAAAGTGTTTCCCCAATTGTCATTGTAGAAGCCTTCGATAGTGGTGGTGACTTGCTGACGGTCACTACCGAAATCGTAAAACACCTGGATGTTGGTCTGGGCCTTGGCCACCTGGCTAAGGGCAAGCGTTGCTACCGCAACGGCGAGAATAGTTTTTTTGAACATAAAACGTAGTTTATGAATTAATTATATAAATGGTCTATTTTCTAAGGGAAGGATTGATCTCAAAGTCCACGGCTTTGTCGCCCAGCGCATTTTCCCCGAACTCGTAATCTTTCCCGGGAAGAATCGCATTCATGATGACACCCACCAGGGCCGCGACCGCCAGGCCGCTCATCTTGGTGAATCCCAGGTCGATGGAACCGATGCTGTAGCTGATACCGATGGCCAGAACCAGGATGAGGGCAGCGATGATGACATTGCGGCTCTTGGTGAAGTCCACCTGGTTCTCCACGATGTTGCGCACACCCACGGCGGAAATCATACCGTAGAGGATCAGGGAAACGCCACCGATGGTCGCAGCCGGCATACAGGCAATGAGAGCGCTGAATTTAGGGCAGAAACTCAGGATGATGGCAAATACCGCAGCGATGCGGATCACGCGCGGATCATATACCTTGGTAAGGTTCAGCACACCGGTGTTTTCACCGTAAGTGGTATTGGCCGGAGCGCCGAACAGAGAGGCCAGCATGGTGGCCAGACCGTCACCCATAAGGGTACGATGCAGACCGGGATCTTCCAGATAATTGATGCCCGTAGTGGAGGAGATGGCGCACATATCGCCGATATGCTCCATCATAGTGGCCAGCGAAATGGGAACGATGGCGATGATGGCACTCACGATAAGGCCCCAGTTGGGATTGGCAAACACGTGGAAAGCCGTATTCTCCCAGTGGAACGGTACGCCGATCCAGGCAGCGTCCTTGACAGCGGAGAAATCACACAGGCCGAAGCAAGCTGCCACGATATACGAACCCAGCACGCCCAGCAGGATAGGAATAATCCGGATCATTCCCTTTCCCCAGATATTGCAGAAGATGATGATGGCCATAGCCAGGAGAGCGATCCACCAGTTGCTATTGCAGTTGTTGATGGCACTGCCGCTCAGGGTAAGGCCGATGGCAATAATGATGGGTCCCGTGACGATGGGCGGGAAGTACCGCATCACCTTCTTGGCGCCGAATGCAGCGAAGAGGCCCGCCAGGATGAAATAAATAATGCCTGCCGAGAATACTCCGATGCAGGCATAAGGCAGTGATTCCGTGGCGTTGAGCCCTTGGGCTTCTCCCATAGCGACCACGGCGGCGTAGCCACCCAGGAAAGCGAAGGACGAACCCAGGAAAGCCGGGACCTTCATCTTGGTGAGGAAATGAAAAATGAGCGTTCCAAGACCTGCGAAAAGGAGGGTGGCGCTCATCGAAAGACCGGTAATGACCGGGACCAGGACTGTGGCTCCGAACATGGCGAACATGTGTTGGAGGCCGAGGGTAAGCATCTTGCCCTTGCCAAGCTGGCGGGCGTCGTAGATAGCTTGCTGATTTTGTGTCATATAATAAGGTTTGTTAAGTGATTTCCAACCCTACTGGCCTTAAATGACCGGGCAAAGGTAATTAATAAAAAATTTTAAAACAACTTTTATCGGCGGTTTTTATTAACAAAAGTTATCAACAGGCACAAAAAAAGGAGCTGCCTAAGCAACTCCCTTTCCGTGACAATTCTTGTATTTAAGACCGCTGCCGCAGGGACAGGGATCGTTTCGGCCCACCTGTTTATCCACGCGTACGGGCATACGGCTACGCTGTTCGCCGTTGGTGGACAGTTGCGAAGGATCTGTGTGGCGCATCTGCTGCAGGTTGCGGTTGGGCTGGGCGGCCGGACGGGCCTCCTTGGCATCGGCGGCGTCGCGCAGCGGGATGAAGGCACGCAGCAGGAAGGTGAGCACTTCCTCGTTCAGCTTCTCCAGCATCTCGGTGAAGAGGTTGTAGCTTTCCAGCTTGTACACCACCAGCGGGTCTTTCTGCTCATAAGCGGCGTTCTGTACGCTTTGACGGAGGTCGTCCATGTCGCGCAGGTGCTGCTTCCACTCGTCGTCGATATAATAAAGGATAATGCTGCGGCTCAGGGCCTTGGCAATCTCCCGGCTTTCGCTTTCGTAGGCCTTCTTCAGGTTCACGGACAGGGTTAGCTGCCGCTTGCCGTTGGTAATGGGAATGGCGATGTTCTCGTACATGGAGCCCTGTTTCTCGAATACGGTCTTGATAACGGGATTCACCTTCTCAATCATAGTGTTCATACGGCGGTCGTACACTTCCTTCATATGTTCGGCCAGTTTGTCGGCTATCTCGGCCGGCTTGGCGCTGGAGAAGAAAGCTTCGTCGAAGCCCAGGTCGATGGACAGCTTGCCGATGACGTATTCCTCAAATTCCGGGAACGCCATTCCTTCCGACTGTTGGGCCAAGAGCGTAGCCGTATCCTGCATCATATTCTGGACATCAATCTCAATGCGTTCGCCGGAGAGGGCGTTGCGGCGGCGGGAATATACGGCTTCGCGCTGATAGTTCATCACGTCGTCGTATTCCAGGGTGCGTTTGCGCCAGCCGAAATGATTCTCCTCCACTTTCTTCTGAGCATTCTCGATGGCATTGGACAACATACCGGAAACCAGGGCCTCATCTTCGGCCATACCCAGTTTGTCTACCACGCCGGCAATGCGTTCGCTGCCGAACTTCCGCATAAGGTCGTCTTCCAGGGAGATGTAGAAGCAGGAGGAACCCGGGTCTCCCTGACGGCCGGCTCGACCGCGGAGCTGCCGGTCCACACGACGGCTGTCGTGGCGGGTGGTGCCGATGATGGCCAGACCGCCGGCCTCCTTCACTTCCGGAGAGAGCTTGATATCCGTACCACGGCCAGCCATATTGGTAGCAATGGTCACGTGGCCCTTCAGACCCGCATTGGCCACGATTTCGGCCTCACGGGCATGCTCCTTGGCGTTCAGGACATCGGCCCGGATGCCGCGGATGCGCATCATGCGCGCCAGCAATTCGGAGGTTTCCACATCAGTGGTACCCACCAGCACCGGACGGCCTGCGTTGGACAGTTCCACCACTTTGTCAATGACGGCGTTGAACTTGGCCTTCTTGGTCTTGTAAATGATGTCGTTCTGGTCGTCACGGATTACCGGACGGTTGGTGGGAATCACCACCACGTCCAGCTTGTAGATATCCCAGAACTCCCCTGCTTCCGTTTCGGCCGTACCGGTCATACCGGCCAGCTTGTGATACATACGGAAGTAATTCTGCAGGGTCACGGTGGCGAAGGTCTGGGTGGCAGCCTCCACCTTGACGTTTTCCTTGGCTTCCACGGCCTGGTGCAGACCATCGGACCAGCGGCGGCCTTCCATAATACGGCCGGTGGACTCGTCCACGATCTTCACTTTGCCGTCCACAATCACGTAATCGATATCCTTGGAGAACATGGCGTAGGCCTTCAGGAGCTGGATCACGGTGTGTACGCGCTCGCTCTTGAGGGAGAAGTCCTCCATGAGGGTGTCCTTCTTTTCGGCCTTTTCCGCCGGGCTCAGGCTTTCGTCGTGGGTGATTTCAGCGATGGCGCTGCCCATATCCGGGAGCACGAAGAAGTCCGGATTGGACACGCTGCCGGCCAGGGTGTCGTGGCCCTTGTCCGTCATATCCACAGAGTTCAGCACCTCATTGATCACGAAGTACAGCGGATCCGTGACGGTGGGCATTTCCCTTTCGTTGTCCTGCATATAATAGGCCTCAGTCTTCTGCATCAGGGCCTTCATGCCGGGTTCAGAAAGGAACTTGATCAGGGGCTGATACTTGGGTAAACCCTTGTAACAACGATAGAGCAGCAGACCGCCGTCTTTTTCATTGCCCTCCGCGATGAGTTTCTTGGACTCATTCAGGGTCTGGGTAATGAGCGCGCGCTGCTTGTTGTACAGGTTCTCCACGTAAGGCCGATACTCCATAAATTGTTCGTCCCCGGAGGCTTTTTCCATAGGACCGGAAATGATGAGCGGGGTACGGGCGTCGTCGATGAGAACGGAGTCTACCTCGTCCACGATGGCATAATGGTGCTTGCGCTGCACCAGGTCCGTCATTCGCGTGCACATATTGTCACGAAGGTAGTCGAAGCCGAATTCGTTGTTGGTGCCGAAGGTGATGTCGCAGTCGTAGGCCGCCTTGCGGGCCGATGAGTTAGGCTGGTGCTTGTCGATACAGTCTACGCTCAGGCCGTGGAACATATAAAGAGGTCCCATCCACTCCGAGTCACGCTTGGACAGATAGTCGTTCACGGTAACCACGTGCACGCCCTTTCCGGCCAGGGCATTCAGGAATACCGGCAAGGTTGCCACCAGAGTCTTACCTTCACCGGTGGCCATTTCGGCAATCATGCCGCGCTGCTCCTTATTGGTCTTGACGCCGCCATTCAGGACGATACCGCCGATGAGCTGGACATCGTAGTGAACCATATCCCAGGTGATGATGTTGCCACCGGCCATCCACTTGTTTTTCCAGATGGCCTGTTCACCTTGAATCTCCACGAAATCGCGTCCCTGGGCGGCCAGGAGCTTGTCAAATTCGGAAGCCGTAACCGTCACGGTCTCGTTCTGGGCAAAACGGCGGGCGGTGGATTTCACGATGGCGAAAGCTTCCGGCAGGAGCTCATTCAGGATTACCTCGATGGCTTCGTCCTCTTCCTTCACCAGTTTGTCGCTTTCCGTTGCCAGGGCTTCCTTCTGCTCCACGGGGATGTCTTTTTCCATCTCCAGTTTAATTTCCGCAATGCGGTCCTCGAAGGGTTTTTCCACGGCTGCGATCTTCTCCCGCAAAGCCTGGCTGCGGGCACGGAGTTCGTCGTTGGAGAGTTGGTCAATATTCGGATAAATGGCCAGGATTTTGTCCAGGACGGGCCGGATGGCCTTCATATCCCGGTCGCTCTTGGAGCCGAAAATTTTCTTAAGAATATCTGCTATTGCCATAACAATGGTTCGTTTTCTATCAATCTTGCAAAAATACGAATTTTGCCGATATAATACAAATACCATTCCCTGCTCCGCGCCTGACAAACTGGCAGTTCAGCGGCTCTGAGCACGGTGCTTCCGTACGGCGGGAAGTTGTTGGCATATTTGATAGAAATACTTGAATACCAGCGCGCTCCTGTATTTAAAGGCCTTCACCAGCGTGAACAGGCACACATAGCAGAAACGCTCCCAAAGGGGCCGGTTGATGTCACACAGACGCACCAGGGAGCCGGTATAATAATTCCGATGGATAATCTTTTCTTTAGCCTCGGCCCGCTGGGCCCTGTCGTGCACGCCCCTGGCTTTCGGCACAACCCCGATTTTAAGCCCGTGATAGCGCGCCCGGTTGCACCAGTCGTCGTCCTGTCCATACAGCGGGAACAAATCTTCCTCAAACAGGCCCACTTTCTGCAGCGCCCCCACTGGCACCAACCAATGCGCCGCCGGCGGAGTTTTGTCCTTCTTAAAAAGCCGATCCAACTCCTTGAAACCATCGGTCATCTGTAATGGACTCAGGACGCCGTATTGAGAGTCTTCCTCAGCGGCCGCAACGAGTGTTTCCAGCGCCCCCTCCTCCAACCAGGCATCCTGGTTCAGGAGATAGACATAATCGTAGCCTTTGTCCAGGGCATAGCGGAAGCCCAGGTTGTTGGCCTTGGAAAAGCCCAGGTTCTCCGCACTTCTCACCACTTTGGCCATAGGGAAATGAGCCTGTACAAAATCCGCGCTGCCATCCGTAGAATCATTATCCAAGACATAGAGGTCTGTCTGCAGATCTCCAGTGGTGCCGGGCATAACGGAAGACAGACAGCGCTCCAGCCAACGCATGCCGTTGTACGTAACCACTATGACCAGGACCTTTTTCATGACTGGGAAAAACGGATAAACAATTCTTTGGGCGAGGCCTTGGAAAACGCCGTCCGCATCACATTCCGGGCCGTTCGGGCCATCAGTCGATTATGCTCCGTTCTTGGCAAGAAGGCATATTTAACCACCCGCAGAGCCTCGAAGCACCAGATAAAGCAGCGGAGCCACAACGGTTCTCCATAGAAAATGAGCGAGCCGCGCACCCGGGCCGGCTTGATGGCAGGTTCCATAGCCGATACAGAGCCGCCTGCCAAGTGGGTAATGGACACCGAAGGATCGGCCCAAACGGTATAGCCCATGTCATTCAACTTATGCCCCAAAGCAATATCCTCCGGCGTAAAGAAGAACCGCTCATCAAACCATCCCGCCTCCAGAAATACCTCAGTCTTAATCAGAAAACACGCCCCATTTAACGTATAGGTTTGAAAAACATCTCTCTCGTGCGTCGGCGTTGCGATGGCATCGGGAAATTGGTTTTTCGCAAAGCCTTGCGAAAAATAATTTCCTGATGCCGTAGGCCTTAATGCCAGTTTGGATTCGTCTACCAGATGGAGATAGTGTTTGGCATATCGGCGGGCGGTCCACGGGGTGCGGCCACAGGTTTGGATGCGGCCGTCGGCAAAGCGGATGCAGGGAGAGATGGCGGCGGCCGAGGCCGGCAAGCTTTCCAAATCGGCCACCAGTCGGTCTATCACCGGCATATCCAGGAGGGTATCGTCGTTCAGGATGAAACAATAGCGGCCTTTGACGTGCTTCAGGGCCAGGTTGTTGTTCTCCGAAAAGCCCCGGATTTCCTGACTGGGAACCACCTCTACCCAAGGATAGCGCTCCACCAGCGTTTGCAGATTATCGGCCGAAAAACGGTACGCCACCACCCATACCTCGAAAGGCAGCGAAGTGTGGGCACGAAGGCTGTCCAGACAAGGAAACAGCAGGTCCGGACGGTTCATGCACACAATGACGACGCTTACCTCAGGCATAGCAGCATGGTTTTACGCCAGCCCAGGCGCAGGTTATACTTCAGATTGGCCCAGTTCAGCTTGCCGGGCGTGCGCTCCGGTGCGGAAGGATGGTTAGTATAACGGATATATGGGACATTGCGCGCATTCAATCCGGGGCCCAGTAGCAGAACCGGTTCCATCCCCAGCCGATAAAGCGCCGGGGTGAGCGCCAGCTGGTCCCGCGTGCCGCCGGAATCCAGCAGCAGTTCCCACCACAGCTGATCCAGCGCTGCTACTTCCGGTAGGTTGTGCCGCCGCAAAACCACATTGGTTTCATAGAGTCCGGCGTGTGCAGGCATACCCATTTCCTTCAGTTTCTTCCATTGGGAAAACGCCACCGTCGTGCTAATCTTATCCTTCAAATAACAATAGCGAAGTTCCTCATACACACAGTCTCGCTGCGGATGTTCCAGTAATGCCAGCGGGGCTTTGCAAGCCGCCACCTGATCATAAAAAATCGGCGAAGCAATACACAGATTGGCATCCATGAAAACGGACAGATCGTATTCCGGCAAAAGCGCATGCGGATGCAGTTTGGCCCAGCGGGCGCGGAGGATGGGGCTGTCTGAAGCAAAGGGAATCTCCCTGAGCTGCCATACACCGTCCTGCCCGGCCTTGTCCGTGAAACAGACATAGTCAAAAGAGGAATCTACGGCCCTGGGCTGTTCCAGTTTGTCGTAATTCCCCGTAAGGACGGTATAAATGACTTTTTTCATGTAAATGCAAAATTAACATTTTGCACGGAAAGGACAAAATCATTATCTTTGTTCTGGAATGATTGGCTTCGTTGTCCTGCATTATCTGGCCGAAGAAATGACGGTCCAATGCGCGGAGGCCCTGCTGGGACTCTACGGGGACAAACATATTGTGCTGGTAGACAATGCATCGCCCAACGGCTCAGGCGCCAGGCTGGCGGCCCGCTACCAAGACAATCCCTCCGTTTCCGTATTGCTAAGCCCGCACAACGAAGGCTTTGCCCGGGGCAACAACAGGGGTTACGCCCATCTCCGGGAGCATTTCTCCTGCCTTTTCATCGTTGTGCTCAACAACGACGTCCTCATCCGGGACAAAGACTTTCCCGCCAAAGTACAGGCCATCTATGAGGAAACGCCCTTCGCCGTATTGGGCCCGGACATCCTGAATCCCAATACCGGCGAACACCAGAACCCAGGCCACCTGGAAGGCTTCACCCGGAAAGAGCTGGAAGAAAGGATTGCAAAGTACCAGAATAATCTGCAGCATTTTGAATGGAACCACATCAAGTGGCGCATCAAGCAATGCTTCCGCCCTGCCCCTTCCCAGCTTCCCAAACCCTGGCAAACACCGGCGGAAGATGCCGTGCTGCACGGGGCCTGCCTGGTGTTCTCTACAGACTTCATCACCCGGCGCCCGTTGTGTTTCAACCCGGATACATTCCTGTACTTCGAGGAAGAAATCCTGCACTACGAATGCCGGCAGGACGGCCTGAAGCTTCGCTATAATCCTGCTGTCCAGGTTCTGCACCTGGAGGACGTAGCCACCAACCTGGCCTTCCGCCGTTCACTCCGGAAAGAGAAAATGATCCAGCAGGAGACCCTGCATTCTATGCAGGTGCTGCTTAACCTCATGACACCCTGACCATGGCCACTTCCTCCATCAAACAAGCGGCCTGGATCAATGCCGCGGCCCGCTACTCCACGCTGCTGCTGGGGATGCTCTTCAATGCCATCCTGGCCCGCATCCTCAGTCCGGAAGACTTCGGTCTGGTGGCCATCACCTTTGTCTTTACCACTTTCTTCAGCTTGCTGTCAGACATGGGTCTGGGTGCGGGCATCATCCAGAATAAAGAGCTGAGCCAGGAGGATGTAAGCAGCATTTTCGCCTTCTCCCTGCGTCTGGGGCTGGTACTGGCCGTAGTGTTCGCCCTTTTCTCCTTCCCCATGTCGTATTTCTACGGCAAATCGGAACTGATTCCGCTGGGCTCGCTGCTTTCTGTCCAACTGTTCTTCAATACCCTGAACGTAGTACCCAATGCCCTGCTGCTCAAGCGGAAAGAGTTCAAAAAGGTGGCCTTGCGCATCCTCTTCGCCTGCATTTTATCCGGCGCTGTGGGTATCGGCCTGGCCGCTGCCGGCCTGCGGTTTTATGCCCTGGCCATCCAGGCCATCTTGAATGCGGCCTTCATTTTCGGCTGGAATTACCTCTCCACCCGGCCGTCCATGGCGCGGAAAGTGAACAAGGGCAGCCTGGACAAAATCCGGAGCTATTCCGGCTATCTCTTCGGCTTCAACCTCATCAACTACTTCGCCCGCAATACAGATAACCTCCTCATCGGAAAAGTGATGGGACCGGCCCAGCTGGGCTTCTACGACAAATCCTACAAACTGATGCTGTACCCGGTGAACAACCTCACGCACGTGATCACACCGGTGCTGCATCCCATTTTGTCGGAGTACCAGCACGACAAAGCGTACATTTACGACAAATACCTGCAAGTGGTGAAGCTGCTGTCCTTGCTGGGAGCCTTCATCACGCCGTTTGTATGGTTCTCCAGCCGGGAAATCATCCGCATCCTGTACGGTGCGCAATGGGACGCCGCTATTCCCTGCCTCCAATGGATGGCCCTGGCCATGTGGGCGCAGATGATCCTTTCATCGGCCGGCACCATTTTCCAAAGCCTGGGCGACACTCGCCGCCTGCTCTGGAGCGGAAGCATGAACGCCGTTCTGGTGGTGGCATTTATCATCGCCGGATTGGTGGAAGGCAGTATCGTGGCCGTGGCACGCAACGTGGCCATTGCCTATAATCTGCAGTTCGTGGCCACGTTCTACATCCTGGTGCACCTTTCCTTCGGCCTGCGTACCCGGTCCTTCCTATTCGGCCTCCTGCCCCATCTGGGGGTCATGGCCGTCGTGGCCCTCGCGGGCTGGTGTACCACCCTGCTTCCGGAGTTGCCGCTGGTAGCCTCCTTCCTGGTGAAAGCCGGCATCATGGGCTCGGCCTATGTCCTGGCCCTGTTGCTCACCCGGCAACTCAAGCCCCTGCTGGACCTCATTTTCAAGCATAATAACCAAAAAACCACATTAAAATATGAACAAGAATCCTAAAATCGGCATCCGTCCCACTATCGACGGACGCATGAACGGCGTACGCGAATCGCTGGAAGACCAGACCATGGGCATGGCCAAGGCCGTTGCCAAACTCATCAGCAGCAAACTCCGTTATGCCGATGGCACCCCGGTGGAATGCGTAATCGCCGATTCTACCATCGGCCGCGTGGCCGAAACCGCTGCCTGCGCAGAGAAATTCGCCCGCGAAGGCGTGGCCGTCACCATCACCGTCACACCCTGCTGGTGCTATGGCTCCGAAACCATGGACATGGACCCGCACACCATCAAGGCCGTGTGGGGCTTCAACGGCACGGAACGTCCCGGCGCCGTGTATCTGGCCGCCGTCCTGGCCGCCCACGCCCAGAAAGGCCTGCCCGCCTTCGGCATCTACGGACACGACGTACAAGACGCCGATAATCAGGTGATTCCGGCCGATGTAGAGGAGAAGCTCCTCCGCTTTGCCAAGTGCGCCGTGGCCGCCGCCAGTATGCGGGGCAAGAGCTACCTGTCCATCGGCGCCGTGTGCATGGGCATCGCCGGTTCCATCGTAAATCCGGACTTCTTCGAGGATTACCTGGGCATGCGCTGCGAAGGCATCGACGAGGTAGAGATCATCCGCCGCATGGAACGGGGCATCTACGACCACGAAGAATTCGAAAAAGCGCTCAAGTGGGCCAAGGCCAACTGCAAGGAGAACGAAGATATCTGCAACCGTCCGGACCTGAAAAAGACCCGTGAGGAGAAGGACAAGGACTGGGAGTTCACCGTGAAGATGGCCCTCATCATCCGCGACCTCCTGCAGGGCAATCCCAAGCTCAAGGAAATGGGCTTCGGCGAGGAATCCCTGGGTCACAACGCCATCTTGGGCGGCTTCCAGGGCCAGCGCCAGTGGACCGACTTCTACCCCAACGGAGATTTTGCAGAGGCCATCCTAAATTCCTCCTTCGACTGGAACGGCATCCGCAAGCCCTTCGTCCTGGCCACGGAAAACGACTCCCTGAACGGCGTAGCCATGCTGCTGGGTCACCTGGTTTCCCAGACGGCCGCCATCTTCGCCGATGTGCGCACCTACTGGAGCCCTGAAGCCGTAGAACGCGTAACGGGTGAGAAACTGCAGGGCAAAGCCGCCGGCGGCATCATCCATCTGATTAATTCCGGCGCCGCCTCGCTGGATGGCAGCGGCCGCTGCACCAAAGACGGCAAACCGGCCATGAAGCCTTTCTGGGAAATCAGCGAAAAAGAGGCTCAGGACTGCCTGGATGCCACTGTCTGGGTTCCGGCCAACCGCGAATACTTCCGTGGCGGCGGCTACTCCTCCAAGTTCCTGAGCAAGGGCGGTATGCCTTGCACCATGATCCGTGTGAACATGGTCAAGAACCTGGGACCGGTACTGCAACTGGCCGAAGGCTGGACCGTGGACGTGAGCGAGAAACAGTTCAAGATCCTGGACGACCGCACCGACAAAGGCTGGCCCACCACCTGGTTCGCTCCGCGCCTGGATCCTAACAAGGCTCCGTTCAAAGACGTATACAGCGTAATGAACTGTTGGGGTGCCAACCACGGGGCCATCGTCTACGGCCACGTAGGAGCCGACCTCATCACCCTCTGCTCTATGCTCCGCATTCCCGTGTGTATGCACAATGTGGCCGATGACGACATCTTCCGTCCGTCCACCTGGCGTGCCTTCGGCATGGATCCGGAAGGGGCCGATTACCGCGCCTGCGCCGCCTATGGACCGCTGTTTAAAAAATAAGGGCCTATGGCAAAACTCGTAGAGAAGAAGTACCTTCTCACTTTTATCCTGATTACGGCGCTGTTTGCCCTGTGGGGCTTTGCCAACGACATCACCAACCCTATGGTTGCCGCCTTCCAGACGGTGATGGAACTGTCGGCGGCCAAAGCCTCCCTGGTGCAATTCGCCTTCTACGGAGGCTATGCCACCATGGCCATCCCGGCTGCGCTGTTTATCCGGAAGTTCTCCTACAAGAGCTCTATCCTGCTGGGATTGGGACTGTATGCCATGGGGGCGTTCCTGTTCATCCCCGCGGCTGCCTATCAACAGTTCTCCTTCTTCTGCATTTCGCTCTATATCCTCACCTTCGGCCTGGCTTTCCTGGAAACAACGGCCAATCCGTTCATCCTGTCTCTGGGCAGCAAAGAAACCTCCACCCGGAGGCTTAATCTGGCCCAGACTTTCAATCCGCTGGGTTCCCTCTGCGGTATGTCCGTGGCCTCGTTCGTGGTGCTGCCCCAACTGTGGTCGGACCGGCGCGACGCAGCCGGTGCCATCATCTTCCCCACCCTTTCGGAGGCCGAGAAAGCCGAAATCCGTGTTCACGACCTGGCCGTAATCCGGAATCCCTATGTGGTAATCGGCCTGGTGGTGGTACTGGTATTCATCGTGATTGCCGTTACCCGGATGCCCAAGACGGAGGGAGAGGAACAGAAGGCCGCAGGCAAGGGGCACACTACGCGGGAAACGCTGGGGAACCTCTGGCACAACAAGATATACCGCGAAGGCGTACTCACCCAGCTCTTCTACGTGGCCGCCCAGATTATGACCTGGACCTTCATCATCCAGTATGCCGACTACCTGGGCATCAACAAGGCCACCGCGCAGATCTACAACATCGTGGCTATGTGCCTGTTCCTGGTGAGCCGTTTCCTTTCCACCATGCTGATGAAATATCTGGATTCCCGCAAGATGCTCACCATCTTCGGGATTGGGGCCGCCCTCTGCACGCTGGGGACCATCTTCATCGTTGGCAAGGCGGGCCTCTACTGCCTGGTAGGAGTGAGTTTCTTTATGTCGCTGATGTTCCCCACCATCTACGGTATTGCGCTGGAGAAGGTGGACAGCCGCGACACCACCCTGGGAGCCTCGTTCCTGGTGATGGCCATTGTGGGCGGCGCGCTGATGCCGCCGCTGCAGGGCGCCATCATAGACCTGGGTACGGTCATGGGCCATCCGGCCGTGAACGCATCCTTCGTCCTGCCGCTTGTCTGCTTCGCAATTGTAGCGGTTTACGGCTACCGGGCCCGGAAATTGGCCGCCCCGTGGACATAACAGTCAGATTAACAATTACTTATGCAAATGACTCCCCTCTTTTTCAGAGGGGAGTCATTTATGTAAAATTCTGTTAATAAGGGACTTACGCCCACGCTATTCCGGTTTGTAGGAATCTTTCAACGCCGTGGTCTTGTTGAATACAACATGCTGCGGCGTTGAATCTTTATCCTTCACGTAATAGCCGGTGCGTTCGAACTGCACGGCGATGCCGGAGTTGTCTTCCGACAGGGCAGGTTCGGCCCAACCCTTGCCGATGACCAGGCTCTCCGGATTCAGGAAATCCTTGTAGTCCTTGTCTTCGGGCACCTGGCTCATATCGGCCAGGGTGAAGAGGCGGTCGTAGTTGCGCAGTTCCAGTTCCTGGGCGTGCGCGGCGCTTACCCAGTGGATGGTGCCCTTCACGGGACGGTATTCGGGAGAAGGATCGTAGGTGCACTTGAGCTCCACTACCTCTCCGTTTCCGTCCTTGATTACCTCATTGCACTTGACGATGTAGGTGTACTTGAGACGGACTTCACCGTCCGGTTTCAGACGGAAGAACTTCTTGGGAGCATCCTCCATGAAATCGGCCTTTTCAATCAGGAGTTCGCCGGTGAACGGAACCTTGCGCTTGGCGCCTTCAGGGTCCGCGGGGTTCAGCGGGCAGTCGAACCATTCCACCTTGCCTTCCGGCCAGTTGGTGATGGTGAGCTTGATGGGGTCCTGCACCACCATATAGCGATTGGAACGCTCGTTCAGATCCTGGCGTACGCACCATTCCAGCAGCTGGATATCCATAAGCTGATCGCGCTTGGAGACGCCGATTTTGTCACAGAACATACGGAGGGCATTGGCCGTGTAACCACGCCGGCGGACGCCGCAGAGCGTGGGCATACGAGGGTCGTCCCAACCGCTCACCAGGCCCTTCTGCACCAGTTCCAGCAACTTGCGCTTGGACATCAAGGTGTACGTGAGGTTCAAGCGCGCAAACTCATACTGATGAGAGGGATAGATGCCCAGCGTTTCGATGAACCAATCGTACAGCGGACGGTGAACATCGAACTCCAGGGTGCAGATGGAGTGCGTGATATGCTCGATGGAATCGCACTGGCCGTGGGTGTAGTCGTACATGGGGTAGATGCACCATTTGTCGCCGGTACGGTGGTGATGGGCAAACTTGATGCGGTACAACAGCGGATCGCGGAACATCATGTTGGGATGGGCCATATCGATCTTGGCACGGAGCACCTTCTCCCCTTCCGCATACTTGCCGGCCTTCATTTCCCGGAACAGTTTCAGGTTCTCTTCCGGCGTACGGTCCCGCCAGGGACTGGGCGTGCCGGGCTTGTCCACGGTACCGCGGTTCACGCGGATTTCCTCCTGGGTCTGATCGTCCACATAGGCCAGGCCACGCATGATCAGATCCTCTGCCCACTGGTACAGCTGGTCGAAGTAATCGCTGGCGTACAGCTCCTTATCCCACTGGAAACCCAGCCACTGGATGTCTTCCTTGATGGAGTCTACGTATTCCGTATCCTCTTTGGTGGGATTGGTGTCGTCATACCGCAGGTTGGTCTTGCCGCCATACTTCTGCGCCAGGCCGAAGTTCAGGCAGATGCTCTTGGCATGTCCCAGGTGCAGATAGCCGTTGGGTTCCGGCGGGAAGCGGGTCATGATGCTGTCCACCTTGCCATCGGCCAAATCCTTTTCAATGATTTCCTCCAGGAAATTCAGTTTGCGCTCTTCCATAGTGTTTCAAAAATAGGTGTCAAAGATACGAAAAAAAACGGCAGATATCGGCGATTTAATATTTTTTCGTATTTTTGCATGATTATTTTGACTAAAACCTATTACTATATATGGGATTATTACATGCCAGACTGGCCAAATATGACCTTCCCCAGAAGATGATGGAAAAGGGGATCTATCCCTATTTCCGCCAGATAACCAGCAAGCAGGGAACCGAAGTGACCATGGACGGTCACCAGATCATGATGTTCGGTTCCAACGCCTATACAGGCCTTACCGGCGATGAACGCGTGATCAACGCAGGCATCGAGGCCCTGAAAAAATACGGTTCCGGCTGCGCCGGTTCGCGTTTTCTGAACGGCACCCTGGATATCCACGTGCAGCTGGAGAAAGAGCTGGCCGATTTCGTGGGCAAGGACGAAGCCCTGGTGTTCAGCACCGGTTTCACCGTGAACAGCGGCGTGATTCCCCAACTCCTTACCAAGGACGACTTCATTATCTGCGACGACCGTGACCACGCCTCCATCGTGGATGGCCGGCGCCTGAGTTTCGCCAAGGGTCTGCACTACAAGCACAACGACATGAAGGACTTGGAGCGCTGCCTGCGCCGCTGCCCCAAGAACGCCGTGAAACTCATCATAGTGGACGGCGTTTTCTCCATGGAGGGCGATCTTGCCAAGCTTCCGGAAATCGTGGAACTTAAGCACAAGTACGACAATGTGGTGATCATGGTGGACGAAGCCCACGGCCTGGGCGTCTTCGGCAAACAGGGCCGCGGCGTTTGCAACCATTTCGGCCTCACCAAAGATGTGGACCTGATCATGGGCACCTTCTCCAAGAGCCTGGCGGCCATCGGCGGTTTCATCGCGGCCGATAGCGTAATCATTAACTGGCTTCGCCATACTGCCCGTACCTATATCTTCCAGGCTTCCGACACCCCAGCAGCTACGGCATCGGCCCTGGAGGCTCTGCACATCATCCAGAAGGAGCCGGAGCGCATCACCAATCTGTGGGATGTTACCAATTACGCTCTGCGTCGCTTCAAGGAAGCCGGTTTCGAAATCGGTGAGACGGAAAGCCCCATCATCCCGCTCTATGTGCGCGACCTGGAAAAGACCTTCATCGTGACCAAGCGGGCCTTCGACGAAGGCGTGTTCATCAACAGCGTAATCCCGCCGGCATGCGCCCCGCAGGATACCCTCATCCGCTTCTCGCTGATGGCCACCCATACGCGTGAGCAAGTGGACCGCGCCGTGACTGCCTTAACTAAAGTGTTTAAGGAAGAAGGAATTATCAAGTAATTGATTACAAATAAAAAAGATTCCCGGGGAAACTCTCCGGGAATCTTTTTTAATACCTGAATGATTACTTCAAAAGGGTGACGGCTTTGTCGGTATCGGCCTCATCCACTACCAAGGAGATGGAGAGCTCTTCCCCGCCCTGGGCGCTGGCGATGATGTTGATGCCGGCGGCTCCGAGTTTGCCGAAGACGGCGCCGGAAGTGCCGGGCAGGTTGCGCATCCGGCTACCGAAAACGGTCACGATGCCCACGGCCTGATTCAGCACCACAACATCGTCCAGGGGCAGCAGCGGATTGTCCTTGAACAGACCGCGGATGGCCTTGCCGGCGCGGTCTTTATCGGCCTCCGCCACGGCAAAGCTGATGCTGTATTCGGAAGAAGTCTGGGCGATGAAACGCACGTTGATGCCCTGGGCGGCCAGGCAGGAGAAAATGGAGCCGGACATACCCACGCGACCCAGCAGGCCGGTGCCATACACAGTGATCAGGGCCATCTCTTTATCGGCCAAAACAGCAGTGGTATGGGCCGATCCGGTGGAAATGAGCGTTCCGTCAAATGCTTCATCCTCAATATCTTTCACCAGGATGGGGATGCCCGCATTCTTGGCCGGCCAGATGGCCGATGAAGCGAAGGGCGCGCGGGAAGAAGCGCAGTAGTGTGCGGCTTCGTCGTAGGTCATGGCGGGGATGCCGTCGATGCCTTTAGCCTCGATGTGGAATTCAATGCTCTGAGCCTTGAGGACCGAGGCAATGAGGGCGGCCATGAGGTGGGCGCCGTCCTTGCCGATCCGGACCACATAACCGGAATGGGTGCGGCCATAGCCGCCGGAAATGACCAGCTTTTTGCTGGAAAGGCAACGCTGGGCAATCTGCTGCTTGGACGCAGTCCAGTCGAAGTGGGTCTCCCCTCCTTCGGCGGTGTTGCAAAGCATGAGCTCCGTACCATCGATGAGCGTGCCTTTCACGCGCTGGTTCACGGCTTCGGCGCACAGACGAGAGCACTTGGCCATCACATAGTCTTCGATAGCCACGGGGGAAGTCTGTACATACATGGCCTCGCGCAAATAGGTGGCGATAGCGTCTACGGTCTCTTCCACGTCCTGCTGATAGGCGGGATCCTCAGACATGCCCTGGAAATAGCCGCGAATGGCAACTATCTCTGCACTGGCCTGCTTTTTCTCCCGGATGGTTTTGCCGATGGCATCCCGGAATACGGCCTCGATCTTTCGTTGAGGACGGATGACAGCGATGGTCTGGGCATCGCACAGGCTGGCGATGGTGTCGATGGATTGCGGCTTAAGAACAAAAGTTTTGACAATCATGGTACAGGCTTCTAATCTTGTTTCAAGATTACAAAGATAACCATATTTTGTTGAAAAAATTGGATTCCAGTGGGTAATTTTTTACCTTCGCAGCATGTTTAGATTCAAGCTGTTATTCTCTGCGCTCGCGGGTATGGCCGTCACGGCGGTCCTTGCGGGCAGTTGCAGCCAGGTCCATTTCCAGGAGAGCGACGCCCTCCCGGAAATCTTCCCGGACTATACGGAAGTCACGGTTCCCTCTTCCATGGCCGGCCTCCTTTCCTTTGAGATGGCCGACGGACGGGAAATGTCCTATACCGTAAAGCAAGAGGGAAACACGCTGTTATATTCTGTAAAAGCCTGGGCAAAAGGAAGTTCCGTAGGAACGGCCTATGCGCCCTTCAAGGTTTATATCTCCGAAGACGCCATTGAACCTTATATCGCCTATCGGCTTATCGAGCCCAATTACGAGGGATGGAAAGACATGGGGCTCTACTCCCGCGAACTGGCATCATACAAAGAAAAAGCTATAGTGCGCAACGATGCCGTGGGCGGAGGCTGCGTCAACTGCCACACCTTCCCCGGCGGGGATCCTTCCCGGATGCTGTTCCATGCCCGCGGGAAAGGCGGCGGCACCGTATTCCGTAACGGCGATTCCCTGCGCATCCTGAACCTGGCCACCGTGGGGCTCAAGCGGCAGGGCACCTATCCCGCCTGGCATCCTTCCGGCCGATATGTGGCGTTTTCCTCCAATTCCACCCAGCAGAGTTTTCCTATCCGGGGTTCCCAGCCGGTGGAAGTGTTCGACCACTTCTCCGACCTTATGCTGATGGACCTGCAGACAGACGCCATCACCACGCATCCGACCCTGTTCAACGAGGAGGAGATGGAGACCTTCCCGGCCTGGTCACCGGACGGAGAGATCCTTTATTATTGCAGTGCCCCTCAGATATCCGATATCGGCCCCAACCGTGCGCAGATTCGGTATGCACTCAAGGCCATCCGCTTCCAGGACGGTGCTTTCCAAGGCGAACCCTGGACCGTTTTTGCCAGCGACAGCCTGTCGGTTTCCTTCCCCCGTATTTATGGTAAGTGGCTGCTGTTCACGGCATCGGCCTATGGAACCTTCCCTATCTGGCACCAGGAGGCCGATCTGTGGCTGATGGATCTGGAAAGCGGCGCCCTTCGGCGCGTGGACGAACTTTGCAGCGAAGACACCGACAGCTATCATTCCTGGTCCGGCAACGGACGCTGGGTCATTTTCTCCAGCCGCCGCCTGGACGGACGCTATACCCGCCTGTTCCTCTCCCACTTCGACGGGGAAGGCCATTTCACCAAGCCTTTCCTGTTACCCCAGAAGCACCCGGAGCACAACACGCTGCGGCTCAAATCCTACAACATTCCGGAATTCGTACAGGGCGATCCCGGTGAACTTTCCCCTGCCGTCAGTAAACTCTTCGGCCTATGAAAAAGTTCTTCGCTCCCCTGATTCTCTTTGCCGGGTCCTTCCTGTGTACCTGGCTGCTGCAGCGTTATACATTTATCTACCAGGAGTATACAGGTTTGTTCCTTAACACCGGGGACTATTTCTCCTCCATGTTCAGGGGCTCGCTCCCGATTTCCGGGGTTATCGGCGATTTCCTCACTCAGTTCTTCCGTTTCAGCGTATATGCGCCGCTCATTGTGTCTCTGGGTGTGGTGCTGGCCTATTTCCTCACGCGAAGCATTTTTTCGCGGCTGGGATTGGGCTGGGATGTCCTGGCCGCCGCCTGCGCCTGCGGGTTGTGGGTGGTGATTGCTATGGCGCCTACTGCACGGCGGGGCGTCTTTGTCCTTTTGATCCTCTTGGCCGTCTGGGCTTTGTCCCGGCTGCTGCAACGGAAGAAAGCTAAAAGCCTTCCCTTGGCATGGGAACTGGGCGGGGCTCTCTTCCTTACGGCTGGCGTTTGCCTGTTTATCGGCCTGAATCCCAAGCTTCGGGAAACGGAAAAGACGGCGGAACTGCGTGTGGCTGTGGCCAATTACGACTGGGACCGCGTCCTGGCTATCGCCACCCCGGCCGAAACTGCCCTGGACCGCAGCCTGCTGCCCTTCGCCGGCCTGGCACTCGGCGAAAAAGGCCAGCTGGCCAACCGCCTCTTCCTATACCCCCTCCACGAGCAGGCCGATTTCGATTTCAACCAGCTGGAAGACAACGAAACGGTGCTCTTTTTCAAGGCCATGCTCTACGAGACCCTGCACTGCCCCAACGAAGCCATCCATAACTTTGCGCAGTTGGCCACCCTCCAGGACCACGGGCTCAGCTTCCTGGTACTGAGGCATTTGCTGGCCGATAACTACCAGATGGGGAATTACGCCTTAGCTCGAAAGTTCGGCACCATCCTGTCCCGGAGCACCCTGCACGGGCAGTATGTGAGTCACTTTAACGCGCTCATGGAGCAAGGGACGCCGCATGCGCCCGACAGCGTGGGATTCCGGAAAACGGTGCCCCTCATCTCCCACGACCCCTTGTACAATCTGCTATTGCTGGAATCCAATGGGATGCGCTCCCCTGCCGCCGTGGACCGGATCTTGTGCACGCTGCTCCTGCAGCGCAAACTGGACCGCTTCCAGTCGCTGCTGCTCAGCGTCCAGGATCGCTATCCCACCCTTCCACGCTACTATGAAGAGGCGCTTCTATTAGGCGGCAATCCCCCGCTGCCCGTCAGTGAAGCCACTCGCCGGCGCTACGCGGACTTCCAGAGCGCCGCCTCCCGCCTGTCGCCAGCCGAGGTACAAAAGAAATATGCCGATACCTACTGGATCTATTTCCTTTCGGTACCGGCATCGGATTAAGCGTCTTTATTATTTTCCGCTGTATTTCCCGGCAAAGAGGATGGCGCCGGTACTTGATTCCGTAATCAGGTAGAGGAAGGGATGGTCGGCGTGGAAAACGATGTGCTCACCGGGGGCGGCGGCAGCGTCCATTCCGACGACTGAAACCGCGGCTGCCTCCGTTCCCTCTTCATCCACCTTGATAACGGCATCCTGCTTGACGAAACTCAGACACAGGGCCATATCCGACATGGCTTTGAAATCGGCATCAATAGGACTGAAGGAAGAGGGCATTCCCATATCGGAAAGGATATCGTTAAGCTTTATAGAGTATTTGGTCTCGAACTTGGGCAGCCAAAGGTTCACGTCGCAGCGGACCATACTCTGCCGGAATTCAGTCCAATCGGAGCTCTTGAGGGCTGATGAAACATCGGCAAGGGTTTTCCCGGTCTGAGGGAGGATAACGAGCATGCTGAAAGCCCCATTGCCATACGGAAGGTTTACTACCCGGAAATCATCATTATCCTGGTACTGGAAGTGCTCATTGTTCTTCATCATCGGCACCTTTTTAGTGCCCCCGTCTTCAGTCGTGAAGACTTCGTTAACAGTATTGTTTTTGGAGAATTTCTCTTTCCATTCACTTTTGAAATACATGGCATTGAGCAGGTAGGCAAGCGTACCCGGGGATACTTTGTCTAAAACCTTAGGAATCATCCCATTGGTCTGTTTATCGCACCAGCCGTTGATGGCTTTTAAAGAGGCTGCCTCGTTAGAGAAATCGAGATTGGCAACCTCGGCCTGGTAATACTTCCCCACTGTACTCTTGTAGTCGTCCTTCAAGGAATACTGTTTGTTCGCGAAAATGGCATTGGCAATAGAGAGCTTGGTCTTTTTGTCAAGTGAAGGTAGCTGCTCCAGCATGGACAGGCTGTACTCGTTCACGGCGTTCACTTCTCCTGCGCCGTAGCCCAACACCTTGCAGATTTCATCGGCAGTCCCGTTCTGGGCACCGTCCAAAATCATCCCTAGCAGTAACTGCATACTTAACGGAGAGATAAAGAAGTCGCCCTCTTCCAACGAGTTAATCCGGTCAATGAAATCAAAGGCAAAGGTATTGCCCTTTTGGACGAATTCTACCGATTTGGTGGTCAAGTCCAGGCGCTTGTAAGGGTTGTTCTTGGGATCGTCACCATTCAACTTCCCACAAGACAGACTCCCTGTCAATAAAACGGCCATAGCAGCCAATAGTCCAAAACGATTCATATTTTTACCCTATCATAATCCGTGTCTATCCTTAAAACACCTCAATCCTTCAAATCTTGCATCGGGGAGAGGAAAAAGTATTCCGCGGGATTCATGTTTTTCATAAACACATCATTATCAGATACTTACAAAAACAAGAAATCCCGCCCCCCTCCAAAAAACGAGGTACGGGATTAGCACTGTTTCATAAGTAAATGATAATCAGGATGATACATTTTGTGCCAAAGCCCGGCGCAAGCGCGAACCGGGCTGGCAATTTAGAAAAAATCGCTATCTTAGTACCATGAATGCAAGAAAACAGCGAGCACTGCTGGACGCCTTGACTCCGGAGATACGCGCGTATCTGTTTCCGGGGTGGTCTCCTATATCCATGCATTGTCGGCAGGTCTCCTTTGATTTGGCCGATGAAGCGGAAATACGGGCAGTTCCAGCGCAAGAAGTAAAATTCAGCGTTGCAAGCCGTTCGCGGATGGCTGCAAAGACGTCATCGGCCCCCAAGGAAGAGCCGGATAGGAATGTTTTACGCAGAAAAGGAAGGAAGGTTATGCAGAAAAGTATTGGCACCACGCTTTTGACAAAAGGGCTCGAATTTGATAACGTCGTTATCTTGAATGCTCAGAAATTCGACGCCCCCAGGCATTTTTACGTGGCATTGACACGCTGTAGCGAAAAGCTCGTTGTAATATCAATTACCGCGGTTCTTCATCCATATAATCAATGATTCTCCTGATCCGCATATGACAGTCCACAACATGTTCAATTTGAATTAAATAACATCTTGAATTATATGCCTAAGAAATCCATACGCTTCTATAACGATCGTGAGGTCCGTGCTGTTTGGGATGAAGATCATTCCAAATGGTGGTTCTCGGCCATAGACATTATCCGCGCCATCAATGATGAAGAAGATTATGTGAAGGCCAGCAACTATTGGCGCTGGCTCAAGCGGAAGCTCACCGGGGAGGGCGTGCAACTCGTGAGTGTCACTCACGACTTCAAGTTCGAGGCTCCAGACGGGAAGCAGCGGGCTTCTGATGCACTGGACACAGAGTGTGTCCAGACGCTGGCCAAGCACTATCCGGCCAATCGGGCGAATGTTTTCCTGGATTGGTTCACTTACAGCGACAATACTATTGATGGGCAGAGCAAAAAGAAGGCGTATGACCTGTTTGAAAGCGGACTACTTGACTCTCTGGAACCTGGTACCGTCAAGTGTCTTCAGCAGATTCACGCCTATATCTTCGGCGGTTTGTATGACTTTGCCGGTCAGATCCGCACCAAGAATATCAGTAAAGGAGGTTTTACTTTCGCTAACGCCCTGCACTTCCCTACGATTCTTCCGAGCATCGAGAAGATGCCGGAAACAACTTTCGATGAGATAGCAGACAAGTACGTGGAGATGAATGTTGCCCATCCATTTATGGAAGGCAACGGGCGCAGCACACGCATTTGGCTAGACCTGATGCTTCGCCGTTCACTCAAGAAATGTGTTGACTGGAGCCGGATAGACAAGAACTCCTATCTGGAAGCGATGCGTCGCAGTGTGGTTGATCCGGTACCCATTAAGGCGCTCCTCTCGGACGCTCTTACCAACAAGATTGATGACCGCGAAACCTTCATGAAAGGCATTGACTACTCTT
The DNA here is from genome assembly GCA_902774155.1 of uncultured Bacteroidia bacterium. Classification (GTDB taxonomy): domain Bacteria; phylum Bacteroidota; class Bacteroidia; order Bacteroidales; family UBA932; genus Cryptobacteroides. The sequence goes on along the minus strand of CACYHF010000006.1, from coordinate 90,116 downwards.
ATTATTACGAGCAATCTGAATAGGGGCAATCTGCCTAGCTAATACTTGGGATCACTACTTTCATCAGACCATTTTCCTGATAAGGAGTCTGATTCCGTCTAAGTAGACGGAGTAGAATAATTGGAGCGAGATACGAGGCTCGAACTCGCGACCTTCGGCTTGGGAAGCCAACGCTCTACCAACTGAGCTAATCTCGCAATGGGACAACAAATATAAGCATTTTTTCTTATTTTTGTAAAAAATTTGCTTTATGTCCATCCAGAAGCCCAGTATCCCGAAAGGCACGCGCGACTTCGGCCAGAAGGAAATGGCCCGCCGCAACTATATATTCGACACCATCCGCAGCGTTTTCCGTACCTACGGCTATCAGCAAATAGAGACGCCGGCCCTGGAGAACCTTTCCACCCTGCTGGGCAAATATGGCGAAGAAGGCGACAAACTTCTGTTCCGCATCCTGAACTCGGGCGACTTTATGGCCGGCGTGGATGCCGATAAACCCCTGGTATCCCAGATTTGCGAGAAAGGCCTTCGCTATGACCTCACCGTGCCTTTCGCCCGCTATGTGGTGCAGCACCAGAACGATATCTCCTTCCCTTTCAAGCGTTTCCAGATCCAGCCCGTCTGGCGGGCCGACCGTCCCCAAAAGGGCCGCTACCGCGAGTTTTACCAGTGCGACGTAGATGTCATCGGCTCCCGCTCCCAGGTCAATGAACTGGAGCTGGTGCAGATGGTGGACGCCGTTTTCGGCAAACTGGGCGTGCGTGTGGGCATCCACATCAACAACCGCAAGGTGCTCACAGGGTTCGCCGAAATTGCCGGCGCCCCGGACAAGGTGGTGGACATCACCGTGGCCATCGATAAACTGGATAAAATCGGCCTGGAAAAGGTGAAGGAAGAGATGGCCGATAAAGGGCTGGCGGCCGAAGGCATAGCCGTCATCGAGCAGATTCTGTCCCTGCAGGGCTCCCTCGAGGAGAAACTCTCCGCTATGCGCTCGCTGTTTAACGGCGGAAGCGCCTCGGGCGTAGTGTCTGAAATCGGCCTGAAGGGCCTGGACGAACTGGAAGAACTCTTCGGCCTGATGGCCGCAGCCGGCATATCGGCCCCCGTAGAGATGGATCTGTCCCTGGCCCGCGGTCTCAACTATTACACCGGCGCCATCTTCGAGGTGAAGGCGCTGGACTGGGAGATTGGCAGCATCTGCGGTGGCGGCCGCTACGACAACCTCACCGGCATCTTCGGCCTTCCGGATCTTTCCGGTGTGGGCATCTCCTTCGGCGCCGACCGCATCTACGACGTCCTCACCGGCCTGGATCTCTTCCCCGCCAGCCTGGAACAGTCCACCACCCTGCTCTTCGCCGTTATGGGAGCCTATGAACTCCGTTATGTGCTTCCCATCGCCAAGGCGCTCCGCGAAGCCGGCGTGTCGGTGGAAGTATATCCGGAAGCCACCAAGCTCAAGAAGCAGTTCGACTACGCCGACAGGAAGGCCATTCCGTTCATCTCCATCAACGGCAGCAATGAAATGGAAGCCAAAACGGTGAATATCAAGAATTTGGTGTCCGGCGAACAGAAGGCTTTCCCTGTCTGCGACCTCCCCGCCATCCTGGAATTTATAGGGTAGCTTATTCTTTGTCGAAATTCAGGTAGACGCAATTGACTCCGCTGGCATAGCGGTAGTTCACATCCCGGCAAAAGCCCTCAACAATACGGAGGCTCAACGCATCCGGAGAGTCCTTTCCATATACGTGCAAAGGATTGAAGGCCTTTCCAGCCGCTTTGACCAGGATGGTAAAACGCTGGTCTCCGTCCACGATTCCCACATCAAAGCTTCTCTTCAGCCCGCATTCCTGCCCCATCTCCAACTGGTGCAGCATCATTTCTTCTACGCAATGAGTTACAGCCGTATTCTCAGTTGGAGAAAGCCGCATAGCATCCAGTCTCTTACAAAGAAGGAGAAACTGCTTAGAGACGCTTTCCTGAGAATAGGCCACACTTACGGTAAAAGAATGCCGAGTATCTCCCACGGGGATAAGCCAGACTGGATGCAACATCCCTTCCTTATGGGAGATAAGGGCCGATGCCGCCAGTCCCCCCAGCATGGGGAGCAACATTCCCAGCGGCAGGGCCACCCACAGGTTCCAGCGGGAAAAGGCCAGAGCCAGCGGCAGAGTACAGATTACGATGCCCGCCTGCAGCAGGGCAGCCAGGCGCCCCCGCTTAACCAGCAGGAAGGCGCTGGCCTGCGTCATTAGCACCGTAGCAGGAAGGAAGACTCCGCTGAAAATCCGGAGCGGCAAAGCCGATAGCTGCGCCAGGGTTGCATCGGCCCCGAAAAGCGAAGCCGCCCGGGCAGGGAAAGCCAGAAGCAAAACGGATGCAACAAGCGCCAGCCCCAGCGACAACCTCAGGATGAGAGAGATGAGCCGGCCTACGCCATCCCAGTCCTCCTCTCCGGAAAGGATGCCCCCCAGCCCCGTTATGGTACCTCCCGTTGCCGTGAGCACCAGCATACAGATCATCAGTAGTTGCATGCAGATACTCAGCGTGAACATGCCGTCGGCCCCCAGTCTATTCAGAACCAGGGTATTGAGTCCCAAATTAAGGATGATCATGGAAACGCCCGTCATGGCGGCTGGGGTTCCCCGGGACAGGATTTCCCGGAAATACTTGCCGGCACTGGACCATTCCGGCCAACATAAACGATAAGGACGAGGCTCCCGCAGCAGATACGGCACCATCACCAGAAAGCCCAGAACTGCTGCAGCGGAAGTGCCCGCAGCCGCTCCCCGGATGCCCATTCCCATTACGCGTACAAAGAGAATATCCAAGGCCAGGTTTAAGACCCCGAAGATTCCCACAAACCAAGCAACCAGCCGTGGACGGCCACTAATCTGAACAAACTGGCTGCCAGCGCAGGCAAAAAGGCCGAAGAAGCTTCCCACAAAAGCAAAAGGAAGATAATCCTGCAGCATGGGCTGCAAGCGCTCATCCGTGGTTATGAAAAGGGATACCGGCCCCGCATAAACGGCCAGGACGACCGTAAAGATTCCGCTCACCACCAGGGCCGATGCCAATCCCACCGTGAGAATTCGGTTCACACGGGTGTAATCCTGGTTTCCGAAAGCCGGAGCAATCAAAAGTGTTGCTCCCATCAGGAGAATGGTGCCGGGAAGCATAAGGATGTTCACCAGCGGCAGGGCCAGAATGATGACCGAAACAGCATCGGCCCCAATAAACTGCCCGGCAACCATACTGTCTATGGTGCTGTTCAGCTGGATAATGATGCCGGCAAAAATGGCCGCCACCAAGTAATGCCTTAGCGTATGGCGAATGATATGAGAATTACGGAACGGCGGCAATTGACGTGATCTTTTCTTCTGTTTACGAAGTTACGAAGAATCCGACAAATAACAAATAACGCCTCCTGTTTAGATAAATTTGGATTTTTCAAAAAAACGCCTTATCTTTGCATTCCCATACCGCGGAGTAGAGCAGTCGGTAGCTCGTCGGGCTCATAACCCGGAGGTCAGAGGTTCGAGTCCTCTCTCCGCTACTAAAAAGGAAGAATCGAAAGGTTTTTCCTTTTTTTGTATCTTTGCAAAAAAGAAGATTATGCAAATCCTTCAACAGCCCATATCCAGAGAAGAGCTCCGTTCACTCGCCGGGAATACCTTTGGTGATATGATCAAATGCGTCGCCGATGTCAGTATGGGCATTCTTGCCCTCGACGCGGAATTGCATGCCGATTTAGAACGCCTGCTATTGGAGAATGGCTCCGCTCAGGAGAACCTTTGGGGATTCAACCTGTATCCAAATGAGGAGGGAGAGGATTTCATCGAGTACGATTCGCTCATCAACATCCGATCCTGGCAGGGTAATCCATCACGCGGGATTTCCAATCCTGAGACCAGGGAAGCGATAGAAAAGATTGTAGCACATTTCATTATCAGATAGAATGCAGCACGCGACCCTGGAAAACGGCCGTTGGGCCGAATTGACGTTCCCGCAGCAGATGGCCAACATCGGCAGTGAAACATCCCGTATACTGAAAGCGCTGGAAGCCGGTAAGGAAAGCCGTGCAGAGGGGGCTTTCGCCCGAGCGCAGGAACTTATCGACCTTACAATCAAATATGGCAGGGTTGATACTCCATCCCAAAGAAGCGCTCTCTGGAAGGAACTCTGCCGCTTCCGGGAAGTGTTCTGTGCCGCTTTCCTTTCCCGCGACCTCACCGAACTTTTATCATTGAACAAGTATTTGGACCAGTTTGCACTAATTCGGCAATCTGAATAGGGATGATGTTTGTCTTATGAAAAGGATATTTTGCCTTGCCTTGATGTGCCTGTTGGCGCTCTCGTCCTGTTCGCGTCCTTCCAGCGGAGAAGAAGGAGAGGATTATATTACGCTTCACTTTGTGAAATGGGCCCGTCAGCCGGTTGTCTGCTATCTGGGAGGTGCCGGGCAAAGCGCTCCGGAAGGCTTTTCTGCCCCTAGTGCAGACCAGTTGAACAAACTTATGAATGTCTATACCAAATACTACGGCACCTACAACGGCGTCAAAGGGATACTTTTCAGCGCTGTAGGTATCGATGGCTTTGTGGAGGTTTCTCTCGCAAGCGACGGAAAAGTCAGTGATGCAGATTATAACAGGTACACTTTCACCGATGATCATCTAGCCCAAGCTGTTTTCCTCCCGGTAAATGACGGCTGGGACGGATATTACTGGGGCGACTATGAAGACGGCTATTATTATTTCCTTCATTTCAGTATGATAGAAATGACAATCCAGCGCCGCACCTTCGCCAGCGGAGACCGTGCCTTCACCATCCTGGGAGGCATGCTGCCCGTAAAGAACTGAGGGAATCGCCCCAGCGGCCGTAGCCGATGGGGATTCCTTTATCGGCCAAGTCAGATACATCACTGGCGTTCAGGGTTTTGCGGTCGTAGAGATTGTACTTGGTCATCTGCTCCTGCGGCGTAATGTTGGGCATCACCACGTTGGCACCGGAAAGAACGCCCTTTTCGCGGCCGCGGGGATCCAGAATCTCCAGGGCCGTGGCCGCGGCGATGTTGATATCCGGCATCAGCAGGCGCAGCAGCGCAATCATCTTGAGTCCCAGGGCGAAGCGCCTTTCGGCAGAAGGATATGGGGCGCCGGATAGCGTCAGGGGCGTCTCCGGATGGGGGTTATACGGTCCCATTCCCACCATAGGGGCGTCAAACTCCTTGTAGAACAGAAGGTCATCGGCCAGGTCTTCCGCCGTCTGGAAAGGCAGGCCGATCATTGCGCCCGTGCCGGCCTGGTAGCCGATTTCCTTCAGGTTGTAAAGCGCCTGCAGGCGACGGTCGTAGGCGTGCAGGGGGTCGTCGGGATGAATCTTGCGGTAAAGGTCCGGATTGCTGGACTCTATACGCAGCAGATAGCGATGCGCGCCGGCATCGAACCATTCCTCATAAATCTCACGAGACTGCTCGCCCAGCGAAAGGGTAATCCCCAGCGGCGGATCCTCCCCGGTATCGATGGACTTGATAGCCTTCAGCAGGCGGGTGATCTTGCCGATAAAAGCTGCGTCGGTTCGCTCGCCGCCCTGTATGACAACGGACCCGAAATGGCGCTCCGCCGCTATCATCGCCGTGGTAAGCACTTCTTCCTCAGAGAGTTCGTAACGCGGGCAGCGGATATCCCGACGGATACCGCAATACAGGCAATCCTTGACACAGCGGTTGGAAATCTCGATGAGCCCGCGCAGATAGACTTCCGGGCCCACAGTCTCCACTTTGACCCGGTAAGCGGCCTCGCAAAGCGCCGCCTCGAAAGCGGCGTCTTCACAGGCGATGGCGGCAGCCAGCCCTTCCCGGTCCAATGTAAGCGCTGAGAGGTTCATGTTTATTTTTGCTATTACTTAATCTGCAGGATAAAGATAGCAAAACTGAGCGGATTCACCACAATACTCACTTGGGTTCCTTCTCCCTGGAATGCGACTTCCCGGGGAACGATGAGATTCGGTTCATCCACGGTATTGTCTTCGTAAAGACGATCGGATGTAAATAGAATGGAAGATGTAGCCCTGACGTTTTTTCTACCAAAGTTCAGAACCAGGTCTTGCTGTTTTTCGGACGTATTCACCACCTTCACGTAAACCTTGTCCCCTTCCCGTACGGCCGATGCGTATAGCCCATCGGCCCCGGAAACCGGCTTTCCGTTCAAGGTTAAAGGTACGACCTGCTCACCTTTATACCGGGAATAGAGCTGCTGCACATACCAGCTGGCCGTCCTGACCGTGCGCAGATTGTCGAACCAAATGAGGTCCGGACGCCACTGCCAGCCTTCCACGTGGGCGAATAAAGGGGCATAGGTGGCCATCTGTACCAGATCGGCATTCCGTTCCAGCCCAGTCATAAAGGCCGCCTCCATCAGGGACGCATAGTAGTGGTTGTATTTCTTTCCATCCGCGTGGCAGGCATACTCTCCGGCAAACACCTTGGGGCCGCTGCGGCCATACGCATCGTATCGGCCGGCCTGGGACAGGAACCATTCATAGCTCCGGTAATAATGCTCGTCCACCAGATCGGCCCCCATAAGCTGCATTTCCGACCAGAGCCTCTCGAATTCCTCCCCTTCCGGGAAAGGACCGGCGGACCCCACGATCTTGATTTCCGGATGGGCCGCCCGGATCGCTTTCACAAAAGGGGCCAGCCGTTCCGGATACTCCCTCCCCCACTGCTCATTGCCGATGCCGATGTACTTGAGATTGAAGGGCGCGGGGTGCCCCATATCGGCCCGAACCTTTCCCCAGGTTGAGTTCACGGGGCCGTTGGCAAACTCTATCAGATCCAGGGCGTCCTGGATATAAGGATCCAGCTGATCAATGGGCACGTGCGCGTCCATACTGTCGTTCTGGAACTGGCAGGCCAGGCCACAACTGAGGATGGGAAGCGGCTCACTCCCCAATTCCTCGCTAAGCTGGAAGAATTCATAAAAGCCCAGGCCGTAACTCTGGTAATAATCCGGGAAAAAGCGGAAATCGAAGCAATACTGCCAGCGATTTACGTTAAGGGGCCGGTTCTCCACGGGGCCCACAGTGTTCTTCCAATTGTAGCGGGTATCCAGATCGGTTCCTTCCACAATGCAGCCGCCAGGGAAACGGAAGATGCCGGGGTGAAGGTCGTACAGCGCCTGCGCCAGGTCTTTGCGCATCCCGTTACGATGCCCCATCCACGTATCCACCGGGAACAGGGAAACATGCTCCAAGTCCACGGTGGCACGATTGCCGGAAAGGAAGATGCGCAACGCTGCTTTGTCCAAGGTGCAAGGAGCAGTAAGCAGCACTTCATACTGCGTCCATTCTATCCCCTTGACTTCCATCTTTTTCTCACATAGGATCTGCGACTCCGCCATAGATGCCGGCTGGACCAAAACTATCCGAAGTTCTGAAGAGCCACCCTCCGGAACCCGGGCCCAGACGGAAAAACGATACTGCGCCCCTTCCTTAAGGCCGATACCGAAGTATCCCTCATTCTCCAGTCCGGTGATTTTATGCGGATGCCCGGGGTCTGTCAGACGGACATAGTGGGGACAGCGGTCAAAAGGCCCGTCCTCCCTTACCTGCACCTTCCCAAAAGCCTTCCAACCCTGGAGGGGGTTGTTCAGGTATTCGAAAGAGCGGTTTTTGACCAGTTCGGCATACAAGCCGCCATCGGCCGCGAAGTTGATATCCTCGAAGAAAATGCCATACATGGTGGGCTGAATGGCCGCACCGGGTTGATCCAGATGGATATCAAACGTTTGAGCCGATGCAAAGAGAGGAAGAACTGCCGAAAGAAGAAGGGAAAAAGCGAATCGTTTCATGGTTGGTTTTCATGGTTTCCAAAATGAAACGAAGCCGCAAAGCTCATGCCGTTCGAGCTTCCGGAGCCCACAATCTTCATTTGGTAGTTTAAGGAAATGTTAGTATCTTCACGCCGCTAAAACTAAAAGAACGCATGAAGACCTTATTCGCCTTCTCCATAATCCTGCCGCTGTTAGGCGGGCTCTATACAAAGTCCAGTGGGAAGAACCACAAACCGGAAGGTGATGCGGTGTATTATGAGTATCGCTATAGCGGCACCATGGTCTACCCCTTCACCTTTTACCAGGTGCAGAAGGACGCCTCCGGGCAAGTAAGGATAGCCTGGATCAAAGATCAGGGCCCGGACGTGGTGGTCATCAAAGCCCCCCAGGAGGTCCTGGAGCATATCGGCACCCTGGCCTATCAGCATAAGCTTTATCGCATCAAGGAATCCTACTGGCCCAGCGTGCAGGTTTTGGACGGTACCAGCTGGCATATGTATATGCGCTTCCAAAAAGGCTCCATCTCTTCCGGCGGGAACAATGCCACCGCTCCTGCCAAAAGGATGCAGGGCATCTATAGCATCAACAGTTATCTCCAATCCGTGATTGACGCCTCCACCGAGGCCGATATCATCCTGCAGGAGAATTACAGGGAATTTATCAATAACTAACCCATAACTATGAACAAAAATATCGAGCTGAACCCCAACGAGGTTGTGGCTTTCCTGGAAAAATCCCCGGAAGAATTCACCCGTGAAGATATCCTGAACTTTATCTGTGAGAAAGGCATCCGCATGATTGATTTCATGTATCCGGCCGAGGACGGACGGGTCAAGACCCTCAATTTCACCGTCAACAACCTCGCCTACGCCGAAACCATCCTCACGGAAGGCGAACGCGTAGACGGATCCAGCCTCTTCCCCTCCTTCATTGAAGCCGGCAACAGCGACCTCTACGTGATTCCCCGCTACCGCACAGCCTTCGTGGATCCGTTCAACGAAATACCCACCATCTGCTTCCTCTGCAGTTTCTTCAATAAGGATGGGCAGCCCTTCGACTGCGCACCGCACGCCACCCTCATGCGGGCCGAAAAAGCCTTTGAGGAAAGCACCGGGCTGCAGTTCGAGGCTATGGGAGAGCTGGAATACTATGTGATTTGCGAAGAAGACAGCCTCTTCCCCGCCACGGACCAGAAGGGCTACCACGAAAGCGAGCCCTTTGCCAAACTGAACGACTTCCGCCGCGCCTGTATGGACCACGTGGCCAAGACCGGCGGCCAGATCAAGTACGGTCACAGCGAAGTGGGCAATTTCACCCTGGACGGCAAGGTATACGAACAAAACGAGATAGAATTCCTGCCCAACCCGGTGGAAACCGCGGCCGACCAGCTTCTGCTGGCCAAATGGGTGATCCGCAACCTGGCTTACAGGAACAATCTGGACGTCTCCTTTGCCCCCAAGATTACCACCGGCAAGGCCGGAAGCGGGATGCATATCCATATGCGGCTGATGAAAGACGGCCGCAACGTCACGTTAGGGGCCGATGGAAAGCTCTCCGAGGAAGCCCGCGCCGCCATCGCCGGCCTGATGACTCTGGCACCGTCCATCACGGCTTTCGGCAATAAGAACCCTACTTCCTACTTCCGGCTGGTCCCCCACCAGGAAGCACCCACCAACGTTTGCTGGGGAGATTGCAACCGCAGCGCCCTGGTCCGCGTTCCCCTGGGCTGGAGCAGCGGCACCGATATGTGCTCCGCCGCCAATCCCCTGGAACAGCAGACCGATCACGACACCACCGGCAAGCAAACCTTCGAGATGCGCAGCCCGGACTGCAGCGCCGATATTTACCAGCTGATGGCCGGTTTGTGCGTGGCCGCCCGCAAGGGATTGGAGATGCCGCGCGAGCAAGCCCTCAAGCTGGCAGCCGAAACCTACGTGGATATGGACATCCATAAAAAGGAAAATGCAGCCCGTCTGGCCACCCTGGCACAGCTGCCCACATGCTGCACGGAATCTGCTAATTTCCTGGAAAAAGACCGTGCCATCTATGAGGAGGCCGATGTCTTCCGTCCCCGAATGATAGATGGCATTCTGAAAGCCCTGAGGGCGCACAACGACGCCAACCTCCACTACGAGGCCCGCAACGACACCAAACTCATGCGCCGTCTGGTGGCTCAGTATTTCTACTGCGGTTAGGACTAATTATCCCACGGCAATACCTCTTAAAACTCACCGGCCTCTCACATCACTGCGGGAGGCCGGTTACTTAACCTAAACTTAAACTATGAAAAACTTCGGTACAAATATAGAGAAAAGAATTCTCTAATACAACTATTTATGATGAATTTTTGCAAATTTTAAGAGCAAAAGTTTTTCACCGTATTTCTCAAATAAGATTTTTGCCTTTAAGTCTGGAACCTTCCCCGTAATCTCAAGGACTTTTCCTGCCCCAAAGCGATTGTGCTCAATCTGGTCTCCCACCCGGAAACTGGACATAGGATCCGGCACAAAATTCGGGTCAATGAGCGGCGGCCTGTCCTCCACGACAGGACGGGAGAGGCTTACCGGGACTTCGACCTTTTTCTTTGCGTAGGCGGGTATCTCCCGTTCAGTCCTAGGTCTGCCCCAACGGAAGCCCCCGAAATCTGTGTCATCTTCGGCCGCCCGGCGCAGGTCATCTTTCAGGATAGGTTTGTCCAAATACTGCGGTGCCAGTTCCCGCAGGAAGCGGCTGGGGGCATTGGATTCGTGCTTGCCGTTGCGCATACGGGTTTCGGCATAGGATAGCGATACCGCCCGCTTGGCCCGGGTAAGGGCCACATAGAACAGCCGCCGTTCTTCTTCCAACTCCTGCGGGGTCTCCATCCAGCCGCCAGAGGGAAACAGGTTCTCCTCCATGCCGGCCACAAATACATAAGGAAATTCCAGACCTTTTGCCGTGTGCACCGTCATCAGGGCCACTTTATTGGAGGTCTCGTCCTCCGCTACGTCCACATTGGCCAGCAATGAGACGTTTTCCAGATAATCTGCCAGCGTAACCTGCGGTTTTTCATCGAGGGCATCGGCCTCCACTTCTTCCAAATACGCTTTTATGCTGTTCAGCAATTCTTCCACGTTGGCAAAGCGGGATTGCCCCTCCACCGAAGTATCGGCCTTGTAGAACAGGTAGATGCCGCTCTCGCGGGCCAGGGACATAGCCACATCGTAGGCGTCGCCGTGGGCAGCCTCCGCGGCCGCATTTTCCATCAGCGTGCAAAAGGCGCGGATTTTCTGTACCGCAGCGTTCCGGAGGCCGAAGCGCTCCAGGTCCGGCAGGGCCGCGGCCTCATAGAGCGAGACGCGGGATGCGAGCGCCGCCTGCGAAAGCGCCTGGATGGAAGTGTCGCCAATGCCGCGGGCCGGCTTGTTCACCACCCGCTTGAAGGATTCATCGTCCTTGAGGTTCACGGCCAGTTTGAAATAGGCCATCACGTCTTTTACCTCGGCCCGCTCAAAGAAAGAGTTGCCGGAATAAATCATATAAGGGATATTCCGCCGGCGCAACTGCTCTTCCAGGGCACGGGACTGGGCGTTGGTGCGATACAGGATGGCGAAATCTTCATATTCGGCCTGTTCCAATCGCATGCGCGTGAGGATGGCCGATGCGATTTGCAGGGCTTCCTCCTGTTCCGTGTAGGAGCGCACCAGGTGGATCACCTCCCCTTTTTCGCCCATGGAGACGCACTGCTTAGGGATGCGGCCTTCGTTGTGGGCGATGAGCGAATTGGCCGCGTTCACGATGGTCTGGGTGCTGCGGTAGTTCCTTTCCAGCCGGAACAGCCGGGTGCCCGGGAAGTCTTTCTGGAAGTTCAAGATATTCTGAATCTGAGCACCTCGGAAGCCATAGATAGACTGGGAATCGTCCCCCACTACGCAAATATTCTGATGACCGCCAGCCAGTTTCTTCAGGATTACATACTGAGCAAAGTTGGTATCCTGGTACTCATCCACCAGGATGTAGCTGAAACGGCCGGAAATATCGGCCAGCGCTTCCGGACTTTGACGCAGTAAGATATTCAGGTACAAGAGGATATCGTCGAAGTCCATCACGCCCGATTGCCGGCACAATTCGCAATAGCGGGCATAGATCCGGTAAATCTCCGGCTTCTTCTTGCGGGCGTCGTCTTCGCGGAAACCGCCGGCCCCGTTCATATAGGGCGTGGGGGTTACCAAGTCGTTCTTGGCTCTGGAAATCTGGGAGAGTACCTCCTTGGGCTTATACAGTTTGTCGTCCAGTTCCAATTGCTTGATCACCGTCTTGACGGCGCTCACGGAATCGGCCGTGTCATAGATGGTAAACGTGGCCGGGAAGCCGATGAGGGAGGCATATTCCCGAAGGAAACGGATGAAGACGGAGTGGAATGTCCCCATCCAGAGGCGGCGTGCTTGCCGCTCCCCCACCATCAGGGCAATCCGCTCCTTCATTTCCCCGGCCGCCTTCTTGGTAAAAGTGAGGGCCAGGATCCGCTCCGGCGGGACCCCTTTTTCTATCAGATATGCTATTCTGGAGGTTAATACGCGGGTCTTTCCCGACCCTGCTCCCGCCACAATGAGTACAGGGCCTTCCGTACAGGTAACAGCCCTTTGCTGCTCTTCATTCAGCTCGCTCAAAATCTCACTCATGTCCACCCATATTTATAACGCGAAATTAGTAAAAATTTCGTAACTTCGCGAAGTATTTTAGCAAATACACAAAACCATATCAATAATGTCAAACAATCTCGATTTGAAAAAGGGCCTCAACATCCCCGTGAAGGGTGCTGCCGCCCCGGAAGTCATCCAAACCGTGAGTCCTGACATCGTTGCCGTCAAACCCACCGACTTCAAGGGCCTGGTGCCCCGCTTGCTGGTGAAGGAAGGCGACACCGTAAAGGCAGGTTCCCCCGTGATGGCCGACAAACAACGTCCGGAGATTCTTCTCACCTCGCCCGTCAGTGGCACGGTTCAGCAGGTCGTCCGCGGCGAAAAGAGAAAATTGCTGGCAGTTGTCGTGAAGGCCGATGCCAAGCAGGAGTACGTGGACTTCGGGACCAAGGCTCCCGCATCGGCGGCCGAAACCAAAGACCTTCTCCTGAAGAGCGGCCTTTGGGGAGCGCTTATCCAGCGCCCCTACGGCGTGATGGCCGGTCCCGAAGACACGCCCAAGGCAATTTTCGTATCCTCCTTCTCCACGGCGCCCCTGGCCGCAGACCTCGAATTCACCCTGGGAGATGCCCTCAAGGACATCCAGGCGGGTATCGATGCACTGTCCCTGGTGGCTCCGGTCCATGTTTCCGTAAAAAAGGGCGCCAATACGTTTGCCCAGCTGAAAAACGCCACGCTGCACACGGTGAGCGGTCCCCATCCGGCCGGCAACGTGGGCGTACAGATCAGCCACATCGCCCCTGTCATGAAGGGCGACCTTGTATGGACCCTCTCCCTGCTGCACCTGGCTGCCATCGGCCATGTCATCAACACCGGCAAGCTGGATCTCACGCGCAAGGTGGCCGTCACCGGCCCCGCCGCCCCTAAGACCGGCTATGTGCAGTGCCTCTCCGGCACCCCTGTGAAAGCCATCACGGCTGCCGCTCAGGGTGTCCGCGTCATCGGCGGCGACGTCCTCACCGGTGAAATCCTGGGCGCCGAAGGTTACCTGGGCTTCTTCCAGAACCAGCTCACCCTCCTGCAGGAAGGCTATGAGCGCGAATGGTTCGGCTGGGCCAAGCCTTTCCGCCCCAAGGTGCACAGCAGTTCCTGGTACAACATGGACACCAACCTGCACGGCGGTCCCCGCGCCTTCGTGGAAACCAAATGCTTCGAGGATGTCACCCCCATGGACATCTTCCCCATCTACCTCATCAAGGCCTGCCTGGCCGGCGACATCGAAAAGATGGAGAAATTCGGCATTTATGAAGTCCTTCCCGAAGACCTCGCCCTGTGCGACTATGTAGACCCTTCCAAGAACGAGATCCAGGCCATTATCCAAAAGGGTATCGACCTCATGATCAAAGAAATGGCATAAGCTATGGCAGACGAAAAGAAACCTGGCCTTTTTGAGAAAGGCGGCAAGCTGTACTGGCTTCACTCTTCTATTGACGCTTTCGACACCTTCCTGCGTGTTCCCGGCACCGTTACCGCTAAGGGCGCCCACGTACGCGACGGTATCGACCTCAAGCGCGTGATGATCATGGTTGTGATCGCACTGGTTCCCGCGGCCCTCTTCGGCATGTACAACGTGGGTCTCCAGACTTCTACCCTGTACGGACTGGATTGGAACTTCTGGCATATGTTCTGGTATGGACTGCTCCGGATGCTTCCGCTGTTCGTGGTCTCCTATGCAGTGGGCCTTGCCATTGAATTCGGCAGCGCCCAGATCCGCGGCGAAGAAGTGAACGAGGGATACCTCGTCACGGGCTTCCTGATTCCGCTCATCGTCCCGGTGGATGTTCCGCTGTGGATGGTGGCCCTGGCCGTGGCCTTCAGCGTCCTCTTTGTGAAAGAGGTCTTCGGCGGCACCGGTATGAATATCTGGAACCCGGCCCTGGTGGCCCGCGCCTTCCTGTTCTTCTCCTATCCTTCCAGCATGTCCGGCTCCAGCGTATGGGTTTCCAAGACCTGGGTCCCCGCCCTTAAGGACGTGGATGCCATCAGCGCTGCCACGCCGCTAGCCATCGCCCACGACGGCGCCTTCGACGCCGCCACAGGTGCTGTGGGCCAGTATTCCTTTATGGATATGGTCTGGGGTTTCATCCCCGGCAGCACCGGTGAAACCAGCGTAATCGCCATCCTCATCGGCGCCCTCATCCTGGTCTGGACCGGCGTAGCCTCCTGGAAGATTATGGTTAGCTCCCTCGCCGGCGGCCTCCTCGTTGGCTGGCTGGGCCAACTGGCCGGTGCCACGGCAGTGCCCTGCTATTATCAGCTGGTTATGGGCGGCTTCCTCTTCGGCTCCGTCTTCATGGCCACCGACCCTGTTACCGCCGCCCAGACGGAAACCGGCAAGTGGATCTACGGCTTCCTGGTAGGTGCCCTGGCCGTGGTGGTGCGTCTGTGGAACCCCGGTTATATGGAAGGCATGATGCTGGCCATCCTGCTTATGAACACCATGGCTCCGCTCATCGACCATTGCGTAGTGAGCACACACACCAGCCGCCGTGCCAAAAAAGCTTTAACCGCCTAAAGGAACTGTGCTATGAATACCAATAACAACGTATATACCGTTATCTACACCACTGTTATCGTGGTGCTGGTAGCTGCACTCCTTGCCTTCGTATCCCAAAGCCTCAAGGCCAAGCAGGATGCCAACGAAAAGGCGGAAACCATCTCCCAGATGCTCACCAGCGCCCAATACGGCACCAAGGCCGAACTGGACAAGCTGGGCAATGCCGCCAAACTGGACAAATATGCCCAGGAAATTGACAAGGCGTTCGTGATCAACCTGGACGGTCAGGTGGTAAGGGAGCTGGAAGGCATTGACGTCTACAGCCCTAAGCAGCTCAAACGTGAGAACTACAACATCAAGGGCGGTCCCAACAAGACGGGCGAACCCGAACTCCCCGTGTTCATCTTCAAGAACGGCCGCACGGTGGTGCCCATCTACGGCGCCGGCCTGTGGGGTCCCATCTGGGGATACATCTCGTTCGAGAACGGCACGGCTACCATGACCGGCGCCTACTTCGACCACGAATCCGAGACCGCCGGCCTGGGTGCCAAGATCAAGGACGACCCTTCCTTCCAGAAGGAGTTCGTGGGCGAAGTGGCCGATTTCGGCCAGGCCAATGTCATTGAAATCGTGAAGGGTGGCGCTCCCAAGGATGCCGAAGGCAAGTCCGTGGCGGACAACAAGATAGACGCCATCACCGGTGCCACCATGACTTCCCAGGGCCTGGATGCCGCCATCGACACCTGGCTCGCCGCCTATGCCAAGTACTTCCTGGCCCAGGAGAAATCCTGCCAGAAGTCCTGCTGCGAAGGCAAAGAGGCCCACGATTGTAAAGAAGAGGCCCATGATTGTGAACAGCACAAATGTGAGGAGGAATAAGCCATGGATGCAAAACTGAAAGAAACCATTCTGAACCCCATTTTCAAGGGGAATCCCATTACCGTCCTGGTGCTGGGTATCTGCTCTTCGCTGGCGGTTACCGTCACCCTGAAGGGCGCGCTGGTCATGGCCCTCTCCGTGATTGTGGTCTGCGGTATTTCCAGCCTCATCCTCTCGCTCCTGAGAAACACCATTCCCGGCCGTGTACGTATCATCGTCCAGCTGGTAGTGGTGGCCATGATGGTAATCCTGGTGGACCAGGTCCTCAAGAGCTTCGAAGCCACCTACGCCATTGACAAGCAGCTGTCCGTCTATATCGGCCTCATCATTACCAACTGTATCGTGATGGGCCGCATCGAGGCTTTCGCCCTGGGCAACAAGCCCTGGCCCAGCTTCCTGGACGGTGTGGCCAACGGCGCCGGCTACGGCCTCATCCTCATCATCGTTGCCTTCTTCCGCGAGCTCCTGGGCAGCGGAACCCTGTTCGGCATCGACATCCTGAACCGCTTTGGTTATGTTCCCAACAACCTGGTGATCCTGCCGCCCTTCGCCCTCATCCTGCTGGGATGCATCGTGTGGGTGCAACGTTCCATCCAGAAAGACCTGCAAGAAAAATAACCCCGACGCCTTATGGAATATCTTAGCTTATTCGTCAAGTCCATCTTTGTGGACAACATGATCTTCGCTTACTTCCTGGGAATGTGCTCATTCCTGGCGGTATCGAAGAATGTGAAGACAGCTGCTGGCCTGGGTGTCGCGGTCATCTTCGTGCTGTTGGTCACGCTTCCCATCAACTACCTGCTCAACACCTATGTGCTGGCACCCGATGCCCTGATCGAAGGGGTGGACCTGAGCTTCCTCAGCTTCATCGTCTTCATCGCCGTCATCGCCGCCATCGTACAGATCGTAGAAATGGTAGTGGAGAAGTTCTCTCCCGAACTCTATTCCGCGCTGGGTATCTTCCTGCCGCTTATCGCCGTGAACTGCGCCATCCTGGGCGGTTCCCTGTTCATGCAGCAGAAAGACTTCCTGAACATCGGCGAGGCCACCGTGTATGCCCTGGGTTCCGGTATCGGCTGGTTCCTGGCCATCGTGGCCCTGGCCGCCATCCGCGAGAAGATGAGCTACTCCAACGTTCCTGCCGCGCTGAAAGGCCTGGGTATCACCTTTATCACCGTGGGTCTGATGGGCCTTGCCTTCATGACCTTTATGGGTATTGCACTGTAAGGAGGACGAAACTATGGGTAATACAATTCTTTTCTCCATCATCGTCATTACAGTAGTGACCCTGATTCTGGTGGCCCTCCTGCTGGTCATCAAGGCCGCCGTCACCCCGTCCGGCACCGTTAAGATCAACATCAACAACGGCACCAAGGAACTGGAAGTGACCCCCGGCGGCGACGTCATGCACACCCTGGCCGATCACGGCATCTTCCTCCCCTCCGCCTGCGGCGGTAAGGCCAACTGCGGCCAGTGCAAACTGCAGGTGCTGGAAGGCGGCGGAACCATCCTTCCCACTGAAACGGGCTTCTTCTCCCGCAAGCAGATCAAGGAAGGCTGGCGCCTGGGCTGCCAGGTGAAGGTGAAGGACAACATCCAGATTGCCGTTCCGGAGAGCGCCCTCAGCGTGAAGAAGCTGGAGTGCGAAGTGATCTCCAACGAGAACGTAGCCACCTTCATCAAGGAATTCACCGTAAAACTCCCGGAAGGCGAGCACATCGACTTCAAGTCCGGTGAGTACATCCAGATTGACATTCCCGAGTATGAGGCCGACTTCTCCGATATGGGCGTGGCCGATATCTACAAGGGCGACTGGGACAAGTACGGCATCACCGGCCTGAAGTTCAAGAACACCGTGCCCACCATCCGTGCCTATTCCATGGCCTCGTATCCGGCCGAGAAAGACCTCATCAAACTGAACGTGCGTATCGCAACTCCTCCGTTCGACCGCACCCAGCCCAAGGGCGTCTTCAAGTTTGTGCCGGGTGTGCCTCCGGGTATCGCTTCCACCTATGTATTCTCCCGCAAGCCGGGCGATAAGGTGATGATTTCCGGCCCTTACGGAGAATTCCTCCTCCCGAAGGACGATCCCGACAGCCAGGAATACGTATTCGTAGGCGGTGGCGCCGGTATGGCTCCCCTCCGCAGCCACATTATGCACCTGTTCAAGACCCTCAAGACCAAGAAGGAAGTGCACTTCTTCTATGGCGCCCGCGCCCTGGTGGAAGCCTTCTATCTGGAAGACTTCGCCGAAATCGAGAAAGACTTCCCGAACTTCCACTTCCATCTGGCCCTGGACCGTCCGGACCCGGCAGCCGATGCCGCCGGCGTGAAGTACACCCCTGGTTTCGTACACAACGTGATGAACGAAACCTACCTCAAGAACCACGAGGCTCCCGAGGATATCAAGTACTTTATGTGCGGTCCGCCTATGATGACCAAGTGCGTCTGCGACCTTCTGGACAGCCTGGGCGTTGCCCCTGAGAGCATCCTCTTTGACAACTTCGGCGGTTAGTCCAAGGTCCAAGAATTCGTAAGAAAGTGTATTTTTTCTTACGATTTACCTTCAGAAAAAGTGTTGTTTCACGGAAAATCACCTGAAACAACACTTTCTTTTTTACGATGCTTGGAGAAATGGTGGCGCCTGTTTTAGCTTTGCTGCAGACAAAACACAGCAGCCCATGACACGAAGCAAAAATACAGGCCGGTTTTCATTCAAGACTTTACCACGACACCACTACTTCTTCGAGCATTTCGCCCGCTGCGCCTCTGCGGCAACATTGGCTGCTTTCCTGCAGTCGCCGGCCTTTTTTTCTTCGTGTACGCAAGAGACATTGCTGCCCAACACAAAGGCCGTCCTCCTCTCCCTGGACACCAAGAGTTCCGTTCCGGAGGCCGTAGACCTGTTCTTCTTCGATACCGTGGGCGTACAGCTGCTGGATTCCTACCAGCAGGTAACCGACCTGCAGCAGACCCTTTACGGGCTCTCGGGCACAGGCGCCAAGCGCCTGGTGGCCCTGTCCGGCAAAACTGGAGAAGTAGACAGCTGGAACCGGATCCGCACCTATGGCGACCTCTGCAAACACTGTTTCTCCCTGGAACGGGATTCGGCCCGTTCTCCCCTATTATATGGCACGCTCCTGCTGCCCGACGGCGCATCCCGCCAAGCCGTGCTGGAGCTGCATCCTATGCTCACCGCTATCCGGATCCGTTCCGTCTCCTGTGATTTCATTGGAAGGCCCTACGTAGGAGGTACCTTTTACAATCAACAGCTCTTTCTTACCTACGCAGGCTCCGAATGCCTGCCACTGGATACAGGAGACAACGGACCGGTTTCCTGGATGAATCCCGGCTACCTGGACAGCGTGGCTGTCCGGCGGCTGCCAGAACCGGAAATGCTGTGGCAGGACGGGTGCGGGGAAATCGGCCTCCAGCGCATCTTCCCAGAGAAAACCTTTTACTGCTACCCCGGCACCCAAACACATCTGGTGCTGGCGGGAACCATCGGCCCCATTACCTGTTACTATCCCATTCCCCTGGGGGATCTGAAACCGGACACCTGTGTGGAACTGGACATCACCCTGCGCCGGATGGGTTCGCCCAGTCCCGACATCCCCACGGTGAGCGGCGCCTTTGTCCTGGAAACCCAAACGCTCCCCTGGGAAGAGTGGGAGCCTTATACGGTTACGTACTAAAACATGAAGAGAACCTGTATCCTATTGTTGTTCCTGGTCGCGTGCACGCGGATGACAACGCCCGACAAGCGCATCAATTCAACCATTTGTTTAACCACCGGTGCTGCCGTCACGCGTGCCGTTGACCCGGACGAAACCCTGATTACAGACTACAACCTTCTCATTTTCAATTCCTTCGGAATACTGGAAGAGAAAGTGTTTCTTACCCGCAGGCAATTGGTCCTGGAAAACGGGAAGGTCTGTTACAAGACACGCCTGCTGCAGGATGTCCCCTATACCATTCTGGCAGCCGCCAATCTGGGTTACGAACTCCCCTGCCGTTCGCTGGAGGAAGCGCTTTCCTACCGTTATCACATGGCCTATCCCGACGAATTCACCCCGGGGATGCCGATGGCCGCCCACCTGGACAACGTGGCTCTGGGCGCGGACGGAATGGTCGAGCTCCCCCTGGAAAGGCTTATGGCGAAGATTGAACTGCGCGTCGACCGGCGGGCCCTGAACCCGGAGGTCACGTTCACCGTACGGGAAGTCCGGGTGGGCGGCTGTCCCAACTCCGTGCGACTGTTCGGAACCAGCAAGGCCGAAGGCGCCACGCAGGTTTTCGGCAACGGTTATACGAAGAACTGGTCGCAGGTAGCGGCCTTGAACCAGGACGAAACCCTGGGAATGAGCGGCCCTGTGAACGTGTATTTGCTGGAAAATGCCCAGGGAGACCTTCTGGAGCACGTTACCACCGACAGCGGAAAGGTATTCACCGACGGCCGCTATCAGGAAGTCTGTTCCTATATTGAGCTCAGGGCCGAATATAACTCCCCCTCGCTCCATTCCCGTGCAGGAGAATACCTCATCTACCGTTTCTATCTGGGAGAGAACCTGAACAACTTTGACGTTTTCAGGAATGTCCGGTACCGGATTACTGTCCGGCCCGAAGGCGACGGACTGCAGGAAGACAGTTGGCGCGTAGACAAGAGTGGCCTGGAAGGACAAACCCGCTTCAACCTGCATCCGGCCGCCTACAATGAATGCCGTTCCGGCGATGATTTCCATCTCTGGTGTGAAGTAGAACCGCCCGGAACCCCTATGTACATAGAGCCGCTGGCTCACGACGATGATCCCCGCGTGGCCGAGCTATACAGTTATACCGTGGATCCGGACGGGAACGGACTCACCATCCACACGTGGAAAGGCGGATCGGCCGTGGTGTATTTCCAGGCCGGTCCTCCGGTGAACCGCGATACGCTGGCCGTGCTGGTTATTGATCCTTGAGTTGCGCCACACAGAGGCGGAGCGAATCCAGCCAGTAAGGGATCTGCAGGCCGAAAGTGGCTTTCACCAGGCTTTTGTCCAGGACAGAATAGGCCGGCCGATGCACATTGGACGGAAATTCGTGGCTTCGACAGGGCTGGATGTCGCAGGCATCGTTCCCGGCAAGGGAGGCAATGGCTTTGGCAAAGTCAAACCAGGAGCAGACACCCTCGTTGGTATAATGATAGATGCCTTCCCTGGGATTCTCCAGAATCCGGAGAATGGCGGCGGCCAGGTCTCCGGCATAGGTGGGCGTGCCCACTTGGTCGCATACCACCTTCAGGCTGGGTTTTTCGGCCGTCAGACGCAACATGGTTTTGACGAAATTCTTCCCATACTCGCTGTAGAGCCATGCTGTGCGCAGGATGATGTGACGCACACCGCTGCGCAGGATGGCCTCTTCTCCTTGCCACTTGGTACGGCCGTACACGGCCAGCGGCGCCGGATGCTGTGTCTCCGGGATGGGCGTATTAAGCACCTCTGCGCCAAAGACATAGTCCGTTGAGATATGTACCAGCAAGCCATCCACTTCCTTCATAGCCACGGCCAGATTCTCCACGGCCCTGGCGTTCAGGAGTTCCGCCAGCGCGGGATTATCTTCGGCCGCATCTACGTTGGTATAGGCCGCACAGTTTACAATACAATCCACCTGTTCCCGGGCCACCATATTCCGCACGGCCGCCAGGTCCGTGATGTCCAGCTCTTCCACATCGGTGAAAAGGAAGGATGCAATCCTCCTCAGGCTCATCCCTAACTGGCCGTTGGCTCCGGTTACCAGGACTTTCATAGGGCGTAATAATCTATGTAATAGTCAAACAGGCCATCGGCCTCCCTTAACGGCAGGTGGTGCTGATCTTTCTCCGACAAAAGGATATCGGCCTTCGGAAGCCCCCAGTCTATGCCCAGAGCAGGATCGTCCCAGGCAATGGCCCCCTCCGCCGAAGGTTCATAGAGATTGTCGCACTTGTACTGGAAAACGGCTTCCTGGCTCAAGACGGAAAAGCCGTGCGCGAAACCGCGGGGAATAAAGAACAGCCGATGATTCTGGTCTGACAGTTCACAAGCCACATACTGGCCGAAAGTAGGCGAACCCACGCGGATATCTACGGCGATGTCCAACACGCGGCCGCTTACCACACGCACCAGTTTGCTCTGGGCATACCTCCCCTTTTGGAAATGCAAGCCCCGGAGCACCCCGTAACGGCTTTTGCTCTCGTTGTCCTGGACAAAGCGGATGGGACGCACGGCTGCGTCGAAGTCCCGCTGGGACCAGGATTCCATAAAGTACCCCCGCGCATCCCCAAACACCTTGGGCTCGATGATGAATACGCCGGGAATATGTGTTTCAATGACGTTAATCATAACTGAACGGGCCGTTTTTCTCTACTTCATCGGCGACCTTAAGCAGATACTGTCCATATTGGTTCTTGGCCATAGGAGCGGCTGCAGCACGGACCTGTTCCGGTGAGACCCAGCCTTTTTGCAGGCCGATGGCCTCCAGGCAGGCCACCTTGAGACCTTGCCGTTTCTCGATGGTTTCGATATAGATGGAAGCCTCGGCCAGGGAGTCGTGCGTGCCCGTATCCAGCCAGGCGAACCCGCGGCCCAATGTCTGGACCTTGAGTTCTCCGGCCTGCAGGAAAACCTGGTTCACCGTGGTGATTTCCAGTTCGCCCCGGGCAGAAGGCTTGATATGACGGGCAACATCCACCACTTTGTTGGGATAGAAATACAAGCCCACAACGGCATAGTTGCTCTTGGGCTGAGCAGGCTTTTCCTCAATGGAAAGGCAATTGCCGTCCTTGTCGAATTCGGCCACGCCATAACGCTGGGGGTCACTGACCCAATAGCCGAACACGGTGGCCTTGGCTTCTTCTTCGGCCGCACGGACGGCTTCGCGCAGCAGGCCGCCAAAACCCGCGCCGTGGAAGATATTGTCGCCCAGCACGAGGCAGGCACTGTCGTCGCCGATAAAATCCGCCCCAATGATAAAGGCCTGTGCCAGACCGTCCGGAGAAGGCTGCTCCGCATAGGAAAGATGCACGCCGAAACTGGATCCGTCGCCCAGCAGACGTTGGAAACCGGGCAGATCCTGCGGCGTTGAAATCACCAGAATATCCCGGATTCCCGCCAGCATAAGCACGCTCACGGGATAATACACCATGGGCTTGTCATAGATGGGAAGCAACTGCTTTGAAACCCCTTTGGTAATGGGGTACAGACGGGTGCCGGAGCCACCGGCGAGTACTATTCCTTTCATCGTATCGCAAAAGTACTGATAAATTTTAGAAAAACCGCCTTTTTTTTTACCTTTGCGCCCAATGAGGACCCTTGTTTTCGACTGTGAGCAACTTCGGAAGCCCTTTACCGGTTTCCACAGTTACTGTAACAACCTGGCCCGCTCCCTGGTGAATCAGTCGCCATCGGACGCCCCCCGGCTGTCCCTCTATGTTCCGGAAGCCTTCATAGGTAGTTTCGGCCCGTCGGTAGACTATTTGCGCTGGCACTCCTGCCAGAAGTTCTATCTGCCGGTACCGGCCCATACCGCCCTGTGGCACTGTGCCAGCCAACAATCCAAGTATTGGCCCAGCTCACGCATACCGGTGCTCGTCACCATTCACGATGTGAACTTTATGCATATGGAGGAATCCAACCCCAGGCGGGCCCACCACCGGAGGCTGTACCAGCAAGTCATTCGTCGTGCCACGCGTATCGTCACCATCTCGGAAGCATCCAAAAGGGATATCCTGACCTACTTCGACACCAAGGGGAAGTCCGTGGACGTGGTGTACAACGGAACCGAGGCCTGCCCCGCCAGCGTGCAGGCGCCGGCTGTGGTTCCCGAACGGCCTTTCCTCTTGAATATCAACCGCATCAGCCGAAACAAGAACGTGCACGTGCTCCCGCCCCTGCTGGTGGGCAACGACCTGGACCTCCTCATCGCCGGTCCGGTGGAAGACAAAGCCTATGCCCAGGAGATTCTTCTGGAAGCGCGCCGCTGGAAAGTGGAGGAGCGGGTCAAGTTCATCGGCCCGGTGCATACCGCCGAGAAACACTGGTACCTGCAGCATTGCCAGGCCTTCCTCTTTCCTTCCCTGGCCGAAGGGTTCGGCTTGCCGGTACTGGAGGCCCTGCAATATTACAAGCCTGTCTTTTGCTCGGACCGCACTTCGCTGCCCGAGGTGGGCGGAGACTGTGTCTTTTATTTTGATCACGCCTTCCAACCCGAAGCTATGCAGGCCGTTTTGGAACAGGGTTTGCAGGCAAATCTGTCCCGGACGGCCATCGACGCCCATCTGTCGCGCTTCACCTGGGACAAGGCCGCCAGCGCGTATTGGAAGATTTATCAAGAAATGATTTAGCATGAAACCCACCGACTTCAACCGGTTGTTTGACCGTGTCATCGCCGATTATCATACCACCGACAACATCGACACCTCCTGCCCCAATCCCTATGAGAAAGGCTCCCTGGCCTTCCTGCTCTATCAGAAATGCTGGATTGACACCGTGCAGTGGCATCTGGAAGACATCATCCGGGATCCGGACATCCAGCCGGTGGAGGCCCTGGCCATCAAGCGCCGCATCGACAAGTCCAACCAGGACCGCACCGATATGGTGGAATACATCGACTCGTATTACCTGCAACAGTTCCAAGAGGTTACGCCAAAAGCCGATGCCCGCGTGAACACGGAAACGCCCGCCTGGGCCATCGACCGGCTCTCCATCCTGGCGCTCAAAATCTACCATATGCAGGCCGAAGCCACGCGTCCCGATGCATCGGCCGAACACCGCGCCCGTTGCGCAGCGAAACTGCAGGTGCTGCTCACCCAGCGGGAAGACCTTACGCAGTCCATCACCGAACTGCTGGAAGACCTCTCCGCCGGCACCAAGCGTATGAAGGTGTACAAGCAGATGAAGATGTACAACGACACCGATACCAATCCGGTGCTCTACGCCAAGAAGTAATGGCCCGCATCCTCATCCTCCGGAGCGCCGGAATCGGCGACGTGGCCATGCTGGTCCATGCCGTACGGGCGTTGCGCCAAACCTATCCGGAACTGGAGATTGTCATTGCCACCAAGCCGCGCATGCCCGCCTTTTTCACCGGCATCGAAGGGCTGCAATTCATTGAAATCAAAGACTTTCGCCAGCTGATGAAGGATATCCGCGCCGCGCAGCCGGACTGTGTAGCCGATTTGCGAAACGAGTTTCGCGGCAAGCTGGTTCGCCTGGTTATGGGCATCAAGGGCGTCCCCTGCGCCAAGTATCGGCAGCGCTATGCCCAGCGCCGTCCGCTTCTGCGGCCCCGCAACAAACAGCTGGTCTGGCTGGAGAACAACGTGCTGCGCTTCTGCGATGTTTTCGCCGAATTGGGTTATCCTGTTGCACCGCCGGCGCTCGCCCGCTGGGAAGCACCCATGCCTGCCGTTTTCGGCGAAAAAACAGGCCGATGGGTGGGCTACGCGCCCTTCGCCGCCTCGGAGTTAAAAATCTATCCGGAGCCCCACCGCACAGAACTGGTGAAAGCCCTGGCCGCCCGCTATGACAAGGTATTCCTTTTCTCCGGCGGCGGCGAGGAACTGGCCTTTTGCCAGCGTATGGCTTCGGCCTGTCCCAACGTGGTTCCCGTCTTCAAAAAAACCGACCTGGCCGGCGAAGTGTCCCTGATGGCCCGGCTGGACCTCGTCATCACGATGGATTCCTCGGCTATGCATATGGCTTCGCTCGCCGGAGCACCCCTGCTGGCCATCTGGGGTTCCACCCACCCCGCCGTGGGCTATTCGGCCTGGGGGGCCGATCCCGCCCGCAATTACCTCCAACTGGACCTCCCCTGCCGCCCTTGCAGCGTGTACGGAGAAGGGAAATGCCGCCTGGGAGACTGCCCCTGCCTGAGGGACATCTCCGTAGAAAGTATTCTGGCTAAGGCGGAAACCCTTACAGCAACTGCTGGAAACGGTCCGGAATCCGGACAATGATTTTCAAGCCCAGCAGGGCCGGTTTGTTCCAGGCATACGGCGGCCGCAGCAAGGTCTGACAGTAGCGGGCCCAACGGGTCCAGCGTTCGAAATCCCGGGCTTTCAAGCGAGAAACCAAGCGGATGGTACGGGAACGTTTCTTCAGATGACGCTCCCAGCCAAGGGCAAGACGGTCCTGATCCTGAAAACGCGCCTCAATACGTCCCATATCGAAATATCCCAAATGAAACAGGTATAAGCCCTTGACAATATGGAAGTTGTGGCCACGCACCCGATGGAAGCCGCTGCCCCATTCCAAGGGTTTCGCCAGGATGCAGGCTTTGGTATAGCGCGTGCCCAGCTGGGCATAATGCCGCTGGCTCAGGAAAGGCTCCGTTTCACAGATAGCTCCTTCCTCCCCCAGTTTCTGCCCCACGTCCAAGCCCAGGGCCGAAGCACAGCCCCGGATCTCAAGGCCGGACAGAAAAGCCGGCAGGCTTTTCCCCAGCTCCGGGTCCGGAACCAGGAATTCATCGGCATCCGTTCCTATCACCAGTTCATATCCAGCGGCAAACAGCTCGGCTGCCTTGGCGCTCAAAACCGCCACCCGGCCTTTGTCGTTGGATACTACATCCGTTCCCACTTTGGGGAGACAGACGCCGTGGGTTCCTTCGCAGAAAGGGGGGATGGCCTGGTCCAGGCCGTCGAAGTAGATGTACAGATTCTCTTTTCCCAACTGTCCGCCATAATATTCTACCCACTTGCGCAGGTAGAAATCGTCGTTACGGACCATGGTAAGGGCTGCTATCCGCTTCATACGCGCAGGTATTGGGCTGTGAATGTATCTCCCTCGGCCATCAGGCGTTCCGGCGTTCCGGCAAACACCACTTCCCCGCCCCGGTCGCCGGCGTCCGGTCCCAGGTCGATCACCCAGTCGGCGCTGCGAATCACATCCAGGTTGTGTTCCACCACAATCACCGTATGTTCCTTGCCGATGAGCACGTCAAAAGCCCGCAGGAGTTTTTCCACATCGTAGAAATGCAGGCCGGTGGTGGGTTCGTCGAAGATGAACAGGATCCGCTCCCGGCCACCCTCGGCCAGCGAGAGGAAATAGGCCAGCTTGATGCGCTGGCTTTCGCCGCCGGAAAGCGTGCTGGAAGGCTGTCCCAGCTTGATATAGCCCAGGCCCACGTCCACCAGGGGCTGGAGTTTGTCTGCGATGGTCTGGGCGGCCGGCTCCTTCTGCGCCCGGAAAAAGGCAATGGCCTGGTCCACGCTCAGATTCAGGATATCGTCCACGTTCAGACCCTGGTAACGTACTTCCAGGATTTCGGGCTTGAAGCGCTTGCCACCGCAGCTTTCGCACACCATGGTGACATCGGCCATGAACTGCATGCCGATTTTCACAAAGCCGTCGCCCTGACATTCCGGACAACGGCCGCCGTCCTGGTTGAAGGAGAAATAACTGGGCGTGAAGCCGTTAATCCGGGCATATTGCTGATCGCTCAGGAGCTTGCGGATGTCGTCGTATACCTTTAAATAGGTGACGGCGTTGGAGCGGGAACTCCGGCCGATGGGATTCTGATCCACATACTCCACCCGGGAGATGCGGTTCACGTCGCCGGCAAGGCCCTTGAAGGTACCGGGCAGGTCTCCTGTCTCGTTCAGGAGCCGGTGCAGGGCCGGATACAGGATATCGCCCACCAGGGAGCTCTTTCCGCTGCCGGAAACGCCGGTAACCACGGTAAAGGCATTCAGCGGGAACTGTACGTCAATGTCCTTGAGGTTGTTCTGCATAGCCCCCTGCACGGTAATGGAATAGCGCCAGGGGTTCTTTTCCCGCACATACCGCTTGCGAATACCCGCCAGGTACTGCAGCGTCAGGGAACGCTCTTCCTCGTCATGCCCGGCTTGACCGGGCATCCCCTGGAACACCACCTCGCCGCCGTTCACGCCGGCCCGGGGTCCCAGGTCTATGAGGCAGTCCGCCGCCCGGATAATCTCAGGGTCGTGCTCCACCACCACCACGGTATTGCCAATGTCGCGCAGGCGCTTGAGTACAGCAATGAGCCGGTCCGTGTCGCGGGGATGCAGGCCGATGGAAGGTTCATCCAGGATATACAGGGAGCCCACCAGGGAACTGCCCAAGGCCGTTACCAGGTTCACCCGCTGGCTCTCGCCGCCGGAAAGCGTATTCATGGTGCGGCTCAGCGTAAGATAACCCAAGCCTACATCCTGGATACACTGCAAGCGGTACTGGATTTCCTCAATGGCCTTCCCGGCAATCTCTGCCTCATAAGCCGTTAATTCACATTGGTGGAACCACACCAGCAGTTCATCCACGGTCATAGAGAGAAGGTCGTGGATGGTCTTGCCGCAGATTTTTACATACAAGGCTTCCGGGCGCAGGCGGCTGCCGCCGCAGGCGTGACAGGTGG
The DNA here is from genome assembly GCA_902774155.1 of uncultured Bacteroidia bacterium. Taxonomy (GTDB): domain Bacteria; phylum Bacteroidota; class Bacteroidia; order Bacteroidales; family UBA932; genus Cryptobacteroides. Next base: position 61,833 of record CACYHF010000006.1, on the reverse strand, counting down.
TACGGCCGGAATATCGGCTTAACATATATTTGTACTGCACCTTGTAGCGATTGCTTTCCACCCACTCGAAGAACTCGTTGATGCCTACGATGGTGGATTCGTCGCCCATAACGGAGCGGGCCTCCCAGAGGATGCGTTTCTGCTCCGGTGTAAGTTTGCAATAAGGCTCAAAGATGGGAATGCCGTATTTCTCCGAGTTTCTCACCACCTGGTCCTTGAACCAGCCCATCTTATCCCCGCGCCAGCAGGCAATGGCTCCGTCATATATGCTCTTGGTCTTGTCCGGCACCACCAGATCTTCGCTCACGCCCACAATCTTACCCAGGCCGCCGCAAACGGGACAGGCGCCCAGCGGGCTGTTGAAGGAGAACAAATATTCGTCCGGCTGCCTGAACACCATTCCATCGCGCTCAAAGCGGGAGCAGAAGTGCACTATCTCACAGCCCCCGCTTCGCACTTCGGAAAGGGCCATGTCGCCGTTGCCTTTGTCAAAGGCGGCCTGGACGGAACTGTGCAGACGGGTGCGCAGGTCCTCGTCCAGCGGACCGGAAGTCTTCACGCGGTCCACCAGCAGCATCAATCCGGCCGGATAGCGGCCATCCAGCTGCAGGACTTCTTCAATCTGATAAATCTTGTTCTCGGAAGGAGAAAACAGGCGGCCGTAGCCCTCTTCCTTGAGGACGAGCATCAGTTCCACCTTGTCTTCGCGCGCGTCCCAATGCAAATCGGCCAGGATATAATAGGCGCCCGGGGCCGACAAGGCTTCCAGGACATCCTGTACCGTGTGGGCCTTCACCTCCTCCCCGCTCACGGGCGAATATGTGCGGCCGATACGGGCGAAGAGGATGCGCAGATAGTCGTAGATTTCCGTGGTGGTGGCCACCGTGGAACGGGGATTCCGGATGTTCACGCGCTGCTCGATGGCGATGGCCGGCGGAATGCCCTCAATGGTTTCCACATCCGGTTTTACCATACGGCCCAGGAACTGGCGGGCATAGGACGAGAGGCTCTCCGCAAAACGTCGCTGCCCTTCGGCAAAGAGCGTGTCAAACGCCAGGGAACTCTTTCCGCTGCCGGAGACGCCGGTGATCACAACCAGCCGGTTACGGGGAATCTCCACCGTAATGTCCTTCAGGTTGTTCACGCGGGCCTTCTTGACCAGTATGTTTCCTTCTGCGGGCATAGCGTTATGAAACGATTTCCAATTGTTCCGGCGGGATATAGGACGTGGCCACGGCTATGATGCCTTCGATGCACACCAGGAGGCGACGGTCGCGGCGGATGCGCTTGATGTAACCCTCGGCGCCTTTCATCGGCCCCGAAGTTACCCGCACGCGCGAACCTTGTTTATAACGCGTGAAGTCGTCATCGGCAAAAAACTCCAAACCGCCGGCGCCGGAATCCACCACCAGGCGGAACTGTTCCATCTGCTTGGCCGGGATGGTGGCGAAAGTGGTAAAATCGGCCGTCTTGTACACAAAGCCTTTGGCGCGCCCCATAGCGGTAGGTTCCCGGAGCAGTTTGTCAATCTCGGCAATCTCCGCCGTGGTGGCATAGACAAAGAGGAGTGAGGTCACCAGCGGCTTCCGCGCATAGATCTCTGCGCCCTCCACAACATAGCGATGGTCTTTGGGGGCCGATACATCGGCCAGCCGCTTCCGTGCAGCCAGGTGCGCCGCCCCTTTCAGGCGGACGGACTGGACCGCCAGATAGGTTTCCATGCCCCGCTGCTGCAACAGGCTTTCCATTTCGAAAACCTTGTTGTAGAACAGTTTCAGCGCATACCAGTGCTGGAGCGGAGCCTCTTCCATAAACAAATAGATTAGTGAATAACAAAAGTACGATTATTTTCTGGATTTTGGCATTCTTTCGGCCATTTTGGCAAGCGAACCTGCCAGCTTGTCTGTTTTTTTCGCGTTTTCGGCCCTTGGTCCCGGATTTGCCAAATCAAGAGGCAGAAAGTTAAACATAAAAAATATAGGAGGTTTTAGTTATGTTACCTGTAAGACACAATCAGAATTGGATGCCCGACATCTTCAACGATTTCTTTGACAATACCTGGATGGAGCGCCCCAAGGCCACTTGCCCGGCCATCAACGTCCTGGAAACCCCTGACGCTTATCAGCTGGAGCTGGCCGCTCCCGGTATGACCAAGGCCGATTTCGATATCCACCTGGACGAAGAAGGCGACCTGGTAATCAAGATGGAAAAGAAAGGCAGTGAGAACGAACAGAAGAAAGGCCACTATGTGCGCCGCGAGTTCTCCTACACCAAATTCCAGCAGACCATGCTCCTTCCCGACGACACCAACCGTGAAGCCATCAGCGCCAAGGTAGAGGACGGCGTCCTTACCGTAAACCTGCCCAAGGTGAAAAAGGTGGAAGTGGAGAAGGCCAAGAAACAGATTACGATTGAGTAATTTTTTGAAAAAGTTTCAGGAACCCCTTGCAGATTCAAAAATAGTTTGTACCTTTGTAATCCCGAAGGGAAGTTCACTGAAAACTTGGTGCGGTAGTTCAGTCGGTTTAGAATACCGGCCTGTCACGCCGGGGGTCGCGAGTTCGAGCCTCGTCCGCACCGCTTAAAAAAGTCGCTGATTTTCAGCGACTTTTTTGTTTATATATGCTTCCCGGGGAAGAAACGGGGAACGCTGCGGCAGTATTGGTCATACTCGGGATATTTCCCGCCGCTGATTTCCTCGGCCAGCGAGGAACTGCCTTGGAAAAGGACCATCAGGAGCAAGGCGCCGATGATGCTCCAGTTGATGATTCCCATACCCGCACCGATGGAGAAGATATAGAAGGCCGCCCAGGTGCCCTGTTCGGCAAAATAGTTGGGATGGCGGCTGCGGGCCCAAAGGCCTGTGGTATTGAAACCTTTGTTATACGGAGCGGGAAGATCCTCCAGCTTCTTCCCCTCGTTCAGCATGGACCATTTCTTTGTCTGGAAAGCCCACTGCTGCTCATCGGCAATGGTTTCCCAGATGATGAAGCCCAGCATAAGAACTGCGGCCAGACCGTCTACCCAGCCGAAGGGAACGGCCGATGACATGGCAACCAGGGCGGGGAAAATGGTCATCAGAACCAGCGCATTCTGGTAGACGGAGATGAAACCCAGGTCGAAAGCTGCCCAGGCCCAACGGTTATTATGGAAGGGGGCACCGGAGCGGACAATCGCCCAACGGTAGTCTTCCACGCCTTCCCAGAATTTGAGTTTGTAGGCTCCCTTCCGTGCGAAGTTAAAGGTGAGCCGAATCCCCCACAGCGTTGCCAGAACAGCCATCACCACCAGCCGGAGGCTCATCCCGCCCTTAACGGCAATCACCCAGGTATAGGCTATCGGCAGCAGACTCCAAAGCTTATCCATCTGGCTGTTGTTACCGGTAAGCTCTCCCACGATAAAGCAGAATGCAGCGCTGCAGGCGCAAATGATGCCCAGTATTTTCAACGTTTCCAACTGCGTTTCATCCAAGGCCGGACCCACAGTGAAATACAAAATGGGGCATACGATGATGGACAACACCAACAGCGTGCCCATCAGGGGAATGTTCATTTTCTTCATTATTAATAGTTGAATTGGAGTTCATCAACGTACAGGACGGTATCGCTGCTGCCAGTAAAATACTCTCCCAAGGCGCTGGAAAGAAAACATATTCCCACGAAGGTGGGTTTGTCGTCCCTTCTGTACTCAATGGGAAGCTCAAAATGGACGTAACCGTCTGTCGCCCGGGTTAATTTCAGCACGCCCCTTCCAATCAGGTGGGGGTCGGCTTCAGGATCAAAGTGGCCTTCATTTGTCACTTGACGGAGAGCCTGGGGCCAGTCGTACAGGGCCACTTCAATTTGGCCGATGTCCGTTTTCCCCTTCATAGAAAGACAAGGTTCCTTGGCATAGTTAATGACGCCAGGTTGGTAGTGATAATAACCCGACAAACTTTTGGGACGTCCCGTAAAGGGCGTTCCGTTGTCCATTTCTATCCCCGAGAAGTTCACCACGCGGATAAAATGCCCCGTAAACAGACTGCCAGCGGCAAAGGCCCAGGTTACTTTCCGGCTCACAATCTTGGCCGCGGCCTTCCCCTGTCCCGGGACAGCCACGTGTTCATATTCCGGCATAGTGGTATTGACACCCAAAACCTTCATAGCGCCGTTAGCACTGGCCCATACAAGCTGCTTTTCGCTGGCATCTTTGGGGAAAGGATTCCAGGTACGTCCTTGTTTGGACCATTCGTCCAGGCTCATATTGTATAATTGCTGTGCCTGGATGAATTGGCACAGGCATAAAAACGTAAGGATAATGGATATTTTCTTCATAACTTAATGATTTTCTGGGTTTCTTCCCATATACTTTTATCCAGAAACGGGTTGATGTACCGTGCCGGAATGGCCTTGCACTGTTTTCCTACATAATAACGGTTTTGCTTTTCTTCCCGGAGGGCGCGAAGAGCGGGTTGGACGCCAGATTGAGGCGTCTTGAAGAAGGGCTTAACCAAGACATCGGCAAAAGGGTCAAACCACCAGCCCAGGTCGATCATATCGGTGCCGACCACACCCGGGTCGGCCATATTGACGTGCAGGAGAGGGTACCTTCGTGCCAGTTCCTGGGAGAAGGAAACCATCGCCCGCTTGGCTCGGGCATAGGTAATGAGCTGCCTGAAATCCTTTGCGGTGGGCCGAAGGGAGGCTTCGTCAATGGAGACGAACCGGCAGGTTAGCGAAACCATATTCACAATATGGGCGTCCTGCGGCAGTTTGGGCAGCAGGAGCCGGGTAAGCAGCGATGGACCGAAGTAGTTCACAGAGAAAGTGTTTTCAAGGCCGTCTTCGGTTATGCTGAAGCCTCTCGATATGACGCCGGCGTTGTTAAAGAGGGCCGATACCGAGCCAGGCTCGACACTTTCTGCAAAAGCCCGTACCGAGTCCAAAGAGGCCAGGTCCACCAGCCCTATTTCCAGCTTGGCACCAGGAACGCGGCTCAGGATATCGGCCCGGGTGGCCTGGGCCTTTTTCAGATTTCGGCAGGCCATCAGAACGGGATGCCCCTCTTTGGCAAGGGCTTCTACTGCTGCGGCGCCCATACCTCCCGTAGCACCGGTAACGATGATTCTTTCGTTTATTTCCATTTTTCCTCTTCCTTTTCCACCTCCCGTTGCAGCCGATCAGGAAGGTCGGCCACGCAGTGATGGCATTTCATCTCCAGGGTATACATTCGTCCGATACAGTAATTTGAGTGCCCGCACGGACTGCAGTCTATCTCTCCGCTATGGAGCTTGTTTACAAAATCTGTGTCCCGGATCAGCGCCCTGGCCATCTGCAGGCCGTCAAAGCCATCGGCCAGAACTTCCTCCATCTTCCGGAGGGAAACCATCCCTCCAACATAGATCAGCGGCAGCTTCACGGCCGCGCGGAACTTGAGCGCATCCTCCAGGAAAAAGGCTTCCTTATACGGGACCGTGGGAACCATCATTCGGCCGAAAATCCGAACCATAGCCTTGAGCCACCAGAACTTGCGCATATCCATATAGTGCGTCATGGTACGCAGCGGCATGGCCCCGCGCATTACCTCCATAGGCGCTTTGCTCACAAAACCGGCCGACAGCACAAGGGCATGTACGCCCAGCCGCTCCAGCTCCCGGGCCACTTCCAGGCATTCTGTCTCCTGCATCCCACGGCGGAATCCGTCGTGCATATTCATTTTCACAATCACGCCCATATCGTTACCGGCGGCCTCCATCACGCGCCGGATTACGCGCTGCATAAGCCGCATGCGGTTCTCCAGCGAGCCTCCGTACTCGTCCTTGCGATGGTTGGTGTAAGGCGACAGGAACTGACTGATGAGGTAGCCGTGTCCGGCGTGGATCTCCACGCAGTCAAAACCCGCCTCCCGCGCCAGCTCCACGGCGTGGCCGAAGTCCTCCACCAAAGCGTCAATCTCGGCCTTTTTCAGGCCGCGCACAAAGGTGGGCGAATACAGGTTGAAGCCGCTTGATGCACCTACGGGCATGCAGCCGCAGGTTGCGCGGTGCGTCATGTTGCCGCAGTGGCCCAACTGGATGGAGCACTTGGCGCCTTCGGCATGGACTGCATCCGTAATGCGTCTAAGGCCGGGGACTATCTCCTCCCGCATCCAGAGCTGTCCGTCAAAAGAAAGACCGCTCCGGTCCACGGACGCGTAGGCCAATGTAGTCATTCCAACGCCGCCCCGGGCCACAGCCACGTGATAGTTATACAGGTCCTCCGACGGGCTGTTGCCATAAGCCATGTTCTCAAATGCCGCCGACCTTATAACCCTGTTACGCAACGTCACAGGGCCGATATTGAAGGGCGTGAAAACAGGAGATTCAACCATATCAGTACAGGAAAGGAATGATGCGCTTGGTGCGGGGACTTAGCTCTCCGGGGAATTCCTGCCGATAAAGGTCATGGATACGCGCGGAGCGCGGCGCCAGGTTGGCAAAGGTCCAGAGCGCAAAGACCGCCCCCGCCCAGGACCAGGTGAGGATGGCGAAGCCCACCCACTCCAGGAATTCTCCAAAGTAATTGGCACTGGTTACATAGCCGAACATACCGCCGCGGGGCAGGTAGTGTGCAGTATCCCCGGGCTTTCGCAGGTTACGGATAATACTGTCGGACTGGATGTTGATGAACATCCCGGCAAGGAATACTGCCGTGCCGCAGATGAAGGGAAAGCTTGTGAGCCAGGATAGCGGATAGCGCTCCACAGGGGAAACGTAGAAGATCCATCCGCCCTGCATGAGGGCGTTAAGGGTATTGAAAAGCACGCCCGATAAAATGATGGATACAGGCATTCTGCCATGTCCGCGGAGTTGCGTGGGGAAGATGAACGAACGGTGGAAATAGTGGCTCTCAAAAATAAGCAGGAAAACCAGACGGACCACATCGGTTCGGCGGTCAGACAGCCACCAAAGCAACAGCATAGCCACAAATACCGGTGCCTCCATCAGGAACCATCCCAGGTGGTTGTCTACGGATAGCCCCCATTTGGGCGTGTAGAATCTGCCGTATCCGGCATTCACGCGGTACAGGGAGATAAACACCACCACGGCCATTGCGGCCATGGCTATCAAGAATATATTGAATGTGTGTGGATCAAACATCATTTAATCTTTTTCCAGATAAAGGCTACCAGCGGCCCGGGCAGCAGGGCAATGAGCGGCGGCAGCCAAACGTTCATAAAACCGGGACTCACAACCCGCCGACGGCGGAACATAGCGCGAATGGCCCTGTTTACCAGCCACTTCGGGGTTTTGACAAGGCCGATACGAACACCCAGGCGCATCTTTTCAGGGCTCAGCCGGTAAAGCGGCGTGGCGATGGCCGCCGGGCAAACCGTTGTGATGCTTACTCCATATGGTCTGAGTTCATAGGAGAGCGACTTGCCGAAACTCTTGAGGTAAGCCTTTGTGGCCGAATAGATTGTAATGCCCGGTGCCGGAATGCGGGCGGCCATAGAAGACACGTTCAGAATATAGCCGTTTCCACGCTGTTTCATAGCATTGCCGAAAAGCATACACATCCGGGTTACCGTGACTATGTGCAGGTTTACCATAGCCTGGGCCCTTTCCAGGTCCTCAGGTTGTAGTTCCTTGAAAAAGAACATTCCGGCATTGTTGATAACGATATCCGGAAGGATCTCTTCTTTCTGACACCATTCGAACAGACTGTCGGCAGCATCCGGCGCGGCCAGATCCTGGAAACGGGTGGTGACATTGATCGGGAATTGCGCGCGCAGCGCTTCCGCTGCTGTGTCCAACTCCTCTTCCCGGTTGCTCACAAGAACAAGGTCATATCCCCGGCCAGCAAGCTGCCGTGCATATTCCAAGCCCATTCCGGAGCTTCCACCTGTAATCAGTACTGTCATTGATTCTGAATGGCTTCTTCAAACATTTTGATAAGGGCCTGGACCGAATTGGCAATGTCATACTGCTCCATAGACTTGACATAGCGCTTGCCTTCTTCCCAGCGCTCCTCCGGATGGGAGAGCCACCAGTCCATCTTTTCGGCCAGTGCCTTGGGATCCTTTTCGGGGAAAATGCTCCTGGAATCCAGGGCAAACTGAGATGTACCCGTGTGGTAGCCTTCGGCAATAACCGGTACGGCGGCCTGCTGAAGTGCCTCCATGATGGAAAGGCCTTCCACTTCAATGGTGGCGCAATGGATGCAGAGGTCGGCCCCGGCAGCTAAGGTGCGTAAGTCGTCCCTGTTGTAGAAACCAAATTCAGGTTTGTATTTGACAATTCCTTTCTCATACAGCTTCATGGCCATCTTTTTATAGGCCTTGGCTTTGGGTCCCTGCCCTGCGAAATGCAGCTGAATACGATTGGCGTATGCCGAATGGCGGATGGCCTCAATGAGTGTGGGCTGGTCTTTTTCTACGGAAAGGCGCCCGATGTACACCACTTTGAGGGGACGTTCAGGGTCTAAATAATCGGCCGGCATTTCGGACGGGCGGATACAACGGTCCGGAATGAGTCCGTTGGAGAAAACCTTTAGTTTGGAAGAGAAATGATAGCGCTGAAGCCTCTCAAATACGTTCTGCGTGGGACACTGAACGAAGGCGCAGTGGTTAAACACCCAGTCTCTCCATAATTTGAGCATAAAGCTGTTAATCCCGTGCCACCAGCCCATACCCAGGGAACAGAAAACATTCTCCGGATGAAGATGGTAGGTTCCTGTTAACGGCTTGCCAAGCCGTTTGGCAATTTTGATGGTTTTTATCTCCAGCACAAAGGGCTCTTCCAGATGGACTACATCGGCCCAGCGGACAGCCTCTTCAATGATGCGTTTATCCCCGGAAGCGAAATGATACCCGTGAGCGTCAATGATAGGCTGGAATAGGGGGAAATAAAAACCGGGGAGCAGGAAATCGGGCTGCGGGCCATTGGGATCCGGGTTGGGACCGGATAAAACGCGGACCTCCTCTCCTGCGTCTCTGAGTGCTTGAACCGTACGACGGGCCGACGCGGACAAACCATTTCCCTTTACGTAGAAATTATTTAATACAAATAGAATTTTCATCTTTTTGGCTTGGGAGCTAATATTGGGGCAGCAAAAATACTCTAATTTACGGCAATTTTGTTCTCATAAATTCCTTATAATTGTTCATTTTTTCCTTCAACCTATTTAAAAGTGGAAAAATTGCTTAATTTAGCAGAAAAATAGTGCAGGCCCATGAACCAGAATGAAAAGCTCAACCAAAAGCAGCTGGACAACCTCCAGATGTCCAGAATAGATCTGACCCATACAGAATGGTGGGGACTCTTTCAAGAAGATATCCTCATTCTTCATAACCCCAAGTTCAAAGGCAGCTGGGAGCCGTATAAACTCAAACAAGTTTTGGTGATACTCTGCCACCAGGGAAACGGTTATGGAGCCGTCAACCTGCGTCCCATCCATCTCCAGAAGAATTCTCTCCTGATAGCGCTTCCCTCACAAATTGCGGAATCCCAAAAGGTAGACGAGTCCTTTAAGGCGACCTTTTTGGTCCTGTCGGAGCGCTTCCTGTCCCGAATCAACATTGGAGACGCCTATCTTTTCCTCAGGAATGTGCAAATTAACCCCGTTTACCAGTTGGACGAAAAGATGGCAAGCGTATTCCGCTCCCTTACAGAACTATCATACAACTTGATACAGAGCAGTGACAACAGCCCCGGTATGGAGGAAATCTTCGGCCTTATAGCACGGTTGTTCTATCTTTTGTCCTGCCGGATCATCACCCCATCTTCTCCGGAAAAAGAAACGGGTCAGCGGCAGGGGGAGGTAATGATGCAGTTTCTGCAACTTCTGAATCTCCATTGCAAGGAAAACCGAGAGGTCGGTTTTTATGCCGACAAGATGAACATTACGGCAAAATACATGACCACGCTTGTCAAGAAAGCCAGTGGAAAATCGGCCTTGAAGTGGATTGAAGATTACGTAATCCTGGAGGCCAAGGCGCAATTGTCCTCAACCGTCAACACCATTCAGCAAATCGCATTTGACCTGAATTTCCCCAGCCAGGCCCTGTTTGGCCGATACTTCAAGCGGGCAGTGGGTATGTCTCCTTCTGACTACCGTGCCTCAATTAAGGTATTTCAACACCAATAGCCTTACCACTGTTCCCAGTGAATGTTCTCGGGTTTCCACTTGTCCTTGGGTGCGGGATCCTCGGCCGGAACGCCCACGGGAATGATACAAAGCGGGACCACCTTCTCCGGAATACCCAGAGCCGCGGAAAAAAGTCCAATCTTTTTCATATCATTCATCTATTCTTCCACAAAAGTACTATTTATTTGAAATGTGTTTGCAGAAAAGAGGCTGAATATTTGGCGATTAATTAAAATTTTTATAGTTTTGACAAAACTAATTAAAAACTAAACCCTTTAACCAATGCAAAAATCTAGCAAAATCTGGTTGGGCATTTCGGGTGTTCTCCTGATAGCCCTTGGCATTATGTGCATCTGCGAACCCGCCGCAACCCTCTTTGCAACCGCCTGGACCATCGGCTGCCTCACGTTGCTGTCTGGTATCACCAAGCTCATCTTCACTTTCAAGACCCAGAAGTTCCTCCCCAACAGCGCCAGCCGCGTGCTCAGCGCCATCTTTGAGATTATCATCGGTATCATCTTCCTGTGCAACAACCTGTTCGTTGCCGCGTCGCTGCCGGTTATCTTCGTAATCTGGATCATCGTAGAAGGCATTTTTGTGGCCATCCACAGCTTCGACTACAAGAAAGTGGGATTCCCTTACTGGTGGGCCCTCCTCCTCTTTGGTATCGCCGGTGTAGTCCTGGGTATCCTGGGCCTCCGCAATCCGGACGTGTCCGCCGTCACCCTTTCCACCCTCATCGGCACCGCTATCCTGCTGATCGGCGTAGGTTACATTGTAGCCCTTTGCGGTATCAAGCGTTTTGAGAATCAGGTGAAGGAGTTCCAAAAGTCTATCGCTCCTGACGCCCAGTAAACAATCAACGCCTTATAGAAATTGAAAAGGATTGGCACACACGCCAATCCTTTTCTTGTAGGTATCTTATGCGTTGTAGAGACGTTTATTTTTCCAGTGGATGTATATGACACACTGAATCCAGATGCAGAGGGAATAGACGCCATCGGCTGTCCAGCAAACGGCGATACTGGATTTAAGGATGCCGATGATGATGGTGCAGTACACCGCATAGACGCACAAAGCCACCACATCGAAGCGGAGGCACACACGGGTGTCTCCCGTTCCGGCAACGGACTGCAGATAGACATTCCAAGGCAAGGTGACGAGGGTGCAGGCGCACATCACCAAAAGCGTAGGGACAGAACCTTGGATCAGAGAAGGAATGTCGGTAAACAGGCCGATAATCCAGTGCGGGAACAGAGCGAAGATTGCCAGCAGAGGCAACATGGTTACCGTACAGAGTAAAAGCACCCGCCGAATGACGGAAACCACACCTTCGGGATGGCCTTCTCCGATGATGTTACTCACCAGGGAGGCAGCCGTAGAGGCAAAGGCCGCCGAGAAAACAAATGGCACCTCGGAAATGCTCCGGACAATGTTGGCAATGGCCAGCTGCTCCTCGCCCAGATGTTCGATAAACAGGAAGAAAAGCAGCCACACCGAGACATTCAGCACATACTCAACCATCACCCAAGAGGCAGTGGAGAACATTTGCTTGAGTTCCCCCCACATAGGTTTAACCGGCTTATGGAGGGCGAATTTTTTATCGGCCGTAAAGGCAGCCCAGATAACGAAAAAGACCAATGAAATGCCTTCCGAAATGGTGGAGGCCAATGCGGCACCCTGAATGCCCATAGCCGGTGCACCCCAATGGCCGAAGATGAGCACCCAGTCCAACAGGATATTGCTGCTTACCAACACGATGGAGTTCCAGGTGAGGCAGGATGTCTCCCACGTTCCCACGTAGAAAGCGCGGAACAGCGCGGTCATAAAGGCAAAGAGCAGGCCCGGAATTCGCCAGTTCACATAGATGATGGAAGCATTATAGATGTTCTCCGAACTCAGGATGGACCGGAGAAGCGGCGGAGACAGGAAGAACGACAGGCCGATGGTCACTAATGCCAGAGCCACCAGGAACCATACACCCTGCCAGAAGATACATCCGATGGATTCAAAGCCCTTTCCGGTTTTAAATGCTTCTCCATTCCGACGGCCAATGATGATTTGAACCCCTATGGAGAAACCAAAGCCCAGCATATACAGGATGGTGAAGTATACGCCTGCAATGGCAGAGGCACCCAGCTCAATCTCCCCTACGCGGCCCAGGAAAGCCGTATCCGTCATTCCCAGCAGTTCTTCCATCACCAACGCTACCAGGATGGGGAAAGTGATCTTCCAAATAGATTTGAAAGAATAGCGTTTCGGAAGTTTGTACGACAATTCTGTCATGCCGGGATTCGTTTTAGGTTTGAACAAATATAGGCTTTTTTTGATGAATAAAAAAGGTGGCTCGTCATTTTGAGCCACCTTTTTTAACTAAATAGCAATAGCTTAGTAAGTTACAACGGGTTCCAGTTCTTTGGCAAGGTTAATGTACTTCTGGATTTCTTTCTCCACGGGAGTGCGCCTGCAAATGTGCTTAGCCTCGTTTACTTCCAGCATCTTGGCGGCCAGGTTGGCGGCGTTGCGGTTGCGGAGTTCCTTCACGGTGTCCACACCGGCGGCCTCCAGCAGTTCGGAGAACTGAGGGCCTACGCCCTTGATGCGGAAAAGATCGGCGTGATTGACCCAGGTGAGGATGAGATCACCGCGAATGCCGGTTTTCTCTTCCAGAGCCTTACGGCCTTTAGGGCCGGCGCCGGCCTCCAGAAGCTGAGGAACGGTTTCGATGCCAACAGCAATCAGTTTTTCGGCGTATACGGGGCCGATACCTTGGATGTCGATGATTTTATAAGCCATAGTATTTATTAATTAAAGGGTATTTTGTCGTTTTTCATCCTCAAAGATAAAAAAATTCGTGGAAAAAAGAAAATTATTTCATATATTTGTCCCGAGCGCGCAAAAAATTATGGAATACGCCCCGTTGGATAGCGAAAAGATTTATTTCTCCTCCGACCTTTTAACACTGGACTGTGAAAATGGCCCGGTGACGCTCAGTTTAACGGAATGGCTCCATAAGGATCCGGTTCGTATCCACCGGATGATCGTCAAGGAAAAAGTCCTCCAGGTAGACCAGATGGAAGTGTTCGCCCCGCTTGTCTCCAAGCTCCGGAGAGCGGACTATGAGTATTACAAACGGATTACCGGCCTCAAGATGATCATTGACTTTCCCGGCTACAGTTCGGAAATCGAGGCCCGCATCCCTTACGACACAGACCCCATCGCGTTCTACAAATGGTGGCGCAAGGGCAAGAACGAACACCGCGTGTACCTCTCGCCCGCCTATCAGTTCAAGCTTTTCCAGAAAGTGTCCAAGATGGAGCCCAAGGTGATGCTCAAGAAGGACATCGACTACGTAAAAAATTTCTAATCCCATGAAAATAGCAGTCCCCCGTGACGGCGCCCTTCTTGCGTCCCTATTCGAACTGCTACCCCAACAATCCCGCACCAGCGTCAAGAATATGCTCTCCAAGGGGCAGGTGGTGGTGAACGGGGGAAGTGTTACCGCGTTCGATTATCCGCTGAAAAAAGGCGATACCCTGGAAATCCTGCCCAAAGGTATCTCCATTGCCCGCGCCACCCGCACGGACGCCCGTGAACAGGTGGAAAAGGCCGGCGTAAAAATCCTGTTCGAGGACGAGCATTACCTGGTGGTGGACAAACCTTCCGGTATGCTCAGCGTATCCACCGCCCGCGGCAGTTCGGCCAAAAGCGGTCACAAGGAAACCACCTTGTACGCCATCCTGAACGCCTATGTGAAGGTGAACAAGCGTATGGAGCGTAAGGAGGACCTCCTGAGCGGACGGGAACCGGACCGCAGTACGGCCAAGATCTGGATTGTGCACCGCCTGGACAAAGGCACCTCCGGCGCCGTGATTTTCGCCAAGGATGAGCGGGCCAAAGACATCCTGCAAAGCAAATGGAAGGAATTGGTAGCCGAACGCACCTATATAGCCTGGCTGGAAGGCAGTGTGGAGAAAGACAGCGGAGCCGTGCAAAGCTGGCTGGTGGAGAGTCCCAAATCGCTCAAGATGTATTCCAGTCCCACCGAAGTAAAAGACGGCCAGCTGGCCATTACGCACTATAAAGTTCTGCAACGTACCCGCCACTACACCCAGGCTGCCTTCTCCCTGGAAACGGGCCGGAAGAACCAGATCCGCGTCCACGCGGCCGATCTGGGCCATCCCGTAGCCGGCGACGACAAATACGGCGCCCAGACGGATCCCATCCATCGGCTGGCCCTGCACGCCGCCACACTGGTGTTCCGCAACCCTTACAGTCAGAAAATGGTACGCTGCCACTCTCCCCTCCCCGAATCCTTTGAACGATTTACAAGATGAATACCCCCACTGTCATCGCCCCCGAAAGCCCTAAAGCCGCTGTAGTCCTGGTCCACGGCATGGCTGAGCATCAAAAACGCTACCACCCCTTTATGACCTGGCTCTCCGAGCAAGGTTTCGCGTGCGTGATCGCCGATTTGCGCGGACACGGTGCCGAATGTCCCAAAGAAGAACTGGGTTTCTTCGGCAAGAATGGAGACGACCAACTGGTAGAGGACACGCGGGAACTGGTGCTGTGGACGCGTGCCCAGTATCCCGGCATAAAGGTATTCCTTTTCGGCCACAGTATGGGTTCGCTCATCGTCCGCTGCTTTATCAAAAAGTACGATGCCGATATCGATGGCCTGGTGGTTTGCGGCAGTCCCTCCAAAAATGCAGCCGCCGGCGTGGGTAAACTGCTGGCAGGCTGTATCGGCCTGTTCCGCGGAGATCATTATCGGCCGGAAATGATGGAGAAACTCTCCACCGGTGCCTACAACAAGAAATTCGCCGAAGAAGGGCTGGAAAACGCCTGGCTTTCCACCAACAAAGCCAATGTTATGGCCTACAACAACGACCCTTTATGCGGTTTCCGCTTCACGGCCAATGGATATAAGGGCCTGATGGGCCTGATGGAAGAATGTTACGACCCCGACGACTGGAAAGTAACCCGGCCCACCCTTCCCATCCACTTCATTGCCGGGGGCGAAGACCCCTGCATCGGCTCGGTAAAGCAGTTCTCGCAGGCCGTGAGCTTCCTGCGCAAACGGGGTTATCAGACGGTTACCAGCCAGGTATATCCCGGCCTGCGTCACGAAATCCTGAATGAGCTGGGCAAGGAAGCCATCTGGCGCGACGTATCCTCCGTCCTTCAGTCCTGGTTATGAGTGCCTTTGCCCGCACGGAACGCCTGCTGGGAGCCGATGGCCTCCGGAAGCTTACCAATGCCCGCGTGATTCTCCTGGGCGTAGGCGGTGTGGGCAGCTGGTGTGCCGAAGCCCTGGTCCGCAGCGGCCTGGGGCATCTTACACTGGTGGATCCCGACCGCGTGGATATCACCAACATCAACCGGCAACTGCCCGCCACCACCCGTACGGTGGGGCGTCCCAAAGTGGAAGTGCTGAAGGAAAGACTGCTGGAAATCAATCCCTTATGCGAGATTACGGCCTTACAGGCGCGCTATGAAAAAGGGGCCGATTTCGGCCTGGCTTCCTACGATTGCATCATCGACGCCATCGATTCCCTCACCGATAAAGCCAACCTGATCCTGGAGGCAGCGGCCTGTCCCGGGGCCTTTTTCTCCTCTATGGGCGCCGCCTGCAAGATGGATCCCACTAAGGTTCGCGTGGCCGAATTCTTCCAGGTGCGCGGTTGTCCGCTGGGAGCAGCGCTCCGCAAACGGTTAAGAAAAAACGGCACGCTGCCCGCGAAGCCGTTCCTGTGTGTCTATGACGAAGAAGTGCTGCCCAATCTGGGACCCGAACAGGACCCCGGCCCGGGAAAGGCCATCGCCAACGGAACCCTAGCGCCCATCACGGGCATCTTCGGCTTCACGCTGGCCGGACTGGTCATTCAGCACATCGTGGGCAAATCCCTTTAAGCAGATAACTGGATTCCTCCACCTGATATCCCTCCGGCGCCTGCACTGGCGGAATGGGCGTTCCTTCCAGACAATAGGTATTGTGGCACTTGACACAATAAAAGTGGACGTGAAGGTCGTCGTCGTGGTCGGCGTGCCGGCTGCGGCAGAGTTCGTAGCGCATGGGGTCTCCCTCCAGCATATGTACCAGATGGGCCGATCGGAAAGCCGTGAGCGCACGGAACACACCGCTCTTATCGATGGTATCCAGCCGCTCTTCCAACTCCATCAGGGACAGGGGGCGGCCCGCCTCTTCCAAGGCGCGGGCGATGCGCAGGCGGTTGGCCGTAAGCTTCACGCCATGCTGTTCCAGTAACTGTTCCAGGTTCATAGGAGTTCCTCCAAAACGGACCGCCAGTGACCGGGAAGAATAATATGGTGATTGCCGATGGGACGGGTCAGGAAGTACCGGGCATCTTCCGGCTTGAGCTGCAGCATCACCTGCGTACGGCACAAATTGTCTTCGTACTGATTATAAAGCAGTTCTCCTTCGGCTACAAAGTGACGGTCCAGTTTGCCGGACAGCTTGAACACCGTCACCGGGCCTTCCGGCAGTTCGCCGTGGATGCCCACGCCGATGCCGGACTCGAAATGGGTGTCGTACTGCCACTTCCCCACCATATTGAACGGGACGGTGCAGTGGGCGAAAAGCATTCGGCCCGTTTCCACGTCAATGCGGGCGGGATTGGCCTGGAAGCCCGAAAAACCGGTCACGGCCTGCGCCACCATCATAGACAGGAGCGCCGGGACATCGCCTTCGCAGGAGGCCGGGAGGCCATCGGCGTTGAAGGAAGCCAGCGCCAGGCAGCCGGTGTTGCCCACCGCTGTGAGCAAATCGAAACAGCGGAGCGTAAAGGCCGATAAACCATACCGTTCCACCAGCTTTTCCAGTGCGTGGTAAATCTGGGTAGCGCCGGGATAGGCCTGGCGGACGGCCGGAGCCATCGGTTCATCGGCCGGGGCCTCGTTCTGCTGAGCCCGGGGGATTTCCAGCAACAATTCTTCCATAGGAATTTCCACCAGGGAAGCTCCCAACTTGTCCTTGATGGCCATAGGATCGGCCTGGCTGGCGATGAGCCAGTCCGAGGGTTGCCCCACTACGCCAATACGGGCGCCCTGCAGTTTCGCACGAGCCTGGGATACCCGTTCCAGTATTTGGATACGCTCCTGCATATAAGCGGGACCGCCATGCAATACTTCACCCTTGAGCCCCTGCTGCTGCAGATAGGAAAGAATCTCCAGCGAAGCCGCCAGGGAATTGCTCTTTCCGGAAGTGAGCAAATAGAAACGGCCGATTCCGCGCGCCCGCATTTCGGGCAGCAGGCTCTTGAAAATGCCTTCCGCACCGCCGGTGCGCACATAAATCAGGTCCAGCGTATGGGTGCCGAAGTCGGAGAAATCGGCTCCCTGATACAAAAAACCTCCCTCGGGGAAGACCCCCTTCAGGAAGGAATCGCTGAGCCGGGAAACGGATTGCTCATCGTGCAAACCGGAGGTGATGGTATAAATTGCAATCATGAAAAAGATTTCTTACCTTTGTGCCCGGGAAAGTCTTACACGACCAGCTCCCTCTGAACTCCCCCAGGACAGGAATGTAGCAAGGGTAGGAGGTTGTAGCGGTGCGATGTAAGGGGCTTTCCCTTTTTTTATTCTACTTTGAGGCTGTCGAAGATGAAGGGCAGGATATCGTCTACGCTGTAGAATTTACGGATACGCTTACTCCCCACCCAAATGGTCTTCAGCGGATGTCTGTGACGTTTTTGGGTTTCCGCCATTACCTGACGGCAGGCACCGCAAGGCGAAGCCGGGCTTTCGCAAAGGACGCCCTTATCGCTTCCTGCTATGGCAAGGGTATCGGCCGCCACGTCGGGATAATTGGCACCGGCATAGAACAGGACCACACGCTCTGCGCACAGGCCCGATGGATAGGCGGCGTTTTCCTGATTGGCGCCCTTGATGATGGTTCCGTCTTCCAGGCGCAAGGCAGCTCCCACCTGGAAATGAGAATACGGGGAATAGGAACCTTTCTGCGCTTCTATGGCCAGAGCCACCAACTGCTGGTCTTCCGGACTCATCTCCTGTACGGAAGCGAATTCCTCATAGTCGATGGAAAATCTTTTTTTACTCATGAACGCAATATAATCAATTATTTCCTAATCTCCAAGTGTGGCCACCATCACGGCCTTGATGGTGTGCAGACGGTTTTCGGCCTCGTCGAAGACAATGCTCTGCGGGCCTTCGAACACTTCTTCCGTCACTTCCAACCCATCCAGACCGAATTTCTGATACAGTTCCTCCCCTACCTTGGTTTCGCGGTTGTGGTAGGCAGGCAGGCAGTGCATGAACTTGCAGGCGGGATTCCCGGTACGGGCCATCAGGGAAGCATTCACCTGATAGGGCATCAGCAGGCCGATGCGT
The DNA here is from genome assembly GCA_902774155.1 of uncultured Bacteroidia bacterium. GTDB lineage: Bacteria > Bacteroidota > Bacteroidia > Bacteroidales > UBA932 > Cryptobacteroides. The sequence continues at coordinate 43,354 of CACYHF010000006.1, read as the reverse complement.
TCTTTCCACACACCCTCGGGCTCTCCCATGGACACCCAGATGTCCGTGTACACGAAGTCGCAGTCCTTCACCCCTTCGTCCACATCGTCCGTGACGGTAATGCGGGCGCCGGTCTGGGCGGCTATCTTCCGGCATTCCTCCTGGAGCCAGGCCGACGGCTGCAACTCCTTGGGCGCCACCATCCGCACATCCATCCCCATCTTGGCGCCCCCTACCAGCAGCGAGTTGCCCATATTAAAGCGGGCGTCGCCCAGATAGGCGTACCGAATCTGCTCCAGGGGTTTGGAGCTGTGCTCGGTCATGGTGAGGAAATCGGCCAGGATCTGTGTGGGATGGGCTTCATCGGTGAGGCCGTTCCAGACGGGGACGCCGGCATAACGCGCCAGTTCTTCCACCGTTGTCTGGGCAAACCCGCGGTACTCGATGCCATCGAACATCCGTCCCAGCACACGCGCGGTATCCTTCATGGACTCTTTGATGCCGATCTGGGAACCCGTGGGTCCCAGATAGGTCACATGGGCACCCTGGTCGTGGGCCGCCGTCTCGAAGGCGCAACGGGTACGCGTGGACGTCTTTTCGAAAATAAGGGCGATGTTCCGGCCCCGGAGGCGTTGCACCTCCGAACCCGCTTTCTTGGCCTGCTTGAGGTCCCGTGCCAGGGCCAAGAGATAACGGAGTTCTTCCGGACTAAAATCCAGCAGCTTCAGGAAACTGCGGTTTTTCAATGCGTTTTCCATTATTGATTTAATCTCTTCTTAACGGAAGCGTGGAGCAGCGCAGCAGGCCGCCCATCTTGGATATTTCCCGATAAGGAACGGTTTCCACCGTCATTCCCCACTTATCGCGAAGATGACGGATGAGTCGGGAGAAATGCTCCTCCACCACCACAACATCCTCGCTGATGGAGAAGACGTTGGTATTCATGGCATACATTTCTTCCGTGGTGATTTCAAAGACATTTTCCGCACCGAAAATGTCTATCAGATGACCGGCATCTCGGGGATTCATGAATCCCCGTCGGTAGATAATGGCCTTATCGCGTCCCACGGGCATAAAAGTGCAGTCCAGGTGCAGGATACCCTCATAAGGGTCCGTATCGCTTTTCAGCAGGTTCAACGGAAGGATGGTGCGCTCCGGAAAAATCATGCGCAGATACTCAACGGCCAGCGGATTGGTTCGTGCCGTCTTCACCTGCGCATAATCCGGGAAATTGTACTGTCCCAGGAAAATATACTGCTTGTACAGAATCACATCGCCGCCTTCCACGTGGACGGATTCCGGCAGATTATAGATTTGCTTATAATGGATTTGCCGATAAATGTCTTCGTAGGCGTCAATTTCCTCCTGGCGGTCCGGAATGATGTTGGAGACGATGATTTTGTCGTCGATGACGAAGCCCACGTCCCGGGAGAAAACCTGATTGCAGTCTTTCACCAGCCGGGGACGGTACACGTCCACATCGTACTTCTTCAGAATAGCTTCGAAGGCGCACATCTCACGAACCATGTCCTCCTCTGCCGGATAGACCCCATGCAAAACCGATTCATAGGACTTGCTGTCGAAGGTCTCCTCCAGCGAAGGGGTGGCACCGGGCGAAATGGGAAGTCCGAGTACAACTGCCCGTAAACGGCCCGTCTCCGATGTTATATGCAGATTCATAGCTACTTTACATCCAACACTTCATACACGGAGTTGTTGCTCGTCGAAGTGTTTGGCGGTTTCCACCAGATCGTCAATGGCGCGGCACACGTCTTCATAATCGTATTCGCGCACCTGGGCGATGCGGATTTTTTCGTGGAAAGTGGGTTTGGTATTTTCCAGTTCGTTCAGTACCTCTTCATAGAGTTTCTCCCCTTCCCTCAAGCCGGTATATTCAATTTTCACGTCCTTGGCACCGGAGAGGGCGATCATGCGTTTGGCAAGGTCGGCGATCTTTACCGGTTGTCCCATGTCAAAAACGAAAATCTCTCCACCATTGCCTTTGGTACCGGCTTCCAGTACCAGTTTGCAGGCTTCCGGAATGAGCATGAAGAAACGGACGATGTTTTCGTCGGTTACCGTAACAGGGCCGCCGTTTTTGATCTGCTCCTTGAACAGCGGAATCACACTGCCGTTACTGCCCAGCACATTGCCGAAGCGGGTGGTAACAAACTGGGTATACTCGACCGACTTGCCTTGGATTCACCGCTTTGTCGGTGGAAATCATCACGAATTTCTTCACCCCGTACTTGACGCTCAGATCCGCGATGACCTTGGTACCGTAAATATTGTTGAGCACGGCTTCGCTGGGGTTGTCCTCCATCATAGGCACATGTTTGTACGCGGCCGCATGGAAGACATAATCCGGACGGAAATCCTGGAAAATGAACTCCATCCGCGTACGGCGGCTGATGCTGGTGACCACAACCTCGCAGGAGATCTGGGGGAAATCACGGGCCATCATCAGACGGACGTCGTGCTGGGGCGTTTCGGCCTGGTCCAGCAGCATCATCTTTTCAGGGCCGAACCGAGCTACCTGCCGGACGATTTCCATGCCGATGGAACCGGCCGAACCCGTAATAAGGACCCGTTTACCAGTCAATTGCTGTCCCACGGAGTTCATATCCACCCGGATTTCCGAACGCGGCAGCAAATCCTCCACACTAACCTCCTGCAGAGGTATTTTCTCTACCTGAAGTTCTCCGTCCTTCACGGTGGCCTCCGTGGCCTCATGTGCCATGTACATCTTGACGCCGTTGGCAATCATGATATCCTGCACTTTCTGGTTTTCCCGGAACTCGTTCACACGGGCAGGACTCACCAGCAAGGCTTGGATACGTTGCTTCTTGACAATGGCCTCAAGGTCATCTTCCAGCGTATACACGGGAACACCCAGCAAATTCATGTCCTTGATGCGGTGCTCGTGTGAGATGAAACCTCTTATGTCAAACTCCGAGGACCGCTGGGTTCGGATATTCTTGGCCAAGCCGACACCACCGGTAAGAGCGCCGTAAATCAGCGCCCGCTTTGCCTGGGAATCGGTATTCGTGGCATCGAAGAGGAATTTCACCGAAACTCTCAGACCCCACATCAGCAGCGTGGACAATAAGAAGACCACTATGGTATGAAGAGGCTCCAAAGCCACCAGCATGCTCACCTCCAACTTTCTGAGCACAAGAGAAACTAACAGCACAATGACCAGGGAAAGTCCATTGGCATAGGTAAGTTTCATCAGGTCTACGAAACTGGAATAACGCAGTACCCCTGAATAGGTCTTGAAAACGCGGGCACCAATCCAACTGATGGCAGAATACATCAGGGCTGTATAGAATACAGCATGCCAGTGCACCAGCAAAGATTGTATCTTATACGTTATCCAAAAAGTGAAAACACAGCAGAGGAATACAATAAAGGAATCCGCTAAAAGGATAGCCCAATATGGCAGGACCCGTTTACTGAAATACCAGGCTGAGAAACGGCGGATGATATCTTTGTTCTGACTCATAGGTTAAGGCTTGGGATACAAAGATAATCATTCTTTTTGAGTGGAGCAACCCCCCCGGGTATCTTATACCCGCGGGCCGAAAATACCGGTGCCGATCCGCACCATGGTGGCTCCGTGACGAACCGCCAGCGGCCAGTCCCCTGACATGCCGATGGACAGCTCCGTGAAATCCGGCAATCCCATGGCTTGAACTTTCCGGAACAGCGCCTCGATCCGCTCGAAATCCCGTTCCACCACACTCATGTCCTCCGTATTGGTAGCCATCCCCATCAGCCCCCGGATCCTAACGCCCTTCAGCGGAACATGCGTTGGCGTTGCGTTGGCCGAAGAAAATTGGTTTTTCGCAAAGTCTTGCGAAAAATAATTTTTTTCGGCCGTGGCTATATCCAGAATTTCATCTTCCGTGAAGCCTTGTTTGGTTTCTTCGGCGCCTAAATGAAGTTCCAGGAGAACGTCCACCACCCGGCCGTTGGTCAGCGCCCAATTGTTAATGGCTTCCAGCAGATGAATAGAGTCAACCGACTGAACCAGAGAAACATAAGGGAGGACCAGTTTCAGTTTATTGGTTTGCAGATGGCCGATAAAATGCCACTGAACATCGGCCGGCATTTGGGGAACTTTGGCTGCCAGTTCCTGCGGACGGCTTTCGGCAAAAACCCGCTGCCCGGCGGCATAAGCCTCCCTGATCTGTTCAACAGGATGGAATTTGGAAACTGCCACCAGTTGAACACCTGATGGCAGTTTCTCCAGAATGGAATGTAAATTACCGGCAATCATTAGCGTTTCTTGCCTCTTTGCTTTTCCATCTCACGCTGCATCTTCTGCGCTTCTTCCAGACGCTGCTGCCACTTGCTCTTGGGGGCCGGTTTGTTCTCTTTATCGGCGGCCTCCACCTTGGCGATCACATCCTGGGGATTGATGATCCACTTGCGGATAACCCAGGTTTCCACCATGGTGATGAGGTTGCTGAGCAGATAATAATAGCTGAGACCCGAAGACAGGTTGTTACAGATGAAGAACATCATGATGGGCATCATATACAGGCTCATGGCCTGCATCATCTTGGCGTTGGGGTCGTTCCCTGCAGTCTGCTGCTGCATGATCTTGGAGTAGAAGAACATGGAAACGGCCATCAGGAGCGCAAAGAGCGAGATATGGTCCATACCCAGGATGCTGGTGCCCCAATGGATGATATCGTCATAGGCGCTCAGGTCTTCGGCCCAGAGGAAAGGCTGCTGGCGCAGCTGGATGGAAGCCGGGAAGAAGCGGAACATAGCCCACAGGATAGGCATCTGCAAAAGCATGGGCAGACAGCCGCCCATAGGCGAAACCCCAGCCTTCTTGTAGAGGGCCATGGTTTCCTGCTGCTTCTTCATAGCATCTTCCTGCTTGGGATACTTGGCGTTGATCTTCTCCATATAAGGCTTCAGTGCCTGCATCTTGGCCGATGAGGAATAGCTCTTGTACGCAAACGGCAACACCACGATCTTGATGAAGATGGTCATTAACAGGATAATGATGCCGTAACTGGAGATGAACTTGGACAGCCAGTCGAACAGCGGGATGATCACGTATTTGGTGAAAACGCCGATGACCTTACCACCCAGCGGAATCACCTTCTCATAAGCGTGGCCGTAGGCCTTCAGGCCCTTGTAATCATTAGGACCGAAGTAGAACTCGAAGGGGACCTGGATGTTATCGCCGGGGGTGATATCGGCCCGGAGGGCAGCCTGGCAGTGCATAAGGTCTTTGTCTCCCTTGGGCAGGAAGTCGATGGAGAACTCTCCGTAGCTGAAGTTCTTAGGCGCACGCATAATGGCGCTGAAGAACTGCTGCTGGAAGGCGAACCATTCAATATTGTTATTGAAACGCTTCTCTCCTCTGCGGCCGTTGCCGATGCTGGCGGGCTTGTTGTCGTCCGGGAAGTAATAGTTCAGGCGGGAGTACTGGGTTTCGTTCTTGTAGCCCTTCTCCATACGGGGAATCACGGCGTCGAAGTCTACGTCCATACTGCCCACGTTGCGGGGAATCAAATCTCCCATCCCTACCAGCGAGACGGTCTCATTCACCGAATAGGAATCCTGGACCAGCGTGTACTTCTGCTCGATGTAACCGCCGGTGGCGAAAGGAAGGCGCATCACCACGGTGCTGTCCGTGGAGGCCTCGGCCACATACTGGAAGGTGAATTTCCGCGTGTCCACGGCCGTGGGCGCATACACCACGAATCCCAGTTGGGACTGATCGGCCTGGAGCAGATACAGCGGCTCCTTGCCATAGGTAAGGTAATCCTTCACCCGCACCGAGTACGGCTGGCCGCCCCGGGTGGTGAACACGACTTCCAGTTTGCTGTTTTCCAGCGTAACCAGCTGGGCATCGGCCCGGGCGGCGCTGTTCAGGAGGGAATCAGAATACACCGGAGCTACCGGAGCCATAGTGGCCGACGAGGCCGTATTGGCTGCAACGGCGGCGTCTGCAGCGGCCGCGGCTTCCGGATGTTCCGCCCGCCAGATGCTGTCCTGCTGCCATTGGGCATAGGCTTCCGCGGCAGCGATGGAATCCAGTTGTGCCTGATACTCCTGCTGTTTCTTAACCTGACGGCTCTGATACCCGAAGAACCCCATCATAATGAGGAAGATCAGGACAAAGCCGATGATCGATTTCTTATCCATAGGCTCTTATTCCTGCACCTCCTCTGCTTCCTTCGCACGGATCTGGGCCTTCAGCTCTTCCAGCTTGGCCTTGGCGGAGTCGATGCGCTGCTGCATCTGGGCCTTAAGGGCTTCGGCACCCTTGGACAGGCCGAAGAAGCCGATATTGTTCTCATAGGTCTGGATTTCCTGCTGCAGCTGATTGAACTGCTCCTTCAGACGGTCTACCTCGCTGACGGGACGGCGCTGGCCCCCTTCGCGACGGCCGGCATCCCGGCGGCCACGGCCACCGAAGCCCGGGAATTTCCCTTCCATAGCCTCTTTGTAAGCGGCCTGGACGGCATCCTTCTCCTTGAACGGAACAAAGCCGATTGCGTTCCAGCGCTCGGCGAAGTCCTTGCGGGCCTGCTCATCCTTCTCAGTGTCCGGAACATAAGCCTGGATTTCGGCGATGAGGGCCTTCTTGGCGGCCAGGTTGGCCGACAGGTTACCGGGACCCGGACGGTTGTCGCGGGCGGTGAAGAAGGCGTCGCAGGCGGCGCGGAAACGCTTCCAGATCTGCTCGCTCTTCTTGCGCGGAACGGCACCGATCTCCTTCCACTGCTTCTGGAGCTCAATCAGGCGTTCGCTGGTGGCCTTCCAGTCCGTGCTGTCCTTCAGGGATTCGGCTTCTTCGATGATGGCCATCTTCTTGGCCAGGTTCTCGTTCATGCTGTCCTTGAACTCCGTGAAGGAAGCGCGCTTGCGCTCGAAGAACTGGTCACAGGCGGCACGGAAGCGCTCATAAATCTTCTGGTTGTCCTTGCGGGTAGCAAAGCCGATGGTGCGCCACTTGGCCTGGATTTCCTCGATTTCCTTGCTGAGGGCATTCCACTGCGTGGAGGAAGTGACCTCCTTGGCAGCGATGGCCTCTACCTGTTCGCACAGGGCGGTCTTGGCAGCCAGGTTCTCCACCTGCTGGGCCTTCAGGCCTTCGAAGTGGGACTGGTACCGTTTGTTGATGACGGAAGTGGCGGCGCGGAAACGCTCCCAGATGGCGTCGCGGTATTCCTTAGCCACGGGACCCAGGTCTTTCCACTGCTCGTGCAGTTTCTGGAGTTCCTTGAAGGCTTCCACCACGTCCTCGTCCTGGGCCAGGGCCTCTGCCGTTTCGCAGAACACCGTCTTGGCTTCCAGATTCTTCTTAAAATCAAGGTCACGCAGTTCGCGGTTGATGTCTACAAGGTCGTAGAACTTGGTCACATACAACTGATAAGTATCGTTGATGTCGCGGAAACTCTGCTGGGGAACAGGGCCGATCTCGCGCCACTGGTTCTGGATTTCACGGAACTTGGGGAAGGCATCCTTCATGTCGCCGGGCTCTTCCACCAGGGCCTTCAGCTGTTCGATGATGGCCTGTTTCTTGGCCAGATTTTCTTCCCGCTGGGCATCCTGCTCGCGGTTAAAGGCGGCACGCTCCTTCTTGTAGTCCAGGTACAGCTCCTTGAAGCCGGCCTCGATGGCGGCGAAGGGGCTCACCGGGCCACTCTGCATGGGAACGGTAGCTTCCTCTACACTGGTATTCTCGTCCGGCTCTTCCACAGTGGCGTCTTCGCCGGCTTCGGCCTTCTCCTTGGAAAGCCTTTTATAGAAAGCGGACTTGATGGACTCCGCCTCCTTGGACCGTTTCATACGGTCTTCACTTTCTTTCAATTCCTGGAACAGCTGGGATAACTCTGCAAGGGTTTTCTCTGAAAAGTTCACCACGGCTTCCTTCACATCCTCCACCACTTCTTCCACTTTCTCTGCCACAGTTTCCACTGTTTCTTCCACTACGGGAGTTTTCTGTTCCTCTTGGGCTACATCTGCGGGTTCTACGTTTACCACAGGCTTCATTTCTTCACTCATAAGTTTGTGCTATAAGGTTTAACAATAGTCCACAAATATAAGAATAATCCACGAAAAAACGCTATTTTTGCAACACAATTATATCGCTATGCTCAGAATAGACATCATCAGTGTAGTCCCTGAACTGCTGGAGAGTCCGCTCAGTTATTCCATTCCCGGCCGCGCCGTCAAGAAAGGCCTGGCCGAAATCCACGTGCACGACCTTCGCAGGTACGGCCTGGGCAGCCGCCAGACGGTGGATGACTACTCCTACGGCGGTGACGCCGGCATGGTAATGATGGTAGAACCCGTGTTCAACTGCATCAACGACCTCAAAGCCCAACGGCCCTACGACGAAGTGATCTATATGGCCCCGGACGGGGAAATCCTCACCCAGAGCATTGCCAACGAACTGTCCCTCAAGGGCAACATCATCATCCTCTGTGGCCATTACAAGGGCATCGACGAGCGCATCCGCGAACATCTGATCACCCGTGAGATTTCCGTGGGAGACTTCGTGGTGAGCGGCGGCGAGATTCCCGCCGCCCTGCTGGCCGACAGCATCATCCGTCTCCTGCCGGGTGTGCTCACCGACGAAACATCGGCCTTGAGCGACTCCTTCCAGGACGGCCTGGTCTCCCCGCCCGTGTATACGCGCCCGTCCTCTTTCAATGGCTGGGACGTTCCGGAGATACTGCTTTCCGGCAACCCCAAACTCATCCGTACCTGGCAGGATGAGCAAGCCATCCAGCGCACCCGCGAGCGCCGTCCCGAACTCCTGAAATAACCATCCCCCTATGCGTTCCCTCCAAGAACTTTACAAGATTGGGAAAGGCCCGTCCTCTTCCCACACCATGGGCCCCAGCAAGGCCGCCCATCTTTTCGCCGGCCGCCACAGTAAGGACAGCGCCCGTTTCGAAGTCACCCTCTACGGCTCCCTGGCCGCCACCGGAAAGGGCCACATGACCGACGTAGCCATTCTGGAAGTGCTGGAACCGCTGGCCCCCACCACTATCATCTGGGAGCCCACCGTCTTCCCTGAATACCACCCTAACGGTATGCTATTCAAGGCCTTCCGGGCCGATGGCTCCCTCTCCGAAGCCTGGACCGTCTACTCCATCGGCGGCGGCGCCCTCTCCGAAGGCCCCGGCAAAGAGATGAGCCAGTCCGGTGAGGTGTACGACATGAATACGCTCACCGAGATCATCCAGTGGTGTGAGAGAAACGGCCGCAGTTTCTGGGAGTATGTAGAAATGCGCGAGGGCCCCGCTATCTGGGATTATCTACAGGAAGTGTGGGAAGCCATGAAATCCTCCGTAGAGCGCGGCCTGGAAACCGAAGGCCGCCTGCCCGGTCCCCTGAACCTTTCCCGCAAAGCCGGGGTGTATCACGTAAAAGCGCAAGGCTACCTGCCCAACCTCCGTTCCCGGGGCCTGGTATTCGCCTATGCCCTGGCCGTAAGTGAAGAGAACGCCTCCGGCGGCACCATCGTCACGGCCCCCACCTGCGGCTCCAGCGGCGTTATCCCCGGCGTGCTGTACCACCTGTCCCGGGGACACAACTTCAGCGACCGCAAGATCCTCCACGCGCTGGCCACGGCCGGCATCGTGGGCAACGTGGTCAAGCAGAACGCCTCCATCTCGGGGGCCGATGTGGGCTGCCAGGGCGAAGTGGGCGTGGCCTGCGCCATGGCATCGGCCGCCGCCTGCCAGCTGTTCGGCGGCAGTCCTTTCCAGATTGAATATGCGGCCGAAATGGGTCTGGAGCACCACCTGGGTATGACCTGCGACCCCATCTGCGGCCTGGTCCAGATCCCCTGCATCGAGCGCAACGCCTTCGCCGCCACCCGCGCCCTGGATGCCAACATCTATTCCACCTTCTCCGACGGGCGTCACCGCATCTCCTTCGACCACGTGGTGGAGGTAATGAAGCAAACCGGAAAAGACCTTCCTTCCCTGTACAAGGAAACTTCGGCCGGCGGACTGGCCCTGCATTACGAACTCAAACAGGAATAACAAAATGCTCCGCCTCACGGGATAAATCTGTCATTTATCTTCGCAACCTACCCCCCGGCATCGGACGGGCAGCCCTCATCTGCCGGTATATTTGGTCTTGCAGGCCCGGACAACGTACCCGCGGCATGTCGCCATGCAGCGTCGTGGGCTCTTACCCCGCGTTTTCACCCTTACCGGAAAACTCCGGCGGTACTTTTCTGTTACGCTGTTTAAAGATTACTCCCTACTGTGCTTTCCACAGCCGGGTGCCCTACCCTGTGCGGACTTTCCTCAGCTGCACTTCCTGATAACGGGGGCCCGGCAGTGCAGCCGCGACAGATCGCACCTCCATTCTAATGTATTACAGCCGCTCCTTGATGGCCTTGGTGGCTTCTTCGTAGCCGGGCTTCTCCAGAAGAGCGAACATGTTCTTCTTGTAGGCTTCCACACCGGGCTGGTTGAACGGATTCACTCCCAGGGTGTAAGCGCTGATGCCACAGGCGAATTCAAAGAAGTACAGGACTTCGCCCAGGCGCTTGGCATCCAGGGTTTCGATGCCGATCTGGATCTGGGGTACGCCGCCGTCGATGTGGGCGATGCGGGTGCCCAGTTCGGCCATGTGGTTGCAGTGTTCCACGTGCTTGCCGGCCAGGTAGTTCAGCTGGTCCAGGTTCTGGCTGTCGCTTTCAATCACCACGCTGCGGCGGGCGCTGTCCACGTGCAGGACGGTCTCGAACATAATGCGGGTGCCTTCCTGGATGAACTGGCCCATGGAGTGGAGATCGGCCGTATTGTTCACGCTGGCGGGATAGATGCCGGTGCCGTCCTTGCCCTCGGATTCACCGTAGAGCTGCTTCCACCATTCGGCCACGTAGGTAAGCTTGGGATTGTAGTTCACCAGGATTTCCGTGCTCTTGCCGTACTCCTTGAACAGGAGGTTGCGCATGGCGGCATACACCACGGCAGGATTCTCGGCGCTCTTGACGGCCAGTTCCTTTTCGGCCTTCTTGACGCCGTCTATGAGGGCGCGGATGTCCATCCCGGCCACGGCGATGGGCAGCAGGCCCACCGGGGTGAAGACGCTGAAACGGCCGCCTACGTTGTCCGGAACCACAAAGGTCTTGTAGCCTTCCTGGGTGGCCAGGGTCTTGAGGGCGCCCTTCTTGGCGTCGGTGATGGCTACGATCCTGTGGGCGGCTTCCTTCTTGCCGTAATGGCTTTCAATGAACTGCTTCACCACGCGGAAGGCCACGGCGGGTTCGGTGGTGGTGCCGCTCTTGGAGATGACGATGCAGGCCACGTTGCGCTCGGAGGCCAGGTCCATGAGTTCGGCCAGGTATTCTTCGGAGAGGTTGTTGCCGGCGAACACCACTTCCGCGGCTTCCTTCTTCTTGAGCTGCTTGGCAAAATTGTGGCTCAGGGCTTCGATGACGCACTTGGCGCCCAGATAGCTGCCGCCGATGCCGATGGCGATGACCAGGTCTACGCCTTTCTTCTCCCAGGCGGCCTTGATGGCCTCGATATCGGCCAGGGTGCTTTCCCGCATCTCGGAGGCCAGGTGCTTCCAACCCAGGAAGTCGTTGCCGGCGCCATTCTCGCTTTCCAGCACGTCGAAGGCATTCAGGGCCTTGTTTACATACTCATTGTACAGGGCGCTATCCACGAAGGAATCGCAGCCTTTCACGTCAATTTTTACCATAGATATTGTGCATTAGTTATTTTCCAATCTGCAAATGTACGAAATAGTTGCCGATATTCCTATTCCTGGATCCAGGCCAGGTTAAAGCGGTAGTGCACGCGGGAGCTGAGGAGGTGGATTACGCCGTCCGGAGTCTGGGTGCAGGCCAGGTAGCCTTTGGGTTCAGCGTGCGTAGCGTCCAGGGTGAAGGTTCCGGTCCAGGCCCCGCCGTCCAGTACACGCGTCTTCCCGTCTGTAAGGAGTTTTTTCACCGGCCAGTTAACGCCTTCATCGTAGCTCAGCGCCACATACAGGCCGTCCGGGCCGAAGGAGCAGAGCATCAGGGGCCCCTCCTGCAAACGCTTAAGAATCAGGCGCTGTCCGCTGCCGATAGGCGGGAATTCCGTTGCGGAATAGTCCCAGGTGTAGCCCCCGTCCCGGGAAATGCTGCAGGGCATCTGGCCGGCGATGGCATTGCCCCGGCCGAAAGCCATCAGCGAACCATCTTTCCGTTCCACGATGCCCGCGTGGATGCCGGCGATGGTACTGCCGGTATCTTCCCAGGTGAGGCCGCCGTCCCGGGAAACGTGCAGGGAAGTGCCGTCCTGTCCGCCCGGTCCGGCATCGCAGCACAGGAGGATGCGCCCGTCTTTTGTGACGATGGGTCCGGCAATTACCTGATGCCGGACCTCGTGCTCCGGCTCAATGAGGCGGATGTCCGTCCAGGTGTATCCGCCGTCCGTGCTTTCACGCAGGCCCAGGGCCAGGTCTTTCCATTCCCCGGCATCGCCGATGCCCTGGAAATGCAGGATCCGGTCTTCCAACGTGAGCAGCGCGCAACCTGTCATATTGCGGTCCGGAACCTTGTAGAAGAGGGAGGCGGGGAACCATCGGCCCTCGTGGAAGCGGGACTGCAGCACCACCATCTCACGTCCGGCTTCTGCATCCGTGGAGAACCAGATGGCCAGCAGGTCTCCGTCCGGCGTCCAGGTGACGGCCGGCTGGTGGTTGTGGGCATAGAAAGGCGTCACGCCCTCCCCCGGCGGCAGCACATAAGGCAGCGGCTCGGCGAACAGTGCTTCGGGAGCACAGGAGGGCCATTTTGCTCCCGGAACGGTTGTTTTTGCACTTCCGGGAGCGCTGGAGGCCATATTTGCTCCCGGAAGTTGTCCTTCTACCACCCGGAAGCCCAGCAGGACGGAACGGTCCTGGGGAACGGAGGCGCTGCGGTTGGCGCTGCGCAGATACCGGACCGGTGTGTTGTGGCTGCCACCGCGCACCACGCGGAATTCGGTATTGCCGTAATGATCCAGGCACCATTCCTCTACGTTGCCGTGCATGTCAAACAGCCCCCATGCATTGGGCTCGAACAGAGCCACTTGCAGGGAAACGGGCTCTTTGTAGCGGGTGTTCTTCTGCACTTTCCACTGGCTTTCCGGGAAGATATCGCCGGTATTGTAGGCCGATTCCGTACCGGCGCGGCAGGCATATTCCCATTCTGCTTCCGTGGGCAGGCGGAAAGGCCGTCCGGTGCGCTGGGAGAGCCATTGGCAGTAGGCCGTGGCTTCTTCCCAGGAAACCATCACCACGGCCTCATCATCGGCCTTTGAAAAACCTTTGTATCCCCGCAGGGTGCGGTGCGAAGGGTCGAAGGCCTCGAACTGGGCGTTGGTGATTTCCGTGGCGCTCATCCGAAAAGCCGGGACCGATATGCAACGGGCGGGGGCTTCGTCCCAGTCTTCCATAGGCGGCTGGGCTGTTCCCATAGTAAAGGAACCGGAGGGAATCTCCACCATTTGCGGCAGAAGTACTTGAAGGAGAAGTGATAGGAGGAGAGAGCCACTCATAAAGGATTCAATTTGTACAAAATTAGGCAATATTTTCTGCAATTCTGAGAAAAATGCCTAATTTTGTATCCCGTATTTACCACAACACATTCGCGCACATGAAATACGGGTTCGACAACGCAAAATACCTGAAAATCCAGTCGGAGCACATCAAGGAGCGCATTGCCGCCTTTGGTGACAAATTGTATATGGAATTCGGCGGCAAACTGTTCGACGACTACCACGCCAGCCGCGTGCTCCCGGGGTTTGAACCCGACAGTAAACTCCAGATGCTCATGCAGTTGAAGGACGATATGGAGATTATCATCGTTATCAGCGCCGTAGACATCGAGAAAAATAAGATCCGGGCCGATCTGGGCATCACCTACGATATGGATGTGCTGCGCCTGCGGGACGAATTCCTGGACCGGGAGCTTTGCGTGAACAGTGTGGTCATTACTCATTTCAACGGCCAGGCCAGCGCCGAAGCTTACCGCAAGCGCCTGGAAAAGATGGGCATCCATGTCTATTACCACTATACCATCGAGGGCTATCCCAACAATGTAGCCCTGATCGATTCGGACGAAGGTTTCGGCAAAAACGATTTCGTAGAAACCACCAAGTCCCTCATCGTGGTTACGGCACCCGGCCCCGGCAGCGGCAAAATGGCCGTGTGCCTGAGCCAGCTGTACCAGGAGAACCGGCGCGGCGTGAAGGCCGGCTATGCCAAATTCGAGACCTTCCCGGTGTGGAACATGCCGCTCACGCATCCCGTGAACATCGCCTACGAAGCCGCCACCGCAGATCTGGAAGACGTGAATATGATCGATCCCTTCCACCTGGACGCCTACGGGGAAACAGCCGTGAACTACAACCGCGACATCGAGATTTTCCCGGTGATGAACGCCATCTTCGAGAACATCTACGGAGAGGCTCCGTACAAGTCGCCCACCGATATGGGCGTGAATATGATCGGCTATTGCATCAGCGACGACGAAGTGTGCCGCCAGGCCTCCCTGCAGGAAATTATCCGCCGCTATTTCACCTCCCTGTGCAATTTTGCCGATGGCAAAGCCACGGAAAGCGAGGTGAACAAACTGGCCCTGCTGATGAAACGGGCCAAGCTCACCGTACAGGACCGCAAATGCGTGGTAGCCGCCCGCGAACGGCTGGAGAAGGCCCAGAAGGCCACCGCCGCCATTGAACTGGCCGACGGCACCATCCTCACCGGCGAGACCAGCCCCCTGCTGGGCCCCAGCGCGGCACTGCTTTTGAATGCTTTGAAGTATTTGGCGGGCATCGCCCACAATGTGAAGCTCATTCCGCAGACTATGATCCAGCCCATCCAGAAACTGAAAGTGGAATACCTGCACGGCCACAATCCGCGTCTCCATACGGACGAGGTGCTGGTGGCCATCTCTATGATGGGCCGTCTGGACGAAAACTGCCGTCTGGCCCTGGAACAGCTGCCCAATCTGAACGGCGCCCAGGTGCATTCCACCGTGATGCTCAGCGAGGTGGACCGCAAGACCTTCAAGAAACTGGGCATCGGCCTCACCTGCGACCCTGTCCGTAAGATCAAGAAAGTATGAGGAAACTGCCGCTCCTGTTGTTAGCATTGCTCCTTTGTGCCTGCACACACGCGCAGGTAAAGGAGTACACGGTGAAGGTGGTACGGGAATACCCGCACCGCACCGATGCCTATACCCAGGGGCTCTTTTTCCATGACGGTACCCTGTACGAGACCACCGGCCAGTACGGCGAAAGCACCATCCGCACCGTAGACTTGGCCACAGGAGAACCCACAGCCGAAAAAAGGCTGAACAAGAAGTATTTCGGCGAAGGATCCGTCATTCTGGACAACATCCTATACGTGCTCACCTGGACCAACAAGGTGGCCTTCCGCTACGATCCCGCCACGCTAACCTACCAGTCCACCGTTTCTTATCCCCGCGAAGGCTGGGGCCTCACCACCGACGGCAAGCAGCTCATTGCCAGCGACGGAAGCGCCACGCTGTATTTCCTGGACAAGGATATGAAAGTCCAGCGCCGCCAGCCGGTGACCCTGAACGGCCGTCCCGTCCGGAACCTGAACGAAATGGAATGGATAGACGGAAAAATCTGGGCCAACCTTTACACCACGGACTCCATTGTGATCATCAATCCCGATAACGGTAAGGTAGAAGGCCTCATTGACTGCAAAGGCCTCCTGCCCGCCAAACTCCGTACGGCAGAAACGGATGTACTCAATGGAATTGCCATCGACTCCGTCGGCCACATTTACCTCACCGGTAAAAACTGGCCCCGGATGTATATGATAGAATTAGTAAAAAAGTAATAACATTTTAGGGGTATCCTGAAAAGGATTGAGAGAGTCCCTTTGAACTTGATACGGTTGATACCGTCGTAAGGAAATGAAAAAGAATGTCTTATCGGCAGTGCTGTGTGCGCTGTCACTCTGTGCCGCAGCGCAGGAGAAAACGGAGCGTCTGGACTCCGTAGTGGTATCGGCCTCCCGGGCCGGCAGCAACACCCCCGTCAGTTACGAAAATGTGGGCAAGGAGGCCCTCCGGCAGGCGAATCCCATGCATTCGCTGCCCATGGCCCTGAACCTGCTGCCCTCCGTGGTTACCTACAACGAAGGCGGCACCGGACTGGGGAATTCGGCCATGACCATCCGGGGCAGCAAGGGTTCCCAGATCAATGTGACGCTAAACGGCATCACCCTCAACGATGCCGAAAGCCAGGAGGTGTTCTGGGTGAACATCCCTTCCCTGAGCAGCCTCATTTCCAGCGTGCAGGTGCAACGCGGGCTGGGTACCAGCGCCAACGGAGCCGGTGCGTTCGGGGCCAGCATCAATATGAACACTGCGTTCGTTAGCCCGGATCCTTGGGTATCGGCCGATCTCAGTGCAGGTTCTTACAACACGTTTATCACCACAGTGAGCGGGTCCACGGGCCGTAGCCGGAAGGGCTGGTATGCGACGGCCGCCTATTCGCACGGCAGCACCGACGGCTATATCCGCAACGCCTTCGTGCGCTCGCATTCGGCCTTTGTGACGCTGGGATGGCTGGGCCGGCGCAATTCTGTACGGTTCACCTGGCTCATGGGAAAGCAGCGCAGCGGCATCACCTGGGACGGCATTGAACTGGAGCAGTACTACAAGGATCGCCGGTACAATGGCGCGGGAGAATATTACGACGAGAAAGGCAACGTCTACTATTACGACAACCAGACGGACAACTACCTTCAGCACCATCTGCAAGCCAATTATACTCATTCATTTACACAAGGCCTGTATCTGACGGTCACGGCCAACTATACCTACGGGAACGGCTACGACGAATACTATAAGGTGAACAAGAAGCTGGTGAATTACGGCTTTCCCAAGGAACTGGGTAGAAGCGATCTCATTTACCAGAAGCGCATGGAAAACAGCCTGCTGGTGGGCCAGGCTCAGGTGAAATATACGCGCGGGAGGTGGAATGCATCGGCCGGCGTGAGTGAAAGCGGCTATCTGGGCATCCATAACGGGAAGGTGCTTTGGGCCAAGCAGTTGGGGGCCGATTATCCCTACGCCCAGCTGAACTGGTACGACAATTCGGCCTTGAAACTGGATTTTTCGGTCTTTGCCCGGGCCGAATACAAGCCGTTGGACTGGCTCACTGCCTATGCCGACCTCCAGTATCGCGGCCTTGACTACCGTCTGGAAGGGACGGACGATGACTGGCTGGAATATGGCGGCGCCGAGGCCGATAAACTCTCCTATAAACGGGACTGGAATTTTTTCAATCCCCGCGCCGGCGTCACGGCTGCGTGGGGGTGGCACAAGCTATATGCTTCGGTAGCCCTGGGACACCGCGAACCGGGACGGGGCGATATAAAGGATAACGTGAAAGGGGAGGCATCACCGATTTCTCCGGAACGGATGCTGGATGTGGAGGCGGGTTACGCCTTTGCCTCCGGGCGATTTTCGGCATCGGCCAACCTCTATTTTATGGAATACTGGGATATGTTGCTGGAGACCGGACGCCTGTCTTCCAGCGGCTATGCCATCAAGGAGAATGTCCCCCGGGCCTGGCGCCGTGGCGTGGAACTCTGTGCCGGCTGGGAACCCCTGCGCTGGCTTCGACTGGATGGCAACGCCACCCTTTCCATGAACCAGATTGCCGATTATACCTCCTACATTCCTTATTCCGATTACTCCGGCACGCATGCCGTCCACTACGGGAAGACCACCATGCTCATGTCTCCGTCGCTCATCGGCATGGCTCGCCTTACGCTGCGTCCCTGGAAGGGCGGGCAGGTGGCGTTGGATGCGAAATACGTGGGTAAGCAGTTCCTGGACAACTCCATGCGTTCCGAGATGGCCATCCCGGCCTATTGGGTGGCCAATCTGTCTGTGGGGCATACGTTTACGTGGGGCGGCGGAAAGCAGCTGGGAATAACCGCCTACGTGAACAACTTGTTCAATAGGATTTATTACGCCTCCGGATGGCGTTGGGAGAGCTATGATCCCTCCACCGGGCAAGTTTATACGGGAATTGGGGTATACCCCCAGGCTCCGTGTAATTTTATGGTAAAACTCTCCCTGAGTTTATAAAATAATTTATTTAATAAGAAAAAGTTTAAAAAATTTTGGAGGTTAAAAAACTTTGTTTATCTTTGTGTCAGAAAAACGTATCTTCTAACCAACTAATTAACCTTCTTCTTTTAAGGTAAGAATACACTACTAACTAACCAAGTAAAGCGCTCGCAGGGATGCGAGCGCTTTATTTGGCTATTATGGTATCTTACGGGTGCTGGACCCTTCGTAGTTGCTGGTCCAGGTCCTCCCGCATTTGCCGCAGTAACTCCTCCCCCGTCTGTTGGAGGGAAACTATCTGCGCCTCCAGGGAGGCCCGCAGCGTGGCCGTGCGCTTGACATACCCGTGCAGCAAGGCACTTTCCGGATGGTGCTGCTGCAGGAAATGCCGCAGGTTGTTGTAGTTTACACCATGCTTTTTTGCAATGGACAGCAGCGACTCCGTACTGGTCTCGTACTCCTCCCTAGCTTCTGCATACAGCTCCTCTTGCTGCGCCAACTGCACGGTGCGCATCTGCCCCGTCATCTGCACGCTCTCCGTCCTCCCCGTGAGCCGGTACGCGGTAATCCAGTTCCGCACCGTATCCCGCTTGATTCCCAACTCCGTAGAGATGGCCTTATAGCCCTTCCCCTTCCGGGAAAGCGCTATCGCCTGCTGCCGCAGGGAATCCGGATATCGTATGCTGCCGGGCATGGTCTTGATAAACTTGCCGCCTTGACAGCGGGATCGCCGTTAAAGGCCCCTTAAAAGGATACATCTCCCTGACTCCCAGCAGATTATCACCAACTTCCGCAAGGAGGTAACTTCTCTTTTAAAAACTTGAAGCACACTTCGTGCACTGTACGGCAAATTTCGTACTTCAGCGGATGGAACAAACTCTATCTCAAGCACATAACAAACCATCCAGAAACAAAACCGTGCTTTAAAAACTTAAAGCACACCTGCCTCCCCTTCCCTGCCATTTCACATGAAGAGTATAACTAGGGACTATCGCGAAATAGTCAAAAATTTATAACAAATTGATTGTTAATGTGTTAGAAATTTTGTATCTTTGACATGAGGAATAAAAATTCCTCCGAACACCCTAGGAAAGTGAATTTCGGAGGAATCGAACTAAAAGTTTGTATGGCGAAGGTACGAAATTTTGTTGAGATTACACAAATCTCCCGTTCTCGGAGTTCAATTTTTATGAACTTTATCGTGAGACGTTTGAAAAGAGTGAACTGGGCAGGATGAAGAAGATCCTCCCGCTGCGTGAGATGGCTGAGAGCTTCGGACTGGTTAATAAGAGTATGACTCCGAAGCGTGGACGGAAGTCTTACTTCACCCCGGAGGGGAAAGTGGCGCTGATGTTCCTGAAGATGAAGACGCAGATGAGTTTCCCGAAGCTGATGGAGGAGTTGAACGGGAACATTCACTACCAGTTGTTCTGTGACATCGTGATTGATCCGACGCATCCATTGACGAACTACAAATTGTTGGATGACATTGCCGCAGAACTGGCCGGAAGCCTTAAGATCCAGGAACTGCAGAACCTGCTGGCAGAGGCGTGGAAGCCTTACATGAAGCACCTGGACACGATGTTTACGGATGCGACGTGCTATGAGAGCGAGATGCGCTATCCGACCGACCAGAAACTGCTCTGGGAGTGCGTGGAGAAAGGATATGAGCTGATGTGCGAGGCAAGTCAGAGGGTGGGAATCCACCGCCCGAGGACAAAGTACCTGGATGTTGCGAAGGCCAACCTGACGTACCGCAAGCAGCGGAAGCACACGAAGAGCCAGACGAGGAAGATAACGCGCCGGCTGTTGGACCTGCTGGGAAAGATACTGAGGGAGACGCGGAAGATGGAACGTGAGCATGAAGGAGTTAAGCTTTTCACAGATAGAGAGAAACAGACGTTTGACATCATCACGAAGGTGTACCGCCAGCAGCACAACCACTTCCGGAGCGGTGATGTCCGCGAGAGCATCCCGGACAGGATAGTGAGCGTGAACAAGCCGTATGTGAGACCTATCGTGAGGGGCAAGGAAGTGAAAAGCGTTGAGTTTGGAGCCAAGTGCAACAACATCCTGGTGGATGGGATATCGTTCATTGAGAAGTTGTCTTTCAACGCCTTCAACGAAGGGACAAGACTTGCCCACTGCATCAAGATGCATAAGCGCCTGTTTGGGGTGGATGCGAAAAAGATAGGTGGAGATACGAGCTATGCCGGCAATGCGAACCGGGACCTCTGCTCGAAGAACGGCATCCAGACCTCCTTTGTCCAGAAGGGGAAGCGTGCGAAGGAGCAACGAGAGAAAGACTTTGTGAGACAGGAACTTGCGCGGGTTCGTGCCACGGCGATGGAGGGATCATTCGGCACGCAGAAGGAGCATTACTCCTTACGCCGGGTCAAAGCCAGAAAGAAGGAGACGGAAATCCTGTACATCTTCTTCGGCATTCATACGGCGAATGTAGTGCAGCTGGCGGAGAGGCTGATGGAGCAGCAAAAGGCGGAAGCCGCATAGTTTGATGCCTCAAACGATCCCAAGTGGAGTACTCGAAAGAGAACTCCTGGATGGCGGTAGAAACACAACGCGAAATCCGTGCGATGAAGCCCGGGCTGAGCGCAAAAATGATACAAAACGACGAGTTTGATGCGTCAGCGACAAGGGATGGCTCCCGCTCGACTCAGATTGAAAACATTAAACGACAATCCCTAACTAACTGAAAAACAATATTAGATCACAATTTGTGACCTTAAAGGGGATATCGATTCCTTGTGCATCGCCATTAGTGAACTGGCCGATAAACTGGAAGAAAAGAAAAATGAGCCCCGCAGAAGAATCGGTTTCCAACAAGCATCGGAAACGTAATGAATCATTTCCGTACACGCCTACAGATCCTTCGTCGCTGGCGCTCCTCAGGATGACAAAAATGCCCGACCGCAAGGGCCGGGCAGAATAGAGGGAGAAACACTTTCTCTTTACTTTTTGAACCAGCTCAGGCACTGGGTGCAGAGGGCAGAAATGGAGGCCCAGTTGCCGGAGGCGATTACGTCCTTGGGGAAGAGCTTGGAGCCCATGCCCACGGCGGTGACGCCGCTCTTGGCCCAGGCCGTGAGGTT
Source organism: uncultured Bacteroidia bacterium (assembly GCA_902774155.1). Lineage (GTDB taxonomy): Bacteria > Bacteroidota > Bacteroidia > Bacteroidales > UBA932 > Cryptobacteroides. The sequence goes on along the minus strand of CACYHF010000006.1, from coordinate 22,162 downwards.
CTCCTCGGTGGGTTCCACGGCGCCGGTGCACATAACCATGGCCCAGGGCAGCGGGCCCAGGATGTTCTTCACGAAGGAAGGACCGCCCACGTTGCCAGCCGGGAACACCTTCACCAGGTCGCAGCCCAGTTCCTGTGCCTTCACAATCTCCGTCACGGTGCCGCAACCGGGGCTGTAGGGCACGCCGCGCCGGTTGGCCAGCTTCACCACTTCCTCCACCAGGCAGGGGGAAACCAGGAAATCGGCCCCCATCTGCAGATAGATGGCGGCGGTGGGCGCATCCAGGATGGTTCCGGCACCCAAGGCCATCTCCGGGCATTCGGCCCGAACGAAAGCCATCACTTCCCTGAAAACCTCGTTGGCGCCGTCGCCGCGGTTGGTGAACTCGAAGGCGCGGATGCCGCCGTCATAGCAGGCCTTCACCACCTTCTTGGTAATGTCTGCATCCTTGTTGTAGAACACCGGCACAATTCCGGTCTTCCGAATGATACCGATGGTATCGATCTTATTGAATTTTGCCATAGCTTATCTACTTACACGGCCACTGCCGCCGCCTTTGATTAAACCTTCTACTTCGGCAACCGTTACGCGGTTGTAGTCGCCCAGGATGGTGTGCTTGAGGCAGGAGGCTGCCGCAGCGAATTCAATGGCTTCCTGGTCGGTTTCATAGGCCAGCAGACCGTACAGGAGGCCGCCCATGAAAGAATCGCCGCCGCCCACGCGGTCCACGATGTGGGTGATGTCATAGCGCTTGCTCTGCCAGAGGGTCTTGCCGTCGTACAGCACGCCACCCCAGGTGTTGTGGTTGGCGTTGATGGAGCCACGCAGAGTCACGGCCACCTTCTTGCAACGCGGGAATTTGGCCATAAGCTGCTCTCCCACGCTGATGAAGATGCGCTGGTCGATCTCACCGCCGGTCTTTTCGGCGTCGAAGCCTTCGGGCTTGATGCCGAACTCTTTTTCGGCATCTTCCTCGTTGCCCAGGATGAGGTCGCAGCCTTCCACCAGAGCGGGCATCACTTCGGCCGCCGTCTTGCCATATTTCCACAGTTTCTTGCGGTAATTGAGGTCGCAGGAGACCTTCACACCCATCTCATTGGCCACCTTGATGGCTTCCAGGCAGGCATCGGCCGCACCCTGGCTCAACGCGGGAGTAATGCCGGTCCAGTGGAACCAGTCGGCGCCCTCCAGCACCTTATGCCAGTCCACCATGCCGGGCTGGATTTCAGAAATGGCCGAATGGGCACGGTCGTACACCACCTTGGAGCCACGCGCCACGGCGCCGGTTTCCAGGTAATAGATGCCCACGCGGTCGCCGCCGTAGACCACGCCGTCCAGGTTCACGCCCAGGCCTTTGAGCTCGGCCGTGCACATATCGGCAATGTCATTCTTGGGCAGGCGTGTCACGAAGTGAGCGTCAATGCCGTAATTGGCCAGGGAAACCGCCACATTGGCCTCGCCGCCGCCGAAAGTGGCGTCGAACTGGTGAGCCTGGGAAAAACGCTGGTATCCCGGCGTGGAAAGGCGAAGCATCACTTCGCCGAAAGTAACTACTTTTGCCATAATATATTAAAATTAATTTTGTTCATCTACCTTCGCGAACCACGCATCGGCGGTCTTGATATCACCCTTGGACCAGCAGGAGCCGAAGCGGTAGCGGAAAGGCTCGCCGGGACGTACGGTGCCTGTCACCAGGGCGTGATCCAGGTCCCAGTTGCAGCACACCTCGCAGTTGTCCTGCAGGGCCACCACAGCCACGCCGATCATCCCGTCCTCGGGCTCGATGCTCTGGTCGGAGGCGTGCTCCCAGATAGCGATACTGCCTTTGCCCTCATGGGTGCTTTCCACCGTCCCCTGGGCGCTGTGGAGCTTGATACCGGCGGCAACCGGCAGCTCTCCCAGCGATTCCGGGAAGGTATAATAATCGGCCACGTCCACGAAATAGCTGCCGGCCTCCAGGGTAACTTCCTTGCGAAGGCTCACGGGAACACCTTCCGCCACTTCCCAGGCGGGATATTCCAGGGCGAAACGCACGCGGGAGGGGGTAACGTCCAGGATCTCGCTGGAGCGGTAGTTGGTGGCAGGATAACGGAGTTCACCATCCACAAAAGGCGTAGAGGCGCCGCCGCCAAGGGAGACCGCCACCTTGTAGCAGTCCTTTCCACCGTGGTTGTGGTGATAGTAGTCCGGATCTTCGTTTACGGCGTGGGAATACCATTCATCGGCAACGAGCTTGCCGGGAAGCTTGACCCAGATATCGATGCCGGGAGACGTGGGATTGCCTTCCAGGGCCTCTCCATAGAAGCGGCCGGCGATCAGATCGTTCTCAAAGACAAAGTCATCGGCCCGCTCGGGAACGGCCCGGGCCATTACTTTCACTTCCTCCTTCTTGGGGCTGCAGGCCAGGACGCCCAGCAGCGCCAGGGCCATGAATACGGTCTTTTTCATATTAGCGGAGGTCTTTGGTGGCACACCAGTCCATATCGTTGTAATCGTCGTTCTCGCCGCACATGCCCCAGATGAAGGTATAGTTGCGGGTGGCGCAGGCACTGTGAATACTCCACTGCGGGGAAATGACAGCTTCTTCGTTGTGCATCCAGATGTGGCGCGTCTCCTGCGGTTCGCCCATAAAGTGGCACACAGCCGCATCTTCAGGCACTTCAAAATAGAAGTACACTTCCATACGGCGGTTGTGTGTATGGGCCGGCATAGTGTTCCAGGTGCTACCGGGGGCCAGTTCGGTCATCCCCATCTGCAACTGGCAGCAAGGAACCACTTCTTTCACCAGCAAACGGTTGATGGTCCGTTCGTTGGACTCTTCCAGGCTGCCCATATGCATCACCACGGCGTCTTTCTTGGACACCTGCTTCACGCCGGTTTCGCGATGGGCGGTGGCAGAGCAGAAATAAAAATGGGCCGGATGCTCGGGATCCACACTTTTAAAAACAACGTGGCGGTTGCCGCGTCCCACATAGAGGGCTTCCTTATAAGGGATGGTATAGGACTCCTCCCCTACTTGCACGATACCCGTGCCACCCACGTTGATGATGCCCAGTTCGCGGCGCTGGGTGAAGTAATCGCTGCGGAGAATCTCCGGGGGCGTCAGGACCAGTTCTTCCTTTACCGGCACAGCGCCGCCGGCGATGATGCGGTCGAACATAGAGTAGACCATATTAATCTCGTCCGGGACCATAATGTTCTGGACCAGGTATTCTTCCCGGATGCGGGCAGTGTCGTAATGCTTGGCATCCACGTTACTGGATGCCTGACGAACAGTACAATTCACTTTTGTCATATTCTTATACAATTACTTAGGCTGTTTACCGATATAGGCCAGAATCCCTCCGTCCACATAGAGGATGTGGCCATTCACGGCGTCAGATGCCTTGGAAGCCAGGAAAACGGCGGGACCGGCGAGTTCGTCGGGCTCCAGCCAACGGCCGGCGGGCGTCTTGGCGCAGATGAAACTGTCAAAGGGATGGCGGCTGCCGTCGGCCTGCCGTTCCCGCAGCGGAGCGGTTTGCGGCGTAGCGATATAACCGGGGCCGATGGCGTTGCACTGGATGTTATACTCGCCGTATTCGGAGCAGATGTTGCGCGTGAGCATCTTGAGGCCACCCTTGGCGGCGGCATAGGCGCTCACGGTCTCGCGACCCAGCTCGCTCATCATGGAGCAGATATTGATGATCTTGCCTTCCCGGCGCTCCATCATCTCCGGGACCACGGCGGCGGCGCAGATATACGGGCCCACCAGGTCCACGTCAATCACCTGCTGGAATTCGGCCCGGGTCATCTCATGCATGGGGATGCGCTTGATGATGCCGGCATTGTTCACCAGGATATCGATCTGGCCGATTTCGGCATGGATGGTATCCACCAGTTTCTTCACGGCTACCTCGTCCGTGACGTTACACACATAGCCGTGCACGTTGGTGATGCCGGCGGCTTTGTAGGCCTCCAGGCCCTTTTCCATGGACGCCTGGTTGGACGTGTTGAAGATGATGTTCTCCACGCCGGCCTCCACGAAAGCCTTGGCAATGGCAAAGCCAATCCCATAAGCCGCACCGGTTACCCAGGCATTCTTGCCTTTTAAAGAGAAAAGATCCATATATTGATACTTAATTAATAGTCAAATCCTGTATTTCCAACCACCCGGCATCGTTCTTCCGTGCGGGCCGATTGCAATAAAACCCAAACTTGGCGCCGATCCATAATTCCGGACGGGCGATAAAACTCTGCGGAACGCGCTTCCATTTTTTGCCGCCATCCACGCTGTAACTGAAGCGGCAAACCGGTTCCGGAACGTTACCGGCGCGTTCCTGCGGCTTCACCTCCAGGCGAACGCGAACCATAGCGCGCCTGTAAGAGGAATACTTGACCAAAGGAACATTTTTCGATTCGTGCCGATGGCCGATTTCCACGGCATCCCAAGGAACGTCGCAGAGGGGGAAAACCTCTTCCGGCGCACCCTCAGAGGCCTTTTCACAAAGGACATACGACAGCTGGACACCTTGGGGAGTATCCTGCAGCTGCAAGGCGGCATAGCTGTTTCCGGTAACGACGAAGCCTGCGGTTTCCCCATGCCCTTCCAGTTGCGGATTGGGCATAAAGGACAAGGTAGCCTCTACCGTAAACGCTTCGGAAGGGAACTTCTGCGAGAGCAGGTTGGGGCAGTTCCAGAGTCCGCCGGCCGATTGCTCCACGCTGTACAGCCTGACCCCTCCGTCCGGCAGCGCCTGATGCCAGTAAGGACTGGGAACAGCCGGATACTGCCAGGCCAGATCCAGGCCATAAGGGCCGACAGGCTGCAACGCTTCGGGGTTGTTTTTTAAAGCAGCGGACGGCGCACGCCAGGCAGCCACGGGCTGCCCCACGCCATCTCCGTCGGGGTCTTCGCCGATCAGCGGCCAGTCATCGGCCCGCCACACCATAGGTTGCAGATGGACAATCCGGCCATAGGCACCTTTGTCCTGGAAATGCAGGAACCAGTCCTCGCCGTCGGGGGTGGAAACCCATGCGCCCTGATGCGGCCCGTTGACCGTCCCCGGCGCCCAGGCCATTACCACACGTTCTTCATAGGGACCCACTATGGAATCGGCCCTTAAAACGCTTTGCCATCCAGTGGCCACACCACCGGCCGGAGCAAAGATATAGTACCACTCCCCTCTCTTGTACACCTTGGGCCCCTCAATGGTGGGTTGGGTCATATGTCCGTCATAGATGATCCGGGAAGGACCGGTCACGGCCGATGCATCGGCATTGAGCGGGGCCAGGAAGAGGACGCTCTTGAGCCCGGCCCTGGAGCCGGCACAGCCATGAACCAGCCACGCGCTGCCGTCCTGATCCCAGAAGGGACAGGGGTCGATGAAGCCCTTGGCCTCCACCACCCATACGGGCTTTGTCCAGGGGCCTAGGGGATCCCGGCTGCGCACCATAAAGATGCCCCGGTCGGGATCTCCGCAGAAAATGTAAAACCAGCCTTCGTGATAGCGGATGGACGGGGCCCAAACCCCTTTCCCGTGCGCCACGGGCTGGTCAAAGGCCGGATAATCCTGCAAGGCATAGGCAATCAAGGTCCAGTGGACCAGGTCGGTAGAGTGCAGGATGGGCAGGCCCGGCATGCAGTTGAAGGAGGAGGCTGTCATATAATAATCCTCCCCCACCCGGCACACATCCGGGTCGCTGTAGTCGGAATGCAGCACCGGATTGGTATAGCGCTGCCCTGCCGCCACCCACGAAAGGCAGCAGAACAGGACAACGCTCAAACCCATCCGCATGCGGTTCATACTAGATTTCTACCGGTTTATACTTGGGAACCAAGGCCTTCATGATGGTCCAGCCGATGAGGTAGGCCAGGCCGCAGAAGCAGAACATGATGAAGTAGCCGGCCGGCTTGCCTTCGAAGCCCATGAAATGGAAGGCGGCACCCTGCCCTTCGGCATAGGTGAAGAGGTTACCGGCCACCTTCTGGATAATCATGGAGCCGATACCGCCCGCCATGGCGCCGATACCGGTGATGGAAGCGATGGTGCTCTTGGGGAACATGTCACCCACGGTGCTGAAGATATTGGCGCTCCAGGCCTGGTGTCCCGCACCGGCGATACCGATGAGGATGGCCGGCCACCAGGGGCTGTAGGCACCCAGCGGCTGGGCGGCCAGGGCCACCAGCGGGAAGAAGGCAAAGATGAGCATGGCCAGCATTCGGCCGTTGTAAGGGTTCATCCCTTTCTTTTCCACGAAGAGCTTGGGAAGATAACCGCCGAACAGGGAAATCACCGTCACAATGGCGTAGAGGGTGAAAATGAGGCCCTGCCCCAGCGGAGAGCTGGCCGGCGCGTTGAACTGGTCCTGGAAATAGGCCGGAGCCCAGAACAGGAAGAACCACCACACACCGTCCGTCAGGAACTTGCCCACTATGAAGCTCCAGGTCTGCTTATACTTGAAGCACTGGATGAAGGGAATGGACTTCTCCTCTTCCACCGGTTTGGCAGCAGCGGCGGCCGCTTCCTCGGCATCGTCCTGATGGATATATTCCAGTTCGGCCTGGTTCACGTGCTTGCTCTTTTCGGGCTTGTCGTACATGAACTGCCAGAAGAACATCCAGATGTAGCCCAGTGCGCCGATGATGATGAAGGCCATCTCCCAGCCATAATGCTTGGCCAGCGGCGGGATCAGGAGCGGAGCGGCCAGGGCGCCCACGGAAGCGCCGGCGTTGAAGATGGACGTGGCAAAGGCGCGGTCCTTCTTGGGGAAGTATTCGGCCGTGGTCTTGATGGCGGCCGGGAAGTTGCCGGATTCACCCAAAGCCAGGATACCGCGGCATAGCAGGAAGAGGTAAACCGATACCGTGGAGATGGCCACGGCCAGTTCGGATCCGGCCTCCACCGCCCTCAGGGCTTCCACGGAATCAATTTCGTCCAGGAGCCAGGTGGACGCGATGCCGCAGGCGGCGTGCATCACGGCGCCGGTGGACCATACGCCGATGGAAATGAGGTAACCCTTCTTGGTGCCCATCCAGTCCACAAACTTGCCGGCGAACAGGCATGCAATGGCGTAGAAGATGGAGAACAGGGACGTGATGGTGCCGTAATGGGCATCGGTCCAGTGGAATTCGGGAGCGATGAACTCCTTATAGGTAAGGGACAGTACCTGGCGGTCCAGGTAGTTCACCGTGGTGGCCACAAACAGCAGGGTGCAAATCCACCACCGCCAGTTGCTCATTAATTTCTTCTGAGTAGACATAAGCCTTAGATAATGGATTTAACAGCTTCGCGCATGCCTTTTTCCTGGATCAGGGCGAGGTCCTTGGTGAGGAGGTCGGTGAGGCCGGGGATGGCATTGAGGTCTTCGCCCCAGATGAAATCATCGGCCAGGACGCCCTTTGCAACGGCAGCGACATCGCCGGTGGCCCAGAGGTCCTTCAGGAGCTGCATGATCTTCGGGTCGTCGTTGGGAACGATCTCGTCCTCGCCGCGCTTGCCGCCCTTATAGTAGGTGCAGATGCCGGCCAGGCCCAGGACCAGGCCCTGCGGGAGTTCGCCCTTGCGCTCCAGATAGGTCTTAAGACCGGGCAGGTCGCGGGTCTTGAACTTGGGGAAGGAGTTGAGCATGATGCTGGTGACGAAGTGCTTCACAAACGGGTTGCGGAAGCGCTCCAGCACATCGCCGGCAAACTGCAGGAGTTCCTCCTTGGGCAGGTTCAGGGTGGGCAGGAGTTCATCGTACATGACCTTTTTGACAAACTGGCCGATTTCCGGATCCTCGCAGCATTCCTTCACGGTGTTCAGGCCGGAGAGATAGCCCACGGGGCTCAAAACGGTATGAGGGCCGTTCAGGAGGGTCACCTTACGCTCGTGGTACGGGGCCTCGCTGGGCACGAAGAGAACGTGCAGGCCGGCTTGGTCGGCCGGGAATTCGGCAGCCACTTCCTTGGGGGCCTCAATCACCCACAGGTGGAAGATTTCGGCCTTGTCCAGCAGGTGGTCGTCGTAACCGGCACGTTCGCACAGCTGGGCGGCGGTGTCGCGCGGATAACCGGGCACGATGCGGTCTACCAGCGTGCTGTACACGCCGCAGGCGGTTTCGAACCACTCGCTGAATTCGGCATCCAGTTTCCAGAGCTGGATATACTGGCGGATGCATTCCTTCAGGTGCTTGCCATTCTCGAAGATGAGTTCGCAGGGGAAGATAATCAGGCCCTTGGACTTGTCTCCCTTGAAATACTGCCAGCGGTGATACAGCAGCTGGGTGAGCTTGCCGGGATAGGAGCTGGCGGGCTGGTCTTCCAGCTTGCAGGCAGGGTCGAAGGCGATACCGGCCTCGGTGGTGTTGGAGATTACGAAGCGGATTTCCGGCTGTTCGGCTAGCTTGAGGTACTGGTCAAACTGCGTGTAGGGGTTGAGACCGCGGGAAATCACGTCGATCAGGTCAACGCTGTCCACGGGTTCGCCGTTGAGCAGGCCCTGGAGGTTCAGGTGATACAAGCCGTCCTGTTCGTTCAGCCATTCCACCATGCCTTTCTCGATGGGCTGGACCACCACCACGGAGCCGTTGAAGTCCGTCTTCTGGTTGGTCTTCCAGATAATCCACTCGATGAATGCACGAAGGAAGTTGCCTTCGCCAAACTGGATCACTTTTTCAGTGTACTGTTTTGCCTGCGGGGCAGATTTGCGGTTGAGTCTTTCCATGATATTTTGATTGATTATTAATTATTTACAAGGTTACTCCAGATTTAAAGATGGCAATTTCCCGGATGCCGTGCCGTTCGCTGTTCACGGGCTCGCCGCTGGCAACGGCCAGCACGAAGTCCGTAAAGCGGGCCGCCACGCTGTCCATAGGTTCTCCCTGGGCCAGCACACCGGCATTGAAGTCAATCCAGTTGGGCTTCCCTTCGGCCAGCGGTGTATTGGTGCTGATTTTGGCCGTGGGAACAAACGAGCCGAAAGGCGTTCCGCGGCCGGTGGTGAAGAGCACCACCTGACATCCGGCGGCGGCCAGCGCCGTGGAGGCCACGAGGTCGTTGCCCGGGGCCGATAAGAGGTTGAGGCCCTTCACGCTCAGGCGTTCGCCATATTTGAGCACGCCCCGGACAATGCTGGAACCGCATTTCTGCGTACAGCCCAGGCTCTTTTCCTCCAGGGTGGAAATGCCGCCCGCCTTGTTGCCGGGCGAAGGATTCTCGTACACCGGCATCCCCTGCTTCATGAAATACTCCTTGAAGTCGTTGATGAGCGATACGGTTTTGTCAAAGGTGGCCACATCCTGGCAGCGGTTCATCAGGATGGTTTCGGCACCGAACATCTCCGGCACCTCCGTGAGCACCGTGGTTCCCCCCTGCTCTACAATCCAGTCGGAGAACACGCCCAGCAGCGGGTTGGCCGTGATGCCGCTCAGGCCGTCCGACCCGCCGCACTTCAGGCCCACCTTCAGTTCGCTCACGGGAACCTCCGTGCGCACATCCTGGGAGGCCACGGCATAGATTTCCTTCAGGCGTTCCACGCCATAGGCTACCTCGTCCTCCACCTTCTGGCACACGAACATCTTCACGCGGGATTCGTCCACCGGGCCCACCAGCTCGCGGAAAGCGTCCAGCTGGTTGTTTTCGCAGCCCAGGCTCACCACCAGCACGCCACCGGCGTTGGGGTGATGAATCATATCGGACAGCACCGTACGGGTATTCTCGTGGTCCTGTCCCAGCTGCGAGCAACCATAATTATGCGGGAAGCAAACCACTGCGTCCACACCCTCGTGAGCGGGATTCTGAGCTTTAAATTGCGCCACTATCTGCTCGCAGATGCCGTTCACGCAGCCCACAGTAGGAATCACCCAAATCTGGTTCCGGATCCCCACCTGTCCGTCGGCCCTTCGATAACCCTTAAATGTCCTAGTCTCTAAGCCGTAGTCGGAGTCGGACAAAACTTTTTCGCTCCCTTTATGGGTAGAAAAAGTTTTCGTCCGCGTAGACGAAGGCTCAACGAAGGACGGTTCGTATTTGTATTCCAGCAGGCCTTCCAGGTTGGTCTTGATGCAGCTGTGATCCACCATAGTGCCGGCTGCGGCATCGCGGGCCACGTGGCCGATGGGGAAACCGTACTTGATCACGTTCTCCCCTGCCTTCAGGTCTTGCAGCACGATCTTGTGGCCCCGGGGCACATCCACCAGCAGCTTCACGCCCTCCACCACCTCGCCGGCAGTGAGGTCCTGCAGCGCCACCGCCACATTATCGGCCGGATTGATCTTAATGTACTTCATATTAGAAGTTGAAATAGTTCTTGGCGTTGTTATAGCAAATGTCTTCAATCATCTGGCCGATGAAATCCATCTCAGAAGCGGGCAGTTTGCCGCGCTCCACGTCCTTTCCGAAGACGTCGCAGAGGATGCGGCGGAAGTACTCGTGACGGGGATAGGAAATGAAGGAACGGCTGTCCGTGAGCATACCCACAAAGCGGGAGATGAGGCCCAGGTTGCTCAGGGAATCCATCTGGCGGCGCATCCCCACTTCCTGATCCAGGAACCACCAGCCGCTGCCGAACTGCATCTTGCCGGGCACCGTGCCGTCGTTGAAGGTATAGGCCATCGTCATCATCACGGCGTTGTCCTTGGGATTCAGGCAGTAGAGGATGGTCTTCGCCAGCTTCCCTTCCAGCGTGAGACGGTCGAAGAAGCGGTGGCCGGCGGTAGCGATATCCAGGTCGTGGATGGCATCGTAGCCGGTGTCGGCCCCAACCTCGGCAAACATCTTGGTGTTGTTGTTGCGGATGGCGCCGATATGGAACTGCTGGGCCCAGCCGGCCTCGGCGTCCATCACTGCCTGGTCGTGCAGGAAGGCGCTGCGGAATTTCTCCAGCTCTTCCGGCGTAGGGGCGATGCCGATGAGGGCTTTCTTGAAGATGAGTTCAATCTCGATTTCCTTGTAGTCGGCGCTGTAGAAGTTCTCCAGGCCGTGGTCGGAGAGCTTGCAGCCGTTGGCGGCAAAGTAGTCGTGGCGCTTCTGCAAGGCCTCGCACAGATCGGCATAGGAATCAATCTCCATATCGGCCGCCACTTCCAGGCGCTTGAGATACTTTTTATAGGTTTCAGGACGCTCAATGGCCATAGCGCAATCCGGGCGCCAGGCGGGAATCACCTTTACGCCGAACGGATCCTCTGCGATTTTCTTGTGCCAGCGGAGGTCGTCGGCAGGGTCGTCGGTGGTGCACACCACCTGCACGTTGAAGCGCTTGATGATGGCCTGGCCGCGGAATTCGGGCGTGGCCAGCTTGGCGTTGCATTCGTCGAAGATTTCACGCGCCGTGGCCGGGCACAGCAGTTTGTCAATGCCGAAGACGCGGCTCAGCTCCAGATGCGTCCAGTGGTACAGCGGGTTGCGCATGGTGTACGGAACGGTTTCGGCCCATTTCTGGAAGGTCTCCCAGGCGCTGTATTTACCGCCGGTGAGGTAATCTTCGGAAACGCCGTTGGCCCGCATCGCGCGCCACTTGTAATGATCGCCGTAATGACCGTCCACCAGCCACAACTGGGTGATGTCCCGGAACTGGATGTTCTCGGCAATCTGCTGGGGTACCAGATGGCAATGGTAGTCAATGATGGGCATCTTCTCTGCGTGCTCGTGGTAGAGCCTTTTCGCAGTCTCCGTCTGGAGCATGAAATCGGGATTGATAAAACTCATAGTGTCAATAATTTATATGATTTGGAAGAGAGTCGGGGTATCACCCCCGGCTCCCTTGATGAATACACTACTTCCTACCCTTGTAAGAAGGAGAGGCGGAGTTCCAGCGAGGATCGCCCACATCGGCCTTCTTGAGGTCGGCGTTGACGAGCTTCAGGTTGAACTCGGCCGATCCGGCACAAGGATCCTCGGTGAGGACACCACCGTTGTTGCCAGTGGCCACTTCCTGGCTGATAGCGCCGCCGAAGAAGCCTTCGGCCACGTTGAAGAACCAGTTGTCGTTCATAGTGGGCACAGTGGCACCGCTCTTGGCCAGGATGGTCTTTTCGCCCGTCAGGTTCAGGAACAAGTTCTTGGCCACCACGTACTTGGACGGATCATCGGCCAGGGAACGGATCCACAGCAGCCCGTTGCCGGCGTCGATGGAGCAGGCCGCGAAGGTGTTGTTCACAATGGCGATGCTGCCGGCGATTTCCTTGTCGATACGGACGAAGTCACGACCGCCGTCGTAGAAGGAATTCTTGGAGATATCCACGGTGCCATAAACACCCTTGCGGATGTCAAGCATACCCTGACCGGTACCGAAACCATGCACCAGGTTGTTCTCGAAGGAGAACAGACTCACCTTGGAGTCGGCGCCGTTTCCGTAGAACAGGCTCTTGTTGTAGTCCAAGAACTCGCAGGACTGGATGGATATCCGATCCAGTTCGGTTGCCTCGGCAATCTCCAGGGCGTTGCCCATGGTCTTTTCGGCACCGTTGAAGATGATACCTGTAGCCGAGAAGGCAAAAGTACCGATACCCAGCTTGAAACCGCCGATGATCTCTACCCTGCCTTTACCAACCAGATGCGCCGAATTGATGAGCGTGAGGACACCGCCTTCGCTGGCTTCGCGCAGGTCGTAGGTACCGGCCTTGAGTTCGATGCCCGTCTTGCCGGCATCCAGTGCATTCACCAGTTCCGGCACACTGCTCACCGTAACATCCATGAGCACCAGACCCGCATTCGGATTCCACTCGTATGCACCCACATTGGAGGCCAGGCAGAGGCCGTCCACCAGGGTGTAGTCACCGTTGGCAGCGTCCTTCACAGGATCGTTGGCCAGGATCACACCACCATTGGCCAGAGCCACTTCCTGGTTGATGAGACCGGTCCACCACTTTTCTGAGGTGCAGTTGTAGAAGAAGTTGCCGGCCACCTGATCCGGAACGGTGACACCGCTGGCCTTGGACAGCAGGTTGTTCTCACCGTTCTCGTTCAGGAACAGGTTGTTCTTGAGCACATAGGTTTCCGGAGTGGAACGGACGTAGAGCACGCCGTTTCCATTGTTCAGGGTGACACCGTCGAAGGTATTGTTCACAATCTTCACGGCACCGGTCACCTTACCGGCATCGGCACGGATGAAGTCGCGGCCGCCTGTGACGGTGCAGCCCTCCACGGTAACCACGCCATAGGCACCCTTGCGGATGTCGATGGTACCCTGGCCGCCGCCCAGCTGGGTCATCTGCACATTCTGGAACACAACAGCGTTGAAAGAGGATCCTTCGGCATTGCCGTAGAAGACGCTCTTGCCGATATTGGAGATGGTGCAGTTGCGGACAGTGAGATTCTGTACCACGGAGGCGTTGGCCACATTGATGAAGTTGTTGGAACCGTCACCAATGATATTCAGACGTTCGATAACCAGGTTGCCCAGATCTCCTTCGGCGATATTGATCTGACTGATCTTCAGCGTGGACCTATAGCCTTCCGCTCTCAGCTGCATATCGGCATTGAGGGTAATGGGCGTAGCAGTCAGGTCATATTCACCATCGGCAAAGGCGATGGAGGTCTTGCCGGCATCGACGGCAGCCACGAACTCCTCTACGGAAGTTACTGTAATGTCAGTTTCCCTATCCGTAGCGGGGACGGAAGGATTCCACATGGAAGCACCGGCACCCAGGCTCATGACTACTGCATTGGTGAGCGTGTAATCGCCCTCTGCGGCATTCTTGAACGGATCTGCGCTCAGTACCACGCCATTGCCGTCCATAGCCAGTTCGGCATCAATGCAGCCGGTGTAGAACTTCTCGCCGATGTTGTACCAGACGTTCTTCTTGAGCTTGGGAACCATAGCGGCCGTTCTTCCGGAGATGGAATTCTGGATGTTGGCCACGATGTTGTAGCTCACCTCATAGAGAGCAGGTGTTGCCCGCACGCAGAAGACGCCATTGGCATTGCCGCTGTCGTTCAGATTATCGAGCGTGTTGTTCTTCACCAGAACGGAGTAGATGGAGCAAGGGGCATCGATGCGCAGGAAGTCGCGGCCGCCGGTGACGGTGCTCTGCTCCAGCGTGAAGCTCTGGTACTTACCGTTGCGCAGGTCGAACACGCCCTGACCGGTACCGTGATTCTTCACCACCACGCCGGAGAAGACGATGTTCTGAATATCGAACATGTCGGCCGTGTTGGAGGCATAGATGACGCTCTTGGAGAAGCCGTCGATCTCAGTGTTCTTGATGGTCACTTCCTCGGCCACCACACCTTCGGCGTTGTCCAGGTTCAGGAAGATATCCAGGCCATTGGCCTCGACGCGGAGGTTCTCGGTGGAGAAGCTTCCTACCGCAGGGCCGCTGAGCTTGAAGCCGCCCTTCACCACGGCATCGGCCTGACCCTTGAGGGCGAGAGGAGCCGTCACGGTGAGGGCACCGCCCAGGTCGTACTCACCGGGAGCCAGGGTGATGGCGTCCTTACCGGCAGCAATGGCGGCCAGGAGTTCGTCCACAGTCTTTACCACCAGCTCGGTGCTTTCACCGCCGCCCTGAGGCAGTACGGCAAAGGTAGCAACGCCAGCGGCCGATTCGGTGTTGTAGATGTCGTCGGGACCCGGGTTGGCATACACGTCAACGCTATAGGCACGCGGATCCAGCATGCTGGTAGTGGTACCGCCGATGACGAATTCGGGCTCGTTCACCGTGCTGGTCTTACCGTTGAATACCACTGAGTAGCTGGCGGCATTCTCCACGGGATCCCATGTAATCAGCACGTCGGTAGCCTGACCTGCCGTGAAGGTCGGCGGATCGGCCACGGGATTCGGTGTGGGCAGGGCCGTGTTCACCGGCGTCACATCGCCCGTCCAGGAAAGCTGGCTCAAGGACACGGGACCCGAAGGGAAGATGTAGATGACGGACTCCTCGGTGATGGAAGTGATGAGAATCTTGGTGGCATTCCCCTGCTCTGCCAGGGCGGAAACACCGCCCTTGATGGTGATGGAGGAACCATCCACAGGACCTACGCCCACCACCAGGTGACTGGTGTAATCGGCGGGATTATCAGCCTTGATCACCAGGGAACCGGGCACATCCGTATGGAAGGCCACGTAGTTGTGCTGAGGCACGCCCTGGCGGTTCACGATCACGGGCTCCAGGAAGTTGAGCATACCGTTGGCGGCCACAATAGGAAGGGCCTCGCTACCGGAAACGAAGAGGTAGTCGCGTACCATCTCCTTCTTGATGTTGCCGGAGAAGTACTTGGCATTGCCCAGATTCCAGGTGTGGGGAACGGGAACGGTGACCATGGTGAGGTCTTCGGGTTCCTCCACATAAGGAGTCCACCACTTGGATGCGCCGATGTTCTTACCGGCAATCTCGGAGGTGTTCAGGATGTTGAAGTAACCGCCGGCTGCATTGTAGCAGGGGGCTTCGTCCAGAATCACACCGGCAGCCTGGGCCAGGGTGAAGTTGTCCGTGAAATAGGTCACGGAACCGTCGTCACCGACAGGAAGGCTCCAGAAATAGTTGTTGGCGGCCGATACGGACATATCGGCAGCACTCTTGTACTTGACGTTGGCGCTTTCCAGGGTGGCCTTGCCGGTCATGCCCAGGAAGAGGTTATTCCTGAAGATGAACTCGCCGGGAACCACCTGCAGGCCGAAGATACCCGCATTGTTGGCGTTGTCCACGAAGCACAGATTGTACAGCGTGTTGTTGATGAAGTGCAGGGCACCCAGGGAGCCGGCATCCTGGCGGATGAAGGTACGCATACCCTGTGCGATGGTGTTGTGCTCGAAGGTAAGGGAGGCGATGCTGGTGGCCTGACGGATATCGAACACATCACCGCCCACAGTACCATCTACATTGATATTGGTAATGTCGCAGTGGGAGTAGGTTACGTCACCCAGCTTCATGTCGTTGCCCCATTCGTAGATGAGACCTTTGGTGTAGTTGGTGATAACGCAGTTGATGTAGGTGAGGTTTCCGATGTCCTTTCCCTTGACGGTACCGCCGTTCTTGTTCTGGATGGCGAAGCCGAATCCGGAAGGAGCCAGGGCGGTGGGACCACCGTCGAAGGTCACGTTCTCGAAGTACAGGCCGTTGCCGTTCCAGTTGTCGGCGATGTGCAGTTCACCGGTGAGGACGGGCATTTCGCCGTCCACGCTCAGCTGGCCGGTAATGGAGAAGCCGGTGGAGATATCCAGGGCCTCGATGTCGTAGGGAGAGCCCGCCAGTTTGAGGTAGATGTTCACACCGGGAGTGAGAATGGCATTCTTGAGGCCGTCCAGGCTTTCCACTTCCGTCATGCCTTCGGTGGAAGCCAGCGTCCAGGCGTTGATCTGGCCGCGGGAAGCGCTCTTGTAGAAAAGGATGAACTCATACTCCTGACCCGGCTGCAGGCCCTCAATCAGAGCAAAGGCCGATTCAATCTCGGAGGCCGAGAGCGTATGCGTGGACTCGGTGGCCTCATCGCCGGGACGGCGGTACACCACACGGTCTACGTCGGTATAATCGGCCACTTCCTTGCTCCAGCCCACGGTAACGTTCTGTTCGCTGCGGTCCAGAAGTTTCAGGAACAGGTTGTCCTTCACTGCGTAGGTCTTGATGGCGCTATCATAAGCAGCTACCTTGGAGTCTGCCTTGCCCTCCTTCTGGGCCACGACGGTAAAGTAATAGGTGGCGTCGGCATCCAGCTTGATGGTGTAAGGCACCTCACTGGGAGACAGCGTCTGGCTGGTGTAAAGTTTGGAAAACGCCTTGTCCGTGTAAATGTTGAGCAGATACACATCTGCATCCTTGGCCACATCCCAGGAGAACGTAACCACATCTCCCAGATTGGCATTTACCCGGGCTTCCAGGTTCATGGGAGTGAGGCAGCGGGACAGGTTCAGCTCGGTCACTTCGTCAAACGGCGCCTTGGCGCAGGAAGCGGCAGTGACAGCGAGGAAGGCTGCAGCTACAAATTTCAATATGTTGTTGTATTTCATGGCTATTGAGGATTATCGTAGTGGTAATCGTTCTTGATGACACCCTGGCTGTTGGTAATGGTATCGTAGAAGATGGGCCAATACATGTACTCGTCGGGATTGTTGTAGTAGATGCCATTGATGCGGTTCGTGTAGAAACCGGATGCCTTGGCGTCGTCGTACTTGGTCAGATAACCGGTGGTCACCTGATAACCGGCAGGAATCTCATCGCCGATGGTAGGGAATATCACATCCATGGACTTACCGTCCTCTGCGATGGAGTAGGCCACATCACCGGTATAGATAACATACAATTTTTCCAGGTTCCGGAGGGCGAACATCTGTTCCTTGGCGTAGTCCAGGCTGCTCTTCAGGCGGTTCCAGCGGATGAGGTCGGCCTTGCGGAGGAACTCGCCGCAGAATTCCAGGGCGCGCTCCTGGGCCACAGCCTCGAAGAACACTTCCTTGCTGTTGAGGGCGGCTACATAGACTTCGGCAGCGTCCAAACCGGTAGCACGGGCACGGACTTCCTGCAGGTATTTCTTAGCGCCGGACGGGCCGTTGAGTTCGTTTTCAATTTCGGCAGCCATCAGGAGGATATCGGCATAACGCATGACCACGGGCTTGATACCGTCGTCGTTGCCGCCGGAGTAAGGCTGGGCGTCCATCCATTCGTAACGGTATTTGCCGAAATACCACTTGCCGATGCCGGCGAGTTCGGGATCGCCGTTCTTGGTCCACTTATAGTTCACGCAGGTCACGTCACGACGGATGTCGTTATCGCCGTACATGAAATACACGGTGGGAACCGGACCGGCATCACCGCCGCGGCTCACGCCGTTGGACCAGTGAGAGCCTTCAGAGCTGATGGCAAAGGTGAAGTTCCAGCGGCCGCGACCGGCGCCGAAAGGAATCACATACAGGGTCTCATGGTCGGGACCGGCCACAAGGTTCTCCATGTTGTTCACATTGTACCAGTAGGTCTCGTAGTCGGGCTCCAGGGAAGCTTTGCCGATGGCGTCCTTCAGATAATTCAGGGCCTTGGGATAGAGCGTGGCCTTGGAGAGTTCAGGATCGGAGCTCAGACGCACGGAACCCAGGTCGCCGGTACCTACGGCACCTTCGGCAGGACGCAGGGCGTAACCGGAAGCCATGAGGGCGATGCGGGCGTACAGACCTTCGGCGAACACCTTGTTCACGCGGTCGGTGCGGGAAGTGGCAGTCGTAGCGCCGGGATTCGGCAGGTACGGGATGGCTTCCTCCAGATCGGCCAGGATCTGCTTGAAGATCACGTCACGGTCTTCCTTAGGCATGTAGATGGTTTCCGCAGTTACCGGTGCGAAACGGGCAGGAACATCTCCCCAGGCCTTGATAAGGTCGTAGTAAATCATGGCACGCAAGGTGAGGGCTTCGCCCAGGAGATAGGCCATATCGGCGTTCGTTTCCGGCTTGCCGTATTCGCGGATGCCTTCAATCACCAGGTTGGCACGCTCAATACCAGTGTACATGAGCGGGAAAGGACCATTGCTCAGGTTCAACTGGGCATTGTTGGGCTGACAGTCGTAGGCGGCGATATCGGATCTGCCGTCGCCGGGCTTGTAGGTGTTATACCACTCGATATCGGTGTTGAAACCATACCAGGGCAGGAAACGGCCGCGGTAGGAGTTCACCTCGCAGAAGGCCTCGGTAATGCCGAAGATGGTTCCTTCCGTCAGGGAGTAGTTGGAATAGACGGATGCCGAGTCGAAGGCCGAAGGGGAATCCGAATCCAGGAATTTCTCGCAGGAAACCGCCAATGCGGCGATCAGAACCACAGAAAGGATATATGCAATCTTTTTCATGTCTTCAGCGGATTAGAAGGTGAGATTGAGACCAGCCACGAAGCCGATGCTCTTAGGATAAGCGGAATAGTCCACGCCCGGGGTGAGCGGGGTGGCACGGCGGGTGTCCACTTCCGGATCGTAGCCGGAGTACTTGGTGGCGCAGAACAGGTTGGTTCCGGTCACATAGATGCGGACACGGCGGAGATAAATCTTCTTGGTGAGTTCCTCCGGCAGGGTGTAGCCGATGGTCACGCTCTGCAGGCGCAGGAAGGAGGCATCCTCCACGGCCCAGTCGGAGAAGACGGCGTTGGCCACAGCGGGGCTCCACATGGTCTTGCCGGCGTTCACGGCCTTGAGGGTGGAAGGATCGGTGATGAGTTCACCGGTGTTCCAGTCGATGTTGGTCCAGCGCTTGTCCACCTCCATGCTGTTCAGCAGGTTGCGGTTGTTGTACTTACGGGAACTGGTGAACTCCACCTTGTTGGCGTTGTACACCTGATTGCCGATCATATAGTTGAAATTGGCGCTGAAGTCCACGCCCTTGATGTAAGCGGAGATGTTGAAACCGCCGGTGATGTCCGGGCTGGCGTTGCCAATCACGGTACGGTCGGCCACGGTCACTTTACCGTCGCCATTCAGGTCTTTGAGCTTCATGGCACCGGGCATCAGATAGCTGGCGCCGATGACGGCGGAGTCGTCCACCACACCGTCATTGAGCACCCACTTGCTGCCGTTCCAGGTGAATTCGTCCGGAGAATACATGCCGTCACTCTTATAGCCGTACATGTTACCCAGGGGCTTGCCCACTTCCACAACATAGTCGTCGCCGATTTCGGTGGAAGCCCAATAGGACTGGGCCGTGATCTTGTCCAGACCACCCAGATCCATGACTCTGTTGCGGTTGTAAGCGATGTTACCACCGATGTTCAGGGAGTAGTCCTTCTTGGAAATGATGGGGGCGTTGAGTGTGAGCTCCACACCACGGTTGCGGGTGGAACCCAGGTTGCGGTACTGGCTGTCATAACCGGAACCGGGGATGGGGAAGTTAATTAAAAGGTTCTTGATGTCGTTCTGATACACTTCCACACTACCGCTCAGGCGGCTCTGGAAGAAGGAGAAGTCCAAACCGATGTTGTGCGTAAGGGTGGTTTCCCAGGTGAGATCCGGATTGTTCATGATCTTACCGGCCATCCAGTAGTTGCTGCTCTGGCTCAGCCAGGCGGTGGTGGTGGCGCTGTACTGCTTCAGAATCTGTCCGGAAGGAATGTTGTTGTTACCGGCGGTACCGAAGCTGTAACGGAGCTTGAGTTGGTCCAGCCAACTGTGGGAGGCGTCCATCCAAGACTCGTTGGAAATGGTCCAGGAAACGGCCACGGACGGGAAGATGCCCCAGCGGTGACCGCGGGCGAACTTGGAGCTGCCGTCGGCGCGGAGCGTGGCACCAATGGAGTAACGGTGCTTGTAGTCGTAGTTCACGCGGCCGAAGAAGGACAGGAGCTTGTCGTCGGGATCCACATAATTGTTGGTGGAAGCCGGATTGGAAGCGGCCGACATGAAGTTCCAGGCAGCCTCGGCATTATAGGTGGGATCGAAGCCGTCCACCATCATGGTGAGCAGGTTGCTCTTGGTAATGGTAAGCTCCTGACCCACAAGGGCGGTGAGGCTGTGGTCGTCGTTATTGAGCACCTTGGCAAAGTCGTAGTTCAAGGTGTTGGTATTGCGATAACGGGTGCGGAAGGCCTCCTTGTGCTGGTTGGAGGGCGTATTCTTCACCGTGGAGTTATTGGCCACATAGTAGGTGGTCATGCCGTAGAAGCGGTCGTCGCTCTGGTTGTATTTCTCCAGACCGCCCTCTATCTTAAGGTTCAGGTTTTCGATAATCTGCCAGTTGAAGGCAGCGTTGGCATTCCAGGTGGTACGGATACGGCGGGAGTCGTTGTCGGCCACGGACTGGAGCGGCGGGGCGTTGTCGCCGTAGTCCTGTTCCTCGTCCACACCTACCGTAGTGGCGGCCAGCGGGATGGGCGTATAGGAGATGGCGTGCTTGAGACGGCCGTTACCGGAAGTGGTACCGGTATCGTTGATGCCGTTGGCGCCGCCACCGCGCACGTTCACGCGGGAATAACGGATGTTGGCGTCGATGGAAGTGGTAGCCGATGTCTTGAAGTTAGCCTTGAAATTGAGGTTGTCACGGGTGTAGTTGGAGCCCACCATGATGGCCTGGTCGCCCATGTGGGCATAACCCAGGGTCCAGTTCACGGAGTCGGAGCTGCCGCTTACGGAGAAGTCGGCCGAGAACGTGGAGCCGGTGCGGCCGAAGACCGCGTCCACCCAGTTGTTGGCCTGGAGACCCTTGTAAAGGTCGATATCCTCGAAGGTACCGAAATAGGGCTCATAGTAGGAACTCAGGTTGCCGCGGATGGAACCCAATTCATACTGGAACTTGACAAAGTTGTCCACGTCCATGGCCTGAATGGCATTCTTGTTGGCCATGGTCTTCAGGCCCCAGTACGTATTCAACTTGATGGATACCTTCTGGCCTTTCTCTGCGCTCTTGGTGGTCACGATCACAACGCCGTTGGCGCCGCGGGAACCGTAGATGGCGGTGGAGAAAGCATCCTTCAGCACGTCGATGCTCTGGATTTCAGAGGAAGGGATGTCGTTGATGGATTCTACCGGGAAACCGTCCACAATGTAGAGAGGGGCGCTGTCCTGGGTGATGGAGCCGCCGCCGCGGACGCGGATCTTGATGTCGGCGTCCGGGTCACCTTCCGTGGTAACCACGGAGACGCCCGCCATCTTACCGGAAAGGGCCTGGGACACGGTGGTCACCGGCTGTTCCGTGAGTTTGTCGGAACCTACGGACGAGACGGAGCCCAGCAGGTCGCGGCGCTTGACCACCGCATAACCCACCACCACGACTTCGTCCAGGAAGGTCTGGTCGGCCTTCAGGACCACATTGATCTCCGTCTGTCCGGCAATGGCGACCGTCTGGTCGGCCAGGCCGATGAAGGAGAACACCAGATTCACTGCATCCGCGGGAACGGTGAGCTCATAGTCACCATCGATGCCGGTGATGGTGCCGATGGTGGTACCTTCCACCAGTACGCCGGCGCCGATCAGCGGCTCGCCCGTTTCATCGGTCACGATACCTTTCACGGTATGCTGTGCCCAAGCAAACGGGACCGTTCCCAAGCAAAGTGCGAGCGAAAGAAGGAGTTTCTTTGTCAAACTTTTCATTGGAATTGGATTTTGGTTAATAATTAAATAGTATTACAGTTTAGTATATTTTCCATACTTGTTACCGCCCTTCACGATGTCCTTCACCAGGTAGTGCAGGTACATTTCCAGGTTGGTGTAGCGTTTCTGAGGGTCCAGGGTATAGTCGTTGGGGTCCCCTACCCAATCCGGGAATTCGGAAACGGTGCTGCCCTTGTATTCCGGCCAGCCGCC
>CACYHF010000005.1 GCA_902774155.1 uncultured Bacteroidia bacterium | reverse complement strand
CCAGGCCGTGCAGAACGGCAGTTTCCACTTCTCCGGAGAACTGCACCACACGCACGAAGGCTCCATCGGCAACCTGTGCCTTCCCCAAATCCGTGAACGGTTCCAAAGCTTGCTCGCAGCCTTCTCCTCCTGACTCCCGCCCCGTGTGACCCGCTCCCCGGCGTAACTCCTCCCCGGCGTAACTCCTCCCCGGCGTGCTTTAAGTTTTTAAAGCACACTTTTGGGTATCTGTCGCTGTTTTTGCGCTTCAGCCATACTTCTATCCCCTACCTGAAGCACGTTTTTCGCTCTCCGAAGTGGAAAACGTGCTTAAAGTTTTCAATTGCGCCTTTGAGAGCCCTGGAAGGCCGATTTGGTGGACCAGGTCCACGGGACAAAAATGGACCAAGTCCAAAAAGCAACTGGACCTGGTCCACAGAGAGTGGTATCAAAAGTCTTATTCCCCGGCAAACAGAGAAATAAGGTTCAGCACCACCTGGGAGGCTTTTTCCATGCTTTCCAGGGGCAGGAATTCCATTTTGCCGTGGAAGTTGAGGCCGCCGGCGAAGATGTTGGGGCAGGGCAGACCCTTGAAGGAGAGGTTGGCGCCGTCGGTGCCGCCGCGGATGGGCTGGATCTTGGCTTTTACTCCGGCCATCTCCATAGCTTTCACCGCCTTGTCAATGATGTGGTAGTGCGGCTCTACCTGTTCCCGCATGTTGTAATACTGGTCTTTGATCACGGCTGTGGCAGTGCCTTCTCCGTACAGGGCGTTGATGTAGTCCGTGGCTTTCTGCATCATTTCTTTGCGGGCCTCGAACTTGGCGCGGTCGTGGTCACGGATGATATAGGCGAAATCGGCCTCTTCCACGCTGCCCTTGAAGGAGATGAGGTGGAAGAATCCTTCGTAGCCTTCCGTGTGTTCCGGACGGGCCAATGCCGGTAAGAGGGCATTCAGCTCCTGACCGATCAGGATGGCGTTTTTCATTTTACCCTTGGCATAGCCGGGGTGCACGTTGCGGCCCTGGATGTGGATTTTGGCGCTGGCGGCGTTGAAGTTCTCGAACTCCAGTTCGCCCACTTCGCCGCCGTCCATGGTGTAGGCGAAATCGGCCCCGAAACGGGGGACGTCGAATTTCACTACACCGCGGCCAATCTCTTCGTCGGGCGTGAAGCCAATCTTCACCGGTCCGTGTTTGAATTCCGGATGCTCTACCAGATACTGCACGGCGTTCATAATTTCGGCCACGCCGGCCTTGTCATCGGCTCCCAGGAGGGTGGTGCCGTCGGTGGTGATGAGCGTCTGGCCCACGTAATGCAGCATTTCGGGGAACTCTTCCGGTTTCAACTGCAGGCCGGGAACGCCTTTGAGGTCGATGGCGCCGCCATTGTAGTTGGGCACAATCTGCGGCTTCACGTCTTTGCCGCTGGCATCCGGGGCGGTGTCCACGTGCGCGATGAAACCCACGGCAGGCACGTCCTTGTCCAGGTTGGAAGGGATGGAGGCCATTACGTAGCCGTATTCGTCCAGGGTGACTTCCACGCCCAGGGCTTTCAGTTCGGCCTCCAGCATTTTAAGCAGGTCCCATTCCTTGGCGGCGGAAGGCTGGGTCTCGGATTCCTCACAACTTTGCGTATCCACCGACACGTATCTCAAAAAACGGTCTAAAATCTTCATGGAGGCGTACACCATATAGGCGATGATGCACAGGAAGGGCACGATGGCCACGGCCTCGCCGTAGTTGGCGGCCCATTCGGTCATATACAAATCTACGTTGGCGAATTTGAGGATGGCACTCACCACGCCCATAAGCGCGCCACCGGCGATGAAGCCGGAAGCGATGAGGGTGCCTTTCTCCATGCGGGCGGCATTCACGGCGGCATCCTGGGAGCGCGTGGACACGTACCAGGAGATGGCGCCACCCACCAGCAGCGGGAGGTTCAGGTCGATGGGGATGAACATACCCAGGGCGAACGGCAGGGCCGGTACCTTGCAGAAATTCAGCACCAGGGCAATGGCCGCACCAATCCCGTACAGCAGCCAGGGAGCGCCGCCGCCGGAGAACATGGGCTGGATCACCGCCGCCATAGCATTGGCCTGCGGGGCAACCAGGGCATTATCGCCGGTGAAGCCGTAAGTCTTGTTGAGCACCAGCATCACGCCGCAAACCGTGACGGCCGATACCGCCACGCCCAGGAATTTCCAGCTTTCCTGCACTTTGGGCGTAGAGCCAATCCAATAACCGATTTTCAGGTCCGTGATGAAGCTGCCGGCCACGGAGAGCGCCGTGCACACCACGCCGCCGATAATCAGGGCCGCCGCCATACCGGCATTGCCTTTCAGGCCCACCGCCACCAGGATGAGGGAGGCGATGATGAGGGTCATGAGGGTCATACCGCTCACCGGGTTGGAACCCACGATGGCGATGGCATTGGCCGCTACCGTAGTAAAGAGGAAGGACACAACAGCCACTACAAGCAGGCCGATCAGTGCCTGCCACACATTCTCCACCACCCCGCCGAAAGCGAAGAAGGCGAAGATGCACAGCAGGGCGATGACCACGCCGAAGACGATGGTCTTCATGGGCAGGTCCTCTTCCGTACGGAGGGGCTTTTCGGCCTGCGTACCGGGCCGGCGCTTGAATTCGGAAACGGCCAGCGAAGCCGCGCCCTTGATCACGCCGAAGCTCTTCACGATGCCGATGATACCGGCCGTAGCGATACCGCCGATACCGATATGCCGCGCATAGTCCTTGAAAATCTGTTCCGGTGCCATCTGGCCGATGGTCTGGGTAACGCCGGTGCCCATCAGGTCGATGACATCGGCTCCCCAGATGAGGTTCATCAGGGGGATGATTACCAGCCAAACAAGCAGCGAACCGCAGCAGATAATGAAGGAATACTTCAGGCCGATGATATAGCCCAGGCCCAGCACGGCCGCGCCAGTGTTCATCTTGAGCACCAACTTGGCTTTATCGGCCACCGCCGCACCCCAGCCCATTACCGTGGTGGAGATGGTTTCGGCCCAGGTTCCGAAGGTGGCTACGGCGAAGTCGTACAGGCCGCCGATGAGGCCCGCGCCGATGAGCGTCTTGGCGCTGGACCCGCCGCCTTCGCCGCTGATGAGCACCTGCGTGGTGGCAGTGGCCTCCGGGAACGGATACTTCCCGTGCATTTCCTTCACAAAATACTTGCGGAACGGTATCAGGAACAGGATACCCAGCACGCCGCCCAGCAGGGAACTCAGGACCATTTGCCAGAACTGGACCTCCACTCCCAGGATATAGATGGCCGGCAGGGTAAAGATGGCTCCCGCCACCACTGCACCGCTGCAGCCGCCTATACTCTGGATAATCACATTCTGCGGAAGGCCCTGCTTGAGACCCAGGGCGCCCGTGAGGCCCACGGCGATGATGGCAATGGGGATGGCAGCCTCGAATACCTGGCCCACCTTCAGGCCCAGATATGCAGCGGCGGCGCTGAACAGGATCACCATCAAGATGCCGACGCCCACCGAATACGGCGTGGCCTCGGCATACTTTTCCGTGGGGGACAGAAGAGGTTGATACTGTTCGCCCGGAGCCAGCTCCCGGTGAGCGTTCTCCGGGAGCGAAAGGGGCTTCTTCTCCTCCATAACCTAGCTTTCCTGAATCTCGAACAGGTTCAGGAAACCTGTCATCATGAACACCTGGCGGATTTCGTTGTTGATGTCACGGACAATCACCTTTCCGCCCTTGCCGGCGGCAGCCTTACGGATGGTGAGGAAAATACGGAGTCCGGAGCTGCTGATGTAAGAGAGCTCCTTGCAGTCCAGCACGATGGTCTTGTTGGCCTGCTCGATAACGGGTTGCAGGGTGGTAGCCACTTCCTGGGAAACAGCCGTGTCCAGACGACCGATCAGCTGAGCGGTCATCACATTGTCTTTTTCAGTGATTTTTACTTCCATGGTTTATGCTAGTTTTTTTATCATCGTAAGTATGTTCTTTCCATCATCGGAGCGGGTATAGGTCACTTCGTCCATGATGTTCCTGACAAGGAATATACCAAGGCCGCCGATGGGCCTTTCGCTCACGTCCAGGGTGATATCGGCTTCCGGAGCCGCCGTGGGATCGAAGGCCACACCACTGTCTGAGAGGATGAATCTCAACTCCTTTTCGCGGATAACGGCCTCCACATCCACCAGTCCGTCGGAGCCCGGCGGATAGGCGTACATGATGACGTTGGTAACGGCTTCTTCCAGTGCCAGGTTCAGGCTCATCGTCATGCCTACGTCCAGCTTGGCGATATCGGCCACTGACTCCACGAACTCGGCCAGCTGAGGAATCTGCTGGATGTCGTTGTGCAGGATCAGGTGCCGCTCAGTTTCTTCCGTAATCTGACTGTTCATAAAACGAATGTATAACATGGTAAGGTCGTCGCTCTGCTCGGCGCCGGCCACAAAAGCGTGGACGGCATCCGTCATAGCGGCTATCTGTTGTC
Source organism: uncultured Bacteroidia bacterium (assembly GCA_902774155.1). Lineage (GTDB taxonomy): Bacteria > Bacteroidota > Bacteroidia > Bacteroidales > UBA932 > Cryptobacteroides. Next base: position 49,968 of record CACYHF010000005.1, on the reverse strand, counting down.
TGGATTCCAGGCCCGATTTAAGGGCGGCCATCATACGCTCCTCACCGAAGAGCTGATGGTAGGCGTTCTCGGCCTCGTTCAGGCCGTCCGTGTACAGGAACAGGCCGGTGCCGCAGGAGAGGTCGCACTCCTGTTCGGTAAAGGACATTTCGAACAGCACGCCCAGCGGCAGGTTAGGCTCCACCGGCAGTTCCCGGTTTCCGTCCTTCTGCACCAGCACCGGGGCATTATGTCCGGCGTTGCAGTAGCGCAAATGGCCATTTTTGAGATCCAGCACGCCGCAGAAGAGCGTCACGAACATATTGGTCTCGTTCATATCCGACATACTGGCGTTGATGGTGGATACAATGCGCTGGGGACTCTTTTCGTGGGCCGATACCGTGCGGAAGAGGCTGCGGGTCACCGCCATCACCAGGGAGGCGGGCACACCCTTGCCGCTCACGTCGCCGATACAGAAGAATAGTTTTTCTTCCCGGATATAGAAGTCATATAGGTCGCCGCCCACTTCCTTGGCAGGAATCACGCAGGCGAACATATCAACGTCGGCGCATTCCGGATACTCCGGGAAGATCTTGGGGATCATGGACATCTGGATCCCACGGGCCACCTGGAGTTCCCCGTCGATGCGGTTCTTCTGTTCCTCGCTCTGACGCAGTTCACGCTGGCCCCTGACCATATAATACAGAACCAGGATGAGCATAAGCAGTCCTACGATTTGCAGGAGCGTGACCATTGCGCCCAGGCGTTTGATACTTCCGTATATCTCGTCTTCCGGAATGGAGATGGACATCACCCAGCCCGTCCGGGGGACCTTGTCAAAGAACATATAATGCAGTTTCCCCTGATACTTGTAGGTATCCTGGCCGGATTCTTCGGCCATAATGGTCTGGTTCAGGGATTGGAAGGTGGTGCTGTCTTCCATTGACGAGGCCAGATCGTGCACGTTGTGCTCGATGGTGAGGGTTTCCACAGGACTCACCATAATCCGGCCTTCCCGGCTCACCACCATATTGAAGGCGGTGGGATAGACCTTCACCGTTGCAATGAGATCCGACAGCCACTCCAAAGAAACATCGGCCGTAAACACCGCTGTGCGGCCCTTTTTGTCCACTACCGGGACGGAATAGGTGGTCATCAGGATGTTGCCGCCGCCTTCGTCGAAGTAGGGTTCCGACCAGTAACCTTCTCCCAGTTCCAGGGGTTTGACAAACCACTCCTGGTGCGGGTAATCGTATTCTTCCGTGGCCAAAGTAGAGGTGAGGATGGTCCCTTCCGCCTCGTGGGAATAGGGTGCCAGCATATGGTCCTTCAGGGCCACGGTTGATCCGCAGATGACAGGGTTGCTGGCCACCAGGCGCACGGTAACGGCGGAGAGGCTGTCCGGCTTGATCAACTGCTGTTCCACACTCCACTGGCTGTTCCGGACGGCAGTTTCCACCTGGTCCAAAACGTTCAGGATATGCAGTTTCGTGGCTTCCAGCTGGCCCTGGGCCCGGCGCGTTGATTCTTCCGAAAGGATTTTCCGTGAGTAATAATACTGCAAGAGAGCCGTAGCCTCCAGGGTGAGAAGGCAAACTATCACTACGAGCAGGCCTTGTCTGGTGGCCAGCCTGGTTGCTTTATCCAGTTTTTTTCTTGCTGCCATCAGATGATTCCTTTAAGACAGGCACGCATTTCCGGCATAGGACGTTTGGTGTCCCGCTCCACTATGAGGGTCTTGAGCCCGGCATAGGGAATCACTTCCTCGTTAATCTCCTTCAGCGGCCGGTCCGTGCCAAAATAGACCGGTGCAAAACACTCCCAGAACTGGATGGCGAGGCTTTTGGGCATATGGAACACCTCCTGGATAAAGGCTTCTTCGCTCACACAGCAGCACAGGTACACCATACCGACATCGAAGAGCGGATAGCCGTAGCAGAAGTCTCCCAGGTCGATGAAATAATCCTCGTTCCCCGCGAAGATGGCGTTGGAATACTGCAGGTCTCCGTGGATGGCCGTATCTGTGTCCGGGGCATCGGCTATGAAACGGGCGATCGCATCCTTTTCGGCCGATGTGAAGAAGGGATTTTCGGCCAGCAGCCGATAATACCGGTCTTTCACGTTTTCAAACTGCGTGGTGTCCACATGGATCTGGTGCAACTTCAGGCACATCTTGGCAAAGCGTTCCGCATAATATGCCACCTTTTCCGGGTTGTCCGCCGTGGCCCGGGAGAAAGACTTCTTCCCGTGGATGCGGCGGAAACGGATACCGTAGCGTACGCCGTCCGTCACATATTCTCCCGGCTCCGGCGAAGGGATGCCCTGCGCATAGACCTTGCGGGCCATCAGCATCTCGTCCAGGGGTTGCTGGATTTTTCCCGGATTGTAGAGTTTCATCATCACATCGGTATCCGTGCGGTGGTTGAAGCTCTCCCCGTTGGCTCCTTCTCCGGCGTGGACGTAATCGTCCAGGTTGATTCTTTTCGCTTCCATAGGCCTCAATGGGTAAATACTTGATCTATCAGTTGGACAAATTCCCGGTAGGGGAATGTGTCGCTGAGCTCACTCAGGGAAGCCGCCAGGCCGCGGTAGTGCCATTCGTGCTCCGTGATGTCCTTGACGTGGAAAATTTTCCAAAGTTCGTCGCCCATCCGGACATAGTCCCTGGCAATGGCGCGCATATTGGACAGTTTGTCCCCCATCGCCACGATCTTGGCTTCGTACGGGGCGGCCGCCAGACGGTCGATGGCCGCCTGCTTGCGGGTATGCCAGCTGTCTTCCTCACTTACGCCCTCCACGAAAACATCGCTTTCGGCCACTACAAGGTCTGCGATCCTGTTGCCGAATTCGGCGCGGAGATCATCGGCCGAAATATCCGTATCCTCCACTACGTCGTGCAGGGCGGCGGCGGCCAGCAGTTCCTGGTCCGGGGTGATGGTGGCCACGATTTCCACGGCCTCCAGGGGGTGGACTATGTAGGGGAAGCCCTTCCCGCGGCGTTCTGTGCCCGCGTGGGCCTTGACCGCGAAAAGGATGGCGCGATCCAGCAATTCTGTATTAAGAGGGGCGTTAGCCATTGTTTTTAGACATTTTGATAAAAGGTAAATCCTGGACTTCCTCCATCAGGAGTTCGGCCATGGCTTCGTTGCTGGCCGATACGCCGTTGATTTCGTCCAGCAGTTTTTTAAGGCCCTCTTTGCCTTTGCCCGAGCGCAGCATATGGGCAATGCAGACATCCTGCGGGGCCAGGGAGGAGGAAATGATATCCAGGTCCGTAAGGCCGATCTGGTAGCAGGCTATCTGGTACGCTGCATCGAAATTCTCTTTGATCAGCTGGTCTATATCTCCCAGGGTTTTGCAACCCAGAAAACGGAACACGGCCAGGTAGTTCATCAGGTTCACTTCCTGAATTTCGGCCTGGTTCACGGCGGCGATGCGCTTGTTCAGGTTGCTGAAAGGCTCCAGAGAAAGGTAGCTGCGGAAGGTATCCACATCCAGCGGGACTTCCGCCAGGTTGCCGGAGGCCACCAGGGCCTGCACGCGGCGGCGATAGTCCGTGAGTTCGTTGCGGATGCGGGAGAACTGTTCATCGGCCAGTTCCAGCATACCGGCCAGGCGGTTCAGGTTGCGCAGATATTCCCAAGGCACCTCCACGCCGGATTTGTAACCGGTGTCGTGGTTCATATTGGCCCAGGCGTGCTGCAGCACGGTGCGCATCTGGACCTCGAAACGGTAGGGGAAGCCCTTCATCCGGCAGATATAGTGCAGCGACATATAGCCAAAACTGTCAATTCCGTGCGCCTTGCGCTTGTCTACGGAATTCTCCCAGTCAATCTGGAAGAGACGGTCTACGGCCGACGCCACTTTGTCTACGTCGTCCATATAGAACGTGATCACGCGAACGCCCACGATGTCTGTTATGTCTTCCAGGCTGGCGTACTTGGAGCCCTTGAGCTCCAACTTGCCGGTGAGAGAATTCTCCGTCTTGACCCGGGATTCGATGGAAGCCACAATGAGCCCCGCCTGGTTGAACACCTTTTTGAGCTTGGCAACGATTTTCTCTGCAGCGGGCTCAAACAGGGGCAAATGCTCCCGGTATTCGTCCAGGATGGCCTGACAATGGGCATCCAACTGATATTGTTTCTCCGCCATGGGGTACCTTATCTTATTCTTACAAATATAGAGGAAAATTGCGGCTTTTGCAAGTCCTGCACTTTTTTCACTTTATTCCTTGCAGTTTTCAAAAAAAGTCGTACATTTGCAGTCCCGTTTTGCGGGACTCATTGAGATATGGTGTAATGGTAGCACTACAGATTCTGGCTCTGTCAGTGAGGGTTCGAGTCCTTCTATCTCAACAAAATCAGCCGTTTAAGCTGATTTTTATTTTGAAATAAGGATGGCGGGGTAGCTCAGCTGGTTAGAGCGTCGGATTCATAATCCGGAGGTCGTGGGATCGTGACCCACTCCCGCTACAAAAACACAACATACAGACCAGGCCCAGTACGAAGGCCTCCTCTGACCCTCGCTATATACCCGACGCATTCCTGCGGCGGTTTTTTGTTATTAGAGATGGAAGGGAAGGCACTCCCGGAGGACTCCATTACGCGCTTCGCGCTCCATTCCGGCCCCTCCCATTGTATCCTGCGTCCCCTTCGGGAACTTGTCTCCAACGGGCCCCACCCCCTGCCCTCGTCCGGGGGTGGACAAGCCCCCGGGAGTGCCTTCCCTTCCATCCTCTGAGTTGGTACACAAGGATCGGCGGCCGTCACCAACCATTTCTATCATCATACAAAACTTGAAGCACACTTTGCGTACTGAGTGGCAGATTATGTGCCTAAGCAGATGGACTGAACCCTATCTCAAGCTCATTTTAGACCATCCAGAGAGAAAAACGTGCTTTAAAAACTAAAAGCGCAAGTATTTTGTCGTTCTGGTAGTTTCGAATCCGAATTAATCTCAATCTTACTTTTTTTTGCTATATTTGCGATTGTCATCCGGAGAGAAATACCGGAGACAAAGGCAATTTTGTGCTTTTATCCGAAATCGCGAAATCTGGAAAATTTCTACTAAAGAAGGGATAAAAGACATGGGATTGTCCTTGCAATCATGTGTATTCAGCTTTTGCTGGCTGCATATAGGCAAGGTATCAAACTGTGTCCATATTCTTCTACGGTTTTCCAGAGCCAGCGATTCGGTATGGGTCAAAAGAGGTCCTTTGCCTTTTTTTTGTACATAGCCGTATCTTGGGGCTGGCGGCACAACAATGCTGACACATGGAAGCGAATAATGACAGAATGGATTCGGAAAAGAAAAAAGTAATCTACGAATCCCCGGAGGCACTTGTCTACACTTTTGTGGTTGAAAGTGGGGTCTTGAATAACACCAGTCCTGGGACCGAAATGGGAAACGGCGGTTTTTTGGACGAATAACCAATTTTTTATTATATCATGAAAACATCTCGATTTACTACAGGTATTGTTCTGCTGGCCATCGGCATAAGCGCCTGCCAGAGAGAAGAACAGCCCAATGAGTCCCCTGTTGTGACCGAACCTTGTGAGATTTCTTGTACGATGAGTGCCACCATGCCTGAATTCAAGGTGGGTGGAGATCCGGAAACCAAATCTTCTCTGGAATCTGTTGTTCGGGTAAGGTGGAATAAAGACGACGAACTCTCAGTTATCAATCTTACCACCGGAAAGCAATTGGGCGGTTGTATAAAGGCCGATAATAATGGAGCAAATACGACATTCTCTCCATCGGGTCTTGTCGGCACCATTACGGCCGGTGATAAACTGGTGTTCCTGCTTGACAATGAGCCTAGCAGGCGTAGTGAAAATGAAAAGGATTTTGAGCCGTTTGCGATGGACTTCTCTTCTCAGAGAGGCACTTCAAACGAGGTGCCTATCGCCGTCTATGCCAATTATACGGCAACGGAGAGCGGAACCATCAACGCCGTCAATCCTGAGTTTAATTTCCTGATGGGTTATGTACAGCTTGCAGTATCTGCACTGCCGGCAAACACCAGCGTGACGGAATTGGGTATTGAGAATTTGAATACCCGTTGCCAATTCAGCATCAGTAACCACGAATTCGTCACTACGCCGCAGAATGGTAATCTAACCTTGTCAGAAGCATTTACCGCAAACAGCAAAGGAGCGAATACCCGCTATTTCTCGTGTTTCACTTCACCGGCCCAGGGTGTAGCACGTAATGCCCGTATTAACGCCAATAGCATTGATCATATTACGGCCTGGCTGAAGGCCGCTCTTAGCGCCGGTTATTATTATCAGTCTGTTGCTACAGGATTCACCAACGAAAACATTTCCTTCGTTGATGATACTTTCAAGAGCTACTGTGTCTCCCATTATGATGGGAACGGCGATGGTGAGGTCTCTTTTGCTGAAGCGGCAGCAGTAACTTCTTTTGCCGCTTTTACGGCAGCGGAAAAGAGTTCGCTCCAGGAAGTGTATGAGCTCCCTTATTTCTTCATGGGTGAGAGGATTCCTGATTTCGAGGGATGTACCGCACTTAAGCAGATTATTCTTCCCGGAACGCTGGAGACCATCCAGGAGAACGCTTTCAAGGGATGTACAGGTCTCGAAGTAATAACCATCCCCAGCACTGTAACAACGATAGGGGAAGGCGCCTTTGAGGGTTGTACTTCGCTTGAACGTTTTGACGGAACTTATACTTCCGCAGATCGCAGGTACATAGTAAGGGACAATCATGTCCTGGCATTTGCTCCCGCTGGTCTAACTGAGACCACCATCCCGGACGGTGTTACAACCATCAATGTGGGTGTTTTCGCAAATAATACAGCCCTCACGACCGTAAACCTCTCTGCCGAACTGACTACCGTGGAAGCCCGCGCATTCAAGGGCTGCACAGCGCTCCCTATCATCCGTTTCCGCACCCAAATCGCCAGCATCGGGGCAGAGGCATTCATGGGTTGTTCCGCCCTTCGCTCTGTTTACAGCGATGCCGTCACCCCTCCTTCTATTGGTACTGATGCCTTTGCAAATTGCCACAGCTCTCTTGCTGCGCACGTCACCGCAGGCAATCTTGCCGCGTACGAGGCCATTCCGGCCTGGATCGCCTTGAATGTTACGACAGGTCAACCTTGGAATGAAATATGGTATACGACAGCTGACGGGAATGCATGTGATCACCAGGGGATGTGGTATGTTGTATCGAACACTTATGTAGATGGGAAAGGTATTCTTTCATTCGACCATGATTTGACATCCTTAAGAGAAGGCAACTTCCAAAGTTTTTCTTTGTTATCAATCTCTCTTCCCGCCGGCATCGAGTCAATAGGTAATTATGCTTTTCGCTGGTGTTCTTTGGCATCAATAACACTTCCGGAAAATCTCCAATCCATAGGGACTGCCGCTTTTGCTTTCTGTACTTCATTAACTTCAATAACGCTCCCAGAGAATCTTTTATCTATAGGAGCTAGTGCCTTTTACGGGAGCGCATTGACATCTATTACACTTCCTGAGGGGCTCGAATCCTTAGGATCCGCTGCTTTTAGGGAGTGTACATCACTGACATCTATAACTCTCCCTGAAGGAACCCAATCAATTGCTGCCGAAGTATTTCGGGGATGTTCTTCATTGACATCTATTACCCTTCCTGAAGGCCTGCTATCAATTGGGGATGGTATTTTTTATGGCTGTTCTTCTTTATTATCAATTTCGCTTCCAGATGGCCTCCAGGCTATTGGTTCTGAAGCTTTTCGTGATTGCACGGCTTTGACATCAATGACCATTCCTGCTGGTGTTCAATCATTAGAATCTGGCACATTCAGTTGGTGTACTCATTTGTCTTCGGTTACGCTTCAAGAAGGTCTACAGTCTATAGGGGCTAGCGCCTTTCATCAATGCGACGCATTAAACACAATTACAATTCCAAGCACTGTAGAGTCTGTTGATCCCGATGCATTTATTCCTGGCAATGGTTTAAGAACTGCCTATTACAAACCTATTAATCCTCCAAGTGGAGGCCCTTTAAGCACTATTGAAAGAATGCAAACAATCTATGTACCCAGATCATCTGTAGATGCCTACAATGCAGCCTGGCCTGACTATACCAGCAAGATTACAGGATATGATTTTTAATAATTGAGTACTTATAGATTGTCTTGATTCACGTCAAGCGCAGCGTCATCAACGACACCTTCCTGCTCTGCTTTCTTTAAGATTACAGAGCAGGAATTGTTTTTAGGCGTACTCATACGGAAACTGTAATATATGGTCACATATTTTGCTTTTTGGGGGACAGTTTGCCTTGTCGTGAGGTGGGAAATCGAGTAGTCATTGTTCTCTATCAAGTGCTCACAGAATCTTGGGAGATCGGTGCTAACAGCTTGATATATAAACAAAAAACCATCGCTGGATTAGCGACGGGTATATAGAGTGTTTCTTGAGATTTACGAGTGGTTTCGTACTTGCCACAAGCAGTATTTTGTTAAAGGGTAGCGGGAGCAGGTCAGTGGGGTGAGCGGAGCAAGTCTGATTCCACCCTACTGACCGGTACCGCAAATGGGCATTCTGAGCGTTTTTGGTGGCACCGGTCCCTTACCCCATTTCGGACTTGCACTATCTACCACTCCTTCCTGCACCGCTCACTCTACTGACCTGCACCATCAGTGCACTGACCAGCTGACCTATTTGCTATGTCGCAGGTCAGCAAAAAAAGGTTGACCCGCGACGTTATACGCTCTATATGACCGATTGTGTAGCAGGTGACGCCAAAAACGCAGACCTGCAACGCTAATAGACACAAATAAAAGACTGGCCATTGAACCGGGTAAAAGTGAACTATACGGATTTAATTATGCCGAATTCGACACAATAAAGCCGGACGCAAAGTTGGCTTGTGGCTACAGCGGGAGCAGAAACGGGGTCTAGTGCTCCCGAAAGTGCAAAAAGTAGCCTTGCGGGAGCAAAAGGGGCGGTTTTTGCGCCCGGATTACTTGGTGCCGAAGATGCGGTCGCCGGCGTCGCCCAGGCCGGGCACGATGTAGGCGTTCTCGTTCAGGTGGTCGTCCACTGCAGCCACGTAGATGTCTACGTCGGGGTGTTCGGCCTGCACTTTGGCAACGCCGTCCGGGGCCGCCACCAGGCACATGAGCCGGATGTTGGTGCAGCCGCGCTCCTTGAGCATCACGATAGCATCACAGGCGCTGCCGCCGGTGGCCAGCATGGGGTCCGTGAGGATGACCATGCGGCCCTGAATGTCTTCCGGAAGCTTGCAGTAATACACCACCGGCTTGTGGGTTTCCTCGTTGCGATAAAGGCCGATATGGCCCACCTTGGCCACAGGAACCAGCGTGAGCAGTCCATCTACCAGGCCGAGGCCCGCCCGCAGGATGGGGACGATGGCCAGTTTGCGGCCGCTCACTCTTTTGGCGGTCATCTTGCAGATGGGGGTTTCGATGCAAACATCTTCCAAAGCGATGTCCCGGGTGACTTCGTACCCCATGAGCATGGCAATCTCTTTAAGCAGTTCGCGGAAATCCTTGGAGCCGGTTTCCTTGTCGCGCATGATGGTGAGCTTGTGCTGCACCATAGGGTGGTTGATGACGTGAAGTTGAGACATAATTATTTTAGATTTGATTGTTCAAAGGTAGCAATTCGGGACCATTTTAGCAAACATATCGGATGGCCAGCATGGTGAGGTCGTCGCTGGGTTCGGCCCCGTCCACAAAGATATGAACGGCTTTCTCCATGGAAGCCACAAAGTTAGCGGGCTGCTGCTGAATGCCTTTCCGGGCCTCCTCCAGAATCCGGTCCATGCCGAAGAGATCGTGCACGGGATTTTCCGCCTCCGTGAGGCCATCGGTATACAGGAACAGCAGGGATCCGGGCTTTAGTTTCACCTCCTGCTCCACAAACTCCCAGCCGGGCATCACGCCCACCGCCAGATTGGATTCCACCTCCAGCATTTCCACCGAGCCGTCGGGGCCGATGAGCAGCGGGGCGTCGTGACCCGCGTTGCAATAGCGCAATTGCCCGCTGGAGAGGTCCAGGATGCCGAAAAACAGCGTGACGAACATAAGGGATTCGTTGCGGGTGGACAGGTTGGCATTGAGTCCGTTCACCACCTGGGACGGGCTGGATTCGCCGTCTGACAGGGAACGGAACAGGGCGCTGGTCACGGCCATTACCATGGCGGCCGGCACCCCCTTGCCGGACACGTCGCCAATGCAGAAATACAATTGGTTGTCCCGGACGAAATAGTCGTACAGGTCTCCGCCCACGGCCTTGGCCGGTGTAAGCGTGCCAAAGATGTCAATCTCCTTTCTGCCAAGAGGCTCCTGGGTGGGCAGCATAGACATCTGGATATTGCGGGCAATGTCCAGTTCACGGCCGATGGCAGCCTCCCGGGTGGTCACCTCCGTGAGTTCATCCACGTAGTTGGACAGGGAATGCTGCATGTACTCAAAGGAGTCCCGCAACTGGTGGATCTCATCGTAATAGCGCAACTGCGGAAGCGGCGTGTCGAAATGCCCCTTGGCCACCTCTTCCGTGGAACGGACCAGGAACTTCAGCGGCCGGGCCGTGCGGCGGATGGCTCCCCGGAACAGGATAAACGCGACAAGCAGGCCGAAACTGAGCAGCAGCAGGATGAGCAGACCCAGATACATACCCGGGGCCATGATATTCTCCACGGGAATCACGATGGCCATAGACCAGCCCGAATGCAGGAGCGGGGCATAGAAGACATAGGCACGGACGCCGTCCAACTCCGCTATGCCACGACCGCTTTCCCCGGCCAGCATGGCGCGGCCCACGCGCTGGTACTTTTCGTCTCCCTGGTGCTTGAAATAATTGTCCGAGAGGATGCGGGTGGGATCCGGGTGCACCAGAAAATCTCCGCTCCGGCTTAAGATAAAAGCATAAGCGGGATGTTCCGACTCAAAGGCGGCCAGGGATACGACTCCCTCTTTGCTGGCATTCAAATCCAGGTTTTTCACCTGTTCGGTGAGCCAGGACAGGGAGACATCGGCCCCGAACACGCCGGCCACGTCCCCTTTTTTATCCTTGACAGGCAGTACGTAGGAACAAAGCATGGTGCGGGCGCCGGCTTCGTCGTAATACGGTTCCGACCAATAGCCGGTTTCCGAGGTGATTCCCTTCAGGTACCATTCCCGCATGAAATAGTCGTGATCGGGGCCGCCGATCTGCAGCATCTCGATGCTGCCGTCTGCGGTCCAGCGGGCATAGGGCTCATACCACAGGCCTTTCTGGGGATAATAATTCTGCTCAAAGGCCACGGCGCAGCCCACGATATGGGGATTCAGGCGAAGTTCGCTTTCCAAAGACTGCAGGACCTGGTCCGGGTATGCCAGGTGCTTGGAGATTTCGTCCACGTTGTTGGCCGATGAAACCTCTACCAGCCGCAGCATTCCTTCCGTCCGCTCACTGGTGAGACTGAGAATATCCTGATAATGGTCTGTCATCATGCTCAGGATGCTTCCTGCCGCGAAAAGGAACACCAGCCCGGAGGTGAACGTCATCACGATGAGCATCATCACGATGACGCGCCGCGTGAGCCGGCCGGCGAAGGAATGGAATTTCTGTTTCATGGTCCTAAGGTACGAAAAAAATCCTTACATTTGTATATGAAACATTTCTTTCCTCTCCTATTGTTCCTGGGACTAGCGTCGGCCTGCGCCCCTTCGCAGGAAAAGGCACTGAAACTTCACTATAACCTGCCGGCCGCTTTCTTTGAGGAAACGCTCCCGCTGGGCAACGGAACGCTGGGAGCCCTGGTGTACGGTGACCCTCTGAAAGACCGTATCTTCTTGAACGATATCAGTTTATGGACCGGAGAGCCGGACAAGGGCCCGGACCACCCGGATTACGGCCTGGTCTCCACCCTCACCCCCTGGGAGGAAATCTCTTCCTGGCTGCCCAAGGTACGGGAAGCCCTGGACCGGGAAGATTATCCCAGGGCCGATGAACTCCAGCGCAAACTGCAGGGACACAACAGTGAAATGTACCAGCCGCTGGGGCAGTTGGAGATCACTTATCCGGAAGGAGAAATCACCGATTATTACCGGGAACTGGACCTGGCCACCGCCACGGCCACCATCCGCTACAAACGTGACGGGAAGGCCTTCCAGGCCGAATATTTCGTATCGGCCCCGGACAGCGTGGTGGTGATCCGGCTTAGCAGCGAGGCCCCCATCGAGGCTTCCATCCGCCTCCGTTCGGCGCTTCCGCACCGGACAAAGGCCGATGGCAACGCCCTGGTGAGCGACGGCTACGCCGCCTGGCACGTGCTGCAAGAGGGGAAAACCGTCAAATTCTACGATCCTGCCCGCGGCATCCATTACCGCACAGTGGTTACCTGCCCTCAAGCGCAGGTACAGGACAGCACGCTGCAGCTCAGTGGTGTGAAGGAAGCGCTGCTGGTGGTAGCTAACCACACCAGCTACAACGGCTTTGACAAAGACCCGGTGAAAGAAGGCCGGGAATACAAGGAAGCCAGCATCCGGGACGCCCAGGCAGCCGTCAAGAAGGGCTGGTCCCGGCTGCAAAAAGACCATCTGAAAGACTATCAGGCCCTGTTTGGCCGCGTGAGCCTGGATTTAGGCTCTACGGCAGCCGAAATCGCCGCCCTCCCCACCGACCAGCAGCTCATGCGGTACGCCGACGGGGAAAACAACCCGGAGCTGGAGGCGCTTTACTTCCAGTTCGGCCGTTATCTCCTGATTGCCTGCTCCCGTACGGAAGGCATCCCCGCCAACCTGCAGGGTCTCTGGAACGAGAGCATGGACCCGCCGTGGCGCTGCAACTACACCACCAACATCAACCTGGAAGAGAATTACTGGGCCGCCGAAGCCGCCGCCCTGCCGGAAATGCACCAGGTGCTGCTGGGCTTCGTGCACAACCTGTCCCAAACCGGCGCCCGCACCGCCCACGCCTTCTACGGCGTGGAGGAAGGCTGGTGCCAGGCCCACAACAGCGATCCCTGGGCTATGACCAATCCGGTGGGCCTGGGAACCGGAGACCCCTGCTGGGCCAACTGGAACACCGGCGGCGCCTGGCTGTCCACCCATATCTGGGAACACTGGCTCTTTACCCGGAACCGCCTGGATCTGGAAAGGGACTATCCCGCCCTCAAGGGAGCCGCACAGTTCTGCCTGAACATCCTGGTGGAGAAAGATGGGGAACTCATCACTTCGCCCTCCACCTCGCCGGAAAACCACTACCTCACCCCGGACGGCTACAGGGGGCGCACCGTGTACGGCGCCACCGCCGACCTTGCCATCATCCGGGAATGCCTCACAGACGCCCTTGGCGCCGCCAAGGAACTGGGTGACAATGATTTCGCCGCGCAGGTGGAAGCCGTGCTTCCCCGCCTCCGCGGCTATCACACCGGCCGGAACGGCGCTCTGCAGGAATGGTATTACGACTGGGCCGACCAGGATCCCCAGCACCGGCACCAGTCCCACCTGGTGGGCGTATACCCCGGCCATCAGATTGCCGCCGGAACGCCCCTGGCCGATGCTGCCCACCGCACCCTGGAAATCCGCGGCTTCGAGACCACCGGCTGGAGCTGCGGCTGGCGCGTGAACCTGTATGCCCGCCTGGGCGACGGAGAAAACGCCTACAAGATGTACCGTCGGCTCCTTCGCTACGTGAGCCCCGACAAATACCAGGGCACCAATTACCGCAGCGGTGGCGGCACCTATCCCAACCTTTGGGACGCCCACTCCCCCTTCCAGATTGACGGCAATTTCGGCGGCTGCGCCGGCGTGATCGAGATGCTGGTCCAATCTACGCCGGAAGAAGTGATTCCGCTGCCCGCCCTGCCCGACGCCTGGCCCAGCGGCCACATCCGCGGCATCCGCACCCGCACCGGCCAGACCGTAGATCTCACTTGGGAAAATGGAAAAGTCAAGAAACTAATAACCAAATAACTATGCAAAGAAGAAATTTCCTCCGCGTGACGGCCCTGGGCGCCGCCGCCAGTATGCTTCCGCTGGATGCTTTTGCATCGGCCGCAGCCACCAACAAGAAGGCCGATAAGAACGGCAAAGTGCAGATGGGCTTCATCGGCCTGGGCCAGCAGGCCATGTACCTGCTCCAAGGCTTCATGGGCATGGACGACGTGCGCGTGGTGGCCGGCTGCGACGTGTACGACGTAAAACGGGACCGCTTCGTGCGCCGCGTCAAGGACTATTACACCGGCAAGGGCGAAAAGAAGGTGAAAGTGGACGTATACGAGGACTATCAGGACCTGCTGGCCCGTCCGGACATCGATGCCGTGGTCATTGCAACTCCCGATCACCAGCACGCCGTGATTGCCATCGCCGCCTGCAAGGCCGGAAAGGACATCTATCTGGAGAAGCCCGCCACCCTCACCATCTATGAGGGCCAGCAGCTGGTAAAGGCCGTGCGCAAATATGGCCGCATCCTGCAGATGGGCTCCCAGCAGCGCTCCAGTGAGGAATTCATTCACGCCACCAACCTGGCCCGCGAAGGCGAACTGGGCCAGATCCACAAGCTCAAGGTGTATGTGGGCCGCAACAACGTCAACCCCGTCACGGCCGCCCCTGTGCCCTGCAATCTGCCCAAGATGCCCGTTCCCTCCGGCTTGAACTGGGACAAGTGGCTGGGCCCGCTTCCGGAGAGCGTATACTATCATTCCGACCTGGATCCCATCGTCACGCCTGAGCACAACGAACAGCTCTGGGGCGCCTGGCGCTGGTACAAACCCTGTGGCGGCGGCCTTATGACCGACTGGGGCGCCCACATGTTCGACGTGGCCCAGTGGGCCCTGGGCAAGGACGGCAGCGGTCCCGTGGAAATCATTCCCCCGGGATACAGCTATTACGACCACCTCACCTTCAAGTACGACAACGGCATTATCGTGTCCGAAGAACCCTTCGACGGCAGCACGCCCGGTGTGCAGATCTATGGCACGGAAGGATGGGTCAAGGTGAGCCGCGGCAAATTCGAGACCTCCGACAAGAAGTTCGATATGCCCGTCCAGGAAGCCAGCGACGTCCCGTATGAAGTAAAAGTGGGTCACCACCGCAAGTTCATCGACGCCGTCCTGAGCCGCCGCGACCCCAACGTGCCCATCGAGGTGGGCCACAGCTCCTGCACCGTGTGCAACCTGGGCAACATCGCCATGGAACTGGGCCGTCCCGTGATCTGGAACCCTATCGTCCAGAAGTGCATGCACGACCCCGAGGCCACGAAACTCCTGCATTACACCTACCGGGCCGGTTACGAACACGCCCTGGATATCTAAAATGAAACGTTTCCTCCTCCTGTCAGGACTGGCCTTCCTGCTGTCGGTCCATCTTGCCGCGGCACAGAGCCCGGCACAGCAATACGTGGACCAGCTGCAGCGAAGCGGCGTCCTGAAAGATGCCGTCTGGGGCGTGCTGGCCGTAGACCGCAACGGTCAGATACTGGCGGCCCACAACCAGCAGCAGCGCATGGTCCCGGCCTCCAACCTGAAGCTGGTGACCACCGGCACGGCCCTGCACGCCTTCGGCCCGGATTTCCGCTTCACCACGGAAGTGGGCTACACGGGTACCGTCCGGGACGGCGTGCTGGAGGGGGACGTTTATCTCATCGGCCACGGCGACCCCACCCTGGGTGCGAAGGACAGCATCGCCACGGAGAACCGGCGGCTGTTCTGGCAATGGAAATCCCTCCTCCGGGAGGCGGGCATCCAGCGCATCCAGGGCCGCATCGTGGGCGATGGAACCGTCTACGAAGGCAATCTGGAGCATTCCAGCTGGGAATACAACGACATCGGCACCTATTACGGCACCGGCATGAGCGCCCTGTGCTTCTACCAGAACTGCATCGACCTGGAAGTGCAGGCCGATGTCGTGGGACAGCCCGTCCGCATGCGGCAAAGCTACCCGGAAACGCCCTGGATGCACCTTTCCAACCAGAGCATCACCGGCCCCGACGGCACCGGCAACAGCCTTTACCTGTACACGACAGACCTGGCCCCCTATGCCGAACTGCGCGGCTCTTTCGCCACCGACCGCCGGCCCAAGACGGAACACTTCGCCAACAAATTCGGCGCCCTCACCTGCGCCTATTATTTCTGGAAAAACCTCTGCGAAACCGGCTGGACCGTGGACGGCGGGTATGCCGATGTGGACCGGAACGGCTACGTGCGCGGACCCGACTTTGTCCCGGCCGACAAAGCCGCCACGCCCACGGTGTTGGGCCGGACGCTGTCGGCCCCGCTGCGGGACATCGCCCGCATCACCAATGTGCGCAGCGACAATTTCTACGCCGAATCCCTGCTGCGCGCCATGGGCGAACAAGCGTCGGAATCGGCCCTGTACGACAGCTGCCTGGTGGCCCGGCGCCAGGTGCTGGAAGAGCTGGTTCCGGACCCCGACGGCCTGCGCCAGGCCGATGGCTGCGGCCTTTCCCGCATGAACTATGTCTCACCGGAATGGATGGTCCGTTTCCTGCAGGGAATGCAGCAGAGCCCCGCTTTTGAGGCATTCCTGGCCTCCATTCCCCACCCTGGCGAAGGCACCCTCACCACCCTGCTGCCCCAGGCGGAAGGCCGCGAGCGCATCCGCGTCAAGAGCGGTTCCATGGACGGCGTGCTCTGCTATTCCGGCTATATCCTGGGCCCGGACGGCCAGCCCGCCGTAACCCTTTCCATCCTCACCAACAACACAACGGCCCCCGTATCCGAAGTCCGCGCCGCTCTGGCCCGCTTCTTGAAGTTGCTCCTGGACGGTACAAACTAATTTTTTTTGTACCTTTGCAGGATAATGCGCAAACTGCCGTACATAGGGATCCTGCTCGTAGCCGTGTGTTCGTGCAAGGTGGTAAACACCTTGACGGACACGGCCAATGAGTTGTTCCGCGGAGAAGTGGTGGCCCGTGCCGGCGACCACGTCCTCCATTTGAGCGAACTGGAGCAGTACATCCCGCAGGGCGTTTCCTCGGAAGACAGCACCAAACTGGCCCGCCAGTTCATCGACGCCTGGGCACAGGATCTCCTGCTGCTGGATATGGCCGAAGAACAGCTCTCCCCCTCTGAAAAAGACGTGACCAATGAGCTGGAAGACTATCGGCGCACCTTGCTGAAATACCGCTATGAACAGCTGTACATCAACCAGCGGCTGGACACCCTCATCACCACCGAGGAAGTGAACGCCTTCTACAAGGAAAACAGTGCGCTGTTCCGCCTGGAACGCCCTATTGTGAAGGCCCGTTACCTCCTGATTCCCGCCGATGCCAAGAGCATCAAGAATCTGCGCCGCCTTATGTCTTCGGAAGACGAGACCGAGGTGATGGAGGCCGCCAGCCTGGCCAGCACCAGCGCCATCAAGTACGTGGACCAGGCCGATACCTGGATGGATGCCCTTTCCCTGGCCCGGGAGATGGGTATGGATTATCAAAAACTGCTGTCCGGCATCCGCAACCAGTTTATGGAGTACACCGACGAAAACGGCATCCTGCACCTGGCCTACCTGGCCGAACAGGTGCAGGAAGGGAAAACCGCGCCGCTGGAATACTGTGAAGACCGTATCCGGGAACTGATTCTGAGCGGCCGCAAACATACCCTGGAAGAGAGTCTGGAACAAGATGTGCTGGAAGACGCCCGCAAAAACAACAAATACGTAATCTATTGAGTATGAAGCATATATTCCTTACGCTCGCCGCTTTATCGGCCTGCTTCACCCTAAGTGCCCAGAAATACAAAGGCGTGGTGGACAAAACGGTTGCCGTCATTGGCGGTGAAACCATCCTCCTGTCCGACGTAGAGGCCGAAGTCCAGCAAATGAGCATGGGCGGCTCCTCCTCCGACAAAGACATGCGCTGCCAGGTGCTGGAAGGCATGCTGGACGCCAAGCTATTCCTGATGCAGGCCCGCGTGGACTCCCTCACCGTGAACCAGGATATGGTAAGCGCCAGCCTCACCCAGCGCATTGACTATTTCCGCACCCGGATGGGCGGTGACGAGGAAATGGAAAAATACTTCAACAAGCCCCTGTACAAGCTGCGCCAGGAATGGATGAAGGCCCTGGAAGACCAGAGCCTCATTGAACAGGAGCGGGGCCAGATTGCCAGTGCCATCTCCGAAGTGACGCCCTACGATGTGAAGGAGTATATGGACGCCACAGATCCGGAAGACCTGCCCGTGGTGCCTGTCAAATACCAGATGAGCCAGATCTGCATCTATCCGGACAGAGCCAAGGCCGCTATGGCAGTGAAAGAGAAACTGCTTAGCCTGCGCGAAAGGATTATGAACGGAGAGAAATTCTCCACCCTGGCCCGCATCTATTCGGAAGACCCGGGCAGCGCCCGCCGCGGCGGTGAACTGGGCCTGGCCTCCAAGTCCATCTTCTGGCCCGCCTTCTCCGATGCCGCCATGGCACTCCGCCCCGGCACCATCTCCCAGATTGTAGAAACCCCCGACGGTTTCCACATCATTGAGGTTATCGAGAAGAAGGGCGATATGTTCAACGCCCGGCACATCCTGCTCAAACCGCAGTACACGGCGGAAGACCGCGAGAAGGCTTTCCACACGCTGGACAGCCTCAAAACCCAGATCGAGGCCGGTGAAATCACCTTCGAGATGGCCGCCCGCTTCTTCTCCGAAGACCCTGCCACCCGCACCAACGGCGGGCAGATGTCCGATCCTTCCACCGGCTCTTCCTACTTTGAAATCGACCAGATGAAACCGGCCGACTATGCCGCCGTCAAAGACCTGAAGGTGGGTGAAATCTCCCAGCCGGTGGAATCCCTGGACAACGAAGGTTACCTGCAGGAACGCTCCGGCAACCTGGTGTACAAGATCCTCCGCGTGGACAAGATTATTCCGGCCCATACCGCCACCTTCGAGAACGACTACACGGAAATCCTGGATAAGGTGCAGATGAACAAGCAACTGGCGGCCATTGACGAGTTCATTAACAAGAAGGCCAAGGAAACCTATATCGTCATCGACCCCCTCTTCGCCGAGTGTGAATTCTCGCGGGAGATGTGGAACCAGCGCAAATAGTGCATTTCCGGACCCCTCATATCCTCCTGGCAGGGCTGGCGTTCTTATCGGCAGCCCTTGTTCCGTTGCACGCCCAGCAGCAGAAAAAGGACGATGAGAAAGTGATGCTGCTCAGCGCCCAGAGCGCCCAGCTCATCGAAGAGAACGGACAGAACTACCGGAAAGTGATCGGCCCGGCTCGCTTCCTGCACAACGACACCTACCTGCTGTGCGACACCGCCCTTTGGAATGTCAATACCAACATCATCGACGCCATCGGCCACGTGCGCATCATCCAGGACCAGACGCAGCTGAGCAGTGAAACCCTGCAGTACGTGGTGGACGACAATATGGCCAAGTTCCGGGGCAGCCTGGTTCAGCTGGAAGACAGCGACAAGAACACCCTGCGCACCCGCTACCTGGACTACAACACCAAGGACTCCGTGGCCATTTTCCAGGACGGGGCGGCCATGCGGGACAAAGACGGGCAAATCATCGAGAGCCTGTACGGCACCTACGACTCCAAGGCCAAACTCTTCGTTTTCAACGACCAGGTGAACATGTACCTGGACACCACGTTCGTGAAAACCTCCCGTCTGGAGTACCGAAGCGACCTTTCCACCGCCTATTTCGGCTACAATACCGATATGTGGCAGGACGACAAGATGCTCAGCGCCCACGACGGCTGGTACGACCGCAACAAGGAGGTCTTTTTCTTCCGCCGCCGGGTGCACGTGTTAAGCACCGACCAGGAAACATGGGCCGATTCCCTCTATTATTTCCGCGACCGCAACGATGCGGAACTCCTGGGCAACGTGGAACTGATGGACACCACCCGGAACGTCTATGCCCTGGCCGGACGCATCCAGTATTCGGATACGCTTTCTCAGGTGCGTATGACCCGGGATCCGGCCATTATGTCCATCACCGAAGAAAACGGCGTGCGGGATACCCTGTACCTGGGCGGCGACTTGCTGCTGCTGCGGGGCATTCCTCGCTGCGACATTCCGGAAGAATGGAAAAAGGACGCCGAGAAACGCATCCAGGACCTCAGCGGTGACCCGGTGATGGAATATCGGAAGAAAGCGGCCGAGGAGGCAGCCAAGGCGGCGAAAGAAGCCGCAGAGAAGAACGGCCAGAACCAAAAGCCGCCGCAGGGAGGATCCAAGCCGCCGCAGGATTCCCAACCGCCCAAACCGCCCCAGGACGAAACCCCGCCGGCACCGCCTGCACCCCCTGCACCATCGGCCCCCAAAGACACGTCGGCCCTATCGGCCCCGGCCGATACCCTGGCCCCGCCCAAGGATACCACCAAGATCAACTTCCTCTGGGGGTCCAAACGCATTCGTATGTTCCGCCGGAATATGCAGATGGTGGCCGATTCCCTGACCTACTCAGACCTGGATTCCCTGGTGCGCCTGTACAAGAACCCCATCTTTTACAACGAAGGCAACCGGCAGTATGTGGGCGACAGTATCTTCGTGGTGGTCAAAAACCAGCAGATGCAGCGGGCGCACCTGCTCTCCAATGCGTTCATTACCATTGAAGAGGCGCCCAAGTGCTACGACCAGATCCGGGGAACGGAGATGGTGGCCTATTTCGACTCCACCAATGCCCTCACGCGCTTCGATGCGCTGGGAGGCGCCTCTTCCATCTTCTTCCTGGAAGAGGACGGCGTACTGGCCACCGTGAACAAGGTGGAATCCAAAATGATTTACGCCACGTTCAAGGACGGAGACCTGGATCATCTCTACTATTACGAGAACCCCAAGAACGACGGCTATCCCTCCGTCCAGCTGCCCGACGACGAACGCACCTTGAAAGGCTTCCGTTGGGAACCGGAGCAAAGGCCCCAATCGCCCCGGGACGTGACGCCGCTGGTTCCTCGCAAGAGCGAACGCTACGCCTACCTGGCACGCCCCCATACGGAATTCAAGCAGACGGAAGACTATTTCCCGGGACACGTCAAGCGCATTTACCGGGACATCGCCATCCGCGACTCCCTGCAGGTGGCCCGCGAACGGGCCCGCCAGCAGGTGAAAGCCATTCAGGACGTACCGGATACCAGCGGGCGGCAGCTTTCGCCCGTGGATACGCTCCAGGCGCCGCCCGTGGATTCCCTCAAAGCACCCGTGGACTCCCTGCTGAAGGCGCCGCTGGATTCCCTGCAGGCCCCGGTCGATTCCCTGAAAGCCCCGGCCGACTCCCTGCAGGCGCCGCGCCCGGAGCTCACCGCCAAGGAAAAGAGAGCGCAGGAGAAAGCGGCCAAACAGGCCGAGCGGGAGGCCAAATGGGCCGAAGAAGACCGGCGCTATGAGGAGAAGCAGGCCGCCAAAGCCCAGAAGAAACTGGAGAAGGAGCGCGCCCGGAAATTGAAACAACTCAAGAAACTGGAGCGGCGTGCCCAGCGGGATCGGCGCCGCCTGGAACGCTACCTGGAGCAGGAGCGAAAAAGAGCACTCAGAAAAAAGGAAATAAAATGAAAAAGACTGTTCTGGTATCGGGCGGCGCCGGTTTTATCGGCAGCCACGTGACGGTAGAGTTGCTGGAAGCCGGCTATGACGTAGTGGTGGCCGATAACTTCTCCAACTGCGACCGCACCTGTTATGAAGGCGTGAAGCAAATCACCGGCCGGGAAGACCTCCCGCTGGAGGTGATGGATTTCTGCGACGCTGTCGCAGTAAAGGCGCTCTTTGCCAAGTATCCCATCGACGCCGTCATCCACTTTGCCGCCTACAAAGCCGTGGGGGAATCCGTGGCCCAACCGCTCAAGTACTACAAGAACAACCTCACCAGCTTCCTGAACGTGCTGGAGGCGGCCCAGGAGCAGGGCGGCTGCAACGTGTTGTTCTCTTCCTCGGCCACTGTGTATGGCGAACCGGACAGCGTGCCCGTGACGGAAGCCACGCCCCGCAAGCCCGCCACTTCACCGTACGGCAATACCAAGACCATGTGCGAGGACATCCTCCGCGACGCCGTCAAGGCTTCCGAAGGCAAGCTGAAGGGTATCCTGCTGCGTTATTTCAATCCCATCGGCGCCCATCCCAGCGCCCTGATCGGCGAACTCCCCCGCGGCGTTCCCAACAACCTGGTGCCTTTTATCACCCAGACGGCCATCGGCAAGCGGGAATGCCTGAGCATCTTCGGCAACGATTATCCCACGCCGGACGGCACCTGCCTGCGCGACTATATTGACATTGTGGACCTGGCCAAGGCGCACGTGTTTGCCGTCACGCGCATGCTGGAAGGAAAGATGAAACAGGCGTGCGAAGTGTTCAATGTGGGCACCGGCCGGCCGGTGAGCGTACTGGAACTGGTAAACGCTTTTGAGAAAGTGAACGGGCTCAAGCTCAACTACAAGTTTGCCCCGCGCCGTCCCGGCGACGTCACCGCCATCTGGGCCGATCCCAGCCTGGCCAATACGGAAATGGGCTGGAAGGCCACGCGCACGGTGGAAGAAACCCTCAAGGCCGCCTGGGCCTGGGAGAAACATCTGGCCGGTAAGTAAGTCCTTTAATATTCGATGAAGCGGACGTTCTCCAGGGAGACCATCTGGGGAACGTCTATTTCTGTGGCCTGGTCCACATACAACACGGCATCCCTCACTGTGATGTCGTGGATCATCCCCAGCGTTCCCTTGGCACGGATGCCCGTAGCGGCGCCCCAGCATGTAATGCGCTCCATCACGATGTCCTGGAAATTGGGCAGGAAGGCCTGCGTGGTGGCGGCCTGGTTGTCCTCGTCGCCGGCGGGACGGTCGGCATAGGTGGTCTCGAACACGATGGCCTGGTCCCGGATGTCGTTCATCACGATGTCGCTGATGCGGATGTTCCGCGTGGTGCCTCCGCGCTCCGGCGCGCTCTTGAAACGAAGGCCCGTATCCGTGCCGGAAAAGATATTGTGCCGCACGGTAATATCTTCCATGCCGCCGCTGAATTCCGAGCCGATCACAAAGCCGCCGTGGGCATGATAGACAGTATTGTATTCCACCAGAATATCTTTGCAGGGACCATTCTTCAGGGCCGCTTTCCCCGCGCCGCCTTTCAGGCAGATGCCGTCGTCGCCCACGTCCACCGTACAGCGGCGCACCACCACTCTCCGGCTTTGCATAATGTCTATGCCGTCACCATTCTGCGCGTTCCATGGACAACGCACCGTCACGCCTTCGATGGTAACATCCTCACAGTTGGACGGCACCAAATGGAACTTGGGTGCATTCTGAATGGTAACGCCCGTCACGCTTATCCGCTGGCAGTCCGTAAAGCGAACCAGATGGGTGCGCATGCGCTCCTGCGTGCGGGCATCGGCCGCAATGTCGCTGTAGTTCTTGAGGTTATAGGGATACCAGAGACTGCCGTCCTCCGTCACTTCCCCGCCCTTTTTCAGGAATTCCTTCCACTCCGTGTCGCTCACCTTGCCGCGCTTGACGGGCCGCCACCAGGCGCCGTTCCCGTCAATGATGCCTTCGCCGGAGATGCTCACGTCGTGCCGCTTGGAAGCCGAAATGCCCGGCCGCACGGACCCGTCCTTCAGGTACAGGGCCTTGTCGGCCGAGAAGAGGATCATGGCACCCCGCTCCAGATGCAAATCCATGCAGTCCTTCAGGACAACGGGGCCGGTGAGATACAGCCCTTCCGGCACCACCAGGTGACCGCCGCCCTTTTTGTTCAGGGCCGATATGGCCTTCTCGAACGCCTGTGTATTGAGGGTCTGGCCGTCGGCCACGGCGCCGAAATCCCGGATATTCACCGTATGGTCCGGAATCTGGGGTTGAGCGGGCTGGGCGCCGAGGAAAACACCTCCCAGCACCCAAAAGAGAAGGACATGCAAGACTTTAGGAAAGGTCCCCATATTCTTCCTGTGATACCGGGCCGAACCAGTTTCCCAACTGCTGTTTGGCCTTTTCTTTAATTTCCGGGGTAATGGCAGTGAGCACGTACATCACGGCTGCCGTCAGGGCGGCCCAGTCATCGGCCAGGCCCGCGAAGGGCAGCAGGTCCGGCACCATGTCGGCAGGGAGGATCAGATAGCCCAGAGCACCGGCAATCACGGCCTTGTACCTGTAGGGCGTGGCGGGATCCTTAAGTGTATAGTACAGTACCAAGGCATAATAAACAGTCTTGGCGCCTGCTCTTTTTACCAGCCGCTGGATTTTCTTCCAGAAGGAATCGGGCGAAAAATACCGCTGGAAACGCGGCAGGTTCTGCGAGGAAAGTTGACGGTCCATCGTTTATTCGGCCTGCTGAAGTTTCATCACTTGCTTCTTGGGATGCAGGGCGTTGGCCACCTTGGAGGCCACCACCGTGCCCAGCTGGATCTTGCCTTTTTCGTCAATCAGGTACAGGGAAGGGATCCACTTTACGTGGTAGGCATCCCCCACGGCCGAATCCTTCTTGCCGGAGGCGTCGAAAAGCTGGACGCCGCCCAGCTCATTCTCCAGTACATACTTTTTCCAGGCTTCATCCGTGCGGTCGAAGGAGATGGATACGAAAGCCACCTTCTCCGGATCTGCCTTGGCCTGCATTTCCTTGAGCTCCGGAACCTCTGCACGGCAGTCCGGGCACCAGGAGGCCCAGAATACCAGCACCACCTTCTTCCCCAGGAAGTCTTTGATGCTTACGGAATTGCCCTCAATATCGTTGAGGATGAAGTCCGGGGCGGGCGTGCCTTTCTTGAGCAAGTCCGTCGCATATTTCATATCGGGGTCTTCCACCGCGTTCTGGGCAAAAAGACCGGCGCTAAAAAGAAGCGCAAGGGAGAGGAGAATCCATTTTTTCATGATGCGCAAATTTACACTTTTTTCCCGTATCTTTGCAAATATTATGCTTTTGTCTATGGATATCAGAATTGGTAACGGATATGATGTTCACGCCCTGGCCCCCGGACTGCCTATGTGGCTGGGCGGCGTGCGCATTCCCTCGGATACGGGTTTCGTGGCACACTCAGACGGCGACGTGGCCATCCACGCCCTCTGCGACGCCCTTCTGGGCTGCCTGGCGCTGGGGGATATCGGCCACCTGTTCCCGGACACGTCCCCCGAGTGGAAAGGCGTGGACTCCAAACTGCTGCTGGCCCACGTGGTTGCACTGGTAAAAGAACGCGGCTACTCGGTGGGCAACGTAGACATCACCATTGCCCTGCAGCGCCCCAAGCTGGCGCCCCACATTGCCACCATGCGTGCCACGCTGGCCCCCATCCTGGGCGTGGCCGAAGACTGCGTTTCCGTAAAGGCCACCACCACCGAACGCCTGGGCTTCGTGGGCCGCTGCGAAGGCTGCGAAGTCTGGGCCTCCGCCCTGATTATAGCCCCCCCCGTGGAGATAAATTTTTGACTGTTAGCACATTACAAAAAATCGATTAGGCGGTTTCGCCTAATCGATTTTATATAAGACGCTGATATACAGCTGCTTATGTCCACGGGCTAAGCGGCCAGGCCTTTCTTAACGGCGGCGGCCAGTTCTTCATACAGACCATCGGTCTTTGTGAGGAGCTCCTGGCTGACAGCCTTGAAGTATGCCTTCCCATCTTCCTTGGGAGCGGAAACCACCTTGTCGCGAAGATCGTTGTACAGATCTACAGCCTTGTCAATGAGGCCGGTGATTTCATCGGCGTTCTTATTGTCGGGGTTCATGTTCAGGAACAGGGTGCAGTCATCGATGAATGCGCCAATCACATACTGGATGTCTTTCTTGATGTCTCTAAGATTCATATCTTTCTGAATTAATCACTGCAAAGATAAGTGTTTTCGGAAAACTGAGCAAGCGTTTTATTTTGGAAAAGCGGCTTATAGGCTAAATGGCAAGGATGCGGCCGGGGCCTGGCAATCGGCCCCGAAATAGACGGTATACTTTCCTTTGGCGGTTTCCCAGCGGGAGCACGCAGCGTTGTACGAGCCCAGGTCCTGGACCGGGAAGGAGAATTCCAGCACCTGGCTCTCTCCCGGCTGCAGAAGGCGGGTTTTCCCGAAGGCCTTCAACTCCCTTTCCGGTTTGTCGGCAAAATTTCCAAGAGGCGCGTGGACATACAGGCCCACCGCCTCTTTTCCGGCTACAGGGCCCACGTTGGTCACTTTCACTGATGCCACAACCTGCTTGCCCTGCCGCTTGACGACGGGCGCGCTATACTCGAAGGACGTGTAACTGAGACCATAGCCGAAAGGATAGGCCACTTCTACGCCTCTGGTGAGGAAATGGCGGTACCCCACATAGATTCCTTCCGTGTAATCCGTATACATAAGGTTTTTGGGATCCAGTCCGCGCCGCTCCGGATGCACTACGCTCTCATTAGCTTTATCGCTGATGAAATTGTAGGGAAAATCCTCGGCCCCCGCGATATCGAAATAATCCACCGGGAAGGTCATGGGCAGCCGGCCGGAAGGCGTCGCCCGGCCCGTGAGGATATCGGCAATGGCGTGTCCGCCTTCCTCGCCGGGAAGCCAGGCGCAGAGGACGGCGTCCGGCAGCTGCTTCCAGGAAGCGGTTTCCACCACGCCGCAGATGTTCAGGACCACCACCACCTTCTTGCCCGCGGCGTGGAACCCCTCGCAAACACGCTCAATCAAGCTCTTTTCATTCTCCTGCAGGAGGAACTCCTTGTCCAGAACCCGGTCCCGCGCTTCACCGGAAGTGCGGCCGATGGTGATGACGGCCACATCGGCCGATGAAACCGCCTCCCCGATGAGCCGAGGGGTAAGCTCCAGCTCCTTTTTCTGGGGCTGGCCCACGTGCACATTCACCTTGTGGTTCAGGGTAAGGTCGGCGTCGATGAACGCCGCATAGCCTTTATAGAGCTTCTCCAGCTGGGGATCCAAGGTGAAGCCCGCCTCTTTCAAGGCATCGTTCACCTGCGATACATAAGGGCAGGAGACAAAGGCCGCGCCGTTTCCGCCGGGAATGAGGTCATAGGAATGCACGCCGAACAGCGCCACGCGGGAAGGCCGAAGCGGAAGCACGCCCTTGTTTTCCAGCAGCACCATCCCTTCGGCCGCCGTTTCACGGGCCAGTTTCGCGTGTCCTTCCAGATCCGGCTTAAGCGAAGGTACAAAATCCGGCAGCCGGAAAGAAACCGACTTTACCACCAGCTCCAGAACCTTGGTGACGGCGCGGTCCAGATCGGCCATTTGCAGGCTGCCGTCTTCCAGGCTGGAGAGGATGTGCTCCGTCTGCTTGTACATGCCGCCCATAAACAGGTCGGAGCCGGCATGGAGCTGCAGCGGCGTGTTCCGCATGCCCGTCCAGTCCGTAACCACCAGCCCTCTGAAGCCGAACTCTTCCCGCAGAATGCCGGTGAGCAGGCTGTAACTTTCCTGGGTATATTCCCCGTTGAGCAGGTTGTAGGAGGCCATAACGGTCCAGGGTTCCGACTCCCGCAGGCAAATCTCAAAGCCGCGGGTATAGAGTTCCCGCAACGTACGCGCATCCATCCTGGAATCTCCGTCCAGGCGGTTGGTCTCTTGGTTGTTGGCCGCAAAATGCTTGGCCGATGTACCCGCGCCCGTTTCCTGCACCCCGTTGATGTAGGCGGCCGCGATGGACCCGCTCAAGACGGGGTCTTCCGAGAAATACTCGAAATTCCGGCCGTTCAGGGGATTGCGGAGCAGGTTCATCCCCGGTCCCAGAATTACATCGGCCCCCATATCCAGGGTTTCCTCCCCTATTGCGTGGCCCATCCGGAACGCCACCTCCCGGTCCCAGGAGGCCGCCGTGAGCAGGCCGGTGGGAAAGCAGGTGGTGAAATGGGCCTCTCCCAGTCCGTCGTGCCAGTCCGGCTCCAGGCGCACGCCCACGGGGCCGTCCATCATCACTACGGAAGGAATGCCGTATTTCTCAAAGGGATGCGTAAGGCCGCCGGTTCCCGGAAGGGTGGGCGTATAGCCTTCGCAGGCGCTGTTGAAGCCCACCACCAGCAGGGCCTTTTCCTGCGGGCTCATCGCTTTCACAATCTCCGGAATGTTGTTCGGGTTCAGTTTCGGTTGCGCCGAAAGGACGGCTGTCGCAAACAGGCAGCACAGGAAGAAGGCTTTGGTTTTCATAGCGGGGTTATTTGAAAAGGACGCGGACCAGCGCCGGGATATCGGCCACTTTCACCACCTCGATGCCCTGCGGCTTTTGGTCGAAGTGGGTGTAGGAACTTACGAAAATGCGTTTGAAGCCCACGCGCGCGGCTTCCACGGCGCGGCGGGCCGCCTGGGAAACGGGGCGGATTTCCCCGCTGAGGCCCACTTCCCCGGCGAAGCATACATCGGCCGGAATGGGCATGTCGAAGGTGGAGGAAAGCACGGCCACAATCACGGCCAGGTCACAGGCGGGGTCTGTGATGCGCAGGCCGCCGGCCATATTCAGGAACACGTCCTTCTGGCCCAGTTTGAAGCCCGCCCGGCGTTCCAGCACCGCCAGGAGCATATTCAGGCGGCGTACGTCAAAGCCCGTAGCGCTGCGCTGCGCGGTGCCATACACGGCCGATGAAACCAGCGCCTGCACCTCAAAAAGGAAGGGCCGGTTGCCGTCCAGCATGGCCGATATGGCCGTACCGCTGAGCCCGGCCTCGTGCATGGGGATGAGCATTTCGGAGGGATTGGCCACCTCTCGGAGACCGCTGCCCGTCATCTCGAAAACGGCCAGTTCGGAGGTGGAGCCAAAACGGTTCTTGATGCTGCGCAGCACCCGATAAGCGCCCCGGTTTTCTCCCTCGAACTGCAGCACCACGTCTACAATGTGTTCCAGGATCTTGGGGCCCGCAATTGTGCCTTCCTTGGTAATATGGCCGATGAGGATCACAGGGATGCCCGTGCTCTTGGCAAAGCGCAGCAGCTGCGCCGCCACTTCCTTGATCTGGCTCACGCTGCCGGCCGTGGATTCCACGTGCTGGCAGTACATCGTTTGGACAGAGTCCACAATCATCAGGTCCGGCGCCACCTCTTCGGCTTCGGCCAGGATGGCGCTCATATCTGTCTCACTATAAATGAGGCAATTCGAAGCGTCGCCCCCCAGTCTGTCGGCCCGCATCTTTACCTGCTTCACGGACTCTTCACCGGTGACGTACAGGGTTTTCAGTTCCGGGCGTTTCAGCGGCAACTGCAGCGAAAGCGTACTTTTGCCGATACCCGGTTCACCGCCCATGAGCACCAGCGAACCCTTTACGATGCCGCCGCCCAACAGGCGGTCCACCTCTGCGCTGCCCAGCGAAATGCGGTCTTCCTGTGTGGTACTCACTTCCTTCAGCGGCATAGGTTTGCGGGAACCGCCGGGGACCGTCATGGGCCCGGCCTTCCCCGTTACCACTTCCTTTTCCACCAGGGTATTCCACTCCCCGCAGGCGGGGCAGCGGCCCAGCCATTTGGAATATTCGTTGCCGCAGTGGCTGCAGAACCACACGGACTTGGTTTTCTTTACCGTACTAGCCATAGCCTTGCAAAGATATCAAAAAAATGGTACTTTTGTAAGATTCAAAGAAGGAAGATTATGGCCAATCTGTTCAATTTTGGTTTCTTCGGCAACCAGCCGCACCGGGTGTTCAACTACAAGCCCCGGTACTACGATCCCGAAGAAGAAAAACGCCGCCAGATGTTCGGTGACGTGGACGGCAGCAACGAAAAAGCCCGCGAAAACGGCGAATACGTGCCCGGCAGCAGCCTGCGGGGCGCCTTCCGGAACGGCAATTATCAGAAAACCCGCTCCGATATGCGCGTCGCCCACACCGTGATTACCATCATCACCCTCATCCTCATCGTCGTGGCCCTCATCTACATCTCCAAATTCTTTGAATTGCTGTAACGTGGAACTGAGAATCCTACCGAAAAATATCGCCGATATGATTGCTGCGGGGGAGGTTGTCCAAAGACCGGCCTCCGTGGTGAAGGAGCTGATGGAGAATGCGGTGGATGCCGGTGCCACGGACGTGAAAGTGGTGGTCACCGACGCCGGCCGCACCCTTATCCAGGTGATTGACAACGGCTGCGGCATGAGCCCCGACGACGCCGTCCTGTGCTTCGAACGGCACGCCACCAGCAAACTCACATCGGCCGAAGACCTGCATCACATCCTTACCTTCGGCTTCCGCGGCGAAGCCCTGGCTTCCATTGCCGCCGTGGCCGAAGTCACCCTGCGCACACGCCTGGCCGGCGAAGAGGCCGGCGTGGAAGTGACCATGGCCGGCTCCGAAAACAAAGGCACGCGGGAGATTTCCTGCCCGGTGGGCACCAACATCGCCGTACGGAATCTCTTTTACAACATCCCCGCCCGCCGCAAGTTCCTCAAAAGCGACAGCGTGGAACTCCGGCACATTGTGGAGGAGTTCCAGCGCGTGGCCCTCACCCGGCCCGACATCGCCTTCTCTCTGAGCCACAACGGCAAGGACATCCACGTGGTGAAGGCCGCCAAAAGCCATAAATTCCGCATCCAGGACCTTCTGGGGTCCACGGTTATCGGTGCCCTGGTGGATATCGGGGCCGATACCAGCATCGCCACCCTGCGCGGTTATGTTGGAAAGCCCGAAAGTGCCCGCAAGACCCTGGGCAACCAGTTCTTCTTCGTGAACGGCCGATACTTCCGCAGCCCTTACCTGCACAAGGCCGTGATGAAAGCCTACGAAAATCTGGTGCCGGAAGGCGTCACGCCCTCCTACTTCATCTATCTGGAGGTGGATCCCGCCACCGTGGACGTGAACATCCATCCCACCAAGGCCGAAATCAAGTTCGAGGAGGAGCAGTTGCTGTTCCAGACCGTGATGGCCGCCGTGAAAGAGGCCCTGGGCCGCTCCAGCGTAGCCGGAGACCTGGAATTCGACAACCCGGAAGCCAAGGAAATTCCGGTCATCGGCACGCGTTTCCAGGAATATCGGCCCTCCAGCACTCCCACAACCGGCGTGGACTGGAATTACAATCCCTTTGAGGAAGAGGTTGCACAGCCGCACACCAGCCGTTATGTGGACAAGAGCCAGAATTATGGCGCCCTGTTCGAAGACCGGACCCTGCCCACCACGCAGGTGCTCATCGTGCAGGGCAAGTACATTCTCACGCCCTCGGCCAGCGGCGTAATGGTGGTGCACGTGCGGCGGGCCCGCGAACGCCTCCTGCACGACCGCTTCCTGAAGGCCCTGCGGGAGCAGGCCCACGTGACGCAGACCGCCCTGTTCCCCGTGCAGGTGCCCGTGGGCGTGGAAGGCCGTCTCACCCTGGACGCTCACGCAGAGCTTCTTAAAAAGCTGGGCTTCGACATCCTTCCCTTCGGCCCGGACAGCGTGGTAGTGAACGGCGTCCCGGAAGGCTACAGCGCCGAACCCGGCAACGTGGAAACCCTGGTGAGCGACCTCCTCCTGATCCTCTCCGATGAAACCCAGGCCCTGCCGGAAGTGATGGAACAGACCCTGGCACAGAAATTTGCCGTCCTGGGCGCTTCCGGCCCCCAGAAACTCACCTCTCCGCTGGAGGCACAGCGCCTGCTGGACGCCCTCCTGCAAAGCGAAAACCCCGAATTTACCGCCTCCGGACGCAGGATTCTGTCCATCGTCCCGGCCGATGAACTGGAAAAAAGATTCTGACTATGACCAACAACCCGCTGCAGAACATACCTGTGGTAACCCGCAACCTGTTGTATGTGAACATCCTTATGTTCGTTGCCACCCTCATCAACCCTTCGTTCATGAAGGACACCTTTGCTATGGCCTTCCCCCTGAGCACGGATTTCCGCTGGTGGCAACCCATCACCCACATGTTCATGCACGACGGCTTCTGGCACATCCTGTTCAATATGTACTCCCTGGTGATGTTCGGTATGGTGGTAGAACGGGCCCTGGGCACCCAGCGCTTCATCTGGTTCTACCTCATCACCGGTTTGGGCGCCGTGGCGTTGCATACGGGCGTGGAGTTCATCCAGGTGCAGCAGCTCATCAAGGAGTATCCGGGCGTTCCGGCCCAGACCATTTACAACAGCATTCCCCATGTCCTGGGTGCTTCCGGCGCCGTTTACGGCGTGCTGGTAGCCTTCGCTATGCTGTATCCGGAGGCCAAGCTCACCCTCATCTTCCCGCCCATTACGCTGGATGCCAAGTGGTGGGTGATTATCTTTATCGGCATTGAGCTTGTCACCGGCATCACCGGCACCCAGATGGGTGTGGCGCACTTCGCCCACCTGGGCGGCGCGCTCTTCGGCTGGCTGCTCATCCGCTACTGGCGCAAGAAAGGAGTGTTATACAGATAAATGGCTTCCCAGGGGAAAAAGAAGCGGCACTGGCTGTCGCGCCTGTCGTTCGGCACCGTCTCACTGGTGGCGGCCGTCCTGCTGGTGCTGGCCTACCTTTCCGTAGTAGTGGACCCTGCCAAGGCGTGGTTTTTCACGCTCTTCGGCCTGTTCTATCCGCTGGTGCTGCCCCTTACCCTGGTGCTGTTTGTCTGGTCGCTGGTACGGCGCTCCCATATGCGTGGGGTGCTGCTGTTGGCGCTGCTCCCCTCCCTCCTTTTTGCCGGCCGATATCTCCAGCTTCGCCGCCATACCGCCCAGGAAGAAGGGCCGCTGAAGGTGATTTCCTACAACGTGGGCCTGTTTGCCCACGGTCCCGCCGGTGCAGACCGCCTTGTTCTGGCCGATTCCGTGAGCCGCTGGCTCCGCGCGCAGGACGCCGACATCATCTGCCTGCAGGAGTTCCACCTGCCCCAGAACCAGTCTGTGGATGCCTGGCTGCATCGGCATTTCCCCGGGTATTACGCTGAATACTATGTATTTACGGGCAAAACCGGGCAATTCGGCAATGTGACGCTTTCGCGCCGGCGCATCACCGACAAAGACAAGATCAACTTCGAGCACTCCACCAACCTGGCCCTGTGGACCGATGTCCGGCTGGACAGTACTACCCTTCGCATCTATAACTGTCATTTTGAGAGTTACAACATTTCCCTGTCCAACCTGGTGAAGAAGGACGGAGCCGTGGAAGAGACGGAACGGAAGATGCGCCGCTCCATCACCGAAAGGCCCAAGCAGGTGGCCGAAGTACTTCGCGACATTGACCGGACCCCCGTGCGCTCGGTAGTGTTGGGCGACTTCAACGACAATCCCCTCTCGTACACCTATTTCCGGCTCCTGCGCGGCCGAAAAGACAGTTTCGTGACCGCCGGAAGGGGTTTCGGCGCCACTTATCGCAGCCTGTGGCCCCTGCTTCGCATCGACTACATCCTCTATCCTCCCCCGCTGGAGGCTGTTACCTTTACCAGGCCTTCAGTCACTTATTCGGACCATTATCCCATCATTGCCACCTACCATGAAACCGGAAGAGATTCTCGCTGAAGCCCTGCGCGTGCTGCGTGAGGGCGGTATCATCCTGTACCCCACCGATACAGTCTGGGGCCTGGGCTGCGACGCCACCAACGCCGCCGCCGTGTCCCGCATCTATGAAATCAAGCAGCGCGACGATGCCAAATCCCTGGTGCTGCTGGCCAGCGACCTGGATATGGTGGCGCGCTATGTGAAGGAGATTCCATCCATCGCCGTGGACCTGGTGGAAGTGAACGACGCCCCCATGACCATCATCTATCCGGGGGCCGTCTTCTCGGAGAACGGAGACCGCTGGCACCTGGCCGGCAACGTCGTGGCGGCCGATGGCAGCGTGGGCATCCGCATTCCGCTGGCCCCCTGGTGCCAACAGCTGGCCTTCAAGCTGGGACGGCCGCTGGTGAGTACCTCGGCCAATATCTCCGGCGAACCCACGCCCCAGCGTTTTTCTGAAATCCCGCAGGAGATCAAGGATGCCGTAGACTTCGTGGTGCCTCCGTCCGTGGACACGGATTCCACCGGTCGCCCCTCCCAGATTATCAAACTGGGCCTCCGCGGAGAGGTGGAAATTATCCGCAAATAAGGTATGGAACTGTTTTATGCCCATGAAGTATCCGGCGGTGTCTGCTACCTGGACGCCGAGGAAAGCGGCCACTGCGTGCGGGTGCTCCGGCACCATGCCGGTGACTCTGTGGAGGTGATAGACGGCCAGGGGACCCTGTATCGCTGCCGGCTTACGGACGACAATCCCAAAGGGGCATCGGCCACCATCTTTTCCGAGGAGCCAGGTTTTGGCGGACATCCGTATCACCTGACCCTGGGCTGCTGCCCCACCAAAAACAACGAGCGCTTCGAGTGGTTTGTGGAAAAGGCCACCGAACTGGGTGTGGACTGCATTGTGCCGCTCATCGGCGAGCGTTCCGAACGCCGCGTCTACAAGACCGACCGCGCCCGCCGCATCGCCCTCTCCGCCACCAAACAGTCCCTCAAAGCCCGCATTCCGGAAATCGCGGAACCTGTATCTGTAAAGGAGTATATTGCAGGGGAAAACCAATTTTCCCCTGCTGATGGTCATTCTGAGCGCAGCGAAGAATCTCTTCGGCTCATCGCCTACTGCTTCGAGGACCCTTCCGTGCCCCGCATCAGCATTCAGGAGGCGCTCGCGGGCTTTGACGGCCGCGAGGTGACGGTGCTCATCGGCCCGGAAGGGGATTTTTCGCCGGAAGAGGCCGCCCTGGCGCTGCAGCACGGATATCGGCCCGTCCACCTGGGCCCTTCGCGGCTCCGGACCGAAACCGCCGCCGTCACCGCCGTCACCGCCGTGTACCTCCACTTTCTCCGTGACCGTTAAGTAGCTGATACACATATACTTGTTATATGTTCCTCGTTCAAAAAACGAACGAGGACTTTAGTGTATTCCGCTGAGGTTCAACGGGTTGGGTGCCACGGGAAAAGTTTGCAACTGGGTTGCACGGGGAACGCCATACCTTTGCAACAGTAAAAAAGCTGTTGATTATGGAAAAAGAGCATACGCATCACCATGAGCAGAAAGCAGAAAACTGCGAACACTGTCATCACGAACCGGAACACGATCACGAGCATGAACACGGGCACGAGCATCACCACCATCACGAGGAAGGTGAGAATCGGCTTCCGAAGATTATCATAGCCGCCGTGTTGCTGGTGGTGGCGTTCATCATTGAGAAAAAGACCCACTGGACCACCTGGCAGTATTTACTGCTCTATCTGGTCCCGTATCTGGTGGTAGGTTGGGACACCCTGAAGGAGGCTGCCGAAGGACTGTTTCACGGCGAGGCCTTGAGCGAGGATTTCCTTATGAGCATCGCCACCATCGGTGCGCTGGTCATCGGCTTTATGCCCGGAGCCGAAACGCAATTCCCCGAAGCCGTGTTCGTTATGCTGTTCTTCCAGCTGGGTGAATGGTTCGAGGAAAAGGCCGAAGGGAACAGCCGCAAGAGCATTGCACACCTGATGGATATTCGGCCCGATACGGCCCACGTGGAACGGGACGGGAAGCTGGAGACCGTGCATCCGGACCAGGTCCAGCCGGGTGAAGTGATCGTGATCCAGCCCGGCGAGAAGGTGCCCATGGACGGCGTGGTCCTGGAAGGCCATTCCAGCCTGGACACCGTGGCCCTCACCGGCGAAAGCGTGCCCCGGAGCGTCCAGGAAGGCGATGACATCCTCTCCGGCTGCGTGAACCTGAGCGGCGTGCTACGGGTAAAAACTACCAAAGCCTTCGGCGAATCCACTGCCTCCAAGATCTTGGACCTGGTGGAGAATGCGGCCGAAAACAAATCCCGGAGCGAGAGTTTCATCACCCGTTTTGCCAAAGTGTATACGCCCATCGTAGTGGCGCTGGCCGTGCTGGTGGCCGTAATTCCCGGCCTGATCACCGGCGAGTGGGTCACTTGGATTTACCGCGCGCTGCTGTTCCTGGTGGTCTCCTGCCCCTGCGCGCTGGTCATTTCCGTTCCGCTCACGTTCTTCGGCGGACTGGGCGGCGCCTCCAAGAAAGGTATCCTGATCAAGGGCGCCAACTTCATGGATCAGCTCACCAAGCTGCAGACCGTGGTCTTCGACAAGACCGGCACCCTCACGGAAGGTGTGTTCGAGGTAACGGCCGTGCATCCGGAAATCATTGACCAGCAGGAGCTTCTGCACCTGGCCGCCCACGTGGAACGCCATTCCACCCACCCCATTGCCATGGCGCTCCGCAACGCCTATCCCAACGAGCAGGACAATTGCAGCGTGGAGGATATCCAGGAAACGGCCGGCCAGGGCATAGTTGCCAAGGTGAACGGAAAGCAGGTGGCCGTGGGCAACAGCAAACTAATGGAAGCCCAAGGCGCCGCCTGGCACCCCTGTGAACACCAGGGCACCATTATCCACGTGGCCATTGACGGCAGTTACGCCGGCCACATTGTAATCAGCGACCGCATCAAGGCCGATGCCGCCGAGGCCATCCAGGCCCTGAAGGCGGCCGGCATCCAGCGCTGCGTGATGCTCACCGGCGACCAGGAAAGCGTGGCAGCTGCGGTGGCATCGGCCCTGCAGGTGGACGAATACCATGCCGGTCTGCTTCCGGGCCAGAAAGTGTCGGAAGTGGAGCGCCTGTTGCCGCAGGGAACCCTGGCCTTCGCGGGCGACGGTATCAACGACGCCCCGGTCCTCACCCGGGCCGATGTGGGCATCGCGATGGGCGCCCTGGGCTCCGATTCGGCCATCGAGGCGGCTGATTTGGTGCTGATGGACGACAAGCCGTCCAAGATAGCCCAGGCCATCCGGATTGCCCGGCGCACCCTGCGCATCGCCCGCGAAAACATTGTCTTTGCCATTGGCGTGAAGGTGCTGGTGCTCGTGCTGGCCGCACTGGGTCTGGCCACCCTGTGGATGGCCGTCTTTGCCGACGTGGGCGTTACCGTCCTGGCCGTCCTGAACGCCACGCGCGCGCTTCGCAGTTAAGCCTCCACCACCGCCAAGGTGGCTATGGATATGCGTACGGAGGGCCCCAGGGCCTTCCGTACTGCGTAATAGCAGGCGCTTAGTGTGGCCCCTGTGGTGAAGGTGTCGTCTACCAACAACACGTGCCGGGCGGGAAAAAGGCGGCGAAGCCGGAACACGCCGGACACGTTGCGCAGGCGCGCCTGGGCATCCAGCCGGGTCTGGCTGCGGGTGCGGCGCGTGCGCTGTAAGGCATCCGCGCGCAAGGTGGCGTGCAGGGCTCGGGCCAGTTCGGCGGCTATCACTTCGGCCTGGTTGTAACCGCGCTGCCACTTCCGCCAGGCGTGAAGCGGAACGGGGATCACCGTATCTACATCGGCCCACTGTGGCATCCGGGCCATGAACGCACCCAGGCGGGCGCTGAAGAATCGGCCCGCCTGCAAATTGGAACCATATTTCAACGCCTGCGGGATGCGCTTGTACGGGTTTTCGTGGTGGTAAAACAGCAATGCCGTTGCGTAGGCGTAGGTCATAGGCTCCCCTTCCGGCCGAAGCTGCTCCAGCAGCGCGTTGAACTGATCGGCCATGGCATTGTGTGCCCGTTCCCAGTACGCGGTATACGGCAAGTCCGAAGCACACCAGATACACAGGTGCCGCTCCTGCGTCCCCAGCCGCCGCCCGCACACCAGACACTCCCGCGGCATGGCCAAATCCAACATCTCCCGTATCATGGCAGCAAAGATACGCTTCTCCCCTGAATCGGCCCTCCTGCCCGTGGCAGCTAATGCGCTGTCCATCAATATATTACAATAAAGTCCTCGTTCGATTTTTGAACGAGGACTTTTATGGAAAACACTGTGTATCAGCTACTTAGCTGTCACAAGAAACTAGCAGTACATACCGCCATTCACGGCGATGACCTGACCAGTGACGTAAGAGGAGAGGTCGGAGCCCAGGAAGAGGGCCACAGAGGCAATTTCCTCCACGGTGGCGCCGCGTTTCAGGGGAATAAGTTTGATGTATTCATCCTTCACAGCCTGGGGCAGCACTTCCGTCATCTCGGTGATAACGTAGCCGGGGGCGATGGCATTGGCCCGGATGCCGCGGGGGCCCATCTCCTTGGCTACGGACTTGGCCATGGCAATGAGGCCGGCTTTGGAGGCCGAATAGTTCACCTGACCGGGGTTACCCGTCTGGCCGGCGATGGAAGCCATATTAATGATGCTACCACTCCGCTGCCGCGCCATTACCGGCACCACGGCGTGCAGGAAATTGAAGGCCGATTTCATATTAACGGCAATCACGGCGTCCCACTGGGCCTCGCTCATGCGCATCACCAGTCCGTCCTTGGTGATACCGGCGTTGTTGACCAGGATGTCGATGCGGCCGAAATCGGCCACCACCTGCTCCACCACCACCTGCGTGGCTTCGAAATCGGCCGCGTTGGAGGCATAGGCTTTCACCTGAACGCCAAAGGCTTCCAGCTGCGCCACCGTCTCCTGCGCGATGTCATCGATTACCAAATCCGTAAAGGCCACAGAAGCGCCTTCGGAGGCATATTTAAGCGCGATGGCCTTGCCGATTCCGCGCGCTGCGCCCGTAATGAGCGCCACTTTTCCGTCTAAAAGTCCCATTATTTTTTCTTGATTTTTGCTACAATTGTTATCAGTACCGAGCCCAGGACGCCGGAGGCCAGGGAACCCAGCAGGATGGCAATCTTGCCGGCATCGCGCAGGTGCTGCGTAATGGCCGGATCAATATCCGGACCGGCAAAGGACAGCGTATCCACAAAAATACTCATAGTAAAGCCGATACCGCCCAGGCAGGCCACGGCAAAGATCATAGCCCAGGTGGCCCGGGACGGCATAGCGCCCACCCGTAACTTGATGGCCAGCCACGAGGCCAGCGTAATGCCCACCGGCTTGCCCAACACCAGGCCCAGGAAAATGCCCAGTCCTACGCTGCCCAGCACCGGATCGATGGCCTTGAACACGTTGAAATACGACACGTCCGTGATCTCCACCCCCGCGTTGGCCAGGGCGAAGATGGGCATAATGCCAAAGTTCACCAGGGGATTCAACTTATGTTCCAGCCGATAAGACGGCGGGATGGTCTTCTTGGTAAGGCCCGAGAGCCGGCGCAGATAGTGGCGCTGAGGACCGTTGGGGAACTCATCGGCCACCTTTTCCGACTCCACCAATCCTTCATAGAGGATGCGGGCGCGCCGATGGAACTTGGCCTTGTTGTAGCGGGCGTCCATGGGGATGAGCAGGGCCATCACCACGCCCGTCATCGTGGCGTGGATCCCGCTGTAATAGAAGAGGAACCACACGATGATAGCGGGAATGAAGAAGAAGCCGATGCGCTTTTCGCCCAGTTTCTTCATCAGGGCGGCGAAAAGG
This sequence comes from uncultured Bacteroidia bacterium, assembly GCA_902774155.1. Lineage (GTDB taxonomy): Bacteria > Bacteroidota > Bacteroidia > Bacteroidales > UBA932 > Cryptobacteroides. The sequence continues at coordinate 10,859 of CACYHF010000005.1, read as the reverse complement.
ATTACCAGCAGGGCTATGCCCAGCAGCGGCAGCTTGATGGTGCCGCCATAGAAGATGGCCACCACCAGGATGGCGATGAGGTCGTCGGCAATGGCCAGCGCCGTGAGGAACACCTTCAGCGACACGGGGACCTTGTCTCCCAGGATGGACAGGATACCCACCGCAAAGGCAATGTCCGTGGCCGTAGGAATACCCCAGCCGGAGGCGGCCAGCGTCCCGTGGTTCACGAGGGTGAAAATACCCGCCGGCACCAGAACGCCGCCGAAAGCGGCAATCACCGGCAGGATGGCTTTCTTAAAGGAAGAAAGTTCCCCGCACACCACTTCCCGCTTGATCTCCAGGCCCACGGTGAAGAAGAAAACCACCATCAGGATATCGTTGATGAACTTTTCCACCGTCATCCCGTGCGGGAAGAACCAGTCCACCAGCCCGTCCGGCGAAGCCACGTGGATGGTGAGTTCCGTCTGCAGGAAGTTATGATAGGCGTGTTTGGTAAAGGGCAGGTTGGCCAGCAGCATGGCGATGGCCACACAGGCCAGCAGCACCACGCCGTTGGCCCAGGGCTGTTTCCGGAAACTGTCCTGTGAAATCTTAAAATTGTGGACCTCTTTGTTCCACCAATAGATTGGAATTAATGCCATAATCTCTCTATCTACAGATCCTTCGTCGCCTTTGGCTCCTCAGGATGACAGAAATTATCCAAAAATGTACTTGTACTGGGCGTCTGTAAGGGTGTCGATGGAAATGCCCCAGTGCGAGAGCTTTCGCAGCGCAACGGCGCGGTCAATTTCCACGGGCACCTTGTTCAGTTTTTGGGCCAACTGCCCCTTGTGCTCCACCAGATACCGGGCGCTCAGGGCCTGGATGGCGAAGGACATATCCATGATTTCGGCGGGGTGTCCGTCGCCCGCGGCCAAGTTCACCAATCGGCCTTCGGCAATGACATAAACCGTGCGTCCGTTGGCGAGCTTATAGGCCTCGATGTTGTTGCGGGCGGGCCCGTGACTCACCGCCATGGCCTTGAGCTTGGCCACCGCCACCTCCACGTCGAAGTGGCCGGCGTTGCAGCAGATAGCCCCGTCCTTCATGCGCAGGAAATGTTCCGGGCCGATTACATCTTCGCAACCGGTGACGGTGACGAACATGTCTCCTTCCGCGGCGGCATCGGCCATAGGCATTACCTTGAAGCCGTCCATCACGGCCTCCAGGGCCTTGACGGGATCCACTTCCGTGACAATGACTTCGGCCCCCAGGCCTTTCGCCCGCATGGCCACGCCCTTTCCGCACCAGCCGTAACCGGCCACCACCACGTTCTTGCCGGCCACGATGAGGTTGGTGGTGCGGTTGATGCCGTCCCACACGCTCTGTCCGGTGCCGTAGCGGTTGTCAAACAAGTGTTTGCAGTCTGCGTCGTTTACCAGCATCATGGGGAACTGCAGCTTGCCGGCAGCGTCCATGGTCTTCAGGCGCAGGATGCCGGTGGTGGTTTCCTCACAGCCGCCGATCACGCCCGGCAGCAGCTCCGGAAACTCTTTGTGCAGGGTGGTTACCAGGTCTCCCCCGTCGTCGATAATGATGTTGGGACCGGCCGATAACACCCGCCGGATATCCTCGAAGTATTCCTGCTCCGTGCAGCCGTGAACGGCGAACACGTTCAGGCCTTCGTGCACCAGCGCGGCGGCTACGTCGTCCTGCGTACTCAGGGGGTTGGAGCCGGTGATGTACATATCGGCTCCGCCGGCGGCCAGTACCTCGCACAGATGGGCGGTCTTGGCCTCCAGATGCACGCTCAGGGCCACTTTCAGGCCCTTGAACGGCAATGTTTTTTCGAATTCCTGCTGGATACCGTCCAGAAGCGGCATGTGGCTGCGGACCCAGCTCAGCTTGAGCTCACCGCTTTCCCACAAATTGATATCCCTAATATGACTGACCATACCAACTTAAATGAACGCGCAAAGTTAGTAAAAACCCGCGTCATTTCCTATTTGCGGCTAAAGTGACCATCCTTGCACATCAATACATGCCCGGACACACCTCCAGGGCATTTTCCGTGTTCAAGATTGGCGGCAAATAAACCAACCTTGTACATTGAACAGGCTGCAGACTACAGACTTTTGATAAAATTCACGAACAGCGGATGCGGCGTGAGTACAGTGGACGAGTACTCCGGATGGAACTGTGTGCCGATAAACCATTTTAAGGAAGGGATTTCCACAATTTCCACAAGGTCACTTTCCGGATTCCGGCCCGAGCAGCGCATTCCGGCCTGCTGGAAGCGGTCCTTGTAGTTGTTGTTGAACTCATAGCGGTGACGGTGACGCTCCCGGATACGGTCTTTCCCGTAAATGTCCCTCACCCGGCTTCCGTCGGCCAGTTCACAGGTATAACCGCCCAGGCGCATGGTGCCGCCCAACTGGCTCAACTGCTTCTGGTCTTCCATCATATCAATCACATTATGGGGCGTTTCGGGGTTCATCTCGGAGCTGTGGGCGTCCTTGAGTCCCAGGACATTCCGGGCAAACTCAATCACCATCATCTGCATCCCCAGGCAAATCCCGAAGGTGGGAATATTGTGGGTACGGGTATAGGTGACGGCCTCTATTTTTCCCTCAATCCCACGGCTGCCGAATCCGGGGCAGATAACCACCCCGTCTAACCCGGAAAGGGCCTCTTCCACATTGGATGCATCCAGGTTTTCGCTGTTCACGAACTTGATTTCCACCTTTTTACCGGTATGGATTCCGGCGATATGCAGGCTTTCACGTATGCTCTTATAGGCATCCTGCAAGTCATATTTCCCCACCAGTCCCACTTTTACGCCGGTTCGCAGGTCTTTCTCTTTTCGGACAAATTCTTCCCAATGTGACAGCGACTGCTCGTGACCTTCCATATGGTCCATCCCCAATTTGGCCAGGATGGTTTTGTCCAGCCTCTGCCGGTGCATATTCAGCGGAACTTCATAAATACTGGGCAGGTCCTCGCTCTGGATAACGGCATCACCGCTCACGTTACAAAAAGCCGCCACTTTTTGAAGGATTTCCCGGTTCAGGTGCTTTTCCGTACGCAGGATCAAGATGTCCGGCTGGATACCCAGGCTCTGCAACTCCTTGACAGAGTGCTGTGTGGGCTTGGTTTTCAGCTCTCCGGCGGCCTTCAGGTACGGAACGTAGGTAAGGTGAATGCAAAGGGAATTTCCGCCCAGTTCCCATCGGAGCTGGCGGATGGCCTCCAGGAACGGGGCACTTTCGATGTCGCCGATGGTTCCTCCTATCTCGGTAATAATGAAATCGAACTCCCCGCCGGCCGCATTGGCCTTGATGCGTTCCTTGATCTCATTGGTGATATGGGGAACCACCTGGATGGTCTTTCCCAAATAGTCTCCCCGGCGCTCCTTTTCAATGACAGCCTGATAGATCTTACCCGTGGTGACAGAGTTGTTCCGGGTAGTATGGATGCCGGTAAAGCGTTCATAATGACCCAGATCCAGATCTGTCTCCATGCCATCGTCGGTCACGTAGCACTCTCCGTGTTCATAGGGATTGAGCGTGCCCGGATCTATATTGATGTATGGATCGAACTTTTGGATGGTTACCCTGTAACCGCAAGTCTGAAGGAGCCTTCCGATACTGGAAGAGATAATTCCTTTTCCCAGGGAGGAGACTACGCCTCCCGTTACAAAGATGTACTTTGTTTTCATTTCCCGTTTGCTTCAAAAACAATACGGGATACAAAATTAGGACTTATTCGCGGTTTTTACAAGGTTTTTTTAGCGTTTCATGGCGGCTTCTACTTCCTCGGGGCTGATGGGCAGGCGCTTGGGACCCAGGCGGCGGGCACCATCGGCTGTGATGAGGACATCGTCTTCCAGGCGGATGCCGCCGAAGTCGTAATAGCTTTCCAGCTTGGCGTAGTTCACAAAGTCATAGCCCAGGCCTTCCTTCTTGAACTTTTCGATGAGCGCCGGGATGAAGTAAATGCCGGGTTCGTCGGTGATCACGTGGCCGGGGCGCAGGCGACGGGCCATGCGCAGCGAGCCCAGGCCCAGCTGCTTGGCGCGGGTCTGGTCGGGGTCGTAGCCTACCAGGTTTTCGCCCAGGTCTTCCATGTCGTGTACGTCCATACCCATGTTGTGACCCAGGCCGTGGGGCTGGAACAGACCGGCGATGCCTTTGGCCACCATTTCGTCCAGATCTCCTTTCACCAGACCCAGGGCGCTCAGGCCCTCCAGCATCTTGCGGGCCGTGGCCAGATGGATGTCACGGTAGGTGATGCCGGGCTTGGACAGGCTGAACGCCAGTTCGTTGCACTCATAGACAATCTGGTAAACCTCCCGCTGTTTCTGCGTGAACTTGCCCGTGGTGGGATAGGTGCGGGTGAAGTCCGAGGCATAGTGCTCGTTGCTCTCTACACCGGCATCGATGACCATAAGCTTGCCGGGTTCGATGATTTTATCGTGAATGTGGTTGTGCAGGGTTTCGCCGTGCTGCGTGAGGATGGTGGGGAAAGAAACGCCCCAGCCCTTGGCCAGCGCCACGCCTTCCATCTGGCCCACAATGTCCTGCTCCACGATGCCGATCCGGATAGCGTCCCGTGCCACGGAATGCATCTGGTAACCCAGGTAACAGGCGTGGTCCAGCGCGGCAATTTCAATGTCTTCCTTGATGAGGCGCTGGGAAATGACGGCCTTGACAAGCGCTTCGGAGGGCTTGCCGCCGGGCACCAGTTGCTGCAGCCGGAGGGTGTTGAAATAACGGCTGGGCGGCAGGAAATGGACCGGGCGGCCGCTCTTAAGGGCCAGTGCCACAGGATCTTCCACGGCCGAATAGGGCGCGGTGCCAGCAACGCCCACGGCATCGGCCTTGGACCGGACGCTGGGTTGCGGGCCCATCCAGATGATGTCGTCTATGTCCACATCATCGGCAAAGAGGGTTTCGGCGCCGGAGTCGATGTCCAGGACGGCGGCCATCAGGGGTTCGTCCAGGCCCCAGTAATACAGCCAGGAGCTGTCCTGACGCCATTTGTAGCAATTATCCTTGTACTGGGCCGGAGCTTCGGCGTTTCCGACAAACAGAATGATGCCGTTCTGGCCGGCTTCCCGCATCTTTTGGGCCAGTTCGGCCCGACGACGAACGTATACCTCTTTTGCAAACATATCCTTGGATTATTTGTTTCCTCAAAGATAACGATTATTTTTGTGTCGTGATTCAATTTGTACTATGAAATACATTTCCTTCCTTCTGTCATTATGCCTTTGCGCCTCCGTTTTTGCGCAAAATCCCCAAACCTATTTTACCAAAGAAGAGATGACGAATCTGGTGAACTGCCTGCCGGCGCCGCCCGACTCCGGCAGCCTGGAATTCGCCAATGATATCCTGCGGTATATGTGGGGAAAGACCATGCGGCAGGATGCCGAACGCGCCGCTGAGATCGAACACGACGCCATCTGGAACCTGGACACCCTGGCCGTCATCTTCAGCGTGCCTTTCGGCCTGGAAATCTCTCAGGAAAAGACCCCGGAAATCTATAAAGCCTTTACGCAGGGCGTGGGTACCATCGAACTCGTCCGCATCATCCCCAAGGCCTATTACAACCGCAAACGTCCTTATGTGATGTACAACGAGCACATGCTCACCACCTGGGAAGAGGACGAACTCCGGAACGAAGGCTCCTACCCCTCCGGGCACACCATCCGCGGCTGGGCGGCGGCGCTGGTCCTGGCCGAAATCAATCCGGCGGCCACCGCCGAGCTTTTCGCCCGCGCCTGGAGATATGGTGAAAACCGCGTCATTACCGGCGCGCACTGGCAGAGCGACGTAGACGTCAGCCGCCCGGCCGCCAGCATCGGCTATGTCCAGCTGCAGAGCAGCCCGGCGTATCGCGAGCAAATGGACCGGGCCCGCGCCGAATTCGTCTACCTGGTCTACGGGATCGTCCCTGATAAAAAGTACAAGGCGATCGTCAAGAACCTCGCCCGCTAATTAATAAATAATAACTCGCGGTATTTAGGCAGCGGCCATAAGTCGTTGTCTGTGAGTTCTTCCAGCTTGTCAATGCTCTGGCGCAGCAGGCCGATGGCCGATGCCGCCTTTTCGGCGGCGACAGCCTTTTCATAGGCATTGTCCAGGGCTTCGGCCGCTTCCCGCGCAGCGTTCAGCTGATCGGTGCGGGTCTTCATATCGGCCAGCAGGGCCGAGCATTCGCGGATGAGCCCGGTCTGGGTAGCGGCCATAGTCTGCCAGTGGTCCGGGAAGTTCTGGCGCATCAGGTCCAGATTCTTCAAAAGCCTGCGCTGGTATTCCACGCCGGCGGGCAGGATGTGGTTGATGGCCATACGGGCCACCATGCGGGCCTCGATGAGCACCTTGGTGGAGTAAGTTTCCCACTTCACGTCGTTGCGGGCTTCCAGTTCCTTCAGATTGTAAATCCCGGTCTGGGTGAACAGTTCCACGCTGGAGGGCGCGGTGAACTGGCTGAACATCCGGGGCACGCTGGACTCGGTATCCAGTCCGCGCTCACGGGCCAGCTCCTTCCACTCCTCGCTATAGCCGTTGCCGTCGAAGCACAAGGTGTCCAGTACCTGGCCGATGAGCGGCTTCAGGCAGTCCATCACGGCCGTTTCCAGGGGTTTTCCCTGGGCCATGGCGCCATCTACCGCAGCCTTGAACGCCGTAAGCTGCTGGGCCACGGCGGCACTGAGCACCGTGAGGGCGCCGGCGCAGTTGGCACTGGAACCCACGGCACGGAACTCGAACCGGTTGCCGGTGAAGGCGAAGGGCGAGGTCCGGTTGCGGTCGGTGTTGTCCACGAAGATTTCGGGGATTTCCACCACGCCCACGCCGCGGCCCTTCTTGCCGGCAATCTCGATGGGCGTGTCCGAAGGCAGCTCCAGCAGCTTCCGCAGCACCTGGGTCATCGTCTGGCCCAGGAAGGCCGATACGATGGCCGGCGGCGCCTCGTGCGCACCCAGCCGGTGCGCGTTGCCGGCGCTGGCCACACTGGCCTTGAGCAGGCCGTTGTGCCGCTGCACGGCCGCCAGCACGTTCACGAAGAAGGTGATGAACTGCAGGTTGCCCTTGGCGTCCTTGCCGGGCGCCAGCAACTGTACGCCCCTGTCGGTTCCCATAGACCAGTTATTGTGCTTGCCGCTGCCGTTGATGCCCTCGAAGGGCTTTTCGTGGAAGAGGACCACAAAGCCGTGCTTGCGCGCAATGCGCGTCATCACGTTCATGATCATCTGGTTATGATCGTTGGCCAAGTTGGCTTCCTCGTACACGGGAGCCATCTCAAACTGGTTGGGGGCCACCTCGTTGTGGCGCGTTTTCAGGGGGATGCCCAACCTGTAACCGGCCGTTTCCACATCCTTCATGAAGGCGGCCACGCGCGAAGGGATGGCGCCGAAGTAGTGATCGCTCAACTGCTGGTTTTTGGACGAGGAATGACCCATAAGGGTGCGTCCGGTGAGCATAAGGTCCGGGCGGGCGGCAAAGAGGTCTTCATCCACCAGGAAGTATTCTTGCTCCCAACCCAGGAAAGAATATACGCGCTTGACTTTAGGATCAAACAGCTGGCAAACCGGAACGGCTGCGTCGCTCAGGGCCTTCAGGGCCTTTTTCAGCGGGGTCTTGTAGTCCAGGGCCTCTCCGGTATAAGCCACGAAGACCGAAGGGATGCACAGGGTGTCGTCCTGGATGAAAACGGGCGAAGTGGGATCCCAGGCGGTGTAGCCGCGCGCCTCGAAGGTGGCGCGGATGCCGCCGTTGGGGAAGGACGATGCGTCCGGCTCCTGCTGTACCAGCGATTTCCCGTCAAACTGCTCGATCACGCCGCCGGAACCGTCGGGCGTAAGGAAGGCGTCGTGCTTTTCGGCCGTGCCCTCCGTGAGCGGCTGGAACCAGTGCGTCACGTGGGTGGCGCCGTGCTCCAGTGCCCACACCTTCATCCCTTCGGCCACTTTATCGGCCGTGGCGGCGTCTAAGGGGACACCGTCGTCCACGCAACGAATCAGCCGCTCATACGTGTGGCTGTCCAGGTATTTCCTCATGTTGCTGCGGCCGAAAACGAGGGAGCCGAAATAATCGGAAGGCTTCCCGGCAGGGGTTTCTACGGCAACCGCCTTCTTCTTGAAGGCCCCCTGCACTACGTCGAATCTAAGATGTCCCATAATGACGAAGAATCAATACGGGATACAAAAATGAGGAATTTTTAAAAAATTTGCAAGACTTTTTTTAAGTCCCTAATACAGAATAGGAAGATTGTTATCCTTGATATACTGCATCAGTTCCAGGGGGATGTCGGAGCAGAGGTAGTCGGAGCCCATGAGGAAGGCCATGTGGCTGTCGGCGCACTTTTCGCCGGGCCATAGGCTCACCAGCAGTCCGTTCTTATGGGCGTACTGCACACTCTCGCGGCTGGAGGCATTCACTGTGCATGCCAGTCGATTGATACCCAACGCCTTGCACAGGTCCACGGTCTCATGGCTGCAGGGTTTGCCGGTGATATACATCACCTCTGCGTCGGGATGATGGGCCCGCAGATACAGCAGCGGCCGAGGGTCGAAGGAAGTGAATACGAACAGCGCATCCTTCGGCTGAGCGGCCGTGACCATGGCATAGACATCCTCGCAATATTTGTGCAGAAGCTCTTCAGGATAGTATTCCTTGTTGGTCTTCATCTCAAACTCCACATACAAACCCTCACAGTCCTTGAAAAAGTCCAGCAGATCTTCCAGGAAAGGCACGGGTTCTCCGCCCTTCGTGGTGATGGAACGGATATAGGCCGATGACAGCTCCTCTACCCGACCGCTGCCGGTGGTGGTGCGGTCCAACAATCCGTCGTGCATAATCACGTATTTGCCGTCGGCGGTGATATGGATGTCGGTCTCGAAACCGTGACAGCCGGCCGCGTAAGTGGCCTTGAAGGCCGCAAGGGTATTCTCGTCCTGCTCGGCCTTTCCGCCGCGATGGGCCAGCATCCTGGGCTGGGCCGACAGCGTAGCCGCGCAAAGCAAAGCAGCGGCTATAAGGGTCAGTATGCGTTTCATAGACTATTCCCACTCAATGGTTCCCGTGGGCTTGGGAGTTAAATCATACAACACGCGGTTCACGCCGGGGACTTCCGTCACAATGCGCTTGGTGATGTGGTGCAGCAGCGCATACGGAATCTCCTCGATGGTGGCGGTCATGGCGTCGCGGGTGTTTACGGCACGGATAATCACCGGCCAGTCCCAGCTGCGCTTGTTATCCTTGACGCCCGTGGACTTATAGTCCGGAATCACGGTGAAATACTGCCAAACTTTGCCCTCCAGACCATTCTTGGCGAACTCTTCGCGCAGGATGGCATCGCTTTCGCGCAGGGCTTCCAAGCGGTCACGCGTGATGGCGCCCGTGCAGCGCACGCCCAGGCCGGGGCCGGGGAACGGCTGACGATAGACCATATTGTCGGGCAGGCCCAGTTCCTTGCCCACTACGCGGACCTCGTCTTTGAACAGAAGCTTGATGGGTTCCACCAGCTCAAACTTCAAATCCTCCGGCAGGCCGCCCACGTTGTGGTGGGACTTCACGGGACCAGATTCTACGATGTCGGGATAGATGGTTCCCTGTGCCAGGAAACTGATGCCTTCCAGCTTGCGGGCCTCTTCCTCGAACACGCGGATGAATTCGGCGCCGATAATCTTGCGCTTCTGCTCAGGATCGGCCACACCGGCCAGCTTGTCCAGGAAGCGGTCCACCGCGTCCACATAGATGAGGTTGGCGTTAAGCTGGTCACGGAAGACCTTCACCACCTGCTCGGGCTCACCCTTGCGCAGCAAGCCGTGATTCACGTGCACCGATACCAGCTGCTTGCCAACGGCCTTGATGAGCAATGCCGCCACCACCGACGAATCCACGCCGCCGGACAGCGCCAGCAGCACCTTCTTGTCGCCAATCTGTGCGCGGAGCTCCTTTACCTGTTCTTCAATGAATTTCTGGGCCAGAGCGGGGGTAGTGATGCGCTCCATATCGGCCGGACGTACGTTTCCTGTTGACATATCGTGATTGGTTTGTGATTATCTTATACAAATGGCAACTATTCCCACTCTATGGTTGCCGGGGGTTTGGAGGAGATGTCGTAGACTACGCGGTTTACGCCGCGGACTTGTCGTACGGGAGGGGGAACCAGTCGGCGGTCATAGCGTCGGTGGAAACCACGGCCCGAAGGGCCACGGGACATTCGTAGGTGCGTTCGTCGCCCATCACGCCCACGCTCTTGACCGGTAGCAGGATCACACCCGCCTGCCAGATGGCATCGTACAGGTTGGTGGCCATTTCGCGGGGGTCGGAGGCCGAAGGGAAGCCCATGCCCGTGCAGTCGTACGAACGCAGGCCGCGGATGAATATATCATCGGCCTCTCTTAGAACGGCCAGTTTCTCCTCCGTGACTTCGCCCAGGATGCGGACGGCCAGGGACGGCCCCGGGAAGGGATGCCGATTGATGAGCGCGGCAGGAATGCCCAGCGCGCGGCCTACACGGCGAACTTCGTCCTTAAACAACATACGCAGCGGCTCCACCACCTTCAGGTTCATCTTCTCCGGCAGGCCGCCCACGTTGTGGTGGCTCTTGATCTTGGAGGCGATACCTTCGATGCCGGCGCTCTCGATTACGTCCGGATAAATGGTTCCCTGGGCCAGCCAGCGGGCGCCTTCGATGCGCTTGGCATACTGGTCGAAGGTCTCCACAAACAGCCGGCCGATGGCTTTGCGCTTGGCCTCGGGATCCGTGAGCCCGGCCAGCGCGGCCAGGAAGTCGGCCGAGGCATCGGCCCCGATCACATTCAGGCCCATGTCTTTATAGGAAGCCAGAACATCGGTGAATTCGTTCTT
>CACYHF010000004.1 GCA_902774155.1 uncultured Bacteroidia bacterium | reverse complement strand
GCCCGGGATGCCCTGGCCTGGTTCCGGAAAGAGGTGAAAAAGGCCGGTTTCCCGGATTTGGAACTGCAGTTCACTATGTGGGACAGCCAGTTCAACTACAGCGGTGTGGATGAAGCCAAGGTGAAGGCCGGCCGGCCCCGGGAGGATTTCATCCGTGGGCTGGGCTTCAACAGTATGTCCCATTACCAGTTCTGCCACTTCATCTGGATGGACGACGATTATCAGAACATCCTGAACCGGGCCTATGAAGAATGGGACAAACTGGATGCCGAATTCACCATCCCGTACTATCCGCACGTGTCCATCGGCTGGGACAACAGCCCCCGTTTCGGCGAAAGCGCCGTGGTGAAGGAGAATACGCCCGAGCGTTTTGAGGAAGCCCTCCGCCGGGCCAAGGCCTGGGTGGACGCCCGTCCCGGCCTGCATCCGCTCATCACCATCAACTCCTGGAACGAATGGACCGAAACCAGTTACCTCCAGCCGGACAATGTTTACGGCTATGGCTATCTGGACGCCGTGAAGAATGTCTTCGTGGAGTCGCGTGGCATAAAAAGATAATAAATTGACTATTATGAAGATAGCTCCTTGGATATTCCTTGCGCTGGCGCTTTCCTGCCAGCAGCAGCCGGCCGGGCCCTGGAAACTGGATCGGGCGGCCACTATGCTGGATGAGGGCCAGAGCTTTCAACTGAATCTTAAAGGAATACCCCCGCGGAAGTTGGAGTGGTTTTCCGGCGATGAAGCGGTGGCGCAGGTGAACAAGCGGGGAGAGGTCCTCGCGTTATCGGCCGGCGATGTCTGGATTCATGTTTTTGACGGTCGCATGTATATCTTCGGCTCGCGGGACAACTACGACGGCTATGGACCGGATGGCCGGCGGGAATGGTGCTCCGACAATTACCACGTGCTCTGGTCCGACGACCTGCTGCACTGGACCGATGCGGGGGAAGCGCTGAACCTGAGGGATATCCCTGAAGAGGTAAAGGGCGGTGGCATCCGCCTGTGGGCACCGGACGTGTTCCAGGATCCGCAGACCGGGAAGTTCCACATGGTCACCTGCACCAACAACGACAAAGTCTTCATCCTGGATGCCGACAGTCCGGAAGGTCCGTTCACGAACGCCCGCACCGTTACCCTGAACGGGGAGGAACTGGGCCACATCGATCCGGGCATCCTGGTGGATGACGACGGAAAAGTGTACCTGGCCCTTCCCAAGTTCATCGTAGCGCAGTTGGATCCGGCCGATTATTCCCGCATCCTGCCGGAAACCGTGCGGGACCTCACCCCGGTGATGCCCAAGGACAACGATCCCTTCGAGGGGCCGTCGCTGCGCAAACGGGGCGATACGTATTACTACATTTACATCCAGAATACGGGCCGGATAGTGGATACCGGCTGGATTCCTACCCGGATGGCCTATCTCACGGCTAAAGAGCCGCTGGGCCCCTATACCTACCAGGGTCTCATTGTGACCAACCACGAGTATCCCAATACAGGCAATGTCCACGGCTCCTTCGAGTGTTGGGACGGGCAGTGGGTGGTGCAGTATCACCGCAGTGTTCCCGGTCTGGCCCTCACGCGCGTTGCCTGTCTGGACCCGTTGGAATTCAACGAAGACGGTACCATCCGGGAGGTGAAAATGTCTTCCTCCGGTATTCGGGGCGCTTTCCGGCCGGGCGACAAGATACAGGCATCCGCCGCCGTGGAATACTCCCTGGGCCGAGCCGGTGCAGAGATGGTGGAGCTGAAAAGGAAAGAGTATCCCGTCATCTTCTTCCAGGCCGATGGCCAGTGGACCGGTTACCGCTATGTGGATTGCTCCCAGGCACCGGCCACCCTTACCGTGTGCGTTAAATCCGGACAGCCCGGCGGGCAGCTGGAGTTGCGGAAAGGCGCTCCGGACGGCCCTGTCATGGCTACGATGGAGATTCCGGACACCGGCTGGAAGTGGAAAGAGCAGACCGTCCCGCTGCAAGTGGATGCTTCCGGCAAAGAGGCGGTCTATCTGGTGGCCAAAACGGCACCCTTCCGTGTCAAATACTTTCGCTTTGAGTAGCGCCGTGGAGATAAATTATTAATAATCAACGAATTATGAAAAAACGATTGCTTGAAATTGTACAATCGATTTTGTGTAAATCGTTAATAATCAGCTGCTTAGTCCCCACGCTCCTGGGAGGGGCTAACTCCTGTTCGCCCCAGAATACGCTGTTTGAAGACGGCGAGTCTTCCTATACCATTGTACTGGACAGCCAGGCTACGGAGATTGAGCGTTATGCTGCCTTGGAGTTGCAGACTTGGCTGGAGCAGGTGAGCGGTGTGCGGATTCCCATCACTGCGGAGGCTCCCGCCGGGAATCGGCTGATCCTGGAAACGGAAGACCGGCAGGGGAGGGACGACTCCTTTGTCTATTTCACGGAGGGTGCCGATATCCATTTCCGGGGAAATGGCCCCCGGGGTACGCTGTATGCCGTATATGCCTTCCTGGAGAACGAACTGGACTGCCGCTGGTATTCGCTGAAAGTTAGCGTGGCGCCGCATAAAGACAGCTGGCGTTTTGGAAAACTACGCTGCCAGGAGGCTCCTGGCATCCGGATCCGCGACAATTGCTACCTGGATCCGCGGACCCAACCGGTGTTCTCGGCCCGCCTGCGCAATAATTTCGTGCGGATTCCCTCGCCTGACGGGACAGGAACCATTCCCGGCAGCGCCGAAGGTTACTGGGGCGTTCACGCTTTGGGAACCCATGTTCCGGTGGGCAAATATTTCTCCACCCATCCGGAATACTTCTGCCTGCGGGACGGCAAACGCTACGGCGGTTACGGTCAGCCCTGTCTGTCCAATCCAGAGGTGTTGCAGATTACCATCGAAAGCGTTCGCAAGATTATGCGGGAGCAGCCGGACTTTCTCATCTATTCGGTGGAGCAGAACGACAATCAGCTGTTCTGCCAGTGCGATGCCTGCGAGGCGCTTGCCGAACAATACGGCGGGCAGTCCGGCGTGATGATCTGGTTCGTGAACCAGGTGGCCGATGCCGTCAGGGACGAATTCCCGGACAAGTTCATCGGCACCTTTGCCTACCAATATACGCGCCATGCGCCCAAGAACATCCAGCCCCGTGAAAACGTGGTAGTCCGTCTGTGCAGCATCGAGTGCTGCATGTGGCACGGCTACGACGAATGTGAGCAGAACTTGGCCTTCCTGAAGGACTTGGAAGACTGGGGCACCCTGGCCCCGCATCTGTACATCTGGGATTATGTGACAGACTTTGCCCAGTACTGCCTGCCGGTGGCCAATTGGAAAACCCTGCAGCCGCATATTCAGGATTTCCGGGACAACCATGCTATCGGCATCCTGGAAGAAGGGGATTATCAGACGGTTTCCTGCGAACTCCGGGAAATGCGCACCTGGCTGCTGTCCAAGCTCATGTGGAATCCCGATGCCGATGTAGATGCCCTCATCCGCGATTTTACGGACGGGTATTACGGCCCCGCCGGCCGTTACATCCGGGACTATCTGGACCTGGAGGAACGCATCCTGCGCCGCCCCGGAGTACACGGCAACTGCTATGTACACCCTTCCGACACCATGTTTACGTTAGAGTTCATCCGGGAAGGCCGGGCCATTTTCGCCCAGGCCAAGGAGGCGGTGGCCGATAACCAGACCCTGTATGACCGGGTGGAAACCGCCGAAATGCCGCTCTGCTTCCTGCAAATGGTCAAAAACCCGTTGCAGGGTTTTCGGGAACAGGCCGATGAACTGGTCCGTCGCGTGGTGGAACGCGAGGGTATGAACCGCCTGGCCGAAGGCGTCTGGGCGGGTGGAACGATGACCGCAAAAGACCTGCTGGCCGACTATGACAGGATCCGGAAGGAAATTGAGAAGAGTGAGCTAATGCCGGCAATGGCGGCGAATCCCACAAAGAAAGGCGTCCGCTTTACCCGCTACGAAGGGAATTTCATGTCCACGGAGGAGATGCTTCGCAAAGGCAAAGTGGTGGAGCAGGGGACTATGGAGGAGATAGCCATCGATACCCGTCCCGAGGCCGATCACTTCGGCTATGTGTTCGAAGGCTGGCTGGAAGCTACCGAAGAGGGCTTGTACCAGTTCCGGATCACCTCTGACGACGGGACGGTGCTCCTGATGGACGGAAAACGGGTCCTGGAGCTGGACGGCTCCCATTCTCCGGAAACCGGCTTCTGCTATTTGTTGTTGGAGAAAGGCTTCCATCACCTGGAACTCCGCTATTTTGAAGATTGTGAAGGACAAATTCTCTCTGTCCGGCTCACGGGCCCCGATGGAAAAGAGACAGACCTATGTTTAACTATCTGATACTATGAAAAGAAATTCTTTGCTCATTATTTTGGCCCTCTTGCTGGCAGTTTCGTGCGCTCAGGGCAGCCAGGATGTGACGGTCCGTTTGGAACCTGGCCGCGAACCGGTTCCGGCTGGGAACCTGGGTCACAATCCCATCTGCCCCATGGGTGTGTACATGGCCGATCCAAGCGCCAAAGTAATAGACGGGAAGCTGTATGTGGCCTGTTCTCTGGACCTGACCACCGATCTCTGGTGCTCGCCCTATCACCATATGCTTTCCTCGGAGGATGCCCTCCACTGGACCCTGCACCCCAATGTATTCGCCACCAGGGGAGAATATGACGAAGTTTCCTATGCGGACGCCGACCTTTACGCTCCGGACATTGCAGAAAAGGATGAAAAGTATTACCTCTACTACGACATGTCCGACTGGACCGAAGGCGTGGCCGAGGCCGACAGCCCGGCGGGGCCCTTCCACAGCGGGCAGCGTATCGGCGACATCACCGGCATTGACCCAACCGTGTTCATTGACGACGACGGACAGGCCTACTATTTCTGGGACCAGTTCAGCGCGAGGGGTGCCAAATTGAACCCGGATATGAAGACGCTGGACATGTCCACCCTGCACGAAGGTATCGTCACGGAAAAGGACCATTATTTCCACGAGGGCAGCTTTGTGTTCAAGCGCGACGGCTGGTATTACTACGTGTATGCCGATATCAGCCGCCAGAATATGCCCACCTGCATCGGCTATTCCATGTCCCGCCATGTCTTCGGCCCTTATGAATACAAGGGCGTGATCGTGGACAGCAACGGCTGCGATCCCGACGTCTGGAACAACCACGGTTCCGTGGTGGAGTTCAATGGGCAATGGTACGTGTTGTATCATCGTTCCACCCACCATACCAGCAAGCTCCGCAAGGCCTGCATCGAGCCCATTACCTTCAATGCCGATGGCACTATCAACGAAGTGGAAATGACCTCCCAGGGCGCCGGAGCGCCGTTATCGGCCTATGAAACCATCGATGCCGCACGCGCATGCCTCTTCAACGGCGGACCGCACATCCGTCTGATGGATGGCAGCACAGACCGGGAAATCGTTTCCGGCATTCTGGACGGCAGCAAGGCCGCCTGGAAATATGTGGCTTTCGGCCCTGAGACTAAGAAACTGACGGTTCGGGTGCGCGCCCTGGCCGGCGGCACCATTACCGTGGCCCAGGACCAGTCTTTCTCCGGCCAGATCGCCTGGCTGGACGTGCCTGCAGGAAAGGGTGAATGGCAGACCCTGTCCTGCGAGGTGGAAAATGCAGCAGCGGGTCCTCATGCCCTCTGGCTCATGTTCAGCGGCCCCGGAGAATCCTGGAAGGAAAGACCGGAACTCTTCGACATCGATTGGATGGTATTTGAGTAAACGCGTATGAGAAAACTATTGATCCTCAGCTGCCTGTGCTTCCTGGCCCTGGAAGTGCCCTTGTCTGCACAGGAGCGTTTCCCGGACGGGAAGAAGATATCGGCCTGGTTTGGCAAGGCCCGGAAGGAATCCCTGGACAACCTGGGACGTCAGTATGTCCTCACGGACTATGGCGTGAAGGCAAACCTGCCCGATGTCCAGACCGGTGCCATCCAGCAGGTCATCGACCTGGCAGCCACGCAGGGCGGCGGGGTTATCGTGGTGCCCCAAGGGGTGTTCCGCAGCGGAGCCCTGCACTTCCCCCAGGGAACGAACCTGTGGGTGGAAGGAACCTTGATGGGGTCGGACCGGGTGAAGGACTATCCGCTCACCACCACCCGCATCGAGGGACAGACCTGCCGGTATTTTCCGGCCCTCGTCAACATCGAAGGTGTGGACGGTTTTGTGCTGGGCGGTCCGGGCCTCCTGGATGGCAGCGGAACGGAGTTCTGGCGGGAAATGAAGATCCGCTGGTCCTGGAAGAAAGACGCCATCAACAAGGACGGGCAGCGGCCCCGCCTGGTGTACATCGCCAACAGCGCCAACGTGACGGTACAGGACCTGCGCATGAAAGACAGCCCCTTCTGGACCAACCACGCCTACCGCAGTCATCACCTGCGCTTTCTGGACCTGCACATCACCTCCCCCTCCAGCGGCGAGGTAGTGGGCTACAGCACCGATGCCATCGACCTGGACAACTGCCATGACGTGCTGGTAAAGGGCTGCTACATGGATGTCTGCGACGACGGGGTAGTGCTCAAGGGCGGTAAGGGCACCTGGGCCGATAAAGCCGCGGAGAACGGTCCCAACAACGACATCATCGTGGAGGACTGTACCTTCGGCCAGACCCACGCCTGCCTCACCCTGGGCAGCGAATCCGTCGAGGACCGGAATGTCATCCTCCGGCACTGCATTTCGGAGGCCGCCTATAATGTCCTGCACCTGAAACTGCGCCCCGACACCCCGCAGCATTACGAATTCATCCGCGTGGAAGACGTGGCGGGCAAGGTGGGCTCCATCCTGCGCATCCGGCCCTGGACGCAGTATTACCAGATGGAGGAGCGGGAAAACATGCCTGTTTCCGTCTGCAACGACATCGCCCTTCAGGATATCCGCGTAGAGTGCCGGCAGGTGCTGGATATGGAGTTGTCGGACCAGTATGAACTGCTGAACGTTACGCTGGAAGGAAAAGACGTGGTGGAGATGCTCAAGGGCACGGCGGAGGCCCGTCAGGTCCTGTCCGTTCCGGGCGTTTGGTCGGCCGTGCAGCAGAACGAAGTGCGCACCAGGGCCTATGCAACGGTGAATTACGACGAATCGGCCATCCCGCCCTATACCCTGGAAGACCCGCTATGCTTTGCCGACGGCCGCAAGCTGCGTTCCCGGAAGCAGTGGCCGGAGCGGAGGAAAGAGATTCTGGATATCTTCCAGCGGCAGATGTACGGGCAGATGCCCCCTTCGGCCGATATCTTCCTGGAAACGCTGGAGGAAGGCACCACGCTGGCGGGTTTTGCCCGGCGCAGGCAGGTGCGCATGTGGTTCCGGGCCGATCATACCGGCCCTCATATCGACTGGCTGGAGCTGATCCCCACCCAGGTGCAAGGCCCCTGTCCCGCCATTTTGTTACTGAATTATACGGGCAACCACGAGCTGCTGGAAGATAAGGAAATCCTGGTCACGGAATCCTGGCTGCGGGAAACGCCGCACAAGGCCTCCCAGCGCACCCGCGGCAAGTTCAACCCGGACGGCAACGACACGGTTTTTCCTGTAAGCACCTTGCTGGCAAGGGGTTACGCGCTGGTTGCCGCCTGTTACTGTGATATTTCCCCGGATCCGGATCCGCTGGTGGAAAAAGACGGCGCCATCCTGCAGGATACCTTCGCCTATACCGGGGTGTTCGACCTCTGGGGACCCCGGGATCCGGAAAAGACTGACAATACTACCGCTCTGGCCGCCTGGGCGTGGGGCCTGATGCGGGGCATGGACATGATTGTGCAGGACCCTGCGCTGGACCAGAACCGGGTGGTGCTCACGGGCTACTCCCGCCTGGGCAAAGCCGCCCTGCTGGCGGGGGCCTTTGACGAAAGGATCCCCGTGGTGGTGCCCGTCCAGACGGGTGGCGGCGGCGCTCCGCTGGCCAAACGCGACTACGGCGAGAAGATCGCCACGGAGGTCTCCTCCTTCCGGCACTGGTTCTGCCGCGCCTACGACCAGTACGCCTACGATACGGCTTCCATGCCCTTTGACCAGCATCTGCTGCTCGCTTGCGTGGCGCCCCGCGCCCTGCTGATCGAAGGCTTCGACAAGCCCTGGTTCGACACCAAGGGAGAATTCCTGGCCCTGCAGGCCGCCTCTCCGGTGTGGACCTTCCTGGGAGAAAAAGGCATGCCGGCGGTAGCCTGGCCGGCCGATTATGATACGGCGGCCATCGGCCCCCGGATCGGGTATGTCCGGCGTGACCAGGGCCACGGCATCGCCGCCATCGACTGGCATTGGATGTTGGATTTCTCCGACAGTATTTGGAACGAATAAAGTTGAGGAGGGGGTAACGTGAATAATAATAAATATTTATTTTATGGATAGACGAGATTTTCTGAAAAGTACCGCTGCGGTAGCCGTGGCGGTGTCGGGCGCTGAAGGCCTGGTCAAGGCGGCCGAACGGGCCCAGACGGCTCTTCCGGAGGAAGAAGTGAAGCAGTTGCTGGCATCGGCCCCCATGCTGCAAAACTACGCCGAGACTTCGGTGGGCGTTGCCTTTGCCGTGAATGCACTGGCCAACGGATACGTGCTCATCGGCGAGAACCCCGACCTTTCTGATGCCCGGAAAGTGCTCTGCGGCGGCTATAGGCTGGCCGATATCGACGACCGCGTGATCCAGGTGCGCCTGACGGACTTGAAGCCGGCTACGCGCTATTATTACCGTATTGGCGCCCATCGCGTTCACTATGGCCACGGCTACGACATGAAGGTGCTGGGCACGGAGGAAGATCCTCGGGTGTACAGCTTTGTTACGGCGGGTAAGGGACTGAAAGACAGTAGTTTCTGCGTGATTAACGATACGCATAAGCGCTGGGAGTCCTTCGGCCCCATCCAGGACAAACTGGCAGTTCTGGCACCGTCCTGTGTAATCTGGAACGGAGATGCCTCCAACTCGGAAGAGAAGCTGGAAAACCAGGTGCAAATCTATCTGGATCAGCCCATTGAGCGGAAAGATTATGCCGCCGAAACCCCTTATCTCTTCTGCCCCGGCAACCATGATTCCCGCGGTTGGGCCAACCGCCATCTGGAACGGGTGTGGATGTACCGGCAACCCGAAGAAAGGGATGTACGCGACTGGGACCTGGGTCGTAATTTCGCCGTCAGGATGGGTGATATCGCCCTCATCGGCCTGGATACCGCCGAGGACAAACTGGATACGAATCCCATCTTTGCCGGTCTGTTCAAAAGCGCCGAATACCGGGAGGCCCAGACGGCCTGGCTGCGCGATGCCCTGAGCCGGAAAGAGATAGCCGAAGCTCCCTTCCTGGTAGCCTTCTGCCACATTCCGCTCTTCGATGCCGATCCCACCCACAATCCCGGCGATGTAGCGCCGGCCGATTACGATCCGCAGTATTCCGCCGACTTCGCTTATTGGCAGCGTACCTGCGGCAATATGTGGGGACCGCTGCTGGATAAGGCGGGCTGTCAGCTGCTCATTACAGCCCATATGCACCATTACCGGGTGGATGCTCCCGGCCCCGGCCGTTGCTGGACCCAGATGGTGGGAGGTGGTCCGCGCATGAACGATAATGAATATCCTACCGTGATGGAAGGCCGGATTGTGGATGGCCAGCTGCAAATAACCGTTCACAATATCTTCACCGGCTCCGTAATGGATGTCAAACGATTTCATCGGCGTGAAATGTAAATAACAGATAATCAGTAATTTATGAAAAATCAGGTAGTAATAAACACCAACATGATTTTGCGTAAACTGCTGGTAATCAGCTGTTTGTGTTTCACGCTTCCAGCCTTGGCGCAGGAGGAGAAAAAAAATACCTACGGCGGATGGGAGTTCATTGAAGTGAGCTACAATTTCAAGAAGGCCCCCCTCTATGCGTCCATTTACTTTGAGCACGACAACTACGAGTATAAGCAACTCGACTGTTGGTACACCCGTACCACGTTTGGTGTGAAGATCCTCCCCTGGCTCAAGGCCGATGTCGCCTACGATTTCTTGTATGAACCGGGCGGTGTCCTTACGCACAAGGCCCTATTTAACCTTACCGGTACGCTGACGCAAGGGAACCTGAAGGTCTCCCTCCGGGAGCGGTATGTCCACGACTGGTTGGCGGACGAAGGGAAGCAGGACAATGTGCTCCGCTCCCAGCTGAAGGCACAGTACGCCATCCCCAAGAGCCATTTCAGCCCTTACCTGGCCATCGAGGTTTTCACCTGGGAAACGTGGAAAAAAACCCGCCATTACGTGGGCTGCACTTTCGATATTAACAAGACTTTCCAGCTGGAAGCCTATTACATGTATTATACTTTCAAAAACGCTCCCGCCGAGCATGTCATCGGCCTGGGTTTGAATATTAGCTTATAGGATTTTAGACGATGAAACGTATTATTTCTGCCACTTTGGCCTTATCGGCCCTCCTGTCTCTAGGGGCCTGTGATTGCAAAGAAACGGCTCAGACGGAGCCTATTGCCTCCCATGTCTTTCTGATCGGCCTGGACGGCTGGGGAAGCTGGTGTATGGAGACGGGGGAATGCCCCTTTATCCGGGAGATGATGCAGGAGGGATCTTATACGCTGAACAAACGTACGGTCCTTCCTTCCTCCAGCGGTCCCAACTGGGCGGCCATGATGAACGGAACGCCCGTAGAGGCCACCGGTATCATCAGCAATAACGCTACACCGGACTTCAAGCCCCTGGTGCTCACGGAGCACAATGCCCAGCCCACCTTCTTCCACCAGCTCAAGCAGGTGTGTCCGGAAGCCGAAACAGGTGTCATCTGCGAATGGGGAGACTTCCTGAACTACACGGATCCCGCCTGCGTGGATTACCAGAAGAAGATTCACGATCCCGAAACCTTCACGGAAGCCGTAGTGGAGGAAAGTGTAAAATACATCCAGGAGAAGAAACCGGTCCTGTGCTTCATCCACATCGATGCCCTGGACCACAAGGGACATGCCAACGGACAGGGTTCTCCGGAATACTATGCCGAACTACCCCTGGTGGATGGCCGCGTACAGCGCATCGTAGAGGGCATCAAGGCGGCCGGTATCTATGAAGACAGCATCATCCTGCTTACCTCCGACCATGGTCATCTGGGTACCGGCCATGGGGGTACCAGTATGCTGGAAATGGAAACCCCGTTCGTGATCTGGGGAAAGGGCGTGAAGAAGAACCACGAAATCCAGGAGACCGTGCTGGAATACGACATTGCCGCCACGGTGGCCAAGATCCTGAACCTCCCGGTTCCCCAGAGCTGGCGCGGTATCCCTATGGATGTGTTCGAATAGGCGTGGAGGTAAGTTGCTAACTATTAGATGTTTGCGGGAAAACGATTAGTCCTGGTCGCTCAATCGATTTTGTGTAAATTGCTGCTTGTCAGTGGTTTACATTTTACGGCCTGTGCGCCGCAGGGAGCGGGGAAGCCGGAAGTGTCCATGCTGGACCGTTGGGCGCAGAAGCCGGTGCTGGCCTCCTGCCTTGTAGATGATATGGAAGGGGAGGGCCGATGGGTGGTGCGCGAAGGCCATCCGGAGTTGGACTATACCCGTGAGAATGTCCATCAGGGCCGGCAGGCGCTACGCCAACGGCTATCGCTGGTGGACAGCACGCAGATTCAGGATCCTGCCAACCGTACAGCTTGGAACAGCTTCTACGGGGAACAGGGTGGCATGACCTGCGTGGCGCTGGAGTTCGACCGGCCGCAGGACTGGAGTCAGTGGAACCGCATATCGCTCTGGGTATACATTCATCCCTCCAAGAATCCCAACGTGAGCTTCGCCCTGGACCTGGTGAGCACCACGCCGGACGGAACGCTCACGCCCAGCCGGGAAACCAATCTGGACATTCCACAGGGCCGATGGGTGCAGGTGCTCTGGGAGATAGACTATTATCCGCGGGACAGCATACTGCGCTTTGAGATTTGCCAAACCTGCACCGGCTATGACCGGGAGACAGGGGAGCAGTATGTAACTATCGACTTCGATGACCTGGAACTCCAGAAAGTGGAGGCCGATCACTATGAAGGCTGGGACCTTCCCGCCGGCGAAATCGTTTTCTCGCATGTTGGCTACAGGCCGGCCGATAAAAAAGTGGCCTTGGCTGCAGCGGGAGAGGCCAATACGTTTTCACTGCTGAACCGGCGGGGAAAGAAGGTATGGGAAAGTGAAGTGCAGTGGGTGCAGCAAAAAGGCAATCGCTTTGCCATCTTGGATTTCAGTGCTTTCCAGCAGCCCGGTAAGTATACTATCCATTACGGAAATGCTGTTTCTCAGTCGTTTACCATTGGGGAAGAGATTTGGCAGCAGCCGCTGAAAGCTGCCGTAAACTTCTATTACCATCAGCGCTGCGGCTATCCCGTCGAGGGCATCCATGGGGTCTGCCATCAGGATGTACTGGGCTTCTATGGGGATGAAATCAAGCCCGTGAACGGCGGCTGGCACGATGCCGGCGACCTCTCGCAGGGCGCCTGGCGCACGGCTTATGCCTGTTACGCGCTCTTGGAAGCCGGAGAAACGGAGGAAGCCGCCTGGGGTGTGGACTGGCTCCTGAAAACCCGCTTTACCGATGGCCGCCACATGAGCTGGTCTACGGTTCGCATGTATACCGACGGGGAAGTGGGTACTCCGGACGATGTAATGAGTCCGGCGGTATACAACCCCTGGGAACTCTTCCTTACTTCGGCCGTGTTCTCCAAGGCGGGAAAGGAAAAGGCTGCTGTGGAGGACTGGGAGGCGGCTCAACGGGCATCGACTTGGGAGGAGGCCAACTACCTGGAGGCTTCCTGGGGTGCAGTGGCATCGGCCCTCTTATATGAAAGACATGGACAAATCCGCTACCGGGATGCCGCTTTGCTCTTTGCCCATCTGCTTTTCCGCTGCCAGGAACAGGATTTTGTGGACGGTATTCCCTACGCCGGCTATTTCTATTCGAATACCCGTCGCCAGGGTCTTGTGCAGGACCATCATGCCGCTTTCAACGAGGCGCCTATGCTGGCCTTAAGTGAACTCAGCCGTGTATTCCCCGGGCAGTCGGCCCCCTGGAAGGAGGCGGCGCGGCTCTATCTGGATGCATACCTGAAGCCCGGTAGCCAACTATCGGCCCCTTATCATCTTTTGCCGGCCGGCATCTTCCGAAGGGCCGATATGCGCACCCCGGACGATCTGGCACAATACGAAGCCGGCACCCAGATCAATGAGCATTACGCCATCCGCACCTTCCCCATCTGGAAGGACCACGTGTTCCACGGCGCCACCAACTTCCACCTTTCACAGGCCTGGGCGCTGGCTGCGGCAGCCAAGCTGTTGGAAGACCAGGAGGCGATGAACCTGGTGCAGGAACAACTGGAATGGACGCTGGGCCGCAATCCTTTCGGCGCCAGCCTGATGTACGGGGTGGGCTACAATTACGCTCCCAACTTCGTTTATAGCACGAAAAATGTGAAGGGTGCCATTCCGGTGGGCGTGGATTGTTTCCACCGCGATGAACCGTTCTGGAACGGTACCGCCAACGCCACCTCGCACGAAGTTTGGGTAGAGCCGGTTTCCCGTTTTGTGGGCACCCTGGCCACTTATCTGTCAAATCAATAGCAAATCGATATGGATAGAAGAGATTTCATCAAAGTTTCCGGAGCGGCGGCCGCAGGTGTGGCGCTGGCTTCCTGCGTCCCCGTCACCTCGTCCGAGGCTAAGGGACATTTCCGGCTCACGCAGATTTCATCGGCCACCGACACCATCGGCGAGTCCTATCTCATGCAGACGAAGGGCGGCAAGGTGATAATGGTGGACGGCGGCTATGCCTCCGATGTGGAGAAGCTCCGCGGGCATCTGGCCAAGGCAGGGAATCACGTGGACCTGTGGTTCATCACGCATCCGCACGAGGACCATATGGAGGCCCTGGCCACCATCCTGAACGACCCGCAAGATATCACCGTGGACAAAGTGATCTATTCCCGTCTGCCGGACGAATTCCTGAACTGCGAACCGGGCAGCGGCGTGGAGGCCCGCAAGTATTACAAGGCTCTGGACGATTTTATGGACGGAACCGACTTCATCAACGTGCATCAGACCGGCCAGCGCTTCGATATTGACGGCGTGGGCATTATGATCCTGAGCGTGGCCGATATGAGCCTTCCCGTGAAGCATTTCAACGAGCAGTCCATGATTATCCGGATGTGGGACGACAGCAAGAGCGTGGTGTTCCTGGGCGATGCCGAAGAGCACCGCGGCGACAGCGTGCTGGCCCAGTACAAAGAGTATCTGGACTGCGACTACCTACAGATGGCGCATCACGGCCAGAACGGCTGCTCGGAGGCGTTTTACAAGGCCATCAACTTCCGCGTCTGCCTCTGGCCCACCCCCAGTTGGGTATGGGCGCCTTCGCCGGAAAACACCTGGCTCAAAACCTGGGACACGCGCCGCTGGATGGACGAAAAAGGCATCACGGAGCATCACGCGAGCTGCGAGGAAACGGACTGGGTTCTGGAGTAAGCCGGTATCACCTTGCTTTTGTGGCGGAAAAAACCTATATTTACAAGAATTAATAACACACTGAGATATGATGAAGCGAATCGTTTATTGTCTGGCGATGGCCCTCGCCCTGACGGCCTGTAATCAGGAAAAACCGGCAGCCGAAGACCTGCCCCTGGTGCCCGCCCTGGAGAATACGGCCTGGGAGGCCTCCCAGTGGATTTCCGTGGTGGATGCCCCCATAGCCGATGGCCCCGGCAAGGAAAACTATTGCAGCGCGCCCGGCGCCAACTGGTTCCTGTCCACCGTACAGAACGAAAAGAAGGTAAAGCAGGCCATCTGGATGACCACCGGTCTGGGCGTATACGACCTCTACGTGAACGGCCAGCTGGTGGGGAAGGAAGTGCTCAAGCCCGGCTTTACCCATTACGCCAAGACCAAACGGTCCTTCACCTACGATATCACTCCCATTCTGAACCTGAAGGCCGGTGAGCAGAACCAGCTCAGCGCCCAGGTGACGCCCGGCTGGTGGGCCGATAAGATTGTCACCCCCGGCCATCTGGAAACCATGCAGGGTCTCAAATGCGCCTTCCGCGGCGTGCTGGAACTCACCTATGCCGATGGCAGCAAGCAGCTGCTGGGCACCGACACGGAGCACTGGACGGCCGGTATCGCCGGCCCGGTCAAGCACGCCGGCATCTTCGACGGCGAGGAATACGATGCCCGCGAGCCCATGGGCTATGAGACGCCCGAGCTGCTGAAAACTCCGGAAGTGAATACGGAATTCGCGGGAGAAATCCTGCCGGATAACGGTGCCGAAATCTATCAGCGCACGGACCTCACGCTCCAGCCCGTACAGATTTACGTCTGGGAAGGCGTAACCGGTGCCGTGGAGGCGGAAAAAGAGGAAGAAGTGGAGTATGGAAAGGTGGTGATCAAGCGCACCTACCAGCCCGGCGAAACCGTTGAGTTGAATCCCGGGGAAACCCTGGTGGTGGACTTCGGCCAGAATGCCGCCGCCGCCCCTTCCTTCGTGTTCAAGGCCGCCCAGGGCACCAAACTCATCTGCAATCCTTCCGAAATCCTGAACGACGGCAATGGCGCGGAAAAACGCGGTATGGACGGTCCGGAAGGCAGCACGCATCGCAGGAACCTGCGCGTGGATCCGGGCGAGATCTGGCTCACCTACACCTTCGGCCCGTCGGAGGATTTCGTTTCCTTCACGCCGCGCTGTTCCTTCTGGGGCTACCGTTACATCGCCGTGACGGCGGACGCCCCGGTCCAGTTCCAGAGTCTTGTATCCATTCCGGTCACTTCCATCAGCCAGGCTATGGAAATCGGCACGCTCAATACCGGTAACGAGAGCATCAACCAGCTCATCTCCAATACCATCTGGGGCATGCGCTCCAACTATCTGTCGGTCCCCACGGACTGCCCGCAGCGCAACGAACGTCTGGGCTGGATGGCCGATACCCAGGTATTTACGGAAACCGGCACCTTCTTCGCCAACACGGACCGTTTCTTCCACAAGTGGACCCGCGACATCCGCGACAGCCAGGACCCCGAAACCGGCGGTTATCCGGGTGTGGCGCCCTATGGACAGTATGGCAATGAAAAGATGCGCCTGGGCTGGGCCGATGCCGGCATCATCGTTCCCTGGACCGTCTGGAAGCAGTTCGGCGACAAGACCATCGTGGACGAAAACTGGGAATCCATGGAGAAGTTTATGGACCACATCAACGCCACCAAGTACGACCACGCCGCCCTCCGGGAAGAAAACGGGAACTACAACTGGGCCGACTGGCTCAGCTACGAAGATCTGGAAAGCTGCAGCGGCCGCGCCTTCAAGGACAAAGCCACGCGCAAGCAGGCCGAGGAATACTGGAGCTTCCTGGGAGGCTGCTACTGGCTCCTGGATGCCCAGATGATGGCCCAGATGGCCCTGGACACCGACCGCGACGCCAGCAAGTATGAGGATATGAGTTTTGCGGCCTGGGAGTATCTGCGGGAGCGTTTCTTAACTGTAGACGGATCGTTCAAGCTGGACATCCTGAACACCATGCAGACCCCCACCCTCTTCGGCCTGAAACTGAACCTGTTCACTGAAGAAGCCGCTTATGTGGCCAGAGAACGCCTGCGGAAGAACTTCCAGGAGCACGACAACTGCCTGCAGACCGGTTTCCTGGGCACTTCTATCCTTTTGCCCACCCTCACGGAATCCCATATGGAGGACATTGCATATGAACTCCTTTTCCAGCGGAAGAACCCCAGCTGGCTGTACTCCGTGGATAACGGCGCCACCACCATCTGGGAACGCTGGAACAGCTATATGAAGGATTCCGGTATGGGCCCCAGCGGTATGAACAGCTTCAACCACTATGCCTATGGCTGCGTGTGCCAGTGGCTGTGGGAATATGCCGCCGGCATCGACACCAGCGTGAACCTGCCCGGCTTCGAGTGCCTGTATCTGCATCCGGTTCCCGACAAACGCCTGGGCTGGCTGGAGGCCGAATACAAGACCCCTCGCGGCGTGGTCAAGAGCGCCTGGAAGTATGAAGGCGACACCTGGATCTGGACCTTCACCATTCCTGAAGGGGTGAAGGAGGCTTATGTCACCCTCCCGGGCGAATACGAAGACAAGCGCTACAGCCCCGGTACTTACACTATCCAAATCTAGACTATGAAACGCTATTTGCTTATAGGGGCCCTTTTGCTGCTCCCGCTATTGGCGGCAGCACAGAAGATTGATCCGAAGAAGTGTTACGAACTGGTGACGCCGGACGGCTGGGTGCTGGACGTGCAGGGCGCCGTCCAGACCGATACGCCCATCCTCCTCTCCAAGCGTGAGGCCGGCAATGCCGGTCAGGTATGGCAACTGCGCCCGCTGGGAAAGGATGTGTACCAATTGGTGAACGGCCTTTCTTCGCTGGCCCTGGATTGCGACGGGGAAGGGGAGCACAAGCTGCTCCAGTGGTCCGACGCCATCCAGAATCCCAATCAGCAGTGGATCCTGAGCCGGCAGAAGGACGGATCCTACACCGTGGTAAGCAAGGTTTCGGGTCTGGCCTTGGGGCTGAAGAAAGCGGCCGCCTACGGGGATGCCGTATGGCAGCTCGCTCCCGAAAGCAACAGTCCGTTGCAGCGCTGGAACTTGCGGGAATCGGCCACTCGGGTGGCTTTCCCCGCCTTCAAGACCTCTTCCGACTACGACTGGGAGAACGAGAGAGTGTTTGCCGTGAACAAGGAGCCCGGCCACCCCACGCTGGTGCCCTATGCCTCCCTGGAGGAAATGCAGGCCGATCCGGCCTATGAGCATCCCTGGGAACGGACGAATTCGTCCCGCTACCTGCTGCTGAACGGCCAGTGGAAGTTCCATTGGTCCAAGAGCCCGGAAGAGCGTCCGCAGGACTTCTATAAGACTAATTACAACGTTACCGGCTGGGAAGAGATTGAAGTGCCTTCCAACTGGGAGATGAAGGGTTATGGTACGCCGCTGTATACCAATGTCACCTATCCCTTTGCTGTGAATCCGCCTTTTATCCAGGCTAAGCCGGGCTATACCATCCAGGCCGAACCCAATCCCGTGGGTTCTTACCGGCGTTATTTCAACCTGCCGGATTCCTGGAAGAAGGGGCAGCAGGTCTATCTGCACTTCGACGGCGTCTATTCGGCCTTCTATGTGTGGGTGAACGGCAAGAAAGTGGGCTACAGCCAGGGCTCCAACAACGATGCCGAGTTTGACATCACATCCTATGTGCGCTCCGGCCGTAATACCCTTGCGGTGGAAGTGTACAAGTGGAGCGACGGCTCCTATCTGGAAGACCAGGATATGTTCCGCCTGGCCGGTATTCACCGCGATGTGTACCTGATGATCCGTCCCAAGCGGCATTTTACCGACTTCCGCTTCACCAGCGCTTTCAGCGAAGACCTCTCCAGCGCCACGCTGGGTACACGGGCCTATGTAAGTGAGGCGGGCTCCCGCGTACGGGTGACCCTCCTGGACCAGGAAGGAAAGCAGGTGGGCCAGGGGATCGGCACGGGTACGGAGGCCTCCTGTGCCATCGAGGTGCCGGGCGTTCAGCTATGGAGCGCCGAAAAACCCTATCTGTACACGGTCTGTTTCGAGCTCCTGGATGCCGATGGCAACCTCCTGGAATGCACCAGCTTCAAGCACGGTTTCCGCAAGGTGGCGTTTAAGCAGAACAAACTGTATATCAACAATGTCCTGACCTATCTGAAGGGGGCCGACCGCCACGACATCCACCCGGTGCTGGGCAAGGCCGTTCCGGTGGAATCTATGGTGGAGGACATCCTGCTGATGAAACGGTACAACCTGAACACGGTGCGCACCAGCCACTATCCCAACGACCCCAAGATGTATGCCCTGTACGACTATTACGGCCTGTACATCGTGGACGAGGCCGATTTGGAGTGTCACGGCTGTATAACGCTGAGCGACACCCCTTCCTGGAAGGACGCCTATGTAGACCGTGCCGTGCGGATGGTGCGTCGCGACCGCCTGCACCCTTCGGTGCTGTTCTGGTCGCTGGGCAACGAATCCGGCAAGGGCGCCAATATCGTGGCCATGCGTGATGCCGTGAAGGCGCTGGACAATCGGCCCATCCACTACGAAGGGCAGAATGAGGTGGCCGATATCGATTCCCAGATGTACCCTTCGCTGGAGGCGATGGAAGCGCGGGACCGGGACGGATCGGCCAAACCCTATTTCCTCTGCGAATACGCCCATGCAATGGGCAATGCCATCGGCAACCTGGCCGAATATTGGGATTATATCGAGAACAAGAGCGTCCGCATGATCGGCGGCTGCATCTGGGACTGGGTGGACCAGGCCATCGTGATGCCCGGCGCGAATGACGGGAAGCTGTACTTCGGCGGTTCCTTCGGCGATGTCCCCAACGACAACGACTTCTGCTGCAACGGCATTGTGACGGCCGACCGGCGCGTTACCGCCAAGCTCCTGCAGGTGAAGCAGGTGTACCAGTATGTGAAGATCCGCCAGGAAGGCCCCGGCATCCTGTCGCTGGAAAACCGCTATACGGCCTACAACCTGAACGAAATGGAGCTGTACTATACCTTGCTGCACGAAGGAATGCCGGTGCAGGAAGGCCAGCTGGCGCTGCCGGACACCGCGCCCTGGCAAAGTTGCCAAATCGAGCTGCCCCTGAAGAAGATTACGGTGGAAGGAGATGCCGTCCTGCAGGTGGAAGTACGCCTGAAGGAAGGCACCCGCTGGGCCGGCCCCGGCCACGTGGTGGCGCGCGGTGAGTTCGTGCCCTGGAACCCGGCCGCCCGCCTGAAGCCCGTGGACGACTCCGGCGCCCAGCCGCTGAAGATCTTTGTGGAAGAGAACCGTTACCTCCGGGCCGAAAACCCGGCCATCAGCGTCCGCTTCGACCGGGCCCGCGGCGCTCTGATGAGCCTGTGCCTGGAGGGCAAGGAAGTCCTGCACGGAATGAACGGACCGGTGTTCAACGGTTTCCGTTATATCAGCAACGACGGGGTCCGCTATGTGATAGACGGAAAGGACGAATCCGTGACCACCCAGACCACGCTGGAAGATTTCCGTTATGTGGTCAGTCCCGAAAACCTGCACGTGGAGATCGCCTTCCGTGCCCGGGTGGGGGACCAGGTGGTGCCTTATACCCTGGCGTATGATGTACACGCCTCCGGTTGTGTGGATGTGGACGCCCATTTCACGGCCGGGGAAGACTTCGCGCTGCCCCGGATCGGCCTGCGCCTGCTGCTGAACCCCGCCTTTGACCGCCTGAGCTGGTATGGCCGCGGACCCATGGAGAATTACCAGGACCGCAAGGACTGCGCCTTCCTGGGCATTTATGAGAATACGGTGGACGGTATGACGGAACCTTATGTGCGCACCCAGAGTATGGGTGAACGCACGGATACCCGCTGGCTGCGCCTGCAGGGCGAAGAGGGTCGCAGCGTCACCTTCACGGCCGCTGAGAGTTTCGACTTCAGCGCGCTTCACTACGCCGATGAAGACCTGTATCTGGTGAAATACGGCAACGACCTTGACAAGATCCGCCGGAGCGAGGTGGTCCTGAACCTGGACTGCATCCAGAACGGTCTGGGCAACGGCAGCTGCGGTCCCGGGGTGATCGGAGCCTATCAGATTGCCCCCGGCCAGGAATACGGGTACCGATTCAGAATAACGAAATAAGCTACGATGAACCAACTGCATTTGACGTTTTGCGCAGCGCTGGGACTGCTGCTCTGTGCCTGCGAAGGCCCGGCCGGTGAGTGCCCGCAGCCGGAATTTGTGACGGAATACCTTACGCCTGTCCGGGTAATGCAGGCCATCGGCCCGGTGGAGGATGTGCAGTATCTGCTGCAACCTTACGAAGGGCAGGTGTCCACCAGTGAGGACGAAGTGGTGATGCTGCACGAGGGAGCCTCCATCCTGCTGGACTTCGGCAAGGAAATCCAGGGCGGCATCCAGATCGTGCGCACCATCGACGGATCCCACCAGGCCGCCCGGTTCCGCCTGTGTCTGGGCGAATCCGTGACCGAGGCCCTGAGCCGCGTGGATGCGCCGGGAACCACCGCCACCAATGACCATTCGGCCCGCGACGTGGAGATTTCCGTTCCCTGGCTGGGAAGTATGGAATACGGCAACAGCGGTTTCCGTTTCGTGCGGCTGGACCTGTTGGATGCCGATGGGGAGGCAGTTGGGCTGGTGACCGTCCGGGCCATTTCCCGCCTGCGGAACATCCCTTATCTGGGTTCTTTCCGTTGCAGTGACGAGCGTCTGAACCAAATCTGGCAGACCGGCGCTTATACCGTACATCTGTGTATGCAGGATTACCTGTGGGACGGGGTAAAGCGTGACCGTCTGGTGTGGATGGGCGATATGCACCCGGAGGTGATGACCGCCAACACGGTTTTCGGCAACCAGGCCGTGATTCGCAAAAGCCTGGATTATGTGCGGGACAACACGCCGGCCAATGACTGGATGAACGGCATCTGCTCTTATTCCCTGTGGTGGATCATCATCCAGCATCACCTGTACCAGTGGTATGGCGATCAAGCTTATCTGCAGGAGCAATATATCTATCTGGCTGCCCTGCTGAATCACGTGATGGAGCAGATGAACGGCACGCGTGAGGCCTTTCCGGAGGGCCGTTTCATCGACTGGCCTTCCAACGACCAGCCGGCGGTGATCCACGCCGGCCTGCAGGCCCTCAGCGTACGTGCGCTGGAAGCCGGGGCCGAAATGGCCGGATGGCTGGGAGATTCGGCCTTGAAAGAGAAGTGCCTGAGCGTGTCCCGCGAACTGCGGCAGTATGTGCCCGATATGGTGGGCAACAGCCAGGCGGCCGCCCTCCTGTCCCTTTCCGGTATGGTGGGGGTAGCGGAGGCATCGGCCATTATCCTGCAAAACGGCCCGGAGGCGTTCACTTCGTTTATGGGCTACTACTTGTTGGAGGCCCTGGCCCGCAGCGGGCATTATGCCGAAGCCATGCAGCTGATGTCCGAATACTGGGGACGGATGCTGGACCTGGGTGCCACCACGTTCTGGGAAGACTTCAATTACCGGGATGCGAAAAACGCTGCCCGCATAGACGAAGTGGTGCCGGAAGGGCGCTTCGACATCCACGCCGATGGCGGCGCCTGGTGCTATGTGGGTCTGCGCCACAGTTTCTGCCACGGGTGGGCCAGCGGCCCCACGGCCTGGCTCAGCGCCCACGTCCTGGGCATCGAGCCCGTGGATCCCGGCTGCAAGACCGTGCGCATTACGCCTCATCTGGGCCAGTTGGAATGGGCCGAAGGCACCTTCCCCACGCCCTACGGTGTGATTGAGGTGTCGCACAGCCTGCGGAGCGACGGCAGTATTCGTTCTAAAGTGAAACTCCCCAAGGGGATTAAGCAAGTCAAATGAGGATAAACCGTATCTGGACCGCTGGGGCGGTCCTTTTGCTATTATCGGCCTGCCGGCCCGATTTCCAGGTGGTAGACCTTCGCTGCGAGGGTCTGGTGGAGCCGCTGGGCATAGATTCCACCACGCCGCATTTCAGCTGGAAGATTGCTTCTGAGAAGCCGATGACCCAGTGCGCCTACGAAGTGGAGGTGGACGGGAAGTTGTGGCGCTCCGGTAAGGTGGAGTCTAACCAGCAGGTGATGGTGCCTTATGAGGGCGTGGCGTTGGCTTCGCGCCAGCAGAGCCGTTGGCGCGTACGGGTGTGGAACCAGGATGACAAGGCGTCCCGCTGGAGCGCCTGGCAGCGCTTTGGCGTGGGCATCGTGGCGCCGGATACGCTGCGGGGCTCCTATATCGGCGCCGTGCCGGGAGAAGGCCGCGCGCCGCTGCTGGGAAGGGCGTTCCCTTTGAAAAAAACGCCCCGTCAGGCGCTTCTGTACGTGAATTCGCTGGGCTATCACGAAATTTCGCTCAATGGCCGAAGGGTCTCGAAAGCAGTCCTTACCCCGGCTGTTTCGCAGCTGAACAAACGCTCGCTCATCGTGGTGTACGATGTGACGGATTTCTTGAAAAGGGGCATCAACCAGCTGTTCATCGCCGCCGGTTCCGGCTGGTACAAACCTACCACGTTCGGCACCGCTTATGAAGGGCCGCTGGTGAAGGCCGAACTGGATTTGGACGGGGAACCTTTTCTGGTGACCGATGCGTCCTGGGAAGGGGGCTGGAGCGGTTACGCCGACCACGGCACCTGGGGCCCGCACGGGTTTGCCGGGGAGGTGATCCGCGCCCATACGGAGCCGCAATGGGCCCCGGTGGATGTGGTGAAAGTGGACACCGTCCAAGCCACCATGCAGATGTGCGAGCCCTGCACCATTCAGGAAACCCTGAAGCCGGTAAGCGTCACCCTCGTGAGCGAAGACAGCTGGCTGGTGGATTTCGGCCGGGTGGTGAATGCCCAGCTGTATACCCAGTTGCCTTGTTTGCCGGAAGGCCACGTGACGCCTGTCTGGTTTGGCGACAACCAGCCCGATAACCTGGATCCCGCCATCTGCGGCTACGACACCTATTTTTCTTCCGGCGTCCCGGAAGGAGACATCTTCCTGAACCGTTTTAACCACCACGTGTTCCGGTATGTGAGGTTGGATAACCTGCCGGAGAAGCCTTTGGAAATCGTGGCTTACCGTATGCGCACGGATTTCCCCAAGCGCGGGTCTTTCGAATGCTCCGACCCGGATCTGAACCGCATCTACAACCTGGTGGACTGGACGGTGGAGAATCTGGCCTTCGACGGCTATATGGTGGACTGCGCCAGCATCGAACGGCTGGGCTATGGCGGCGACGGCAACGCCTCCACCCTCACGCTGCAGGATATGGCCGATGTGGATCCGCTGTACCTGAACTGGCTGCAGGCCTGGGCCGATTCCCAGCAGCCGGACGGCGGCCTGCCGCACACCGCCCCCAATCCCTACACGGCCGGCGGCGGTCCCTACTGGTGCAGTTTCCTGGTGCAGGCGACGTGGCGCAGTTATGTAAGTTATGCCGATAAACGGCTGCTGGAGCGTTTCTATCCGGCTATGGTCCACTGGCTGGACTATGTGGATGCCTATACGGTGGACGGCCTGCTCAAGCAATGGCCCAACCACAAGTACCGCGGCTGGTACCTGGGCGACTGGGCAGCTCCGGAGGGCGTGAACGTGGAGGATCCGGAATCCATCGACCTGGTGAACAACTGTGCCCTGTGCCAGGTGTATCTGGACCTGGAGCAGATTGCCCTGGTATTAGAGAATCCGGCGGCCGCTGCGAAGTTCCGCCTGCGTTATGAGGCGTTGGCCCAGCGCATCCATCAGGTGTTTTATCACCCGGAAACGGGCCTGTACGGCTCCGGGAGCCAGCTGGACCTGGTGTTCCCGCTGCTGGTGGGCGCTGTCCCGGAAACCCTGATGCCTTCGGTGGTGGCGCAGTTGAAGGAGCGCACGGCTGCCTTGTACAACGGCCACCTGGCCACCGGCCTGGTGGGCATTCCGGTGCTCACGGAATGGGCCACCCTGTCGCAGGAGTGTAACTGGTTTTACGAGCTGCTCAAACAGCCTGGCTATCCCGGTTATCTGTATATGCTGGAGCAGGGTGGAACCGGCGTCTGGGAAGAGTGGGACGGCGGACGCAGTCACCTGCACAATTGCTACAATGGAATCGGCAGCTGGTTCTACCAGGCCCTGGGCGGCATCATCCCCACGGCGCCGGGTTATCGGCAGGTCCGCATCGTGCCCCAGGTACCGGAAGGACTGGAGTGGGTACGCGTGACGCGGAATACGCCGTACGGTCCCATCACGGTTTATCGCAACGGCTCCTCTTTGGAAGTGGAGATTCCGGTGGGTGTAACTGCTGAGATTCAAGGAAAAACTTTCGGAAATGGCCATTGGAATTTAAATTATTTTTTCTAATTTTACCCAATCAGTCCATTTTTTGGAAAATACACTAACACAAAACACTATAATTATGTCCAAAGAAATCTCAAGAAGGTCGTTCCTCAAGGCGGGAACCGCCGCTGCCATCGGCCTGTCCGTGGCACCTAAGTCTGTTTTGGCCAAGGCGAAAGATGTCCCCCCGCCGCCGCTGGATCGCAAACTGAAGGTGCTGGCCGTGGGTATTGGTGGCCGTGGTGCCGCAGACATCGCGGAGGTAGCCAAGACCGAAGAAATCATCGGCCTGTGCGACGTGGACTGGAAGTACGCAGATCACGTATTCAAAACCTATCCCAACGCCAAGAAGTACAGCGACTACCGCGTGATGTTCAAGGAATTGCTTCCGGAGGCCGATGCCGTCATCGTGGCAACGGCAGACCATACGCACGCCATCATCGCGGCCGAAGCCATCGCTGCCGGCAAGCATGTATACTGCGAGAAGCCGCTCACCCGTACCGTGTATGAGAGCCGCCTCCTCACCAAACTGGCCAAGAAATATCGCGTAGCCACCCAGATGGGTAACCAGGGCGCATCGGCCGAAGGTGTGCGCAAGGTTTGCGAATGGATCTGGAACGGCGAAATCGGCGAGGTAACCCGCGTGGATGCCTTCACGGACCGTCCCATCTGGCCCCAGGGCCTGGAGCGTCCCGAAAAGGCGGAGAAAGTGCCCAAGACCCTGAACTGGGACTGCTTCATCGGCCCGGCTCCCATGCGTCCTTATCATTCCATCTATACCCCCTGGAACTTCCGTGGCTGGTGGGATTTCGGTACCGGCGCCCTGGGCGATATGGCCTGCCACATCCTGCATCCCGTTTTTGCAGCCCTGAAGCTGGGTTATCCCATCAAGGTGCAGGGCAGTTCCACCGCCCTCCTCACCGAATCCTGCCCGCAGGCCGAAAAGGTTCGCTTCGTATTCCCCGCCCGTGACAATATGCCCAAGGTGGCTATGCCGGAAGTGGTGGTTACCTGGACCGACGGCGGCATCCTCCCGGATCGTCCCGAAGGACTGCCCGCAGGCGTGAATATGAACGATTCCGGCGGCTGCCTCATCTTCCACGGCACCAAGGATACCCTCATCTGCGGCTGCTATGGCGTACGCCCGTACCTGCTCAGCGGCCGTACCCCGGACGCCCCGAAGGTGCTGCGTGAGGTCACCACGTCCCATCAGCAGGACTGGGTCCGCGCCTGCAAGGAGCACCCCGACTATCGCGTCCCGTGCGTGTCCGACTTCGCCCAGGCCGGCCCGTTCAACGAAATGGTAGCCATGGGTGTGGTGGCAGTGCGCCTCCAGAGCCTGAACCAGGAACTGGAATGGGACGGTGACAACATGCGTTTCACCAACATTCCTAAGGGTGCCACCATCCGCACGATGATTCACGACGGCTTCTCCATCCACGACGGTCACCCCACCTTCGAGAATGTGTACACGGATCCGGTAGATGCCAACGAATATGCCGCCCAGCTTATCAAGCCCGTCTTCCGTGAGGGTTGGACGCTGCCGGAAATGCCCAAAGACTAAACCTTAAAACTCAAGAACGATATGAAAAAAGTGATGCTTTTCGCTGCCCTGGCCGCCCTGCTGGTAGGTGCAGTATCCTGCAAGAATAACAAGAAAGGCGGTGTTCCCGCCTACACCGTGGTAGAGGCCGCCCAGGTGAACCTGGACGAATTCCCCGTGGATGAGGATGGTTATGTGGTGCTCTTCGACGGTACTTCCACCAAGGGCTGGCGCGGTTACGGCAAAACGGAACTGCCCGGTCGCTGGACCGTGGAAGATGGCTGCCTCAAGTTCAACGGCACCGGTACCGGCGAAGGTCAGACCGGCGAAGGCGGCGATGTGATTTTCGCCCACCAGTTCAAGAACTTCACCCTGGAAATGGAATGGAAGATTTCCAAAGGCGGCAATTCCGGTATTTTCTACCTGGCCAAGGAAGTGACCACCAAGGACGAGAATGGAAAAGACCGTTATGAGCCCATCTACATCTCCGCTCCGGAATACCAGGTGCTGGACAACGCCAACCATCCGGATGCCCTGCTGGGTGTGGATGGCAACCGCCAGAGCGCTTCCCTGTACGATATGATCCCCGCCAAGCCCCAGAACCAGAACCCTTACGGTGAATGGAACAAGGTGAAGATCCTGGTGTACAAGGGCACCGTGGTGCACTTCCAGAACGATGAGAAGGTGCTGGAATATCACCTCTGGACCCCGCAGTGGACCGATATGCTGCAGAACAGCAAGTTCAGCGAGAAAGCCTGGCCCCTGGCCTTCGAACTGCTGAACAACTGCGGCGGTGAGAATCACGAAGGTTACATCGGCCTGCAGGACCACGGCGACGATGTCTGGTACCGGAACATCCGCATCAAACTGATGGACTAAGCTATGAGAAAAGTTTTCTTAGCTATAGCTTGTATGGCCCTGGCACTGGCTTGCGCCCCCAAGGAAACGGCTCCCGTGAAGAAGGATATGTGCGTGCAGATGTATTCGGCCCGCAGTATCATCAACCACGATAACTATGCCGATGTGTTGAAGACCATCGCCGAAATGGGTTACACCGCCGTGGAAACGGCCAGCTACGATAATGGCCTCATCTACGGCGACCAGCCCGATGTCTTCAAGAAGAAGGTGGAAGGTGCCGGCATGAAGGTGCTCAGCGCCCACGTGTCCCG
Organism: uncultured Bacteroidia bacterium; assembly: GCA_902774155.1. Taxonomy (GTDB): domain Bacteria; phylum Bacteroidota; class Bacteroidia; order Bacteroidales; family UBA932; genus Cryptobacteroides. The sequence goes on along the minus strand of CACYHF010000004.1, from coordinate 25,996 downwards.
CGGTCTTTCGGCCGAAGAACTGGCCAGCGGAGACCTCACAGCAGCCCTCGAGTGGTGGGACAAGTGCATCGAGACCCACGTGCAGGCTGGCATGAAGTATCTGGTAACGCCCTGGATGGGCCTCCAGAAGAGTATCCATGACCTCCAGGTCTATTGTGATTACCTGAACGAGGTGGGCCGCCGCTGCAAGGCCGCCGGCCTCCAGTACGGCTACCACAACCACGCCTATGAGTTCGAGAAAGTGGAAGGCCAGGTGATGTACGACTATCTCCTGGAACACACGGATCCGGCTCTGGTGTTCTTCCAGATGGACGTGTACTGGACCGTGATTGGCAAGGCTTCTCCCGTAGATTACTTCGAGCGCTATCCCGGCCGTTTCAAGATGCTGCACATCAAGGACGAATGGGAGGTGGGCCAGAGCGGTATGGTTGGCTTCGACGCCATCTTCAAGAATGCCGATAAAGCCGGTCTCCAGGACTTCGTGGTAGAAATCGAGCGCTACAAGCACGACGATATCCTCATCAGCTTCCGCGAAAGCGCCGATTACCTCCTGAACGCCTGCTTCGTCAAGCCTACGTATTCCAAGTAGTGGCAGCTAACTAACTGCTACTGAGCAGTTTAACAGAAAGTCCTCGTTCGATTTTTGAACGAGGACTTTTGCGTAAGTGGCTGATGATCAGCGGATTGGCTGCCACTAGTATTCCAGGACGGCGGTGACGGGATAGTGGTCGGAGACGTAGGGGCAACCCTTGTAGGGCTGGGTGACGCGGAGCATACTGTCGCAGGCGCTGAAACCGGAGTAGAAGATGTAGTCGATGGGGGTGTGGTCCCGCTTGTTCTTGCCCCAGTCGTGCCAGGTGAGGTTGAAATCGGCCATCCGGGCGGTTTGCCAGGCGTCGGTCATGAGTTCGCGGAGTTCGTCCAGGCAGGGATTGTCCGGGTGGACGTTGAAGTCCCCGCACAGGATCATCGGATACCCTTCGGGATTCATCTGGCCGATCCGGTCTACCAGCAGGAGCAGCCCCTGGCGACGGGCTTCCACGCCCACGTGGTCCAGGTGCGTGTTCACAAAGTAAAAATGCTTGCCGGTATCCAGGTCTTTAAGGAGGGTCCAGGTGGCGGTACGCTTGCAGGCGGCATCCCAGCCATAAGAAGGTACTTCAGGGGTTTCGGACAGCCAGTAGGTACCCCATTTTTCCAACGCCACGCGGTCCGTGTCATAGAAAACGGCCATATGTTCACCGTCATGCTTGCCGTCCTCGCGGCCTACGCCCACATACTTGTAGCCCGGGCAGTTCTCCTGCAAATACGTCAGCTGGAAATCCAGGGCTTCCTGCACGCCGAAGCAGGCCGGACGCTGGTCCAGTACCATAGCGGCCGCCGCTTCCCGGCGATTGGCCCAGACATAGTCTCCGTCATCGGCCGTGCCGTAACGGATGTTATAGGACATCACTTTGAGGGTTTCCGTTTCCTGCGAGTGGCAAGCCAGACTCAGGGGCAGCAGGGCTGCCAGTATTAAAAAGATTCTCTTCATATGGGTAAATAATTTATTCACAGAGTAATGCGGCGCCCAGGATACCGGCGTCGTTCACATCGGCCGGGCCGATTTTCAGGTTTTCCACACTGGCCGGGTAGGGAAAGTTCCGGATTTCCTTCCACATAGGCTCCTGATACAGCGGGAAGGCTTTGGCGATGCTGCCGCCCACGATGATAGCCTCAGGGTCAAAGGCATACAGGATTAACTGCACCAGTTTTCCCACATGCTGGCCAAATTCCTCCCAGATGGGGCCGGGACCGGCTATGGCGGCATCCTTGCCCGTGGTTCCTTTGCCCACGAAGAAGCGGCTGGAGCAATAGTATTCGTAGTCCTTGTCCAGGTAGGGGATGCTGCCAATCTCACCGGCACCGGTATTGTGGCCGTTGTACAGCTTTCCTTTCAGCACCAGGGCACCGCCCACGCCCGTTCCCAGCGTAACGCAGAAGATTTCCTTGCTCTTGCGCAGGGAGCCGTAGTGCGCCACGCCCAGGGCGAAGCAGTTGGCGTCGTTGTTGATGGCCACCGGCAGGTGGAAGCGATCTTCCAGGAAGCTTTTCAGATGCACTTCTTTCCAGGAAGGAATGCCTACCACGTTGTACACGATGCCTTTCTCCCGGTCCACTACGGAGGGTACGCCGATGCCGATCCCCTTCACTTCGGGCGTGATAACGGCTTCAATGAGGCGCGCCATCTGCTCCAGCACCACGTTTTCGGCACCTTTTGCGTTGGTAGGTTCGGCCTGCATTTGCAGAATCTTTCCGTCTTCGATGGCGGCTACACGGATGTTGGTGCCGCCCAGGTCAATTCCAATATACATGGCGTTCAGGTTTAATATTTCACTTTTCCACTTTTCTCTACGTGTACGGTGGCGCTTTGACCGTCGCCCCACAGCAGGGTGAGGTCGAAGGGCACGTTGGTAGTCACCGTAACGGAAGGTTTCTCATCGGCCCCTTTCCGGGCGGCCACTTTCAGGCTCACCACGCCTTCCGGGCCGAAAGGATAGCGCTCGATGCCGTGCGCTTCCAGCTGCTGCACATCCCACTCGATGCGGCTTTCCGAGAAGTCGGAACGGATGCCCAGGATGCATTCGATGAATTCCGCGATGGGCGGCAGGCCGGCCCAGCCCACGAAGTCCTTGCGGGCCATAAAGCCGGGCGCCACTTTCTCCGGTGCGTAATATTCCCAGAAGGTGCCGGTGTCTTTCCATACCTGGAACACATTGCCGTAGTGGTTGTTGGCTACCGTCCGGGCCAGGTCTTTGTATCCTTTGCGCCACAGGCCGTCGATCACCATGTAATTGGTGCCCGGCCAGACGCCGCCCTGCCAGTAGCGGCCCAGGGGATTGTACTTCTTGTTGTCGGCGCTCAGGGAAGGGACCTGGTGGGTGCGGGCGAACTCCGTGCTGTCCGACAAATGGGCCACCAGCGTATCCAGGCGCTCTTTTTCCAGCACGTCCGTCTGCAGGGCCCAGAAGGCGCTGATGCCCTTGGCGCTGCCGCGGCTGCCGTCCCGCAGGACATCGTACAGGAAACCGGTTTCCGGGTCCCACATATTATCGTTGATCCAGGCCTTGAGGAACTTCATCTCGTCTTCCAGCTCCTCAATCTCCTGCCAGCGCTCGATGTAAAAGCCAATCTGCATGAGGCAGTCGTCCACCAGCCACTGCTGCAGGTTGGTGTCCAGCCAGGTGATGTGGCCGTTGGAGAAGATGGGGTTGTAACCGTCGGGCACGCGGGGCTGGTTGTCCATACCCGTTCCCCAGCCGGAGCTCCAGTAGGTGCCATTCTGCCAGGTGCGGTTCAGCTGCCACCACTGGGCATAGGCCACCAGGGCGGGGAAGACACGGTGCAGGCGGTCTATGTCGCCGAACTGCTTATAGTACAGCAGTTCCGCCCAGGGCAGGAGGTTGGGACCGGTGCTCACCGGGTCGTACCGCTCGAAGCAGTCGGAACCATCGGCGCGTATTTCCCGGCAGATGAAGCCGTCCTGGTGCTGTTTTGCGTAGAAGTTGTCCAGGGTGCGCTGGAAAGGGAAGAAGCGGTAACCGTAACGGGCGAAAAGCATCATGAAGCTATCGTCCCACATGAAGATGTTGCCGTTGTAGGCCACGTCCAGGTAGGGCGAAACGAAGCCGGAGCCTTCCTGCGGCTGGCGGATATTGCCGATGGCAATCTTCCAGGCGTGCCAGTACATATCCACTTCCTGCTGATGGCCTTCCCAGATGGGGGAGGGCAGCACCTTGCGGGCCTCCTCGAACGTGCCGGGCTTCAGGGTTTCCCGCTGCAGGGTGCGGTAAGGATTCTCCGCCACGAAGATGTTCTTCACATAGGTGTTCTTGTAGGGCAGCTCATAGGGGCCGCTCCGGAGGTCCTGGGCCCATCCCAGCAGGGGAAGGGCCAGCAGGAGACCGCTCAGAAGGATTTTTCTCATTTTGTCACCAGCCGTTTAATGGTGTTAGGAATCTCGATGTTGATGTACGTTCCCATAAACTCCCGGGAGCCGGGGCCGTAGGCGAAGACCGGTACCACGGTAGGGGTGTGGTCGTCGGAGTTGTACACGGCCAGCACGTGGCCCGTCTCCAGGTCTCCGTCCAGGAGGGTGAGGCCGCCGGTTTCATGGTCGGCCGTGACCACCACCAGGGTTTCGCCGTTGGAATCGGCGAACTTAAGGGCCTCGGCCACGGCCAGGTCGAAGCCCAGCTGCTCAATCACGGAGGCGGGGAAGCAGTCCGAATGGCCGGCATAGTCAATCTTGGCGCCTTCCACCATCAGGAAGAAGCCCTTCCTGGAGTCCTTGGACAGTTTCTCGATGGAAGACTTGGTGATTTCGGCCAGGAAACCCAGCGTCTCTTCCGTGGCGTAGGCGCCCATCCGGTTGTCCAGGCAGATGAGCTTGCCGCTCACCTGGTTCACGGCCGTGGCGTCCTTGGTGTAGCTGTAGCCGTTGGCCTTGATGCCGGAAAGCATATCCACGCCGTCCTGGCGGGGTTTTTCCACATAGTCGGTTCCAGGGCCGCAGATGAGGTCCACGTCGCTGGTGAGCCAGTAGCGGGTGATGCGGTCGGTGCTGTCGCGCTCGGAAGTGTGGCCGTAGAACACGGCGGGAGTGGCATCGGCGATGTCACCCAGGGAAACTACGCCCGTAGCCTTGCCCAGAGCCTTGAAATAGTCCGTGAGCGGGGAATATTCCTCAGAACCGTCGTGGTTGGCCGATATATGGCGCGTCCAGGACAGCCGGCCGGTGGCCAGGGCGCTGCCGCCGGAAGCGGAGTCACCGATGAAATCATCCTGCGGATTGTAGAACTGGATGCCGATGCTCTTGAGCTTGAGGAGGCTCAGATCGCGGTTGTTGGCATAGGCACCGGCCACGATCTGGTTCAGGCCCATTCCGTCGCCGATGAGGAAGATGACGTTCTTGATCTTCTTGTTGCTGCCGTCGTTCCGGTACGTGGGCGTATAAGTAGGAATGCACTGGGTGAGCTGCAGTTTTTCGTTCTGGAAGCCGGAGAAACTGCGGGTGGCCTTGTCCAGCTTCTTGGTGCCGGTGACGCCGGCCTGCACCTCATGTTTGCCCATGATGAAGTTCTTGTTGCCCCAGTCGCTGAAAAAGAGCGAGGCTACTGCCGGCTTGTCCGTATTGATGATGTCCACGCCCAGTTTCCAGAAAGTGAAGTAAGCGGTGGTGCCTTCCGGGGCCTCCCAGAAGCGGATGGGTTTGCCCATGGCGTGTACCTTGGCAATGGCGGCCTTGACAGCGTCCAGCTCAGTATCTATCATACGGCCCTTGCCGTTCCACTTTTTGGCGAACATCCGGAAAGAATTGCTCACCATCCCCACCTGGGCCAGCTGTTCCGGCGTGTAATTGTCGCGGATATCGCCGTCGTAGTAAATCCACTTGGGGTATTCGGTGAACTTTTCGGGGGCGGGTGTATTGCCGGTAATCACCACCTGCACGCCGTCCGGACTGCAGAACACATCCGGATACTGTTCCAGGACCTTGATTATTTCCGTGAGTTCCGGCTCGGTGGGGCTCTTGAGTTCCACCATCAGGATCAGGCGGTCCTGGCTGCCGGGCCACATCTTACCTCCGTTGGCCCGGAAGGTCTGGACGACGGGCTGCACATACATACCGTCGAAGGTGCGCTCCGGCGTGAGGTCCTTTAAATCGTGTCCTACCAGCAATTGTCCCTCATACAGGTGGACATCGGCCTCGATGGAGGCGCAGTGCTGTGAATAGGCCTCCCAGAAAGGTACGGTGCGCACATAGTCGTTGTGGGAATGCAGGATCACCGGCAGCTGGGCTGCGGCCGAAAGCGGCAGCAGGCAGCACAGGAAAAGCAGCAGTTTTTTCATATGGGTTTAGTAATAGAGGTTTTCGACAGGGATGCGGGAGAAACGGGGTTGGCCCGGGGCCCGCCAGGTCCAGAACAGCGCCTGGCCTTCATAATCTTCCAGATAAATGAGCCGATAAGGGTGCAGGCCCTTCTTCAGCGGGAAGCGGCCCGATGAAGGGATGGCCGAGTGGGAACCGTCGTTGTCCACCACGCGGGTGCCGTCGATATCCAGCACGGCGCCGTCGTCGCTCACTACGGTGAACTCCCAGACGCCGTCTTCCGGCACCAGTAAATAGCCGCTGAACACATAGCCGAAGTGGTCCTCGTCCGGCGCCAGGCGGATGGAAGGCGCCTGCATTGTGCCGGATGCGGCCACCGGGCTGGCCAGGACATCGGCCGTGCAGCTGAAGGTGCCCCGGTGATAGGTGTAGCGGCAACCCTGGTTGAGCCCGCTGATGCGGGTGGGCTCCCGGAACAGCGCCTTGGTGGCCATCACGGAGAGGACAGGGGAGGGCTTATATCCCTCCAGGAAGGCGCGGGCCTTGACCGGGCAGCTTTGGGTAATCTCGAACGGCAGGTTGTATTCCGGACTCTCCTGCGTGGGCTCACTGCCGTCCAGCGTATAGCGGATCACGGCGCCCGGGGTTCGGCACCCCATAGTAACGGTGGTCTTGTCTATGAATAGCTCCAGGTCTTCCAGCACATAAGGCGTGGAGACCATAGGTTCGGTGCTCAGGGAATAAGGGGCCGGCAGGCCGTCCCGGCTGTGGTCCGGCGTGGCCGATAAGCGGAAGGAAAGCGTGCCGCCTTCCATAATCTCTTCGTACAGCAGGAAATTGCGTTCTACCGGCTTTCCGTTCAACTGCACATCGGCGATATACGGACGCTCGGGATGATCGGCCTGGATGGTGAGGGTTTTGCCATTGCCCAGTTTGATCACGGCTTCCTTGAACAGGGGCGCCACCAACTGGTACTCTCCGCTGCCGGGGCAGGCGGGATAGATGCCCAGCGAGGAGAGGATGTACCAGGCGCTCATCTGGCCGCAGTCCTCGTTGCCGCAGACGCCTTCCGGCGTGGTGTCGTACATAGTGGTAAGCAGTTCCCGCACAATCTCCTGGGTGCGGGAAGGAGCCCCCAGCCAGTTGAAGATGTAGGCCATATGATGGCTGGGCTCGTTGCCGTGGGCGTACTGGCCCAGGTAGCCGCTGATGTCGGAGATGGTGACATCCTTGCTGCGTTCTTCATAGGTGAACAGGGAATCCAATGCGGCCAGCATAGGCTCCTGCCCGCCCATCAGGGAAGTGTGGCCGGCTACGTCGTGCGGGACGAAGAAACGGGCCTGCCAGGGAATGGCTTCCGTGTAATCGCGGGTGCTGGAGATAGGGTCGAAGGGTGCCGTCCAGCCGCCGTCGGTCTTGCGGCCGCGCATAAAGCCGGTGGATCCTTCGAACACGTTCTGGTAATGGCGGGCGCGGCGGTCATAGGCCTGGGCGATGTCCTGGTGGCCCAGGGATTCTGCCATCCGGGCGATGCACCAGTCGTCGTAGGCGAATTCCAGCGTCTGGGACGTGGCTTCCCGGGTGAGGTTGGCGGGCACATAGCCGTATTGGGTGTACAGGGCCGATATGTTCTTGCCCTTGTAGCGGTTGGACGAAGCCACCATGGCCTGCAGGGCCTTTTCTCCGTCGTAGCCGCGGATGCCGTGCAGCCAGGCATCGGCGATGACCGGCACGCTGTGATAGCCGATCATGGTGTGGGTCTCCCAGTTGGCCAGCGGCCAGATGGGCAGTTCTCCGGTGCAGTCGAAGATGTCCAGCATACTGGCGATCATATCGTTCACCAGAGTGGGGTTCACCAGGGTCTGGAGCGGATTCCAGCTGCGGAAAGTATCCCAGAGGGAAAGGGTGGAGTAATAATGCGTGCCTCCTTTCCACTGCACGTTCTGGTTCTTGAAGTTGCGGTACAGGCCGTCCACGTCTTCCATACGGTTGGGGCATACCAGCGTGTGATACAGGCAGGTATAGAACTGCTCCGTGGGACCGCCCTTCACGCGGATGCTGCTCAGGGCCGTCTCCCACTGGGCCGTGGCCAGGGCGCGCATCCGGTTGAAGCCGGTTTCGGCCGTTTCGGCCAGGCGGTTGGCCTTGGCGCCTTCAACGCCGGTGTAGGAAATGCCGGCGTACACCACCAGTTCCTGAAGACCTTCGGGGAAGGTGAGCAGCAGCTTGCCGGGCTCCGGTTCTTCGGCCTTCTGGAACGGCACGGAGAAGGTGGCCGACAGGTAGATGTCGCGGTTTTCGGCCCATCCGCTCACCAGCCGGTGCCCGTTCACTTCCTGGTTGCCTTCCACTTCCAGGCTGGCGCTCTGGACGTGGGTGCCCTCGCCGATGCTGTGCAGGGCGTCAATGAGAACCTGACGCGCTCCCTTGCCGCTGAAGGTGTAGCGGTGTACGCCCACGTGCGGGGTGGCGGTGAGTTCCACCGTGATGCCGATCCCCGGGCACTCCACTTTGTAGTAACCGGGCTGGGCTTGTTCCATTTTGTGGTCCAGCGGGAGTGGAGCTACCTTGTCCAGACCGGGTGTGAAGAGAAAATCTCCCAGGTCTGCACAGCCGGTGCCGCTCAGGTGTGTATGACTGAAACCCAGGATGGTGCTGTCGGAATAATGGTAGCCGGAGCAGCCGTCCCAGCCGGCGGTGCGGGTATCCGGACTCAGTTGCACCAGGCCGAAAGGCGTGGTGGCGCCGGGATAGGTGTGCCCGTGTTCGCCGGTTCCGTTAAAAGAATGAACTTGGGAAATGGGGGCTTTCCCCGTTCCCGTACAAGCAGTGAGAAGGGCTGCGAGGGCCAGTGCCGAAAGCCCGGGAATACGATGTTTCATGGTATCAGCTTCAGTTAGCACAAAGATACGAAAGATATTTGAAAAAAATGCTTACCTTTGCGTTCTATGGGAAAACGATTTACCATTGTGGCCGTCGCGGCTTTAGCGCTCCTGATAGCAGGTATTGTCCTGGCGGTGTTGCGTCTGTATAAAAACGGTCCTGAGGCCCCTGTGGCCACGGAAACCACCCCCGCTTCCTGGTCTGTCCTGAAAGCCATTCCCTCCGATGCCAACGCTGTCTGGGTGTTCGACGGATCGGCCAAAGCCGCCCGTGTCCTGGCAGATTCCGCCGGCTTCGTGCAGGGCTTCATCGCCCCGGAAAATCCGGCGCTTATGGCCTTCCTGCAAGGTCTGGACCGCAGCCGTATGGCCGTTTCCCTGCACAACAGCGGTTCGCTGGTTCCGCTGGTGGCCGCGGAGGTAACAGAGCCGGATTCCCTAACCCTGGTCCGGGCCGCCCGCGCCGGGCTCAAAACCCTCAAGAAAGACGGCTTCTTCCTGGCCTCCCGTTCGGAGACCTTCCTCAATGCTGCCGCCCGTCACCTGGACGAAGAAAGTTCCATCCTGGGCACCCGGCATCTGCAGGACCTCCTGCACGGCGTCTCCGGCCCGGCCGTGCTTTTCCTGTCCCACGCCCAGGCCGGAAAACTGGTCCAGACCTATGCCGGAACGGCCTATCGCCAGCAAGCCACATTCGTGAAAAATCTCACCGCCTGGAGCGCCTGGAGCGTCCGGGATTTGGAGAAAGATCATATCGTCCTCAAAGGAACCGCCCTGCCCGGAGAATCGGCCGCCAGTTATTTCCGCGCCTTTGCGGGCATCCCGTCGGCCAAGGCGGAATTCCCGGAAGTGCTGCCCTATGGCACCTGCGCCGCCTTTTCCATCCCCGTGGCCGATGCCCAGGCCCTGCTGAACGCCCGCCGCAGCTTCGAAGACGGCAACGGCCGCCTGGTGGCCTATAACAAAGCCCTGAAAAGCAAGAGCGGCCGGCCCCAGTCGCCGGAAGAGTGGTTCGTGAACCTGCAGCCCCGGGAGGTGGTACACGCCCGTTTCCGCACCGACGACGGCGTGGAGCGCGACGCCCTGCTGGTACGCAGCGCCCGAGACCTGAAACTGGGCTCCGAAGCCCCTAATCCCTATCGTGGCTGCCTGGCCCTTCTGCTGGGGAACGATTTCAGTGCGCCGGATACGCTTTGCGCCAGCCTCAACAGCCACTGGACGCTGTACGGAGACCTTCCCACCCTGCGAGCCTTCGCCGATAAAGATTTCATGAGTTATAAGCTCAAGGAGCGTCTGTCAGACGCTTCCGTCTCCCTTCCGGACGGCTTCGTGGCCTATGCTTCGCTGTCGGACAACCCGGAAACCATCCAGAACCTCTTTTCGGCCAACCTGGCCCAACCGCTGCAGAATTTTGTGCAGGGGGCGGGCTTCGCTCCGGCCAGCTTGGGAATGGATTTGTTGGATGAACGTCCTTCGCTGCGCGTCAGCGTGGACACCCGTGTGCTGAAAGGCACGAAGGTACAGGTACTGGAGCGCGATACCACCGTGGTGGTTCCCACCGGTTTGTTCCCGGTAATCAATTTCAGCACGGGAAAAACCAATTACCTGTATCAGAACGCACAGAAATCCATCTGTCTGAACGACGAGAACGGCAAGGGCGTATGGGGCATTCCCTTCAAGGAAGACCTCTGCGGCCGCGTGCAGTGCATCGACTATTACAACAGCAAGAAAATCCAGTTCCTGTTCTGCGCCGGCGACAAACTGTACCTGCTGGACCGCCTGGGTCATTGGGTGAACGGCTTCCCCGTGAAACTGCCCAAGCCCGTCCTCCTGGGTCCCGACGCATACGACTTCACCGGAGCGGGCGGCTACACCATCATGGTGTTACACAAGGACGGCAGCCTGGAGCGCTACAACCTGCACGGCCAGAAACCGGAAGGCTGGAAAGGCATCCGGGCACCGGAAACCATCAAGAACCTGCCGGAGCTCGTGGAAACGCAAAAGGGAAAACGCTATTGGGCGGTGCGCACTTCCATCCGCACGCTCCTGTATCCCTTCGAGGGCGGCGACGCCCTGAACCTCAAGGATGAGGGCGGCAAGATGATCAAGCCAGATGCCGTGCTCACCCCCACCGCCAAAGGGGTCTCGGCCGAATGCTACGACGGCCGCACCCGTGACTTCAAACTGAACTAAACCGAACCTGATCATATGGAATTCAAATCCGTTAACAAAATCCTTCAGGAAAGCCTCATCCAAAACTGGGACCGGCCTGCCCTCACCAATTATCAGGGCATGACGCTGGCCTACCGGGATGTGGCCCGGAGGATTGCCAAGCTGCACATCGCCTTCGAGCAGTGCGGCCTTCAGAAAGGGGATAAGGTGGCTATTTGCTCCCGCAACCAGGCCAACTGGGGCGTGAGCTTCCTGGCCGCCATCACCTACGGCGCCGTAGCCGTTCCCATCCTGCACGAATTCAAACCCGGCAATATACATTATCTGGTCAATCACTCGGAAGCCCGCGTCCTCTTCGTGGACGAGGTCATCTGGGAAGGTTTATCGGCCGATGAAATGCCGGATCTGAGCGTGGTGGTCCAGATCAACACCTTCAAGTTCCTGTATGCTGCCTCGGAAGAACTGGCACAGGTGCGCGAACACCTGAACGAGGAATTCGGCCGGCGCTATCCTAATAACTTCGAACCCGAAAACCTGGATTACTGGGAGGACGGTCCGGAAGATTTGGCTGTCATTAACTACACCTCAGGCACTTCCGGTTTCTCCAAGGGCGTTATGCTGCCTTACCGTTCCCTCTATTCCAACATCGAGTTCGCCTCCAAGGATGCCTGCCCTATGCTCAAGGCCGGTATGAACGTGGTGGCTATGTTGCCGTCGGCCCATATGTACGGGATGATGTTCGAGTTCCTCTTCGAGATCAGCATCGGTATGCACGTGCATTTCCTGAGCCGTGTCCCCAGTCCTAAAATCATTATGCAGGCCCTGGGAGACATTCACCCGGACATCATCATCGCCGTTCCGCTGGTGATTGAGAAGGTGTATAAGACCAAGCTCAAACCGCTCATCGACAAGCGGAAATACCTGATGCGCATCCCCGTGCTGGACAAGGCCATCGAGAAGCGTATCTGCACGGAGCTAACCAATGCTTTCGGCGGTAAGTTCGAGGAAGTGATTATGGGTGGTGCCGCCGTGAACCCGGAGGTGGAGAAGTTCCTGAACAAGATCGGCTTCCACTATACCGTAGGCTACGGAATGACGGAATGCGGCCCCATCATCTGCTATGCCCACTGGGACAAGGTGAAGGTGGGATCGGCCGGCCGTGCCGCGCTGAATATGCAAATCCGCATCGATTCCGCCGATCCTCAGCGTATTCCCGGCGAGGTTCAGGTGAAAGGCCCCAACGTATGCCTGGGCTATTACAAGAATCCGGACACCACGGCCAAGTCCTTCACCGCCGACGGCTGGTTCCGCACCGGCGATATGGGTGTGATGGATGCCGATGGCTATCTCTTCCTCCGCGGCCGTTCCAAGTGTATGGTACTGGGTCCTTCCGGCCAGAATATCTATCCGGAAGAGGTGGAGGCCACCATCAACAACTTCAACTATGTGGTGGATTCCCTGGTAGTGGAGGACGACGGCAGCCTCACCGCCCTCATCTATCCGGACTGGCACCAGGGCGAACTGGACGGCTACACCCGTTCGGAGTTCAAGAAGCACATTATCGGCATGCTCCCGGCTATCAACGACGAACTGCCCAAGTATGCGCAGATCAAGAAGATCGAGCTTATGCCCGAAGACTTCGAGCGCACCCCCAAGAAGAGCATCAAACGTTATCTGTATCAGCGTAACTAGTATGGCAAAATTCGACCATTCCTATCTGGCCATGGCCGAAGTCTGGGCCCAGAACTCCTACTGCAAGCGCAGGAAGGTGGGGGCCTTGCTGGTCAAGGACCGCACCATCATTTCCGACGGCTATAATGGCACGCCTTCCGGTTTCGAGAACATCTGCGAAGATGAAAACGGCGTCACCAAGCCTTATGTGTTGCACGCGGAAGCCAATGCCATCACCAAGGTGGCCAAAAGCGGGAACAGCAGTGAGGGGGCCACGCTCTACGTGACGGCCTCTCCCTGCGCCGAATGCGCCAAGCTTATCATTCAGGCCGGCATCAAGCGGGTGGTCTACCGGGATGCATACCGCCTCACGGACGGAATCGACCTTTTGAAACGGGCCGGCGTGGAAGTAGAACAAGCCTTATGAACAGAACCTTAAGCCAGATTCTGCAATTGGTGCTGGGCGTCGTGATCGGCGTGCTCATCACCCTGGTGGCCGTCCGTTACCGGGACAGCCGCCGCATCAGCCGCATCAGCCGGACAGATTGGGGAAAATTGAACCTCATCCTGGACATTGTGGACCGGCATTACGTGGATACTTTGGACAAAAGCGGCATGACGGATGCCGCCGTATCGGCCGCCCTGGCCAAACTGGACCCGCATTCGGTGTACCTGCCGCCGGTGCAGCTCAGTGCCTCGGAGGAGGAACTGTCCGGTAATTTCGACGGGATTGGTATCCAGTTCAACGTGCCCAATGACACCGCCGTGGTGCTGGAGGTCATAGCCGGCGGTCCGGCCGAGAAAGTGGGCATGATGATCGGGGACCGTCTGCTCAAGGTGGACGACAAAGTGATTGCCGGCGTGCATTTCCCGCAGGACAGCATGGTCCGGCACATCAAGGGTCCTTCCGGAACCAAGGTTACCGTAACCGTGAAGCGGGGCGGGGAAGAGATTCCCTTCGAGATTACCCGTGGCAAGATTCCCCTGCACAGCCTGGACGCCGCGTTTATGCTGCGCGACAGCGTGGGCTACATCCGGCTGGGGAAATTCTCCCGTACCACTTTCAAGGAGTGCCACGAGGCCGCCCTGGATCTGATGGGGCAGGGGATGACGCACCTGATTTTCGACATCCGGGACAATACCGGCGGCTATATGGACCAGGCGCTGCTGCTGTCCAACGATTTCCTCTCGTCCGGGGATACCATCGTGTACATCGAGGGCCGGCATCGGCCGCGTGAGGTATACAAGGCCGATGGAAGAGGTCTGTTCCAGACCATGGGCCTTACCATCCTCATCAGTGAGAATTCGGCATCGGCCAGCGAGATTTTCGCCGGGGCCATCCAGGACAACGACAGAGGTACGGTGGTGGGCCGCCGCTCCTTTGGCAAGGGACTGGTGCAGGAGCCCTTCTTCTTCAACGACGAATCCGGCATCCGGCTCACCGTGGCGCGTTACTACACGCCCAGCGGCCGCTGCATCCAGAAGCCTTATGATAAAGGTGGCAGGGACTACGCCTACGATATCTATAACCGCTATGCCGATGGAGAAGTCTTCAGCGCCGACAGCGTTCGCCTGGATACCACCGATGTGCATCATACGCGCAAAGGCCGGGTGGTCTATGGCGGTGGCGGCATCATGCCGGACGTGTTTGTGCCGGTGGATACTTCCCGGGCCTCGGACTTCTACGTAGCCTGCAACAAGAAAGCCACGCAGATGCGTTTCGCTTCGCAGGTGTTTGACCGGTATACCACCAAACTGGCTTCCATCGCAACCTATCCGGAAATGGACCGTTTCCTGGACGGGCTCAACCTGAAGGTGGATTTCCCCGCCTTTGCCCGCCAGAAAGACGGCATCCCCTGCACGGAGGCGGAATGGGACCGGACAGCACCCTACCTGTTGCCCCAGCTGCGCGCCCTCATCGCCCGCTACTCCAAACTGGGCGAAAACGCCTTCTACAAGTACTACCTCCCCGTAGACACCACGGTAGACAAAGCCCTTGAAACCCTGTAGGGGGTTTTTGCTGGCCAGTATCTATTTGATTATCAGTCGGATACGAAAAGTTCTCTGCGCAAAAAAAACGAGGAGAGAACTTTTCGTAAATGCCTGATTGATAGATTGTTATGTGTCATCCAAAACCGAACATCTACAGCACTTTGACCAACCATGTACGCCGGAAGCCGCCCGGTTCCTCAAAATGACAATTTGGGAGCAAATTACCCCTTTTTTGCTCCCGAAAACAACAAATTACCTCATCCGGGAGCAAAACACCCCACTTCTGCTCCCGATTGCTTCGGATTCTGGAGCTGGACCCGGCCGACCCCTCCTAATCTTCCGGTCAGGGGTGGTATTTGGCTCAGATTTTTATTATCTTTGTGTGCTATGAGTGAGTATATCGTATCGGCCCGGAAGTACCGGCCGGATTCCTTCGGGCGCCTGATCGGCCAGGACACCATTGCCCGGACGCTGTCCAATTCCATCCGTCGCGGGCAGCTGGCACACGCATACCTGTTCTGCGGTCCCCGCGGGGTGGGCAAAACCACCACGGCGCGCATCTTCGCCAAAATGATCAACTGCGCCAATCCCGGACCGGATATGGAACCCTGCGGGGAGTGCGAATCCTGCGTGAGCTTCCAGGAGGGACGGTCGTACTGCATCCATGAGCTGGATGCCGCTTCCAACAACTCGGTGGAAGACATCAAGACGCTTATGGAACAGGTGCAGGTGCCGCCCCAGGTGGGAAGGTACAGCGTCTACATCATTGATGAGGTGCATATGCTGTCGCAATCGGCCTTCAATGCTTTCCTCAAAACGCTGGAGGAACCGCCGGCACACGCCATCTTCATCCTGGCCACCACGGAAAAGCACAAGATCCTGCCCACCATCCTAAGCCGCTGCCAAACCTACGATTTCAACCGGATCAGCATCCCGGACATGGTGCGCAACCTGCGGGAAATTGCTCAGAAAGAGGATGTTACCATAGACGAAGAATCCCTGCACGTGATTGCCTCCAAGGCCGATGGCGCCATGCGCGACGCCCTCACCATCTTCGATCAGACGGTGGCTTTCTGCGGCAAGGAGGTCCAATATGCCGATGTAATCCGCAACCTGAACGTCCTGGACCACGAATACAGCTTCAAGCTGGTGGATGCTTTCCTGGGGGGCGATTATGCCACCGCTTTCCTGGTACTGGACGAGATTCTGGCCAAAGGCTTCAATGCCCTGCACTTCGTGGCCTCGCTGTCCAGCCATCTGCGCAACCTGGTAGTGGCCAAGACCGGCGGCCTGGAACCGCTGCTGGAACTGCCGGATTCCCTCAAGAAACGTTACGCAGAGCAAGCGGCCCGTTGCTCCCACGCATTCCTGTATGAAGCCCTGGGCATCACCACCGCCTGCGAAACCGGCTACAAAGCTGCCGTGAACCCGCGCCTGCACATCGAGTTCGCCCTTATGAAGCTCAGTTACATCCAGGCGAAACCCGCCGTGGTTGCTCCTGTTGCTACCGTAGCTGTAGCCCCGAAACCCGCCCCGGCCGTGGCCGCTCCGGTGAATGCAACGCCTCCGGAGACTGAAAAAAAGGCCGAAGCCACTGTAGTGGCCGCCCCCGCCGTAAGGAGAAGGACTCCCAAGAGCGGCTCGGCCCTGAGTATGAGCGCCATTATGGAGGAGAAGCCGGAAGAGGCGGCTCCCGTTACCGGTCCGCAGGAAGTGCAGCTGCCCGACGATGACACCCTCCGTCTCAAGTGGAAGGAACTGGCCGGACAATACAGCGCCAAGCCCCGGCTGGCCAGTATGCTTTCCAGCGGGAATGTGAACATCTCCGAAGACGCAGGCGTAAAGCTGATAGAATTCTTCGTGACCAACGACGCCCAGAAACAGTGGGTGGAAGAGAAGATGCTCCGTGAACTGGAAGGCAAGCTGCGAGACCTAACCGGCTGCCCCAAGGTGAACGTGCTGGTGTCGGTCACCCCTATGGAGGAAGAAGAAAGAAAGCCCTATATGCCGGAAGAAAAAGCCAAGGACCTGATGGAGCGCAACCCCGAAGTCCGTGCCTTCGTGGCCGATATGGGATTAGATACCAAGTAACGCCTATGAAACTAAGAGCAGAGAAATTAGTCAAGAAATACGGTGTCCGCACGGTAGTGAAGGGCGTTTCCATGGAGGTGCAGCAGGGAGAGATTGTGGGCTTCCTGGGGCCCAACGGCGCCGGCAAGACCACCAGCTTCTATATGATTACCGGGCAGATCAAGCCCAACGGCGGCCGCATTTTCCTGGACGACGACCAAGGTAACACCATCGAGATCACCCAGCTTCCTATGTACCAGCGGGCCCAGCAGGGCATCGGCTATCTGCCGCAGGAAGCCTCCGTTTTCCGCAAAATGTCCGTAGAAGACAACATCATGTCCGTGATGGAATTGTCCAAGAGCACGGAAAATATGACCAAGGCCGAAAGGGTGGCCCGTATGGAGCAGCTGATCGACGAATTCAACCTCTCCAAGGTGCGCAAATCCCTGGGTATCCAGCTCTCCGGCGGTGAGCGCCGTCGCTGCGAAATTGCCCGCGCCCTGGCCGTAGATCCCAAGTTCATTCTGCTGGACGAACCGTTCGCCGGCGTGGACCCCATCGCCGTGGAAGACATCCAGTATATTATTGCCAAACTCAAATACCGCAACATCGGCGTCATCATCACCGACCACAATGTGGGCGAAACTTTGGCCATCACGGACCGCGCCTATCTCCTGTATGAAGGGGTTATCCTGCAGGCTGGAACGCCGGAGGAACTGGCTGCAGATGAGGATGTTCGCACCAAATACCTGGGCTCCGGCTTCGTGCTCAAACGCTCCAAATCCGTGGAACGCGCCAGGGCCGAAGTAGCCCACGAAAAAAAAGTTTGAACAGTTTGGCACACCTCTTGCATTAACTAAACGCGGTTAGTTTTAGTTGGTTTAGTTAATAATAGGTACAAGTTAAGGGCAGCCGTGATGGTTGCCCTTCTTGTATTAAAAAAGTGTAAAAAGCTTACTGCTCTTCCTTAAGACGAAGCTGCTGAACATAGATGGCCTTCATACGAGCCATACGCTTGAGTACGGAAGGCTTCTCAAAGTTCTTGCGGGCGCGCATCTCGCGGACGGCACCGGTCTTTTCGAACTTACGCTTGAATTTCTTCAGGGCTCTTTCGATATTTTCGCCTTCTTTGACGGGAACGATGATCATTGCTTTTACACCTCCTTTTTCTAAATGGACTGCAAAGGTAGAAAAAAAATGTAAATGCACAAAAATAATTTCCTATATTTGTAGTAACAAGAATGTTATCGCCAAACCAAAACACTAAGCCATATGAAAAAACAAGCCGAAACCTCTCCCTGGAAGTTTGCTTCCGTGGGTGGAACCGTCCGTGTAAAGCTGGAAAGCGGTGCCGATATCTGCAATCTGCCCCAGCTGGACCGTAAAATGTGGACCGTCCTGAGCTGCCCGGTGCAGGGGCTGGAATTCGATGCCAAAACCCTCCAGCTCATCGATGCCAATTCGGATGGGAAAATCCGCGTGGACGACGTAATCGCAACCGCCCAGTGGCTCACCCGCGTGGTGAAAGACCCCGATGAACTGCTCAAGGAAAGCGGCAGCCTCTCCTTCGACAACTTCAACACCGAAGACCCGGACGGCGCCCGCCTGCAGGCATCGGCCCGGCAAATCCTGAAGAACCTGAAGCTGGAGAAGGAGGAAATCGGCCTGGAAGACACCGCCGACAACGTGAAGATCTTTGCGGATACCCGTTTCAACGGCGACGGCATCATCACCCCCGCCAGCGCCGAAGATGAGCCCACCGCCAAGCTCATCGAGACCATCGCCGGCATTGCATCGGCCCAGGACCGCAGCGGCGTGTCCGGTATAACGGCCGATCACGTGGAGGCCTTCTATACCGCCTGCGCAGACTATGCCGCCTGGCAGGAAGCCTGCACGCCGGAAGTCCTTCCGTTCAAAGACACCACCCCTGCCGCCCTGGCCGCCGTGAACGCCGTTATGCCCAAGATGGCCGACTACTTCATGCGCTGCAAGCTCATCGGCTTCGACGTGGCCACCGCGCCCGCCGTGGATGTGAGCGTGGACAAGATCGCCGCCATTGAAGGGAACCTGGCCGATGCTGCCGCGGAGATTGCCCTGCAGCCCCTGGCCAAGCCCACCGCCGACGGAAAACTGGTCCTGAAAGCCGTGAACCCCGCCTGGAAGGGCGCCATTGACAATATGGTGAGCCTTTGTGGCATTGAGAAAGCCAGCATCGACGAGGCCGAATGGAACGCCCTCCTGGCCAAGTTCGCCCCGTATATCGCCTGGCTGGACGCCAAGAAGGGCGCAGAAGTGGAGGCGCTGGGCCTGGACGCCGTGAAAGCCATCCTGAAAGAGGACAAGAAGGCCGTTCTGCTGGACCTGCTGGCCCAGGACAAGGCCGAGGAAGCCAACGCCCTTTCCATCGAGGAAGTGGACAAACTCCTTCGCCTGAACAAGCACTTCTACCGCTTCCTGAATAATTATGTTGTCCTGGCCGATTTCTACGACCCCGACCGCCTGGCCATCTTCCAGGCCGGCCGCCTGTACATTGACCAGCGCAGCACAGACCTCTGCGTAAAAGTGGACGGTCCCGCTCCGGAAATCTCCTCCCTCAGCGGCATGTACATCCTCTATTGCGCCTGCACCAGCGAAAAACTGGGCAAGAGCTTCAACATTGCCGCCGTGCTCACGGACGGCGACGTAGACGGCCTGCGCGTAGGAAAGAATGCCGTCTTCTACGACCGGGAAGGCAACGACTACACCGCCAAGGTTACCGCCATCGTGGACAACCCCATCTCCGTGCGCCAGGCCTTCTGGGCCCCGTATAAGAAAGTGGCGCGGATGGTGAACGACCGCATAGACAAGAAAGCGGCCGAAAAGAACGAGAAATCCATGGCCGGCCTCACCGATGCCACCAACACCGCGGCCGATGGAAAAGCCCCGGCCGTCCCGTTCGACATTGGCAAGTATGCCGGCATTTTCGCTGCCGTGGGAATGGCTGTCGGCCTGATTGGCGCCGCCCTGGCCGGCGTGATAGCCGCCCTGAAGGGCATCACCTTCTGGCAGTTCCTCCTGATTGTGGCCGTTGTGATGCTGCTCATCTCCGGCCCGTCTATGTTCATCGCTTGGCGCAAGCTGCGCAAGCGTGACCTGGGCCCGCTGCTCAACGCCAATGGCTGGGCCATCAACGCCGCCTCCCTGGTGAACGTGAAGTTCGGCAAGACCCTCACCACGCTGGTGAAATATCCCAAGCTCACCGCCGTGGATTCCGCTGCCCACAAGAAAGCGGCCTGGCGCCGTTTCTGGTGCTGGCTGTGCGTGGTGCTGGTAATCGCCTGCATCGCGCTGTGGCTGTGCGATATGTTCGCCCCTTGCGGTCTTAAGAGCCCGCTCTTCTAATGGAAACGCCCTTCCCATACGCCCAGTATGTAAGCGGCAAGCAGTTCATTGGCAGGAAGGCCGACATCACCCTCCTGGGAAACCTGCTTTCCCAGGGGGAACACGTAGCCCTCTGGGAACCGCCCAAAGCCGGGAAAACCTCGCTGGTGCAGCAAACCCTTTTCACGCTGCGTCTGGGCGGGAAATCCTTTTATGTGGGGCAGTTCTCGGCCCTGAACGTGCGCACACCGGAGGCCTTCCTCCTGCGCCTGGGAACCACCGTGATGCGTATGGTGGCCAACTCGGCCGATGAATACATCGCCCTGGTGAAACGCTACCTGCAGGGGACGCACTTCGTCTTCGACCCTCGTGCTTTCTCGGAGAACGGCCAGGTGCTGTCCCTGAGCTGGGACCTGGACCGGGACGATGTCCTGGCCCTGCTGCGCCTGCCGTTCCGCCTGGCCGCGGACCGCGGTGACCGCATGATCCTGGTGGTGGACGAATTCCAGAGCCTGGGCTTGCTGGAAGACCCCGACGTAATCCTGCGCCCCCTGGATGCCGTTTTGCGGGAGCAGCGGGACCGGCGCCTGTTTGTGTTCGTGTTCTGCGGCTCCGGGGTGAACGCCATGAGGTCTCTTTTTACCTCAGGAATGCTCTTCCACCGGGTGGTGGAACATGTGCCGCTTACTCCGATACCCGAGCGTGAGATCTGCGAGCACATCCAGCGGGGCTTCCTGTCCAGCGGCAAAGTGGTGAACCAGGAGCTCATCCTGGGAGCCTGCCGGCTGTTCAAGGGGAATCTGTGGTATCTGAACAACTTTGCCTCCATCTGCGACGCCAAAAGTCGCGGCTACATCATGGAACCGGTGTTCGTGGAGGCCCTGGAGGACCTCATTTCCCTCCACACGCCCCGTTTCCGGGAAATGGTGAACGGTCTCACCACGCATCAGGTGAACCTGCTCAAGGCCACCCTGGAGGGCGTAACGCGGTTCAGTGCGGCCGATGTCATCCGCAAGTACGGGCTTAACTCATCGGCCAACGTGAAACGCGTGAAGGATGCCCTCATGAAAAAGGAAGTGCTCACCTTTGATCAGAACGACGCGCCATTGTTTCAGGACCCGCTGTTCGAGTATTGGTTGCGCAAGTACTATTTTGAGATCAAGGAGTAAAGATGGACAACAAAGGCATTAACTGGAAACAGTTCCTGGTCACCCTGCTGGGTACCGCCATCGGCGTGGCGCTCACCTTCACCCTTAACGGGATACGGGAAAGCAACAAAAAGGGACGGGCACAGCGGCTTACGGCCATCATGATTATCCACGATATTGACAATACCGTGGAGGATTTGAAAACGATCAAGAAGCAGGAGGAGGTGCAAGGCTCCAGGTCCCGGCTTTGGCGGGAACAGCCGGACAGCCTGGAGACGGCCCCGTACGATTCCATTTATCCGGTGTTGGAATGGTTGTTCAACGACGGAGGGGATTTCCATTTTGACGATTCCAAGGAACGGATTTTCCACAGCAGCCAGGATTCCTGGCAGAACCTGGGCAGCGTGAAGTTCATCGACAACGTGCAGTCTTTCTATTATTCCCGCCGTGGACTGGAGGATCTGCTTAATACGGATGACAAGTTTATTTATCCTGTTCCCCAGAAGGAGTACCGGGAGTATATCTACGATGCCGATTATCAAACGGGGGAAGATTATGAGAATCTGGTCCGGAAGTATCTGAAGCGGAAGTTCTCCGAAAAGGGTGTCCGTTATTTCCTGGACAGCGCCCCCATCCGGGCACGCCTGATCAGTCAGTATATCGACAACTGGTCCCGGATGAATGACGAAAACAAATTCATGATGGGAATCACAGACCAGGAGATGGACGACTACATCAACAGCATCACCCAGACGGGCGTGGCCGTTACAGCCAGGAAGTTGTTGGGAACCTGGAAGATGGAGCATGCCCAGGGCAATGCCCAGAACTATTACGAGTTCCGGAAAGACAGTCTTTTCTCCTTTGTCGCATACACCCAGCAGCCCTGGATTACGGCTGATTGGTCGGGTACCTTGAAAACGAGATTGGAGTGGGGTGGCAAGTGGCGTTTGCAGGGGGACTCCCTCATCATGGTCAATGATCCGAAGTCAGTTGTCGTGAATCTGGATATCTCGGAAATGGTGGCCGTGGAAGGGAAGAAGGACAGCCTGGATGCCAGGGTTAAGGAGTACCGGAAGGAATGGGAGCGGGATTATACCCGGGCACTTGAGGGAATCTCCCGAAATGCAAGAAAGGTGAGGATGGACGCCTCCCGTGACAAGATAGAATGGACTTCCCAGGACGGAACAGTTTTTTACAGCACGCGCATGAAATGAAAAAGCATTTAGTGATTCTGACCGGGGCCGGGGTTTCGGCCGAAAGCGGATTCGCCACCTTCCGCGACACAGGTGGTCTGTGGGAACAGTATGACGTGAACGACGTAGCCTCCATCGAGGGCTGGTACCGCAACCGGAAGCTGGTGCTGGAGTTTTACAACCAGCGCCGGGCCCAGCTTAAGGATGCCAAGCCCAACGCCGCCCACGTGGCTATGGCCCAGCTGGAGAAGGATTACCGGGTGGACGTCATCACCCAGAATGTGGACAACCTGCACGAACGTGCCGGCTCCACCCGTGTGCTGCATCTGCACGGGGAACTCACCAAGGTGCGTCCGGAAAACGGCATCTACGACCGCACGGAATCGGAGGCCGAGGTCATCGACGTGGGTTATCGGCCCGTCATCTTGGGCGATTTGGCCCCCAACGGCAGCCAGCTGCGGCCTCATATCGTGTTTTTCGGTGAAGCGGTGCCCAATATCGGCAAAGCCATCGACCTGGTGGAACAGGCCGATATCCTCCTCATCGTGGGCTCCTCCCTGCAGGTCTATCCCGCCGCCGGACTCTACCGCTATGCGCGCAACGACTGCCCTATCTACGTGATCGATCCCAAACCCGTACCCATCTCCGACCCCCGCGTCACCTTTATCCAGGACGTAGCCACCAAAGGCATGGCGCGGTTCGTGGAGCTCGTGGAGGTAAACGACTGACAGACAGATCATAACGAAAAATCGATTACTCCGTTTGGGGTAATCGATTTTTTATAACTTACAGTGCCAGAGGCGTTTGCCTCCACGCACGCCGCTTAGTCGATGCGGTCGAAACCTGTGTAAGGTCTGAGGACCTCCGGGATTTCGATGTATCCGTCTTTCTGGTTGTCTTCCAGCAGGGCGGCTACTACGCGGGGCAGGGCCAGGGAGCTGCCGTTGAGGGTGTGGACCAGCTGGGTCTTGCCGTTTTCGTCCTTGTAGCGGCATTTCAGGCGGTTGGCCTGGAAGCTCTCGAAGTTGGACACGGAGGAGATTTCCAGCCAACGGCCCTGGGCAGCGCTCCAGAGCTCAAAATCGTAGGTGATGGCCGAGGTGAAGCTCATGTCGCCGCCGCACAGGCGCAGGATGCGATACTTCAGTCCCAGGGCGTTCACCAGGCCTTCCACGTGGGCGATCATTTCGTCCAGGGCGGCGTAGCTGTTCTCCGGCTTCTCGATGCGCACGATCTCCACTTTGTCGAACTGGTGCAGGCGGTTGAGGCCGCGCACATCTTTGCCATAGGAACCGGCTTCCCGGCGGAAGCAGGGCGTATAGGCCGTAAGCTTCTGGGGGAACTGGTCTTCGGAGAGAATCACATCCCGGAAAATGTTGGTTACGGGAACTTCGGCGGTGGGGACCAGATAAAACTTGTCCTCGTTGCAGAAGTACATCTGACCTTCCTTGTCCGGCAGCTGACCGGTACCGAAACCGGAAGCGGCGTTCACCAGCACGGGCGGTTCCACTTCCTTGTAGCCGGCCGCGGTGTTGCGGTCCAGGAAGAAGTTGATGAGGGCGCGCTGCAGGCGGGCACCCTTACCTTTATACACGGGGAAACCGGCACCGGTAATCTTCACGCCCAGGTCGAAGTCGATGATATCGTACTTTTTGGCCAGGTCCCAATGGGGGAGGGCGCCTTCCGGAAGCTGCGGCTCCGGACCGCCCATTCTTACCACCACATTGTCCTCTGCGCCTTTTCCTTCAGGAACTTGATCGCAGGGGATGTTGGGCAGCAGGGCCAGGAGTTCGTTCAGCTTCTCGTTGTTTTCATCGGCCATTTTCAGCAGTTCGCTGGAGCGGGCTTTCATCTTGGCCACTTCTTCTTTGGCTGCTTCGGCCTCTTCCTTCTTGCCTTCCTTCATAAGCTGGCCGATGGCGGCAGCATATTTCTTCTGCTGCGCCAGATAGGAGTCGCTGCGGGTTTGGAAGGCCTTTCTGTGATCGTCCAGGACAATGATTTTGTTTACAATGTCCTTGGCGTCAAAGTTTTTAACAGCAAGTCTCCGGATTACAAAATCCGGAGACTCGCGCAAAAGTTTCAGGGTTAACATGTCTTAGTTCTCCAAAGGAAGTACGGAAACATAAGATTTGTTCTCACGCTTGCGGGTGAACTTAACCGTGCCGTCGATGAGGGCGTACAGGGTGTGGTCTTTACCCATACCCACGTTCAGACCCGGGTTGTGGGCAGTACCGCGCTGACGCACGATGATGTTGCCGGCCTTTACGACTTCTTCGCCGAACTTCTTGATGCCGAGACGCTTGGAATGCGACTCACGACCGTTCTTGGAACTGGATTGACCTTTCTTGTGTGCCATAATCTTTCAGTCTTTTAAAGTTAAGCGATAGCGTCGATGTGGAGTTTGGTGAGCTTCTGGCGATGGCCATTGAGCGTCTGGAAACCCTTGCGACGGATTTTCTTGAAAACAAGCACCTTCTTGGCTTTGGCGTCGTCGTCCAGGACGGTGGCCTTTACCACAGCACCCTCTACATAGGGAGTACCTACTTTCACGGCACCCTCATTGTCCAGGAGGAGCACCTTGTTGAATTCTACGGATTCTCCGTTCTTGGCCTGAAGGCGGTTCACGAAGATGTCCATGCCAGCTTCTACCTTAAACTGCTGACTTGCAATGTCTACAATTGCGTACATTGTACAAAAACTTAGTAAAGTTTTGGGCCGTAAGCGCCTGCCCTTGCTGGCAGGTCTTGCCTGAGCTTAGCGGTCATCTCAAAAAATGGACTGCAAAGATACGGTTTTTTCTTTGAAAACCAAATTTTTCCCTCAAAAACTACCGTCTTTCACCGGGTTGGCGCCCAAAGAGTTCCTTGAAACATTTGGAAAAATAGGACGGCGTTCCGAAGCCCACGGCATAGGCGACCTCCGCTACGGTTTTGTCCGTGGTTTTGAGCAACTGTTCCGCCGCTTTCAGGCGCGTAATGCGCACCAGCTCAACGGGGGAGTAGCCGGTAAGGGCTTTCACCTTCCTATACAGTTGCACGCGCGAGAGGCCCAGGTCGGAGCCCAGCTGCTCCACGCTCAGGTTTTCGTCTCCCAGGTGCTCGCGGACCAGCGCACGGAAGCGGGAAAGGAAGTCATTCTCCTGCGGCCAGCAGCACCCGTTCGCTGAAGGGCTTGGAAATGTAGGCATCGGCACCGGAATCGTAGCCCTCCGCGCGCTGGTCTTCCAGCGATTTGGCGGTAAGGAGGATGACGGGGATGTGGCTGGTGGCCAGCTGCCCCTTGAGCGCCTTGCATAGTTCCAAGCCGTCCATGACGGGCATCATCACGTCCGATACCACCAGGTCCGGCAGTTCGCGCGTGGCTTTTTCCAAGGCCTCCCGGCCGTCGCAGGCGCTCAGAATGCGGTATTCGCCTTCCAGCAGTGTGCCAATGAAGCGGCGAAGGTCTGCGTTGTCGTCCACCACTAGTATGGTGGGACGGTCGCTTTCGCTCACCCGGCTGGCGGCCTCCTGCTTGTGGCTGTCCTCGCGGAGATAGGTCTCCTCGTAGCGCTCCGTATAGGCCGATGCCGCTTTGCCTTCGCTCACGCTGGCGCCTTTTTGCACCAGCGGAAGGCGCAGGGTAAAGGTGGAGCCC
>CACYHF010000003.1 GCA_902774155.1 uncultured Bacteroidia bacterium | reverse complement strand
AAAACAACGGATTACATTTTCACATAAAAGACCTAGAATATGCGCAAAATAATGGCGTAACTAATTGATTATCAAGTGGTTAGACCGAAAATTCTACTTGCCGATGCAGACTATAATAAGTATTGATAATCAGCGATTTAGGCAGCTCGTGGTTCAAATGTGGTTCAGAAAAAAAGGCGTTTATTTGGTAACAAACCGGACTATTCCATCGCCATTTTTGGAGCGGGAAAGGTTCTCGAAATATTTCTGGGAACTCCGTTAGGGGACAACTCGCCGGACTAATTCTTCCGGTTAATCAAGCTGACGACAACCTTGACCATCGTGTCCATCTCGTCAGTGTGACTCTCGGCAATCATCAGGGTAAGTGCAACAAGAGAAGCGTCGGAGATGCGCTTAGATCCGTCGGGGCGGTAAAGGATTCCGTTGTTCTGCATGAACCAGAGGAAGAGCGTGGCTGCAATTCGCTTGTTGCCGTCCACGAAGGAGTGGTTCTTGACGACAAGATAAAGCAACATTGCGGCTTTCTCCTCAATGCTGGGGTAGAGGTCGCGGCCTTCCCAGGTCTGGTATATCTGGCCGATGCTGCTGTGGAATGATGCGTCTTTCTCGACACCGAACAGGTCGCTTGCTCCGAACTTTTCTTTCAGGCTCTTGATGGCCTCAATGGCATTCTCGTAAGTGGCGTGGAAGCGCCCCGGGGCTGTCGTGTCAGCGATTTTGAGGCTTTGGTAGTCATAGGCATCCAACGTGTCCAGGGCATAGGTGTAATCGCGAATCACATCAAACAAATCGATCGCCTGGTCGGATGTGAGGAGCAGTTCCTTGCTGAATACGTTTTCAAGAAGGCCGACAGCTTTCTTCAAGTCTTCGTATTTCTGCTCGGATACGGCATTCTGGTTAATGGCATAGCCTTTCAGCATATACTGCTTGATGACATTCGTCGCCCATATCCTGAACTTGGTTGCCCGGATAGAGTTCACGCGGTATCCGATGGAGATGATTGCATCAAGGTTGTAATAGCGGATTTTCTCATCAGATGTGCCTCTGGCGCCACTCTGTGCGGTAATTAAAAATTCTTTAACTACCGTGTCAGCCTCCAGTTCACCACTCTTGAAAATACGTCCGAGGTGGTATGAGATGTTAGGAACCGTAACGCCAAACAACGCCGCGATTGCCTTCTGATTCGCCCATATAGTTTCATTCGCAGGGTCGACCATCGCTTCCATCATGACCAGCCCGTCTTCGGACTTGTAGATTACTATGTCGTTTCTCTCTTCCATAGTTCCGTTCTTTCAAACAATTACAAAGATACTTCATTCGTTCGGAAATGAAAGCAGGATACCAGAGAATTCCGAGATGGGAAGGGAAAGAGTCGCTACAGCATCCCGGCCTCGCGGGCCTTTGAGAGCATTTCGGCGGTGTTCTTGGCTTCGAATTTTTCAAACGAGTTTTGCTATAATCGGCAGCAGGCATCGATAAAAAGCTTTGGATCAATCTGCAGTTCTTTGCAGATGCGCGCAGCGACTCCGAGGGAGGGAACGACCGCACCACGTATGTATTCGCTTATCCTTGACTGACTTGTTCCCACCCTAGCAGCAAGCGTTTTCTGAGCAATTCCATGTTGCTTAAGGTGCTTTCTGATGAGGAAGCATAGACTCGGTTGTGGTTCACCATACTCAAGTGAGGGCTCGTTCAATATCTGAGAATCTCTCGTCTCCCAGTTCTTGACTGCATTTGAGATGCGGATAAGATTATCCAAACTCATCCCCGTATTGCCGCTTAGCCACAATGAAAGTTGACTCTGCCGTATCCCGAGATATTTGCCCAGTTCTTTCTGGGTGATTCTTTTTTCAAGCATCTCTGAATTGATATCCGAGAGGAATAATCGCCGTTCTATTCGTGTGATGTCCATACGTTTCATGTATTAGTCCTGCGAAGATAATGAATAATTTAACTATTTTAATACGTTTGACGTAAGAAAATTTGCAAAACTGACTGAATAAGGATAGTTTTGGCAAAGAAATTACATTAAACACAACATCATGAGTGAATATACATCAGTATACTTAAGAGAGAAAGCAGCTGCGCTTTTGTCTTTTCGTGACAACCCAACGGCAGAGGAACTTGAAGGCAAAAGTGAAGAAGAAATACAAGCTTTTTATCAGGAGGTTCAAACTTACAATGACACAGTAGGGGAAACATTTGGTTGTGAATTATTTTATCTTACAACTACGCCCAGCAGACGACTAAAAGTCTTGCCATGGTCGCCAGATCCCAAACCATTGACAAAAGACCTGCTGGAGGAAATCATTGACTTCTATAATGAAGAGATCTCTTCTTATGAGAGTATTATTTCTGACAGAAAAGAGGATATAGAGCGCTATGAGGCAAGGATTGTCAGGGCAAATGCTGATCTATATGATAAGATTGAGGAAGATATCTTTGATTGTAAACGCAGTATAGAGGAATGCCAGGAGGAATTGGAAGAACTGAAGTTTTATTGCTCCGAATTTAGGTTTCTACAGGGAATTCTTAATAATAATTCCAATTCAGAACGCTTTGAACTGATATATACCAAATGCTGAAATGAAGTCATGTCTACAATAATGGCCCCTGGGAATATTATGGATAAGGTCAATAAAATCAATCAAGAGCTTGCCAAATATGAGCCCAATAATCAGGAATTATGAAGATACAATACGCATCCGACCTGCATCTGGAGTTGCGGGAGAATATGAATTACATTAAGAGCAATCCTCTACCTGTAGTCGGGGATATACTGGTCCTTGCCGGAGATATCTACAATCTGGACAATTCTTCTATAACCCACTTACAATTTTGGGATTGGTGCGCAGATCATTTTCAATATACCCTAATTGTACCTGGAAATCATGAGTACTACAACTATAGCGATATTCATGAACGAGGGGACTCGTGGCACTGGATGCTGAGAAACAATGTGGGTTACTTTCAAAATCAAGCTGTAAGGATTGGAGACGTTGCCCTTTTCCTGACAACACTGTGGTCAGTCATCACAAATCCCAATAAGGATATTGTTAGAAGGTCACTAAATGATTACTATAGAATTAAATGCGGGAAGCGATTATTGATACCTGATGACATAAACTCCCTGCATATGAAATGCCTTGACTTTCTTGACAGGGGGCTGGAATTGGATGAAAAACACAAGATTGTTGTGTCTCATCACGTTCCCGCAAGAAGTTGCGTTGCCCCGAATCATCTGGATTCTCCACTAACCGACGCATTTTGTGCTAACCTTGATAAATACATTGAACACAGGAACATCGACGTATGGATTTATGGGCATTCCCACACAAATAGGCGGATTTCTGCCCGGGAAGAATTCTCGAGATATGATTCAGCTTAAGGATATCAAGAATATTACCGAAAAACCGTGAGGTTGTCACTTCCCGATGCAGTGCCGGCTGAAGATGGTGTGCAGGATGGTTTCGGGGTCCAGGAGGTCGGTGCCCAGGATGGCATTGATGGAAGAGAGGCTGCGGCGAAGGTCATCGGCCACCAGATCCGTAGGGATGCCGGCCGATAGGGAAGCGCGGCAATCGCGCAAAGCGGCGGCGGCATTTTGCAAAGCCTCATAGTGCCGGATATTGGTCACGAAAGTGGAATCTGCGTTGGGAATAAGGTCTTTTTCGGCACTCACCAAGGCCGATTTCAATTGATCGATGCCCAAAGCGTTTTTAGCCGATATAGGAATGATATCTACTTTATTATCAATATTTAAAACAAAGTCGTTAATAGTAGTAACATTTTTGTTAACACCGTTTTCGTCCAATAAATCGGCCTTATTTAACAGCAAAATCAGTTGTTGAGAATCCATAGAGACGTGCGACAGGATAACGTCCAGTTGCTCCTGCAAATCGGCCGTTGTATCCAGCATTCCCAACACGATTTCCGCCTCCGAAAGCTTGCGGAAAGTGCGGTCGATACCCATACGTTCCACCGAGTCGGACGACTCCCGGATACCGGCCGTATCAATGAAGCGGAAGAGGATACCCTCCAGGTTCAGGGTTTCCTCAATGGTGTCCCGGGTGGTACCGGGGATATCGGTAACGATGGCCCGTTCTTCCCCTAAAAGGGCATTGAGCAAGGTACTTTTCCCGGCGTTGGCGGCGCCTACGATGGCCACAGGTACGCCATTCTTGATCATATTGCCCTGCCGGAACGTGGCTGCCAGGCCTTCCACGTGGGTTTGGATGGTTTCCAGCAGCGCCAGGAGCTTGCTTCTGTCGGCAAATTCTACGTCTTCCTCACTGAAATCCAGTTCCAGCTCCAGAAGGGTGGCCATTTCCAGCAATTCTGAACGCAAAGCGGCCAGTTCCTGGGAAAATCCGCCCTTTAGCTGGTTCATGGCCACGCGGTGGGAGGCGGAAGTGGTGGCCGCAATGACATCGGCCACGGCCTCGGCCTGGGCCAGATCCATTTTGCCGTTCAGGAAGGCGCGGCGGGTGAATTCGCCGGGCTGGGCAAAGCGCGCACCGGCCGCCAGCAGGAGGTTCACCAACTCCTGGACGATGTAGGCCGACGCGTGCGTGGAGATCTCCACAGAATCTTCACCGGTATAACTGTGCGGGGCACGGAAGACGGAAACCAGAACTTCATCCAAGAGGGGACCATTGACATAAACATTTCCAAAATGGATAGTATATGCTTCTGAAGAAGAAATAGTTCCGGATTTTAATTGAACCACTGCATCAGCAATGGAAAATGCGTCCGGTCCGCTCATCCGCACAATGGAAATTGCTCCGGTCCCAGGGGTGGTGGCCGGAGCAACGATGGTGTCTGTGTAGATGTTCTTCACTATTCGTACCTGCTGAACTTGGACATATTGTCAATAAGGTCCTTGTTGGTCTTGAATTCGTCCATGTGCTGCTGCATCCACGTCATAGCCTCTACGGGGTTCATATCGGCCAGGAGCTTGCGCAGGATCCAGATACGGTTGTTGGTGTAAGGATCGTACAAAAGATCGTCGCGGCGGGTGCTGGAGAGCACCAGGTTCACGGCCGGGAAGATGCGCTTGTTGGACAGGTTGCGGTCCAGCTGCAGTTCCATATTGCCGGTACCCTTGAATTCCTCGAAGATGACGTCGTCCATCTTGGAGCCCGTCTCCGTAAGGGCCGTGGCCAGGATGGTGAGGGAACCGCCACCTTCTATATTACGCGCGGCGCCGAAGAAACGCTTGGGTTTCTGGAGGGCATTGGCATCCACACCACCGGTGAGCACCTTGCCGGAAGCCGGCTGTACGGTGTTGTACGCACGGGCCAGGCGGGTGATGGAATCCAGCAGGATTACAACGTCGTGACCGCATTCTACCAGCCTGCGGGCCTTGTCCAGCACCATATTGGCCACTTTAACGTGGCGTTCGGCCGGTTCGTCGAAGGTGGACGCCACAACCTCTGCCTTTACGCTGCGCTGCATATCCGTCACTTCTTCCGGACGTTCATCTATGAGGAGAACAATCTCATACACCTCCGGGTGATTGTCTGCAATGGCGTTGGCGATGGCCTTCAGGAGCATAGTCTTACCGGTTTTGGGCTGCGCCACGATGAGGCCGCGCTGGCCCTTGCCGATGGGCGTGAACATATCTACCACGCGGATGCTCTGGTCTTTCTCATGCCCGTGGCCCAGGAGGTTGAATTTCTCCGTGGGGAAGAGGGGCGTGAGGAAGTCGAAGGGGACGCGGTCCCGCACGAATTCCGGCGTACGGCCATTGATGTACTTGATCTTTACCAGCGGGAAATACTTGTCTCCTTCACGCGGGGGACGGATTTCACCGGTAACGGTATCTCCGTTCTTGAGGGCGTTCTGCTTGATCTGCTGCTGGGATACGTAGATATCGTCGGGGGAGTTCAGGTAATTGTAGTCACTGGAACGAAGGAAGCCATAGCCGTCCGGCATAATCTCCAACACGCCGGTGGCGGTTACCGAACCCTCGAATTCAATCCGTTGCGGGCGCTGCGGCTTGGGCTGTTGTTGCTGCTGCTGGACCTGGGGCTGTTGCTGCGCTTGAGCAGCAGGAGTCGCCTCTGCGGCCGGAGTTGTAGCCTGTGCCTGTTTCTGACCTTTAGGGCCTTTCTTCTTATTATGAGTTTCAGGCTTGGCGGGCTGGATTTCTTCCTCCTCCTTCTGGGCTTCGTCTTCTTTTAAGTCTGAGAAAAGATCGTGTATGAACTGTTTACCATCTACCTTCTCAACCTTTTCTTCAACTACCGGCTTGGGTTCCTCGGCCTCTTTCTTGGGCTTCCGGCCCCGCTTCTTGGGTTTTTCCTCCGCCGGCTTCACTTCGGCCTCGGCCGGTTTCTTCTCCTCTGCGGGTTTTTCTGCTGTGGCAGCAGGCTTGGCAGCCGAGGCCTCCTTCTTGGGACGGCCGGGACGCTTTTTCTTGGGTTCTTCCGGCTTCTGCGATTCTATTGCGGCCTGCGTATCCAGAATGGCGAAACCAAGATCCAGCAGGGGCATTTTCTGCGCGCCTTTGATATTCAGCGATTCACCGAGGGCTCTCAGTTGCTCCTCACTCATCGCATTGAGCTCTGATAATTTATAGGGCATAAAAATAGAATATGTTATCTGCTAAATAGAAGGCATCCCCGATTGAGTTTGCCTATGCAAAGGTAGCAAAAAGAATTTATTTGAGCAAATTATCCATGTAGCTGTCGCTCTTCTTGAAACGCAGCAGATCGGCCAGGGCCGATGCATTGGCGGCGATGCGGAAGCTATAGGACTTGTACGTACCCATGGGCACCCAGGATACGGCAATATTGAAGCAGTGAAGGTCGTAGGTGGCGCTGAACTGCGTGGTGGTGAAGCGCAGAGCCATAATATCGAAACCGGAAGTGGCCTGGATGCTCAGGCGCGGCGTGAGCTTGATATTGCCGCTCAGGTTAATGGTTTGGGTAAACTTGTTATTGACAATGAGTTCCTGGGTGGCCTGTTGGTAAGAGTAGCTCTTGGAATAGTTAAAGGAGTAACTCACATTGATGGACCAGGGCGCATTGGGATTCATATAATACACGTATCCGCCGGGGATGTATTCACCGGTGATGGGATGATAGTAAATGCGCTGATAGGAATTGGCGTCGCCGCTTCCGCTCCCGCCACCGCCACTGGCGTTCTTCTTGCCGTCGTCCCCGTTGATGGTGCCCTTTCCGTTAAAGGAGTAGGAGGCCGACAGGGAAGCATTGGTAAGGCGCAGGGGAATACCGGTTGCCACTATGTTGAACTTATTGATCTTCTGGCCTTTCTCATTGACGGCGTAGGGATCGAAGTTCAGGTTACCGCTGATATTGATCTTGTTCAGCAGGTTGGTGGAAGCCGTGATACCTACATTCTGCATCCGAAGGGAATCGGCCAGGAAGTTGTAGCTGGTATTGATGTTCAGCTGATCCAGGAGCTTCACCTTCTTGGAGCCGGAACCGGTGGTATCCCGCATATCCCGCACCTTGGCCTCCAGGTTGTTGCCGATGGCCAGGGAGATGGTTCCGCTTTTTCCGCGACCGGGCGGCGATACCGAATTGTGATGTCCGCTAATGGAATAGATGTTATACTGAGTGGCATCGTGGTAGTTGCCCTTGGCATCGTAGTAGGCGTCCAGGGTGCGCCAGCCGTTGAAAGCCGTGCCCAATTCGGGACTGTAACTCATGGACATGGAGGGCGTAATCACGTGGCGGATGGCCTGGACCTTCCGATGCTTGCCAAAATTGAACATACCATAGATACGCGTACTCAGGGACATACTGCCGGAATAGTTATGCGTAACCCCAAACGTGTTGAAAGCCTGTCCGGGGTCCGATACCACCTTCTGGGCCACCACTTCCTGTCCGTCCTTGGTGGTAACCATTACCGGATTCCCATTTTCGTCCAATACGTCCTCCAGATACTGCCGACCCTTGTTGAACATCCAGTTCATGCCGTAATTGAGGCTGGGCGTGATATTGATATACTTGAACAGCGTAAAGTTGGGCAGGCCGATCTGGAAGGAATGCGACATACCGTTGGTTAGCCTCTGCAAGGCCTTTACACCCAGCGAGTCCCCGATTTCCTTCACCCGGTACGTGGTGCCGTCTGAAGTGGTCTTGGTCACAAAATCCCCGTTTGCGTCCAGCACATAGTCCTGGATGTCCCGCAACTTGAAACTGACACGGTTCTGCAGGGAGGTGCTATAACCGAAAGAAATCTTCTCATAGAATTTCTCCTTACCCACACGCGCTTTCTGCTTGAAAGGATAGAAACGCGAGACGCTGAACGTGATATTGGGCAAGGTGATGGAGTAGGAGGAGTCGCGGGAGTTCTGGTTGTGCTGGCCGTTCACGCTCAGGTTGAACTTGCCGTTCCAGTTATGCGAATAGGAGATGGACGAACCGACCTGGTTCTGCTGGGCATCCGTCACCGAGCGGGCGTTGTAACGGCTGTTGGACGGGCTGGAGAAGTTCACGGATGCACTGAAGCTGCTACCCGGATGGGCCTTGGCGTCCTGCGAATGCGACCAGCGGAAGCCGAAGTTCTGGGACTGGACGAAGTCTGCGCTGCCTTTTTCACCGGTCTGGTCGTTGGAGAAGTTCACGGAAAGGTTTCCGTTAAACTTGTAATTGACTTTGTATCGGGAGTTTACATCGGCCGACCAGGAGCCCAGCGTATAATAGCTGCCGGTGAGGGAAAGGTCGAAATAATCCCCGATGACGAAATACATACCCATATCGCGGGCAAAGAAGCCGCGGGCCTGTTCCTCACCAAAGGTGGGCATCAGGAGGCCGGTGGCACGGGTGGGTTTCTTGGGCACGAAGCCAAAGGGCAGGCCGATGGGGACGGGAACATCGGCAATCACCGGATGCGCCGGGCCGAACACCGTTTTCTGCGAAGGCTGGGTGATAACCTTGGCCATACTCAGCTTCAGGTAATAGTGCGGATGCTCCAGGTCGCACACCGTGTACACGCCATCCCGCATATTGATGGACTTGTCCGGCATCATCTTGATTTTCTTGCCCTGCAGGATGCCTTCCGACTCCCGGGTGACCATATTGGTGATGCGAGCCTTCTTCGTATCGAAATTATAGCGGAGTTCGTCCATCTTGTACGACTGGCCGCTTTCCGTCATTTCCGGCAAACCTTCCATCTCGCCGGTGACGAGGTTTTTCCGCCCCGTGGCAAAGACGGTGTTGGTTTTCATATCATACTCGATATAATCGGCCGTAAGCTGCATATTCTGGTAGGTGACCGTAGCACCGCCATAATAGTAAACCATCCGCTTCCCATTACTGAAGTCCGTTATGATGGAGTCTTTGGCCGTAGAAAAAGCCGGACGTTCCAGGGAACTTTTGTTCAGGACATCCAGGGAATCCCGCTTGGCGGCAGCCAGGGAATCGGCCCGCTGGAGGGAATCCCGGGCGGCGGCTTTCAGGGAATCCGCGTGGGTAACTGGTATGGAGTCCGGTAACTGGCGAAGACGTTTTGCAGGCAAGTCCCAGGCAAGGACGGTGAGACCTATCACCGCCAGCGTGAGATATTGCAAAAACTTCCTTGCCATTTATGTTTTTTTACTAAATTTGTACAAAAATATAAGGTACAAAATTACGACTTATTCCAGAATTTTCAAAACCGCCTTGCCATGAAGCCGTTCTTCACCCTGCTCCTGTCCTTTTGCGCCGCCCTTTTGCTTGCAATCCCTGTGCCTGCCCAGGACCAGACGGCCCAAATGAGACTGACCACCGTGGTAATAGACCCGGGACACGGCGGAAAAGATGCCGGATGTATCAGCCGGGATAAAAAAACGTACGAAAAAAACATCACCCTGGATATCGGCAAGCGGCTCGCCAAAAAGATTGAAGCCGCATACCCGGACGTCAAGGTGAAGATGACCCGCTCGGAAGATGTCTTCGTAGAGTTGGAGAACCGGGCCGTCATCGCCAACAAGGCCAATGCCAACCTGTTCATCTCCATCCACGTGAACTCCGT
This sequence comes from uncultured Bacteroidia bacterium, assembly GCA_902774155.1. Lineage (GTDB taxonomy): Bacteria > Bacteroidota > Bacteroidia > Bacteroidales > UBA932 > Cryptobacteroides. Next base: position 56,245 of record CACYHF010000003.1, on the reverse strand, counting down.
TGAAAAAGGCACCACCGCCAACGGCTATTCCATCCACTGCCTGGGTCAATCGGCCCGGAAAGGAAATGACCTTTATTCCAAGAACCTGGACCTTGTTAAGCGAGAAAACTCCGTAATCCTTCTGGAAGACAATTACCAGACCACGTATCAGGGCTTCGACCCCAACGACCCTCAATCCTCCATCATCTTCAGCCTTATGCAGAATGCCCATCTGGGCAACAGCCTCACGTTTGCCGAAGACGTAGCCCATGCAATGGGTAGCAGTCCCATCAAAAACAGCAGGGGAGTGTCCCAGGACCCGTTCTGGGTGCTCTGGCGCACGGCTATGCCCTCGGTCCTGGTGGAAGTGGGATTCATCACCAATCCGGACGATCTGGCCACCCTGCGCAGCGAAAAAGGCCGCGACGGCATTGCGCAAAACCTGTTCCAGGCCTTCAAAACCTTCAAGGCCCGCTACGACAACTCTATGGAAGTAGAGAATAAGCCAGAGGCAGAGAACAAGCCGGAAGGGGAGAAGAAGACAGAAGTAGAGGAGACCAAGCCGGTGGAAGAAACCGGGCCTCTATACGGAGTCCAGGTGCTGGCCACCACCAAACAGATGGATCCCAAAGATCCTTTCTTCGCCGGATATGAACCCACGGTGGTCCAAACCGGGAAGATTTATAAGTATGTGGTGGGCACTTCCCATTCCCTGAGCGAAGTCAAGAAAAATTATAGAAAAATCCAGCAACATTTTCCGGATAATTTCATCGTAAAAATTGAAGAAGGTAAAACAACGCCGGTTCGCTGATTTTTCGCCGTTTCAAGCCAATTTTTAGGCGTTTATCTCTATAGTCTTAAATTAGAATATTTCTAAATAAGAATCATTGTTATTTTGCGTAAATTCCATTTCGGGCAAAATAACTTATTTATTTTCAAATGATTAAAAAATTGAAAAATTGAGGATGCCGCCTAATCAAATTAATCATAAAAAATTTAATTAGCAAGAGCATTTCCCGTTTTTTTTCAATTTTTTTTCATCCATCTTTGCATTCGGTAATACTAAAATCGAAAAGAAAAATCTTCATTATTCCCGGATGACAAACCAGGAGAGACATATAGCGGTATGGGAGAACTGTCTGCAGATCTTTGAGAACAATATGGATCCGCAGCAGTTCAACACCTGGTTTAAACTCATCCGTCCCGTTTCCCTGGACGGTGCCAAGCTCACCGTGGAAGTCCCGTCGGATTTCTTCCGGGAATATATAGAAGGTGCCTACAAAGATCTGATCCGGCTCACCATCCGCCGCGCCATCGGGGCAGATGCCCAGCTCTTCTATCTGGTACGTCCGGTTCAGAACCGCGAAGGTATGCTGCTTCCTTCCGGTCAAAGCGCCACGCCCACCAACAATCCGGTTTCCATTCCCACCTACCAGCCCTCCGGCACGCCCAGTCCCTTCGTATTCCCGGGAACGCAGCGCGTGCGCATCAACCCCCGGCTCAATCCGGAATACAGCTTCGGCAATCTGGTGGAAGGGGAGTGCAACAAATTAGGCGTCAGCGCAGGAGAGAGCATCTCTATGGCTCCGGGGAAAACCCCGTTCAATCCGCTCTTCCTCTTCGGCGGCCCCGGTTTGGGCAAAACGCATATCGCCCAGGCCATCGGCATTGACATCAAAGAGCGTTTCCAGAACCTGCAGGTGCTGTATGTCACCGGAAACGAATTCAAGACGCAGTATATGGATGCCGTGAAAGGCAACCGCATCGTGGATTTCATCGCCTTCTATCAGCGAATCGACGTCCTCATAGTGGACGACATCCAAGACCTCCTGGGCCAAGGCTCCCAGAATACTTTCTTCAACGTATTCAACCACCTGCACCAAAACGGCAAACAGCTCATTTTCACCAGTGACCGTGCCCCCGTGGATCTGCAGAACTTTGAGGAAAGGCTCCTGTCCCGCTTCAAGTGGGGCCTGTCCGTAGAACTCACCCGCCCGGACTACGAAACCCGTCTGGAAATGCTCCGCTCCCGCGCCCTGCGGGAAGGTGTGGCCCTCAGCGAAGACGTACTCACCTTCCTGGCCTCGCGCATCAAGACCAATTTCCGGGAACTGGAAGGCACACTCACCTCGCTGGTGGCCCACGCCACGCTTGGGCACCGCAACATAGACGTGGAACTGGCCCAGAGCGTCACCGGCAAGATCGTGGGAGAACAGGAAACGGAGGTGAACATAGAGCTCATCACCCAAACGGTGTGCGAATATTTCAACCTCACCCGGGACATGATGCTGTCCAAATCCCGCAAGCGCCAGATCGTCCAGGCCCGGCAAATCGCTATGTACGAATGCCGCAACCTCATCCAGAACTGCTCGCTCAGCACCATCGGCTCGGAATTGGGCGGAAAAGACCACGCCACCGTCCTGCACGCCTGCAGTACCGTACAAGACCTGATGTCCACAGACAAACTATTCCGTCAGTGGGTAGAAGATATAGAACATTTGTTAGTGGTTCCGGTAGAACGTTAAAAGGAGAAGGAGCCTGACCATCGCGGTCAGGCTTTTTTATTTCGCGAATAAATGATTATATTTACAAGTTGAAAACCCAATTTGAAAATATAGATTATGGATTCCACTTCCGTACTGAATTATTTCCAGGAAATCACCCGTATTCCGCGTGAATCCGGCCACGAGCAGCCCATTACCGAATACCTGCAGCAGTTTGCCGCCAAGCGCGGCCTGGCCTGCAAAACGGACAAAACCGGTAATGTGCTCATTACCAAGCCCGCTTCGCCCGGGAAAGAGAAGGTGCCCACGCTGGTGCTCCAGGCCCATCAGGATATGGTCTGCGAGAAAACCGCCAATTTCGACTTCGACTTCCGCACCCAGCCCATTCCCTATGTGATCGAGGATGGCTGGATGATCGCCAAGAATACCACCCTGGGGGCCGATGACGGCATCGGCATCGCCGCCTGCCTGGCGTTGCTGGACAGCCCACAGCCCATGGGAAAACTGGAATGCCTGTTCACCATCTCGGAAGAGACTGGTATGGACGGTGCTTTCGGCCTGGAAAAAGGTTTCTTTGAAGGGAAGACCCTGATCAACCTGGACTCGGAAGACGAAGGCTGGCTCTTCGTGGGTTGCGCCGGCGGCAAGGAAAGCCTGGCCCGGTACGAATTCCAGCACGAGCCCCTGCGCAAGGGATATAAGGTTGTCAAAATCAAGGTATTTGGTGGCATCGGCGGCCACAGCGGAGACGATATCAACAAAGGACGTATGAACGCGCTCAAGCAGTTGGTGCGTTTCCTCTATACGGAACTGCAGTTCGACTTCCAGCTCATCGCCATCGAGGGCGGCAACAAGCACAACGCCATCTGCCGCGAAGCCTACGCCCTCCTGGCCGTCCCGGCCGATGAAGTGGAAGATATGCTGCAGGACGCCCAGGCCTTCAACGGCATCCTCAAGGCCGAATTCGCCAGCAGCGATGCCGGTGTGGAAGTGCTGGCGGAACCCGCCCAGACAGACAAGGAGCCCATCGAGGAAGGGGACGCCGCCGCCATCATCGCCACCCTCCTGGCCATTCCGCACGGCGTGGAAGCCATGTCCATGGATATCCCCGGCCTGGTCCAGACTTCCTCCAATATGGCGGCCGTCCATACCCTGGACAACACCCTCACCGTCCTGAACTCACACCGCAGTTCCGTAGTAACGGAGCTGGATGCCATGGCCGAAAAAATGGAAGCCGTCTGCTTCCTGGGCGGTTTTGACGTAGAGCACCGCGGCCAGTATCCCGGCTGGAAACCCAACCTGCAATCCCATATCCTCAAGGTCTCCTTCGATTCCTATGTGAAGCTCTTCGGCTATGAACCGGAAGTGAAAGCCATCCACGCCGGCCTGGAATGCGGCCTGTTCCTGGAGAAATTCCCGGATCTGGACATGATTTCCTTTGGCCCCACCCTGCGCGGTGTCCACGCCCCCGGCGAAAAACTGGAACTGGCCTCCCTGGATAAATTCGTCGCCCACCTGAACGACATTGTACTGAACTATCAATGATCCAAATAGCCCCCTCCATCTTATCGGCCGACTTTCTGCATCTGGAAAAGGATGTGGAACTGGTGAACCGGCACGCCGATTTATTCCATCTGGACATTATGGACGGCACTTTTGTGCCCAATATCTCCTTCGGTTTTCCGGTAGTGGAAGCCATTGCCCAAAAGGCCCGGAAACCTCTGGACGTGCACCTGATGATCGTACACCCGGAAAAGTATGTGGAGCGCTTCGCCAAGGCGGGGGCCGCCCTCATCAGCTTCCATTATGAAACGGCGCAGGAACAGTCTGGCGCCATCCTGGAGCAAATCCGGAACCTGGGCGTGAAGGCCGGCCTGGTCATCAATCCCGACTGCCCGGTCCAGGCTATCATCCCTTACCTGAAACAAGTGGATTTCGTGCTGCTCATGAGCGTTTTCGCCGGCTTCGGCGGGCAGAAGTTCATCCCGGAAAGCATGGAGCGCATCCGTACCGTCCGTGCGGAACTGGACCGTATCGGCCGCCCGGATGTTCCTATCGAGGTTGATGGTGGTATCGGCCCGGCCAATGCAGCGGAAGTGGTAGCAGCCGGAGCCTCCATTTTAGTGGCCGGCAGCTCCGTTTTCAAGGCCGCTAATCCCGTTGAAGCCATCGAAAGTATGCGGAAAGCATGACAATTTGGCAGAACACGGAAGTGGCGTTATTTTTGATAATTAGCAAGCAAAACCATTCAATATGATTACGCATGATCTTCGGCTCCTGGCCGATGCCATCTACGACAAGAAAGGCCAGCATGTGGTCTCGCTGGATTTGCGCAGGATAGACGGCGCCATCACGGACTTTTTCGTGGTGTGCGACGGCTCCAACACCACCCAGGTGGGCGCCATAGCAGACAACGTTGCGGAGAAAATGAAAGAAGAAGGACACACGCTCTATCGCTCGCAGGGAGAAGGCAACAATTTCTGGATCATCCAGGACTACGGGAACATCGTGGTGCACATCTTCCTGAAAGAATACCGGGATTTCTATCGCCTGGAAGACCTCTGGGCCGATGTTCCCCGGAAGGAGTACAAGGAGCGCAGCGCGGCCAAACGGGCCGTTAAAACAGAAGAATAAATGGCAGAAAAGAAGAAAATCACTTTCAATCTTTCCTGGATATACTTCCTGATCCTCATCGGCATCGGGTATCTGCTGTTCAACAACCAGCGGAATTCGGCCCCGGAAAAGATTGAATGGCCCCAGGTGCAGACCATGATCCGCGAAGGTGACGTGGCCGAAATCAGTTTTGTCCGCAACGACTACAAAGGCGAGGTCAAAATCCGTCCGGAGAAACTGGCCAAATACACGGATCTGTTCCCCGGCGGCAATCCTCCCGGCCGTCCGCCGCATTTCTACTTCCTGGTCTCCAGCAAATTCGACCCCGAAACCACTTTCGAGGCCCTGAACGCCCAGCTCACGCCCGTTGAACAATTCAAGGTGGTCATCAAAAACGAAGACCACATCTGGAGCGATATAATGCAAATGATTCTCCCGCTCCTGATCCTCATCGTCTTCTGGGTACTGATGTTCCGCGGGATGAACCGCGGGATGGGCGGCCCGGGCGGTGGCGGCGGGATGAATCCCTTCAATGCCGGCAAGGCCAATACGCGTGAAGCCGATAAGAACGATGTGAAGGTCACGTTCAAGGACGTGGCCGGCCTGTACGGCGCCAAGGAAGAAGTGATGGAGATTGTGGATTTCCTCAAGAATCCGCAGAAATACACGGCCCTGGGCGGCAAAATCCCCAAGGGCGCCCTCCTGGTAGGCCCTCCCGGAACGGGTAAGACCCTCCTGGCCAAAGCCGTGGCAGGGGAGGCCAACGTGCCTTTCTTCAGCATCAGCGGCTCCGACTTCGTGGAAATGTTCGTGGGCGTAGGTGCCTCCCGCGTGCGCGATCTCTTCCGCCAGGCCAAGGAGAAAGCCCCTTGCATCGTGTTCATCGACGAAATTGACGCCGTGGGCCGCGCCCGTGCCAAGAACGGCGGCTTCTCCTCCAACGATGAGCGTGAAAACACGCTGAACCAGTTGCTTACGGAAATGGACGGCTTCGGCACCAACAGCGGCGTCATTGTTTTGGCCGCCACCAACCGGGCCGATATCCTGGACCAGGCGCTTATGCGCGCCGGCCGCTTCGACCGCCAGATCCACGTGGAGCTGCCGGAGCTCAAGGAGCGCGAGGAAATCTTCAAGGTACACCTGCGCAACATCAAGTTGGGTGACGACTTCGACGTAGCGTTTATGGCCAAGCACACGCCCGGTTTCTCCGGGGCCGATATTGCCAACGTGTGCAACGAGGCCGCTCTCACCGCCGCCCGCCGCAATCACGAGAAAGTGATGCAGCAGGACTTCCTGGATGCGGTAGACCGTATCATCGGCGGCCTGGAACGCAAGTCCAACACCATCATGACCCCGGCCGAAAAACGCACCACCGCGTATCACGAGGCCGGTCACGCCCTGGTGGGCTGGCTGCTCCCGTACGCAGACCCTGTATTTAAGGTGAGCATTATCCCGCGCGGCAAGGCGCTGGGCCTCACCTGGAGCCTGCCCGAAGAGCGTAAGAACTGGTCCAAGAGCGTGATGCTGGACCAGATGAGTATGCTCCTGGGTGGCCGTGTGGCCGAAGAAATCCTGAACGGAGAACCTTCCACCGGTGCCCTGAACGACTTGGAACGCATGACCGGAATGGCTTATGCCATGGTGCAGTATTATGGCATGAGCGAAAAGGTGGGAGCCCTGAGCTTCTACGACTCGTCCGGCGCCCGGGGCTACAACCTGGTAAAGCCCTATTCGGAGAAAACCGCCGAACTGATGGATCAGGAGGTGAAAGCCATTGTCCAACAGGTGCACGAGCGCACGCGTAAGCTCATCGAAGACCATAAGGAAGAATTCATGCACCTGGGTGCACTCCTTTTGGAAAAAGAAGTTATCTTTGCAGAAGATATAGAAAAGGTCCTGGGGCCCAAGGTGAAACCCGCGGCCGACGACCAATTCCCCACAGAAGAAAAGCCTGAGGCATGAACAGTACCGTCAAGCGGAGCATATTCGGAGTCCTCTTCCTGGCAGTGATGCTGGGAGGACTTCTTTTTTATGAAACCCTCTACGTCATTCTCTTCGCCTTCATTACGGGCGTCATGTTGTATGAGTTCTACAAGATGACCATGGGGAATTCCTGGAAAGACCTCCAAGCGGCCGCCATTGCCATAGGAGTTGCATTCTTCCTGCTCGCCAATGAGGATTTCTTCTGCGGGCACAAAGCCTGGCGGGTGGGTTTTGCCATCCTCTGCGTCCTGGCGCTTATGGTAAAATCCATTCTCCGGAAAGACCATACGGATTTCCTTAAAACCGGTTTCCTGTATGCCGGACTGGTATACATCGCCCTGCCGCTGGCCCTTTCCAATGCCGTCGTGTGCCGGAATGGGGAATTCAGCGGTCTCCTTATGCTGGCCTTCTTCTGCATTATCTGGGCTTCGGACGTAGGTGCGTATTGTTTCGGTATGCTGCTGGGCCAGAAGTCCTGGAGCAAGAAGCTGTGCCCGTCCATTTCGCCCAAGAAATCCTGGGCCGGCTTCTGGGGCGGCCTGCTTACAGCCCTTCTCACTGGCGCCATCCTTCACTGGACCGGACTGTTCACTTTCCCCATTTGGCACTGCCTTATTGTATCGGCCCTCATGAATGTGATGGGCGTGTTCGGCGACCTCTTCGAATCCCTGTGGAAACGGGCGGCCGGCGTGAAGGATTCCGGTAACATCATCCCCGGTCACGGCGGACTGATGGACCGCTTCGACAGCGCCCTTTTCGCCATTCCCACGGGATACATCTATTTGCTTCTTCTGCACTTGGTTTAGCCTATGAACTGGATTAAGATAGACAACGATTCCTACGGTACCATCCTGGTAAGCTGGTGCATCTGCGCCGTGCTCATCTTCCTGGCCGCCCGTTTTACGCCCCTGTGGCTGAACATTCCGCTGTGCAGCATCCTGATTATTTTCATGGCCTTCATCACCTGGTTCTTCCGGGTGCCCAACCGGGAAGCCCCCCAGGCCGAAAATACCCATCTGGTAACTTCAGTGGCAGATGGAAAGGTGGTGATTGTGGAAAAGACCTTTGAGAAGGAGTACCTGAAAAAGGACTGCATCCAGATTTCCGTGTATATGGATTTTTTCGATGTGCACTGTAATTTCTGGCCCATCACCGGCAAGGTAAGCTATTACAAATACCATCCGGGAAAGTACCTGCTGGCCTTCCATCCCAAGTCGTCGGAACTGAACGAGCATTCCTCCACCTGTATGGTAAACGAACACGGGGAAGTATTCTTCAAGCAGATTGCCGGTACCTTCGCCCGCCGCATCGTGTGCTACAGTGAGCCGGGAAAGATAGAATACAGAGGCGACCAGTGCGGCGTCATCAAATTCGGCTCCCGCATAGACCTCTTCGTCCCCCTGGATGCCGATGTTAAAGTCCAGGTAGGCGACAAAGTAAAAGCAGTCGAATCCATTCTAGCCATTTTGCCTGACTAGCGCTTACGGAGCGAAGCGACCCAGGGGGTCTGGGGGATTAGTCCCCCAGACGTGAAACACTATCGCTATTGATAAGCTCAATGAGCTTATCAATAGCTTCGTCCTCTGGTATGTGCCGGAGGACTGGTTCTTTTTTACGGTACAAGGTCACCTTGCCGGCGCCTTCGCCCACATAGCCATAGTCGGCATCGGCCATTTCGCCGGGGCCGTTCACAATGCAGCCCATCACGGCAATGACCACATCCTTGAAACCGGCCGTGGCTTCCTTCACCCGGTTGAAGGTCTCTTCCAGATTGTAGAGCGTGCGGCCGCAGCCCGGGCAGGCAATGTATTCCGGCTTATAAAAACGCCGCCGGCAAGCCTGCATAATTTCATCCTTCAGGTATGTATCCTCCAGCGGGATATCGTCCACCTGGTGGTTCAGCAGGGGAGCGCCCCAGTCACACGCCGCCTTCAGGATGGTCTCTTCCCGCTCACTCAGAGCCCCCCGATCAAGTCGGGGGTGACGCTGCCCGTCATGCCCGGCTTGACCGGGCATCCCATACCGGTTGGCCAGATACTGCGCTACGGGAATTTCTTTCTCCGGATCTTCGGTAAGGGAAACCCGGATGGTATTGCCGATTCCTTCCTGCAGCAGCGTGGAAATGGCCACGCAGCTCTTGATGCGGCCGCTGTCGCCGTTGCCGGCCTCCGTCACGCCCACGTGCAGGGGAAATACCACGCCGCGCTCCTGCATCAGACGCGCCAGTTCCCGGTACGCCTGCACCATCACCACGGTATTGGATGCCTTCAGCGACACCACCACATTGTAGAAATCGGCCTCTATGCACATCTCCACCCACTCCAGGGCGGCAAGCGCCATGGCCTGCGGGGTATTGCCATACTTCTCCACAATATACTTGCCCAGGGACCCGTGATTCAGGCCGATCCGGATGGCCCGGTCGTACTGCTTGCAGCGCTTCAGGAACTGGCCGAAAAGCACGCGGGCCTTCGAATGGTCCGGATGGAAATTACCGGGATTGATGCGGATTTTCTCCACCACCGGCACCACTGCCATAGCTACCTCGGCCGAGAAGTGGATATCGGCCACCAGGGGCACGGAAATGCCCTCCGAACGCAGCGTATCGTGGATTTGCCGCAAAGGCTCCACGTCCGATAGAGAGGGGACCGTAATGCGGATCAGCTGCGAGCCGGCCGCTGCCAGGCGGCGGCACTGGGCCAGCGTGGCGGCCACATCGGCCGTATGGGTATTGCACATAGTCTGGACCACGATGGGATGGCCGCTGCCGATGAGGACGTCGCCCACGCGGACGGTCCGGGTTTCCAAGGGTTTATTCATGGTTCTGTAGCTGTTCTTCCACCATCTTCCGGGCCAGTTTGCGCAGTTGCGCTCCACTGTGCCCGTGACGGGGCGTGAGTTGATAATACACGCCAAAGGTAATGGCTCCGTCCAGCGGATAGCCGAAGCGATAATAGAACTGGCTGGCCGAATCCGGCTGCCAGAAAGAGTTCCAGCCCCATTTGATCTGAACGTTGACGTGGAACTCAACGGGATTCACCATAATGCCGAAGCCCACGCCGCCCTGCAAGCCGTAAGTCCAACGCTTGTCATAGTCGCGGAACTTGTCCACATACTCCTGGTAAAAGGGGACATCGGCATAATCATCGTCCAAAACACGGTGGATTTGGGTGCGATAACCGCCGTACAGACCCACCTTGGCGATGAACTTGAAATACTCACCCGCATCGATGTGGAAATGGGACAGGATATAGGCTTCCGGCGTTTTGATCATGGCCTTGTATGCGCCCGATTCCACGGCACGGTATCCGGTTTCCTTATTGGCCTTGTACTGATAGCCCTCGTAATTCATCTGGGCGCCCAATTCAAAACCCATATTGGGATAAATGCCGAACATAGTGAAATGACGCACCACGGAAAAACCGTACACCGGATACTGGAACATCGGCTCAATGAGCCGGGAAGGATTGAAGTAGCCGAAATGGAGCGATGCCCCGCCATACACGCCCACCATCCAGTAATCGTTGGGTTTCTGGACCTTGATGGAAACGCTGTCCAGATATTCATTGGTTACCGTATCCGGCAGGGAGAAGAACTCCGCCTCCAGGTTCACCTGGGCCTTTGAAAGGAAGCAGGTGAACAGAAAGGCTGTTATGAGCAGGCACTTTTTCATCGGAACATCTCCTCCATATCAATTTTCCACACCATCTCCGCCTTCTCCAGCACCTTGATGAGCGGCTGTCCGTCCACCTTGAAGAAACGCACCTTCTCCGGTTGCCGGTGTTCCAGCAACACGCCGGTATCCACCAGGTTGTTCCGATTGATGTCCTCCGTGATCCGGATACAGTAGATGCCTGCCTTCAGGTAAGGGAAAACCAGACTTCCGTCCTTGTCCACAATAAAGGAGAGCACAACCTTGTCCCGTTTCTCGGTGAGCAGATCCACGATATACTTCTGATGTACGTTGGATAGCTCCAGCGTGATGGAACTGAGCTTCTCGTCCGTAGGAAGGGTTACCTTCAGCTCCGTACTGTCGTTGTAGTAGCCGTTTACATCCCGGAAACGCCGATGGGGAATTTTCAGGTAATAGTCGTATCCCACCATCAGTTTTTCCTCCGGGTAGATGTTGAAATGGCGCAGATTGGTGGAATCCTGTACCACCCGCACCTTCCCTTTAGCTTCCTGCTGACGGGGATTCACGCTCCGGAAACGGAGCGAATCCCAGGCCGCTTCAATGAGCGGGTATTTGAACTCAATCTCATAGCCATAGTGTTCCACCGTGGTGGGATCGGCCTTGGTGGTCATTACCGCTATGGTATCTTCGTGCTTGCGGTTTTTGGAACTGGACTCCTTCTTCATCAGTTCGGCCCGCAGTTCCTTGGTGATCACCAGTTTCACCGTCTCCTCCGTAGCCTTGAGCTTGCCGGTGGTATCCGTCTTGTCGTAGTTGATCACCAGTTGCAGGGTGTCCGGCATCTTGCGCTGGTCGTTCACCCACAGCTCCAAGGAGTCCCGCTGCAGGTTGAACTGGGAAATGAGTTTCTCCCGTGGCAGACCCCGGATGCGCATATCGTGCACAACGGCGTCAGAGGCCATGAACGTAAGGTATGCCGTACGGACCCCCACGCGCTCCTTCTTCACGATATACTGCTTGGTGGGGCGCTCCCGGAACAGGTTCAGCTCCAGTTCGGCATCACGGGCCAGGCACAGGGCCGTGTCCTTCATATCGAACTTCTTGAACTCGTACAGGGTGTCGTTATACACCAGTTTGGGGCGGAAGAGCGAGTCCAGGAAAGCGATCTTCTCGGTTTCCGGATCGTATTTGTTGTTGTTGTTTTCGTCCTTCACGGCATAGACGCGGTACACGGTATCCTGGATGTTGCGCAGGCTGAAAAAGCCCCAGTCGTCCGTCTTACCGGCCGCCACCGGACGTTTCAGGAACACGGCGGAATCGGCCTGGTCCTTGTACAGCATCACCGTGATGCCCTTCATGGGTTTGAGGGTGTTGCAGTCCTGCACCACACCGGTGACACACAGAGAGTCGATCTCCGGACCGGTGGAGAATACCAGGGTGTAGCCCGGGAACAGGTTGCCTTCGTTGTTGTCGGCAATGGCGCCGGTCAGATCCAGCGTATAGGTGGTGTTGGAATCCAGGTCGCTCTCGAAGGTCACTTCAACAGATTTACCCTTGATGGTAGCCTTGGGCTTTTTCTCCAGCGGGGGAGACAGGTACACGCTGTTGGCGTCCTTGATCTTCACATACTCGTTAAACGTGAAGCGGAGTTTGGTCTTGTGCACATCCACATTCACCGTTCCGGGCAGCGGGAACACCTTGGTGATGATGGGAGGAATGGTGTCCTTGGGCCCGCCGGTAGGGGGCGTGGTGGTATTGGCGCAGCCGGAAGGGAACAGGAGGGACCCCAGGATGAGCGCGGCCGGAATCAGGGGAATGAATTTTCTCAGCTTCATAACTCGCTTCGGCTTACATGTTCTATGCCTTCGATGGCTGTCAGGTCTTTAATCATCTTGTCCAGGGTCTCGCGCGAGTTCACATACAGGTCTATATAGCCCTCGAAGAGTCCTCCTTCGGCCGACAAAGTGAGCCTGCGCATATTCACGCCCATCACCAAGGAGACATAGTGGGAAATCTCGTTGAGCATCCCCACCCGGTCAATGCCCTTCAGGGTAACGCGGACCAGGAAAGAGGTGTCCTTCGCCTGTTCCTGCCACTTGGGAACCACCACCCAGTCGCCGTGCATCGCGGCGATGCTTTCGGCCACCTGGCAGGCTTTCTTGTGTACGGTAACCATACCGTCAGGGGCCTTGAAGCCGATGACAGGGTCTCCGGGAATGGGATTGCAGCAGCTGGCAATGGAGAAACGGGATGCACCCGGACCGGTGCCGCCGATAATGATTTCCGTTCCCGTGCGCTCCGGTTCCTGCCCTTTTTCTTCCAGGCGCAGCATCTTCCGGAGCCAGGACAGACGGCTGCCGGAGTTGCGCTTGAGGGCTTCGCCCACATGCTCCAGGCTCAGCGTACCCAGGCCGATTCCATAGAAGAGCTCCTCGCGGTTCTCCACCCCATACGAGACCTCCAGGCGCTGGAGATTCTTCTCGTCCATCTCGAGGCCCATTCCGGTGAGGGTATTCTCCAAGGTTTTCCGGCCAAAGTCCACGGTCTGTTTGCGCTCCGTCTTGAAGTAGTCCGTCACCAGGGTGCGGGCCCGGCGGGTGGTCAGGAACTGCAGCCACTCCGGCTGGGGCTTGGCATCCTCGGCCGTGATGATCTCCACTTTGTCGCCGGTGTTGAGCACCTGGCTCAGTTTCACCAGACGCTGGTTCACCTTGGCCGCAATGGCCTTGTGGCCCACTTCCGTATGGATCAGATAGGCGAAGTCCAGGGCGGTGGCGCCTTTCTGGATGCTGCGCTGTTCGCCCATAGGCGTGAACACATAGATATCGGCCGATATCAAGTCTTTGTGGATGATGTCCAGCAGTTCCAGGGCGTTCACATCCGGGTTCACCAGGATGTCCTTGATACGCTCCAGCCAGTTGTCCATCTCGTAGTCGCCTTCGCCCAGGTAACCGTTCCTCTTGTATACCCAGTGCGCGGCGATACCTTTTTCCGCGATGTCGTCCATACGGCGGGTGCGGATCTGCACTTCCACCCAGATGCCGGAATTACTGAGCAGGGTGCAGTGCAGGGCCTCGTAACCGTTGGTCTTGGGGTTCTTCACCCAGTCCCGCAGGCGTTCCGGCATATACCGGTAGATGCCCGTGATGATGGAGAAGATGTGGTAGCACTGGTCGCGCTCCGTCTCCCGGGACTGCTGGTCCGCGTCGAAGATAATCCGGATGGCATACAGGTCGTACACTTCCTCGAAGGAGATCTTTTTCTCCTGCATCTTGTGCCACACGGAATAGGGCGTCTTCACCCGCTTTTTGATCTCGAACTTGAAGCCGGCTTTCTCCAGGGCCTGTTCGATGGGCTCCACGAAGGCGGTCATTTCGGCCCCTTTGTCGCGGATGTTCTTGTCGATGCGGGCCTTCACCTCTTCATAGGCTTCGGGCTCCTTGTAACGCAGCCAGATGTTCTCCAGTTCGCTCTTGATGCTGTAAAGGCCCAGACGGTGCGCCAGGGGGATGAAGATGAACATGGTTTCGCTCAGGATCTTGTCCCGCTTGTGCTCCGGCATATGCTCGATGGTACGGCAGTTATGCAGGCGGTCGGCCAGTTTGATGAGGACCACGCGAACGTCGTCGTTCAGGGTGAGGAGGATGCGCTTGAAATTCTCGGCCTGCAGGCTCTGCTGGGAAATGTCCGTGCCGTGGGTCTTCTGCTCATTGTCCAGCACGTTCTTGATCTTGGTGAGACCGTCCACCAGCGAGGCGATCTTGTCGCCGAAACGTTCGCGGATGTCTTCCACGGTATAATCCGTGTCTTCCACCACATCGTGCAACAGCGCGGCAGCAATGGACTTGTATCCCAGGCCGATATCGTCCACCACGATGCGCGCCACGGCAATGGGGTGCAGCATATAGGGCTCTCCGCTGCGGCGCCGGACATTGCGATGTGCATCGTTGGCGAACTCAAAGGTCCGCCGTATCACCTCCATCTCTTCTGCATTGGCGCAGCGTTTTTCGGCCGACAGACGCAACAGCTCATAGTCGTGGGCTATCAGGTCGTAATCTTTCTGGGTAAACTCGGAGAAACTCATAGTTTAATACTTTTTTTGCGCCGTTCCTTGCGGGCACGGACGGCATCGGCATTCATCTCATCCAGCATCTCCACCGTAGTGCTATGCTGGTCTACATTCTGGAAGGCATAGGAGAGTTCCGCCCCGTAAAGGACGATACTCCATCCCATATTCAGCCAGATCATAAACAGGGGAACGGCGGCGAACACCCCGTATATGGCGCTCTGCTTGGCCACCATCAACTGCGTTTCCAGGTACAGGTACTGCACCCCGGTAAAAATGAGACCCGCTATCAGTGCTGCCTTCAGCGAATAGCGGGAATGGACTTTGGTATCCGGGATATAGCGATACATAATATGGAGCACAAATACGGTGGTAGCGGCGAACACCAACCAGGTAAGGAAGCTCCGGATATGGCCGGCCAGGAAAGTACTGTCCGGGAACAGGAAGCTCAGCGCATTGGAATAAAGCACCGAGCCGGAGAAGAACAGCATGATCACAAAGGGCGACAACAGGGTGATGCCCACGATGATGCCGAAGGTGCGCAGCCGCTGATTCACTCGTTCCACCTTCCACACGTTGTTGAACACCCGGCTCACGGTAAGCATCAGCGATAGCACAATCCAGATGAAGGAGGCCATGGAAATGAAGCCGAAGAGGCCGGTTTCAGCCGTATTGGTAATGTTGTCGGCCGCATTCAGCAAGATCTGCGTGACTTCGCCTTCTCCCAGGTTGGCATAGACGATTTCGGCAAAATGATCCCGCAGGCCCACCGTATCCGTCAGGTACAGGCCGATGGCGATGAACGGCACTACGGCCATCATACTGCGATAGGCCAGGGCCGTGATCTGGTAGTCGATTTTCTGGTCATTGAAGGTGTTGAGCATCAGGAGCACCGTCTTGGCATCTTTCACCAGACGGCCCTTAAAGCGGGAGAAGTCCTCTTCATTGAGGAGCCAGATATCGTGCGTGAGAAAGCGTATGATGCGGGTAATCCAGATGGAAACCCACCGGAAAAACACCTGCATCTTATTCCACAAACGCTCGAACATCCCTAAAACAGTGTTGGTTCTGTAATGTTGTCATCCTGAGGAGCGCTAGCGACGAAGGCGCCTATCATCTCCCTGAACTCCTGCTCATCAATGATTTCCACGCCCAGTTCCTGGGCTTTTTTCACTTTCTCCGGACCGGGCTTGATGCCAGCCAGCAAGTAGGTGGTCTTGCCGCTCACGGAACTGCTGTTCTTGCCGCCGTGAGCCTCGATGAGAGCTTTCATATCGTCCCTGGAGATAGAGAAATTGCCACTGATTACAATGGTTTTGCCTTCCAGGGCATTGGAAAGCTGCTGCTTCCCGCTATCAATCGCGAACTGCAGACCGGCTCCCTTCAGGCGTTCCACTTCCCGGAGATTCTCCTCACTGCGGAACCAGGCCAGAACGCTGTCGGCGATCACTTCACCCACTTCCGGCACGGCCAGCAACTCTTCGCGGGTAGCGGCCTGCAGCGCTTCGATGCTGCCAAAGTGGCGGGCCAGGTCGCGGGCGGTGGTTTCGCCCACATAGCGGAGCCCCAGGGCAAAGAGCACGCGCTCGAACGGCACCTTCCGGGAATCGGCCAGGCTTTGCAGGAAGCGGCGGGCGCTGCGTTCCTTCCAGCCTTCCAGCTGCAGGAGCTGATATTCCCGGAGGGTGTACAAATCGGCCGGGGTGCGGACCAGCTGCAGGTTGTACAGCTGTTCCACGGTGGCTTCGCCGCACAGGACATTCATAGCCTTCCGCGAGACGAAATGCAGGATCCTTCCTTTGATCTGGGTAGGACAGCCGGCCGAATTGGGGCAGAACCAGCGGGCTTCGCCCTCCGGCTTCACCAGGGGCGTTCCACAGTCCGGGCAGTTGGCCGGGAAAACGGGCGGGACGGCACCCGGAGCCCGTTTTGAAGGTTCCACGGCCGTGATTTTGGGAATGATTTCCCCACCTTTTTCTACGTACACCCAGTCGCCTTCGTGGAGGTCCAGGCTGCGCATCTGGTCTTCGTTCACCAGGGTGGCGCGTTTGACCATGGTGCCGCTCAGCAGCACGGGTTCCAGATTGGCTACAGGCGTAACGGCACCCGTCCGGCCCACCTGGTAATCAATGGACAGCACGGGGGTACAGGCTTGTTCGGCCTTGAACTTATAGGCCACGGCCCAGCGGGGGCTTTTAGCCGTATAGCCCAGCTGCTGCTGGTAGGCCATTTCGTTGATCTTGATCACAATGCCGTCCGTAGCGTAAGGGAGTTCCTTGCGGGCGGTGTCCCAATGGGCGATATAGGCCTCAATCTCTTCGATATTGTGGCAGATGCGGCGCTCGTCGGAAACAGGCAGACCCCAGCTTTGGGCCGCTTTTAAAGCATCGTCGTGGGTAGGGAAGTCCACCTGACCGGTGGGGATGTGGTACAGCGTACACATAAGGCCGCGCCTGCCCACTTCCTCCGGATCCTGCAGCTTGAGCGAACCGCTGGCGGCATTGCGGGGGTTGGCGAAAAGCGGCTCCTCGTTCACTTCGCGTTCGTGGTTCAGCTGGTCGAAGGATTCATACGGCATCAGGATTTCCCCGCGGATTTCGAACTCCCGGGGCCAGCCCGTACCCTTCAGTTTTTCCGGGATATTGGCAATGCGGAGGGCGTTCCGGGTCACATCGTCGCCCACCACACCATCGCCACGGGTTAAGGCCCGGAACAATACGCCATTGCGGTAAGTGAGGCAGATGGCCGTTCCGTCGAACTTCAGTTCACAACTGTAAGTAAAGCTGGTGTCCAGGGTCTTGGCGGCCCGCTGGGCGAATTCTTCCACCTCGCCGATGGAATAGGTATTGGCCAGCGAGAGCATAGGATAGCGGTGCGGGACCTTGGCAAAGCCAGCGCTATCGGCCGATCCTTCTTCCAGGTCCGAGCCCACGCGCCGGGTGGGGGAGTCTTCAGTGGCATACTCCGGATACTGCGCTTCCAGCGCCTCCAGTTCATGCATGAGCTGATCATACTCATAATCGCTCATGGTGGGGGCGTTCTCCACGTAGTACTTCCGGCTGTTCTCCCAAAGAACGGCCTTCAGCTCCTCTATTCTATGCTTTGCCTCAGTGTAGTCCATAATCACGTATACGCACATACACATGCGTAAAACGCAAAGATAATAAATTTTCGGCGCTTCTGCAAAGTCCTTTTCCGCGTCCTTTACCGCCCCTTTTGTGGCCCCCGCTTGCGCCAGGCTTTGGCACAAGCATTAATTCACTAATATTCAATTACTTACCCATGAGCTCAGTGCCACCCCCCCTCTCTAACCAGGGGGGTCTGGCACCGCCTGCTTTATAAGCATATGATTACCAGTAGCTTACAAAAAATCAAAAGCCCGTCCCCTCCAAAAAGAGTGGGAAAAGTCACCGAAATTCGCTATTTTTGTGCTACTGTGTCCCAGCGTACTTACATAGCCATTGACTTGAAGTCCTTCTACGCCTCGGTGGAGTGCGTGGCGCGGGGGCTGGATCCGCTCACCACCCGCCTGGTGGTGGCCGATCCCACCCGCACGGAGAAGACCATCTGCCTGGCCGTTTCTCCCGCCCTCAAGGCCTATGGCATACCCGGCCGACCAAGGCTGTTTGAGGTGAACCAGCAGATTGCCCGGCTCAAAAAGGAGCAGCCCGGCCTGGAACTGGACTACATTACAGCCCCGCCGCAAATGGCTAAATACCTGGAAGTTAGCGGCCAGGTGTACGGCATCTATCTGCGTCTGATTGCCCCGGAAGACATCCACGTGTACTCCATTGATGAAGTCTTCATCGATGCCACCGAATACTTGGAAATGTACGGGATGGACGCCCACCAGTTAGCCATGCGCCTGATCCGCGACGTACTGCAGGAAACGGGCGTCACAGCCACGGCAGGCATCGGCCCCAACCTCTATCTGGCCAAGGTGGCCATGGACATTGAGGCCAAGCATAGCAAGGCCGATAAAGATGGCGTGCGGATAGCCGAACTCACCGAGCAAAGCTACCGGGAAAAATACTGGACCCATCGGCCCCTGACGGACTTCTGGCGCATCGGGCGCGGCACCGTGGCGCGCCTGGAAAGCGCCCGTATGTACACGCTGGGCGATGTAGCCCGGATGTCCCTCATCAACGAGGATGTACTGTACAAACTCTTCGGGGTCAACGCCGAACTGCTGATAGACCACGCCTGGGGCTGGGAGCCCTGCACCATGGCCGATATCAAGGCTTATCGGCCCAGCGCCAGCAGCCTGTCCAGCGGGCAGGTGCTTAAGGAGCCCTATCCATATGAGAAAGCCCGCCTGATTGTGCGGGAGATGACCGACCTTCTGAGCCTGGATCTGGTGGAGAAAAGACTGGTCACAACCCAGCTGGTTTTGCACGTGGGTTACGAGGCAGGGAAGGGGAACGGAGGCCCTATGGTGCAGGACTGGTACGGGCGTCCCACACCCAAGCCGGCCCACGGCAGCGTGAACCTGCCTTTCCCTACATCGGCCACCTCCATCCTGCTGAAAAACATGATGGAACTCTTTGATAAGATAGTCAACAGGAATCTCTCTGTCAGAAGAATTTATGTGGTAGCATCTAAAGTAGTGAAAGAGGAGGATGCCGAAGGCTGTCAGCTCAATCTTTTCGAGGAACTTCCAGACACCTCCCGGGAGCGGAAACAGCAGGAAGTGATCCTGGAGATCCGGAAGAAATTCGGCAAGAACGCCATCCTGAAAGGTATGAATTTCGAGGAAGGCGCCACCACCCGGGAACGCAACCAACAGATAGGAGGACACCACGAATGAAAACCCCGTACGACGATATCATCCACCTGGAGCATCCCACCTCCCGCAAACACCCGCGCATGGCCCGGCTGGACCGTGCCGCCCAGTTCGCGCCTTTTGCCGCTCTCAAGGGTTATGAGGACGTGATTGATGAAAATAGGCAGAAAAACGAAGAGGAATACTAGATTTTTCGCTATATTTGTACGATTAAGTGAAACTTAATAATCATTAACCCAATATGAAAGATTCCATCATTATCCTTTGTGGCGGCGGCCCGGCTCCGGGCATGAACACCGTCGTGATGTCTGTTGCCAAAACGTTCCTCAGCAATGGTTACCGTGTAATCGGCCTGCATGGCGGTTACAGCGGCCTGTTCAGCAAGGCTCCGCGCACCGAAGAAATCGATTTCTTCAAGGCCGATGCCTATTTCAACCGGGGCGGCAGCTACCTGCAGATGAGCCGTTTCAAACCCACCGACAAGGATTTCGAGGACAACTTCAACCTGAGCCTGTTCCAGGACAATAACATCAAGCTCCTGGTTACTGTTGGCGGTGACGACACCGCCTCCACGGCCAACCGCATTGCCAAGTTCCTGGAAGCCAAGCAGTATCCCATCCACAACATCCACGTTCCCAAGACCATCGACAACGACCTCCCGCTGCCGCAGAACACTCCCACCTTCGGCTTCAACAGCGCCAAGGACGAGGGTGCCCACCTGGCCCGCACCGTGTATGAAGATGCCCGCACCAGCGGCAACTGGCTCATCATCAGCGCTATGGGCCGCAGCGCCGGTCACCTGGCCCTGGGTATCGGCGAGGCTACGCATTGCCCCATGACCATCATCCCCGAGATGTTCGACAAGACCCCCATCACCCTGGACAAGATTGTGAAGCTGGCCCTCAGCTGCATCATCAAGCGCAAACTGCTGGGCATCCCTTACGGCACCGTTGTAGTGGCCGAAGGTGTCTTCCACGATCTGGATCCCCAGGAAATCAAGGACGCCGGCGTCTCTATGACTTATGATGAGCACGGCCATCCGGAGCTTGGCAAGATTTCCAAGGCCGTCCTGTTCAACGACATCCTGGAGAAGGAATTCAAGAAGATCGGCCTCAAGGTGAAGACCCGTCCCGTGGAGATCGGCTACGATGTCCGCTGCCAGGATCCCATCGCCTATGACCTCACTTACTGCACGGAACTGGCCATGGGAGCCTACGAACTCTTCGCCAAGGGAGAGACCGGCTGCATGGTGTATGTGGATGCCTTCGGCACCGCCCATCCGCTGTACCTGAAAGACCTGCAGAACGCAGAGGGCAAGATTCCTCCGCGCCGCGTGGCCATCGACGGCGGCACCGCCCAGAATTACTTCAATCACATCTGCCACTTCATCACCCCGGCCGACTACGAAGCCGCCCAGAAGATCGTCCCCAACCCCGCGGACTACGACTTCAAGAAAATCTTGAACTGGTAAGATGAAACAACTTATTTACCAAATGCTCCCCAGGCTCTGGGGAGCTGGTAAATTTTCCTCCGTCGACGCCGGGTCCTTCACCTATTTCAAAGGACTCGGTGTCGATGCTGTCTGGTATACCGGCGTAATCCGGCATGCCAGCGCATCCAGCGGAGAAAAGGTGGTGAAAGGGGAGGCCGGCAGCCCTTACGCCATCACGGACTATTACGATGTGAATCCTTATCTGGCCGACAACCCGGCCCGCCGCATGGAGGAATTCCAGTCGCTGGTGGACCGCACGCACCAGGCGGGCCTGAAAGTCATCATCGATTTTGTCCCCAACCATGTGGCCCGGGAAAACGTGAACTTCGGCCAGGCCGATAACACGTCCGTCCACTGGTCACCGGAGAACGATTTCTTCTATTATCCCGGACAGGCACTACAGCTGCCCGTGGAAGCCGGCGGCTATACGGAATATCCCGCCAAGGCCTCCGGCAACTGCTTCACCGCCGCTCCCGGCATCAATGACTGGTACGAGACCGTCAAACTGAATTACTGCGACTTCCACACCGCCACCTGGGACAAGATGCGGGACATCGTGCTGTTCTGGGCCGCAAAGGGCGTGGACGGCTTCCGCTGCGATATGGTAGAGCTGGTTCCGCCGCAGTTTATGCGCTGGCTCATCGCCGCCGTAAAGGCCGAATACCCGCAGGTCCAGTTCATTGCGGAAGTCTATGAAAAAGACAAATACCGGATGTACATTGAAGAGGTTGGCTTCGACCTGCTTTACGACAAATCTGGTCTGTACGATACACTTAGAGCGGTTACTTGCAGCAACGCTTCCGCTGAGTCCATCACCTGGAACTGGCAGTTTCTGGACAAGCTGCAGCCGCATATGCTCAACTTCCTGGAGAACCACGACGAGCAGCGCGTGGCCTCCGACTTCTTCTGCGGCAGCGCGGCCGGAGGCTATGCTGCCCTTGCGGTATCGGCCCTGCTGAATACCGCGCCTTTCATGCTTTATTTCGGCCAGGAGGCAGGGGAGCGGGGCATGCAGGCCGAAGGCTTCAGCGGCATCGACGGGCGCACCTCCATCTTCGACTGGTGCACCGTACCCGCCCTGCAGCACCCGGACCAGGCCGTCTTCCAACGTTACAAAGAAGTCCTGAACCTGGCCAAGACCCCGGCTTTTGCCCAAGGCCAGACCTTCGACCTGGGCTACTGCCAGGTCAACGGCTTTGACAAGGACCGCCATTATGCGTTCCTGCGCAGCCACGGGAAAAGCACTTATCTGGTGGTGGCCAACTTCGGCCCTTCCACAGACATTTACGTGTATATTCCCCAGGAAGCACTTGACTACCTGGGTATTACAACCCAACAAACCGAGTTGATCCTATCGGTACCGGAGCGGGATTTCCGCCTACTTGAACTGTAACTGAACTTAAACTATGAAAAAACTTCTTTCCATCCTGTTGGTAGGGGCCCTCTCCCTGGCCTTTGCGCCCGATGAGCCAGTCATCACCCAGAAAGACGGTATGGTACTGATCAACACCACCACCCTGTGCGCCAAGTACGAGGGTTATAACGGGCCTACTCCCGTACTCATCACCCTTAAAGAAGGGAAAGTGGCCCAAGTGCAGGCCCTCACCAATCAGGAGTCTCCCGCGTATTTCGAGCTCCTGAAGGAGGAGAAGCTTTTTGAACGCTGGAACGGGCTCACAGCCGCCGATGCAGCAGCTCTGGAAGTGGACATCGTCTCCGGCGCCACCTATTCCTCCGACGCCATCATCCACAACGTTCGCACCGGCCTAATCTACTACCTGGATTCTACTAAATAATTCAGCCCTCAAATCAGCCTTAGAGCCCGTAGGGCGATAGTAAGTCCCTTCCCCGAGGGAAGGGATTTAGGGATGGGGTAACGTGGATGTCATGGGGGGACCCAAAGGGTCCCTTCCCCGAGGGAAGGGATTTAGGGATGGGGTAACGTTGGGTGAAATCGGGTTATCCGTTCATCAGAACGGATAACCTACGCCGAAGTGGATGGCGTAGTTTCCCTTGAACCATTGGTTGATGGGAACCCAGCGGTTTCCTTCTTCGCGTACAGGGTCGTGCAGGCGCACGCCGGCATCTACGCGGATGAGGATGAAATCCAGGTTCAGGCGGATGCCCAGGCCCCAGTCCAGACCTAAGGATTCCGGGAAGGTCTTGAAACTGAAGTAACTGCCATCGTCCGTATAATCGTTCCAAAGGGGCGGGAAGTCCCAGATGTTACCGGCATCGGCGAAGAGGGCGCCTTCCAGTTTCCAGACTAGCGGGAAACGGTATTCCACATTGGCTTCAAACTTCATCTGGCCCACCTGGCTGGGAATGGAGAACATGGTCATGGGCTGCGATGTGCCCGGACCCAGGGTACGGGCCTGCCAGCCGCGCATGGACATGGAACCGCCGCTATAGAACAATTTCTCTACTGGCATGTTATCGGAGTTGCCATAGGCGTAACCGGCACCGGCCATCAGATGCAAAGCCACTGCCTGCTGATCGTTTTTCCCGAAGCGGAACACTTTACCCAGGTTCAGCTCTCCGCGCACATACTGCGAGTACGGAGTGGACCAGATGGTATGCTCATTGTACTCGTTCACGGGCATAAGGGGATTGAACAGACTGAGCAGGTTGCCGGACAGATCGAAGCCAAAACGGACATAATGGAAAGGCGTCTTGGGGACGGCCGAAGCATCGGTGGTATAATAAAGCATGCCTCCCACGCCCATGTCGAAGTGGTCCATATAGGCGCTCAGGAGGAAAGGATTGGTCTGGAGCAGCATGAACCAGAAGTCTTCATCCATCTCGAACAGACGCGCCACATTAGCCCGGAGCGGGGTGAACTGATAGTATAGCCTCGTTCCCAGACGTCCGTTATACACAAAGCCGGTGGAAATCACTGCACGACGGTATTCAGGACGGTCCTGATACACAAAACCCATGGTGATGTCCGTGCGGGGGATATTGGGACCTTTGAAAATACGGTTGGGCAGGCCGATGAACTTAGGGAAACGGATAGAACCGGTAACACTCACTTCCGTGGAATAGGCGGGATCGCGGGGCTTGAACTGGAAATTGCCCTTCACGCCGATATTCAGCTGCTCGCCGCCGTGAAAGATGTTCTTGTGGATGTAATTCAACTGGGGGGAAATGCCCACAAGGCCCGTGGAATTCACGGAAGCTTCCAGATCGGCCCGGAAGGCCTGGAGGCGGGAATTGCGCAGGGTGATATTGCAGTCCACCTGGTCGTCGGAGACGGGTTCCAGGTTCACGTTTACGCCCGACAGCATGCCCACACTGGCAAAACGGGTATAGGTGGTATTGACTTCCTTTTCGTTGTACAGATCCCCGGGCCGAAGGGTGTTCAGGTTCTCCAGCACCTTATGGCGGATTTTAAGGCGCTCCGGATGGGTGATCTGCACCTGGCCCAGCGTGAATTTCTTGTGCTCCTTGCCGGACGAAGGACTGTCGCCCAGGGCATAGTCCCGCACGAACATGGTGACGGAGGCCCTGCCGTCGGAGGCCAGGGTATCGGCCTCGAAAGCATAGAAACTCTTGTTGAAGCCGTAGTAACCCATGTTGCGCATCACCTGCGAGGAGCGTTCTGCCTCGGCCTCCAGGCTGGATTCGGCCAGGAACTGTCCGGGGGCTATGGTGCTTTCCGGGAGCGTGGATTCGAAATCCTGCTTGAAGGTGCCATACTCGGGAATCTTGTAGTCGATGGCGCTGATGGTGTAGCGCTTTCCCAGTGCCACGTAATAAGTTACGTATACCTTACGTCCCTTCACGCTCACCTGGCTTTCCACCTGGGACCCATAATAGCCGGTATAGCGCAGGTGGTTTTCTATGCTCTGGATACTCTTTTCCACCTGGGAGGCATCGTACACCACCGGCTTCACGCCGATTTTCTGCAGGAAACGCTTGAAGCCGGTACTGCCGTCGCCGCCCCAGTTGTATACGTACAGCAGGGGATTGACCCCAAACAGATAACTGTTGGGTTTCTGGCTTACGTAGGAAGAGAGTTCCGCGGCATTGTAGGAGTTGTCATCTACCTTCACCTTGTTCTTGCGAAGCAGGTATTCTCCGTCTTTGAGCGAACGAGTTACGCTGCAGCCTGCCACCGACAGCAGGCAAAGGCCAAGAAATATGACTTTCCGCAGATTCATTCTTACAAAAATAACACTTTTTTACTTATATTTGCGAGAATTTAACAGTTTAAGCCCAGATGAAAAACAAATACATCGACCTGATTGAACAGACCTTCGATTTCCCGCAGGACGAATTTATGGTAGTGGACGGAGACCTGCTGTTCAACGACATCGACCTTATGGAAATCATTGAGAAGTATGGCACGCCGCTGAAAATCAGTTACCTGCCCAAGATTTCCTCTCAGATCCAGCGGGCCAAACGCCTGTTCAAGGTGGCTATGGCCAAGGCCGATTATCAGGGCGAATACCATTACAGTTACTGCACCAAGAGTTCCCAGTTCGCCTTCGTGGTACACGAGGCCCTGAAAAACGACGTGCACCTGGAAACCTCCTCGGCCTATGACCTGGACCTGATCGAAGCCCTGGGCCGCGACGGTTCCGTGGACAAGGAAGACCTGTACATCATCTGCAACGGCTTCAAGCGTCCGCAGTACATCCAGAACATCGCCAAACTGCGCAAGGAAGGCTGGAAGAACATCATCCCCGTGCTGGACAACAAGAACGAATTCGAAGACCTGGCCGATCTCATTGAAGAAGAGACCATGATGGGCATCCGGATCGCCTCCGAAGAAGAGCCCAACTTCGATTTCTATACCTCCCGCCTGGGCATCCGCTACTCGGATATCATCAAATTCTACCAGAGTACGGTGGCCAAGTATCCCAACTTCCACCTGAAGATGCTGCACTTCTTCATCAACACAGGCATCCGGGATACCGCCTATTACTGGAACGAACTGTCCAAGTGCGTGAAGGTTTACTGTGAACTCAAGGCCATCTGCCCGGAACTGGACAGCCTGAACATCGGCGGCGGCCTGCCCAACAAGACCTCCCTTGCCCAGGATTTTGACTACGAATATATGGTGGAGGAAATCATCAACCAGATCAAGGTCACCTGCAACGCCAACGGCGTGGAAGAACCGGACATCTTCACGGAATTCGGCTCCTTCACCGTAGGGGAGAGCGGCGCCACCATCTTCAAGATCCTGGACATCAAGCAGCAGAACGACCGCGAAAAGTGGTACATGATCGACAACAGCTTCATGACCTGCCTGCCGGACACCTGGGGCTTGAACCAGCGCTTCATCCTGCTGCCCATCAACAAGTGGAACGATGAATACCAGCGCGTGTTCCTGGGCGGCCTCACCTGCGACAGCCAGGACTTCTACAATGCCGACTATCACGCCAACGCCATCTTCCTGCCCACCATCCGCAGCCGGCGGGAAAACCTGTATATCGGCTTCTTCCACACGGGTGCATATCAGGAGGCGCTTTCCGGTTACGGCGGCATCAAGCACTGCCTTATGCCTTCTCCCCGGCACATCCTCATCGACCGGGACAAGGAAGGGAACCTGACCACGCGCATCTTCGCGGAAGAACAGTCGGCCGAAAGTATGCTCAAGATTCTGGGCTACTAATCTATGACCCAGGCCGAAATCAAGTTCGTCAAATCGCTGTCGCAGAAAAAATTCCGGGACAGCAGCGGACTTTTCATCGTGGAAGGGGAGAAGCTGGTGGCCGAAGCCCTCGCTTCCCGCTTCACCTTGGAACGGGTATATCGCCGCGAAGAGATAGGGGAGACCGCCATGGCCCGGATTTCGGCCCTTTCTTCGCCTTCTCCGGCCCTTGCGCTGGTCCGGAAGCCCGCAGACCTTCTTCAGGACAATCTGCCCTCTACGGGCCTTTTTCTGGCCTTGGACGGCATCCGGGACCCCGGCAACCTGGGCACCATCCTCCGAATAGCCGATTGGTTCGGCATCAGCGCGGTGTACGCCTCACCGGATACGGTGGATCTTTTCAATCCCAAAGTGGTCCAGGCCACTATGGGCGCCATCTTCCGCGTGCGTTTCCACTATACGGACATCCCGGTCCTGTGTACATCGGCGTTACAAGCCGGCGGCCAGGTGTACGGAACCTTCCTGGACGGTACCCGTATCTACGACCGTCCCCTGTCCGATGGCAGCAAAGCCCCTTCCGTCATTGTGATTGGGAACGAAGCCAACGGCATTTCCCCCGAAGTAGCAGCCTGCGTGAGCGAACGTCTGTTCATCCCGCCTTATCCGGCCGATGATCCGGGCTCCGAAAGCCTCAATGCCGCCGTTGCCACCGCCATCACCGTGGCTGAGTTCAGAAGACGTTAATCTTTCTTGTAGTATTTGGGCCAACAGGCCTCCAGATAGGCACGAAGGGCGTTTTCGTGCTTGTTGGGCTGGGGCTGGTAGAACACCGTCCCCTTCAGGGCATCGGGCAGGAATTCCATATCCACAAAATGCCCGGGATAGTCGTGGGCATACTTGTAACCGTCGCTGTATCCCAATTGCGACATCAGTTCCGTGGGCGCGTTGCGGATGGGAAGGGGGACTGGCAGATTACCGGTTTCCTTCACCTTGGCAAGAGCATTCTCAATGGCCATATAGGAGCCGTTGCTCTTGGGCGAGGAGGCCAGGTATACCGTGGTTTCGGCCAGGGGAATGCGCCCTTCCGGCATACCGATCTTGGAAACCACCTCGAAGCAGGCATTGGCCAGCAATAAGGCGTTGGGATTGGCCAGACCCACGTCTTCCGATGCACTCAGGCACAGGCGGCGGGCAATGAAGAGCGGATCTTCGCCGCCGTCGATCATCCGCGCCAGATAATAGATGGCCGCATTGGGATCCGAGCCCCGGATGCTCTTGATAAAGGCGGAGATAATGTCATAATGCATCTCTCCGTCCTTGTCGTAGATGGCCATATTCTCCTGGATGGAGGCGGTAACGGTGGCATTGTCAATGACAATAGGGGAGTGACCGCTTTGGGCGTCCACCACCAGCTCCAGTACATTGAGGAGTTTGCGTGCATCGCCCCCGCTGTAACGCATCAGGGCTTCGCTTTCCCGCACCTCGATTTCCTTTTCCTTCAGGAGCACATCCTCCTTAAGTGCTCGTTCAAGTAAAATTTGTAAATCATTCTTATCCAATGATTTAAGAACAAATACCTGACAACGGGACAGCAGGGGAGTGATTACCTCGAAGGAGGGGTTTTCGGTGGTGGCACCAATGAGGACGATGGTGCCGTTTTCCACCGCGCCCAGCAGGGCATCCTGCTGGGCTTTGTTGAAGCGATGGATTTCGTCGATGAACAGGATGGGTGCGCCCCGCCGCTGGAAAAGGGAATTCCCTTTGGCCTTCTCAAATACCTCCCGCACATCCTTCACACCGGCCGTCACGGCCGATAACGTGAAGAACTCCCGGTCCAGCGTCTGGGCAATGATATGCGCCAGGGTGGTTTTTCCGACACCCGGAGGCCCCCAAAGGATAAAGGAGCTCAGGTTCCCACTCTCTATCATCCTGCGCAGGATGCTGCCTTCGCCCACCAGATGCCGCTGGCCCACGTACTGGTCCAGGGTCTGGGGACGCATGCGTTCCGGCAGGGGAGGGAGCAGGGTAGAGGAGGCGCTCATTTAGAAGTTCTTAGCATACACGCGCCGGCGGCGCTTGAATTCTTTCCGATACAGATTCCAGAGATTCTGGACACTGGCGTTGTCTTCCATTTCAGCGTTGGACTCACCATACTGGAAGCCCCCCTTGATGAGATTGGGAATAATCTCGTTGAAGAGCATAGCGTGCACGCCGCGGTTCCGGTATTCCGGATCCACAGCGATCATAAGTAATTCCAAGGCATCTTCATACTTGAAGAACATAGACTTGAGCAGGTACCACCAGCCCAGGGGGAACATATAACCCCGGCTTTTCTGCACCGCGTGGGCAATGGAGGGCATTGTAAGGGCCACGGCCACCAGTTTTCCCTGGGGGTCTTCTACCAGCGTGATGAACTTCAGATCCAGCAGACCCATATAGGTTTCTACGTAGCTATCAATCACTTCCGGAGGAAGCACCGTAAAATCGAAGAGTTCGCTGTAAGAACGGTTGATGAGGTCGAAGACCTTCTGGCCATACTGCTCCTTCCGAACTTCTTTTCGGGTGATCTTGCGAATCCGGAGTCCATAGCGCTCGGAGAGCATCTTGGAGGCCCGGACCACTTTGTCCGGAACGGCCTCCGGAACAAAAATCCTATACTCCAGCCAGTCGTTCACTTTCTGGAATCCCAGGGCTTCGAAATGGGCGGCGTAATAGGGATAATTGTATTTGAGGGCGAAAGAGGAGATATCATCGAAGCCTTCCACCACGCAGCCCTCGTTATCAAAGTCCGTAAAACCCAGCGGACCCACGATGGAAGTCATACCCTGCTCCTTGCCGAAGGCTATCACGGCCTCCAGTAATGCCTTGGAAACATCCGGATCATCAATAAAATCCATCCAACCGAAACGCACCTCCTTGTGGTCCCACTTCTTGTTGGCAATTTCATTGATGATGGCAATGACCCGGCCCACGACCTTTCCGTCTTTGTAGGCCAGGAACTTCCGGGAGCGAGAGTACTTACCCATAGGATTCTTCTGGGGATCCAGGGTTGACATTTCGTCCGAATAGATGTTGGGGACATAATACGGACACCTTTTGTAAAGATCCAAAGGGAATTTCACAAAAGCTCTCAACTGTTTCCGGCTCTCTACGGTTTGGATGATAACGGACATTCGGTGGTTTTAGTCTAAAAAGGCCCTGATTTCCAGGGCCTTATAACAACATTGAAGTAATGGACTAGTTGGCCGCAGACAAGGACAACTCGAGGGAGCCGGAATAGCCTTCTACAGTAGCATTCAGGACCACAGTGGCCTTCTTGTCGGCCGGGAACTCAAATTCGCCGCTGCCGGAACCATGGAAGAAAGGATTGTTGGCAGGGAGGTTGTAACCGAGTTTATTGCTGCCCGAAATGCTGAAGGTTCCTGCAATGGCATCGGCACCCGTGAAGGAGATGACGAAGGAATTGGCGCCGGTGAAGATTACATTATCCACATTGTAACCTTTCAATTCGTCCAGGCGGTTTTTAAGAGCGCTTACGCCGTTTTCGGCGGCATACTTGCCAATCTCTTCCAGGTTACATCCACTGAAAGACTTCATAATGGACACGTCTTTACCGGACACGCCCACCACAACGCTGTTCACCCTCCAGGTACGGGCAAAGTTATTGGCCGTTGTAGAGGAAGTGGAGGTGGGGGTAACAGTTGCTTCAAACGTACCACCTTCACCTGCGGAAGGATTCACATTCACGCTGCTGCCGGAAACACTCACAGTACCGAAACCGCTGACGTTAATGGTGCCGCCGCTCTCCGAAAATGAATAAACCTTGTTGATGATATCGCCGACATTGGCCTTGGTACTCAACACTTTGGCCTCTATAACACACTTTCCATCCTCGGTGAATTCCATCTTCCGGATTTCATAAGTGCCTTTTTGATCCTCAAACTTGGGAAGATTGCTGCTAAACTTCACCACTTTGGCTGCCGCCTTGGTGGTGCCATCCTTCATAACGACCTCACTTCCACCGCCGCCACCTTCACCACCATTTTTGTTACAAGCAGAGAAAGCGAAAAGTGAAACGGTGGCAACTGCCAAAAGAAGATAAATCTTTTTCACGATATAACTAGTTTAAAATTAGACAATTAGAAGCAACGGAAGAACACAGTGAGCTTAACCATAGGATACAGCGGGATGTTGGTGGCCAAGTCCAGGAGACCTTTATCTTTGTTACCAATATAATCACCATCGATGACAACCGTCTCAACGTTGCTCTTGATATAATTGTAAGACTGGAACTGAGACTTTCCGGTAAAGGCCAGGCCCATATCGAAGACTACGCTCACCAGGCGGTCCTGACGGCAGGGACGACCCCAACCTAAGCCAATGAAGGGCATTACTTTCCACGTGGACTGCCAATCTACATAGGCATAACCGTTCTTATCGGAGGAAATAGGATCTTTTCCTTTGGGAGCGATGGCAACGGTGCCATATTCATCCGGACGGAGAACCTTGGTAAGATCTGCCTTGACGCTGGCAATCTTGCCGGCATTGATGAGAACACCAGCAGAAATATGGAAATTAGATTTCTTAGAGAAGAAATAGTCGAACATAATATTTCCGACGCCGCCTTTCCAGACACCAGCAGTAACGGGAACGTTGCTCAGGTCACGGGAGATGGAGTTGTCACCAAAAGCAGAAGCCAGGGAAGAAAGGTTCAGGCCCACGGTGATGGGAATGGCATAAGAATAGCCGCCACGAATCTGGAACTGCGGGCCGATGGGCATAGCAATTTCAACACCCAGACCTTCACCAACAGCGGGACCGATGGACAGGTGATTGAAAATCTGCTTGTCTTGAGCAAAAATACTCGTGCATACTACGCAGAGCGCTGCAATAAAGGCAATAGTTTTTTTCATAGATAGATATTTTTTAGAATTAACATTATTTCAATAGTCGATCCAAATATACATAAAGTTTTTCAATTGTCCAGCATTTTTTTCCCCTCTTCCCCACTTTTTACTAAATTTGTTACACAATTTATATTATGTTAACTTGTGGAAATCCAAAGTTTCCCCTACATTTGCACAGCAATAAAACAGACATGTCTAGAAAGAAAACCGATTTGCTGCTGGAAAACGTAACCATCGAAGCCGTTGCGGCCGAAGGCAAAGCCCTCACGCACGTGGACGGAATGGTGGTTTTCGTAGATTTCGCCGTTCCCGGCGACGTGGTCGATATCAAGGTTTATAAGAAAAAGAAAAACTATATGGAGGGTTTCATCCTGCGGATGGTAAAACCTTCCGAACAGCGCCTGGAGCCTTTCTGCGAACATTTCGGAGTCTGCGGCGGCTGCCGCTGGCAACCTTTGCCGTATTCCATGCAGTTGGAAGCCAAACGCCAGCAGGTGGAAGACCAACTGGTGCGCATCGGCCATCTGGACGTGCCTGAAATCAGGCCCACACTCCCCTCCCTCCGTACGCAGTATTATCGTAACAAATTGGAATTCAGCGCTTCCAGCGAGCGTTGGCTGCTCAAAGGAGAAGATCCGGACAGCGTTTCCGAACAGGACCGGATGGGCCTGGGCTTCCACGTGGGCAAGTTCTTTGACAAGGTGCTGGACATCCGCCAGTGTTATCTGCAACCGGAGCCGTCCAACTCTATTCGGCTGTTTATCAAGCAGTTCTGCGTAGAAAACGGCTATGAATTCTACAATATCCGGGAGAATCAGGGCTATTTTCGCAATGTCTTTATCCGTACCACCGAAAAAGGCTCCGTGATGCTCATCGTCTGCTTCGCTTTTGAGGACGAAGCCCGCCGAAAAGCCCTGCTGGATGCCGTAGGAGCGCGTTTTCCCCAGATTTCCAGCCTTTGGTACGTAATCAATGAGAAACTGAACGACTCCATTGGGGACCAGTCCCCCGTCCTGTACAAAGGAGAGGATGCCATCTACGAGGAAATGGAGGGATTGCGCTTCAAAATCGGCCCGAAATCCTTTTATCAGACCAATTCCCTGCAGGCCTACCGCCTGTACAGCGTAGCCCGCGAGTTCGCCGCCCTTACCGGACAGGAAGTCGTATACGATTTATACACCGGAACGGGCACCATCGCGCAGTTTGTCAGCCGGCAGGCCGCCAAGGTAGTGGGTATTGAGTACGTTCCCGAGGCCATCGAAGACGCCTGGAGCAATGCCCGCGCCAACGGCATCGGCAACTGCACTTTCTTCGCCGGAGATATGAAAGACGTGCTGAACGAAAAATTCATTGCCCGGAACGGAAAACCGGACGTGATCATCCTGGATCCGCCCCGCGCAGGGATCCACCCCGATGTTGCCCAGGTAATCCTGAAGGCAGCCCCGCAGCGAATGGTCTATGTCAGTTGCAATCCGGCTTCCCAGGCCCGAGATCTGGCCATCCTGTGCCGGGACTATGTAATTACCGCAGTGCAGCCGGTAGATATGTTCCCCCATACCATGCACGTGGAAAACGTGGTTGCCCTGCAGCGTAAGGCCGAATAAGCTAACGCGCCACCTTAAAGACCTTCTCCACCACTTCCTCGCGTCCGTCCCGGTACGTCAGGAGCGCCTGCAGCGTGTGCTCCCCTGCCTTCAGGACAAACGAAGGGCTTTCCAGCGGCTGCCCATCCAGCGTCCAGGACAGCCGGTTCACCACCACGCCCTCCGGGAGCACCAGCTCCCCTTCCCAGGACTCCCCTTCATAATACGGGCTTCTCCGGCCCCGGATGTAAGTATAGCCCATCTGCGGCAGATCCTGGGCCGGCACCTCTTCCACCACCATATCCAGCATCAGGTCCATATAAAAGCCCGCTTTGTCCACATACATAGGCTTCCAGGACTGCGTTCCCAGCCCAAACGGCGCATAGTAACTGTTCCCCTCGCCGCCCGGATAAACGGTTCCCAGCGTGTGATTGGAACCTTGCCGGTCGAAGCCGTAGCCCACATACAGGTCCACGCCCTCCGGAATACGCACTTGAGCCGATGTAAGTTCCACAGATACAGGAAGATACTCCCCTACTACCGGGGAATGTACCGGCAGATTGAGCACCCGCAGTTTCCCCTGGTCCACCGTGATATACAGCGTGCCCAGTTCCTCCGGATGGACAACGAACGGATAACATACCACCCGGGCAATGCGGCCGCCGGCATAAGGAGCCAGCTCCTGCGCGGTAAAGCGGACGGCCCCTAACTGAGATCCGCTGCCGGGGTAATAACCGGCACTGAGAGCAGCATCGTACTTGGACAGGCGTACCGATAAGGGTTCTTCGTAAGCGAACAGATGGACATAGCGGCAGGAAAGTCCCGATGGATCCAGCGTAAACTCCTCAGAAGCAGTACGATAATCGGCCTTTTCCACCACCAGGAGAAGCGTTCCGCCGGAAGCGGGAACGGCAATGTCCAGCGGCAGTTGATAATAGCCGTCCATACCGGTCCGGTCAGAGGCCAGCACCACACCGTCCCTTTCCAAGCGTACGCTGGCACCCGTCACGGGGGCTTCGGTATTCCCTTCCAGGATAAGGCCGCTCACCAGGGCTCCTTTGCGCTCCAGCACGCGGAAACGGGACTTTCCATCCTGGAAATCGACACAGGTGATTTGGATGCCCGCTTGCTGATTCTCCCAGTCAACAGGCTCGAAACACCGCACTTCGCCGGAACCGGGAAAGACCAGCGTGGCGGCGTTCACGGCAGGGGCATAATTGTAATCCTTGGGCGCCATCGGCGGAACCACATAGAAGCAGGGATGGTTCCCCCGCGCATTCAGGCTGTTGTTCTCCCGCCAGTGTTCCCATAGCCAGATGGCCGATACCCCGTCCTCCAGCTTCCGCGTCGAACGGTCTACGTGATAGACCACAAGCCCGGCCGGGAGGGGCGCATCCCAGCCTTTTCCGTTTCGGCACTCATAGAGGAAGAACTCCCCTTCCGTTCCGGTATAACTGAAAGCCGCCTTGTTTCCCTGTACGGGGTCCAACTGCATCCATCCTTCTTCCAGCGGGAGCAAGTCCTCCCAGTCCATCCATCCCAACAGGATGCGTTCCATCGCGTTGAAATAAGGAGGCCTGTCCCCATCGCTGTTGTACATACCCCTACACATAGGCGACAATTGATACAAGCCGCCCGCCTGGCCCTGTTCCCCGCCATTGGTATCGTAAAAGTCCGGCAGGCCCAGCGCGTGGCCCATCTCGTGGATGGTGGAGCCGATGCCGACAGGCTCCGTTCCCGTATTCCCGCGCAGTTCGGAGGTGCAGAAGTAATAGCCCAGCCGCACCCCGTCGAAGAGGGCGTGAGCGATTTCCGGCGGTGATACCTCCTGAATGTCCTGGTGGTGGGACCAGATGGCATCGGCCGGACCGCCCGCTGCCTGGTCGTATCCGGCATAATAGTAGAGGACCATATCCAGGATGCCGTCTCCGTCGGCGTCGTACTGCGCAAAGTTCACTTCTTCGTCCAGTTTTTTGCAGGCATCGTAGAGGGCCCGGTCGGGAGCCACATCCCCCACACGCTCTCCGGCCACCATCACATCCTGGCCATAATCGGCCATAGGGGCATCCAGCAGCACGGGGCCATAGACATCGAAGATGGGGCTAAACTGGCCCAGGGAATTCTCTTTGAAATAGGCCTGGACACGCCCGTTGAGCATTTCGGAGAAGTGGGTCTGGGGGTCTTCCATCGAGAAGCGGACGTTGCGGAATTCCACCAGGACGGTAAACACGTGGTGTTCGCCGGATGGATGGATCTGGCGGCTCTGGGCCCCTGCAAGCAGGCTCAGAAAGCACAACAAACCTATGAGCAGTCCGCGCTTCATTTCCGGATTACAAAATACTCGTTATCATCTTTCTTGAGCCACACCATCGAATCCCGTACCCGGATTACCTGAACCGGAATGGTTTCCAGGATCCGCGTGTAACCCTGCTCCACCACCCGGTACAGCATCTGGAGCTGCATTCCGGTCTCCAGATTCCGGGACAATCCGCCCAGAATGGTAACGCGAGCCTCCTCCGGTTCCAGGAAACGTACGGACATACTATTGGATCCGTATTGAAGACAGCTGTACTGGAAACGGTTCTTGTCGAAGATGACATCCCCGCCGGGGGCTCCGTAGGCGCCCAGTTCGTGGACACGGAAGATAGGGTCTTCCACCGACTGGACAATCTCCACGCGGCGTTGCACGGTATCACTGTAAAGCACGAAGACGGTCCTCCGGGGAATGCTGGCCGTATTTTCCGTGATTTGAATGGAGATGGACCACGTATTTTTCTTAAGGGCTGTCACCGTCCGGTTCTCCACCCAGTTGGCCCGGACGCCTTCTTCCCGCATATCCCAAAGACCGTCACAATACAGCTCAAAATGTAGGGTTTGTGGATCGGCCGATGGGGTGAATTCCAGATTGACAGCCTCATTGTTCAGAAGCATTTCCACCGGCTTTTCAGGGTCGGGCTTTTCCTTACAGGAGAAAACCAGACCCAGCAGCAGAGCGAACAGTGGCAGAAAACGTTTCATCTCGGGCTTACTTGAACAACAAATATAGAAATATTTTTGCTAATTTTGTGCCGCCAAACCTGAGAAACCTACGATGCTAGTTCAGATATTGCTCTTACTTTTAGGCCTGGCCCTGGTTGTTTTCGGGGCCGATTATCTGGTGGAAGGAGCCTCCTCCGTGGCCCGGAAATTCGGCCTCAGCGAATTCGTCATCGGCCTTACCATCGTAGGAATGGGCACCTCGGCCCCGGAGATGGTGGTCAGTTTCATCGGCGCCCTCGAGGGCAATGCCGATATTTCCGTGGGCAACGTCATCGGTTCCAACATCTTCAACACGCTGCTCATCCTGGGTATCACCGCCCTGCTGCTGCCCATCCCCATTACCGAGGAAAACCGGAAGAAGGATATCCCCCTGAACATTGTCATTACCGTTCTACTGGTGCTGATGGGGCTCAAACACAGTCTTTTTGGCATTGGGACAGACGGAATCAGCCGTCTGGAAGGCGGGATCCTGCTGGCCGTGTTCATCGCTTATATGGTTCTGTCGTTCCGGAAAAAGGACAGCGCTGAGGAAAGTGAAACCGCCCAGCAGAAGGTTTACCCCGTCTGGCTGGCCCTCCTTATGATCCTGGGCGGCCTTGCGGCCCTCATTTTCGGCGGTCGCGTCTTCGTGAATTCCGCCACCAGTATCGCCCATAGCCTGGGCGTAAGCGACAAATTCATCGCCATCACCATCCTGGCCGGAGGCACCTCTATGCCGGAGCTGGCCACCTGCGTTGCGGCTGCTGTCAAAAAGAAAGGACAGCTTGCGCTGGGCAATATCATCGGATCCAACGTCTTCAACATCCTGCTCATCCTGGGTGGATCGGCCCTGATCCATCCGCTTTCTTTCGTGGGCATCAATTACGTGGATTTGGGCGTTCTTCTGGTAAGCGCGCTGGCTCTGTTCACCAGCTGCTACATAGGAAAAAGGAACAAACTGGATCCGGTGGACGGCAGTCTGTTCCTTCTGATTTGGGCGGCCTATATGGCCTGGCTTATTGTGCGGCTGTAAGTTGTTCCTTGGCCAGCACGGGATTGCTGTAAATGTGCAGGAAAATATCCATTAACTCCTTCTTGTCCAGTGAAGGTTCCACCCTCATGATCTGCTTGGCCATATAAGATTTGAAGGATTCTACGTCTTCCGGCGTATACTCCTGAGCGTACTTGTTGCCTGCCGTGACCATATCGTAGGCTATGTAATTGGTTTTCCATAGCTTGTATCCACCGATAATGCGGCGGTCTACGGCGTGACGGATGGCTTGGTAACGGTCGTTCTTGTCGCTGTGCGAGGCCTCCACGATTTCTTCCTCTGAAAGCGGCTTGTCAATATGCAGATGCACATGGCCCTTAGGCTCCTTAATGCCCATCATGATGCTTTCCAGATCTTCGGTCTCACCCTTCACATACTTTTGCGTACGGGAAATAAGGATTTCACGGGCTTTCATGATAGCGCAGGGCTCGTATTCGTAGGAAACACTAAGCGGGACGATGCACAGTTCCATGAAATTCTGGACAAAGTCCTTGGTACCGCTCATGTCCAGCATCTTCAACAGGCCCTGCTCCGTGGTATCATAGCCGTCCTTGGTACGACCCTGGCGCTGGGCAATCCACACGGAAGCCGTGCCGGAAGTAATGGTTTCCCGGATGTAGCGGGACAACAGCTGGGAAGATAGATAAAGTTCCCTGGCCGATATGCCGCGGATCACCTTGATCATGCGGTTAGAGCGGATGAGCAGCTCTACGGTCTTGAATTTGAGCAGGTTGTCTCCCACGCAGATTTGTGTTCCCTCAAAGCCGTTGCCCATGAGTACGCGCTGCGTGAGGGCCGGATCCAGGATGATATCCCGGTGGTTAGACATGGCAAGGAATTGCCTGTTAAGTGCATTAGCATTCTCCAGCCCATCGAAGGTGAAGCTTGTCATGGTGTTCGAAACACACCATTGGATGGCTTCCAGCATAACCATGCGCTGGAAATCGTCCACCGTATGGATACTGCGCAGTAATTCGGCCAGGAAGGTTTCCGGCTTATCCGGGAAGATAAACTTGGAAATCCATTTGGTATTAGGATGATTGGATAGCCGGTCTATGGCAGCATCCGCCTCTTCATCGGTGAAGGGAGCAATATCGCTAAATTCAGTCAGGTCCATCATGTTTTAGTCAAGTCTGCTTAAAAAAATGTGCAAATACTATTCCAAAATGCAAGGTCTTTCCAACAAAGAGCTGTCTCCATAGCTCAGGAAGCGGAAATCGTGCGCAAGGGCATAGTCGTAGATTCGACGCCAATCGCCGTTCACAAAGGCCGATACGAGCAGGATCAGGGTGCTTTCCGGCTGATGGAAATTGGTGACAAGTTTGTCTACCAGGCGGAAACGGAATCCGGGAACGATAATGATGCGCGTCCCGGCCACCAAGGCATCTTCTCCCCTGCCGTCCAGATAGCGGATTAAGGCATCCAGCGCTTCTTCCGTACGATACGGATATTCGCGCGTATAGGGTGCCCACTGCTCCACATCTTCAGGATGACCCGTCTCCAGGCAGCTTACGCCCAGGTAATACAGGGATTCCAGGGTGCGGACAGACGTGGTTCCTACGGCCACCAGGGGTTTCTCCCCTTTGTTGCGCAAACGCAGCAACAAATCCCTGGAAACCACAAAGGGCTCCCTATGCATAGGATGTTCGCTTACCAGGGAATTCTTGACCGGGAGGAAGGTT
This sequence comes from uncultured Bacteroidia bacterium, assembly GCA_902774155.1. GTDB lineage: Bacteria > Bacteroidota > Bacteroidia > Bacteroidales > UBA932 > Cryptobacteroides. Next base: position 17,354 of record CACYHF010000003.1, on the reverse strand, counting down.
CCGGCCCCCACGTGGAGGCACACCGTTTCCATATCAATGCCTTTAGCCCGGATGCGTTCCATAACGGTCTCCGTAAAATGCAAACCGGCCGTAGGAGCGGCCACAGAGCCCCTGATATGGGCGTATAGCGTCTGATAACGTTCGGTATCGATGGCTTCGGATTCCCGGTTCAGATAGGGCGGAATGGGCACCGTTCCGGCTTTCTCCAGGACAGTCGAAAAAGGAATTCCTCCCTGCCACCGCAAGCATACCTTGCCAGTCTGCCCTTCCCTTTCCAGCAAAGTGGCTGTCAATCCCAAGGCCGCTATTTCAGCGTCATCAGCGGGATTATAGAGGTGCAGGATATCATCCTTCCACTTCTTGGCATTGCCGATGACACACTTCCAAGTGCAGGAATCCGTAGCGGCAAAAGCCAGATTGTATTCGACCGGCTGCACAGGTTCCAGACAGAAAACCTCAATATGAGCGCCGGTTTCCCGCTGAAAATGTAAACGGGCAGGCACTACTTTGGTATCATTAAATACCATCAGGGCCTTTTCAGGCAACAGATCGGGAAGGTCACGAAAATGATACTCCTGGATGGATCCTTTCCGGTAATGCAGCAACTTGGATGCATCACGCTCTTGAAGCGGGTATTTCGCGATTCTAGCGTCCTCCAGGCCATAATTATAGTCCTCAATATGAATTTCAGGTATCATCAGATTTAAAAATTCGCGCAAAGTTACACCAATTATCGGAAATATTGAAATCTCGTAAAAATTAAGGCAGAAACGCAAGCTGAGTATTACAAAACCGAACCTCGATTTACACTTTTCGTGCGCAGTTATGTGAAACATATTCCAGTGCTATACAGACCTGCTAAAGCATGTGCTAAAAATAGATAAAATTTTTTTATACCTATCTATAAATGCTTATTATCTATCGGTAAATCAGAATGTTATACAATTTAAATAAAGCGTTAGTATATTTAAAACGGCAAAATAGGGCAAAATTGCGTGTCTATTTGAAGAAAAATGAGTGTTTTTACTCCGATAAAACTAATTTAGCTATTTAATAATCAGTATATTATAATTTATATATAAACTAATACTTCATATTTACTTTTCGGCAATATCAGCCTCTTTATCCCCTGCCCTATTTTATATGCATTTGTATTTCTAAAAACTGATGCGTATATTTGTAACCCAAGATGTCAGAACTATGAACCGACGCCTTTTACAGTTTTTGCAGGCAGAAAATCTCACGCAAACGCAATTTGCCGACACCCTTTCGGTCGCGCGCGGCAGCGTTTCGCATATCCTGTCCGGACGCAACAAGCCCGGATACGATTTTCTGGAGAGTCTGCTCCTGCACTACCCTAACCTGAATCTGGAATGGCTGCTTACCGGGAAAGGCAAAATGTACCACGACGCACGGGAAGAATCGGTCGTCCCAGACAGCAGTCAACTGGATCTTTTCCCTATGGCAATGGCAGAGGAACCCCGTCAGGTTTCCCGCATCCTGGTCTTTTACGACGATAATACGTACCAGGAATTCAGTCCGAAACAATAATTTTCTTATTTTTGCATAGCAAACCGTTTTTGTTATGCCTTTTTTCTTCAAAAAGAAGCAAAATTCACTCGCTGTGGAGATGTTAGGGCTCCATTTCGCGAATCCTGTGGGCTTGATGCTGCCTCCGGACACCCCCATAAAGTGCCCTAGAATGCTCCAGAAGGCCGGTTTTTCCTGTCTAACACCCCCTAAAGACAATGTACTGGAATGGGTGAGCAATTTACAGGAAATCCGGAAAAAGACGGTCCTGGCCGTCAATCTCAAGACAGATATCGTCCGTTCCTTCTCCCTGGTCTACGACTTCGCCGACCTGATCGTCATCGACCCTGACAGCGACAACGGCATCAGCTCCCCCGACATAGCAGACACCGCCCAGCTCCTGGACGAACTAGTCAGTCTGCGCCTGTGTTACGAGCATCATACCCCTATCTTCCTGCGTCTCTCGAACGAAGACACACCCGATGAGATCCATCCCCTGGTCTCCTGTGCCCGGCTCAGCGGCCTGGATGGAATCGTAGCCCCCACCCCGGAAAAAGTGAGGCTCACCGCCCTGGAATGCCAGTCCCGGATGCCCATCATCGGCATAGTAGAAAACCCGGAAGATGCCTTGGCAGAGTTGCAGGCCGGTGCAACGCTCGTGCAAACGTATATGCGTCCCCACGCACTGAATAGAATCCTGAAAGCAATTGAAAATCAACATACTGACACACTATGATTGACGCTGTCATCTGCACCATCGGCGATGAACTCCTCATCGGCCAGGTGATAGATACGAACTCGGCCAAGCTGGCGCTGGCCCTGGAAGAGGCAGGAATCCACGTATACCGGATGATCTCCATCGGAGATCGGCGGGAAGAGATTGCCTCCGTACTCACGGAAGCCCTTCGGGAACACGCCATTGTCATCACAACCGGAGGCCTGGGCCCCACCAAAGACGACATTACCAAAGCGGTTTTATGCCAGATCAGCGGCAGCAAAGGTATGGTGGAGCATCCCGGCCAATTGGAACAAATCCATCAATTCCTGAAAAACCGTGGCCTGGACGCACTCCCTTCCAACCTGGCACAAGCCCAGGTACCGGACCAGGCCGAGGTAATCGTAAACCGCCTGGGAACAGCTCCCATTATGGTTTTCAGACAGGTTCAGGGCGGTGGAACGCTCTACGCCCTCCCCGGTGTACCGCACGAAGCCGTAGGAGCCATCCCCGACGTTATGGCCGATATCAAGGCGCACCAGTCCCTGGACAGCATCCTGCATAAGAATATAATGGTATATGGCATTGCCGAATCGGCCTTGTCGGAGCGAATCGCCCCCTGGGAAGATGCCCTTCCCGCCGATATGCACCTGGCCTATCTCCCCAATCCCCTTACCGGCATCCGCCTGCGCCTGTCCATCTATGGCGGGAATGCGCAGGAGAATGAAAAACGGATGGAAACCCAGCTGGAGACCCTGAAGCAAATGCTGGGACCTCTCGTATATGCCCATCAGGACTCCGACCTGCAGAGCACCGTGGGAGAGATGCTCAAAAAAACGGGAAAAACACTTTCGGCAGCCGAATCCTGCACGGGTGGAGAGATTGCCCATCTCATCACATCCGTGCCCGGTTCATCGGCCTATTTCCTGGGATCCGTCACCTCCTATGCAGTAGCTGTAAAAGAGACGGTTTTGGGTGTCCCTGCTCCCACCATTGAAACGTATGGAGTGGTCAGCAGCCAGGTGGCCGCCGCTATGGCAGAGGGTGTCCGCAAGCTTACCGGCAGCGACTATGCCGTCTCCACCACCGGGCTGGCCGGCCCCGCCGGCGACGAGCGGAATCCGGTTGGAACCGTATGGATTGGAGTAGCCGGTCCCCTGGGAACACGCACCGTAAGCTACTGTTACAAGAACGATCGAAAGCGCAATATTGAGCGCTTTGCAGCCTCCGCCCTCAACTTTCTACGCCTGATCCTGCAAGAAGAACTATAATACTGAAAATCAAGATTTGTAACAAATAAGTTAGGTATAGAAACATATTTGTTACATTTTGCTAAAACCTAGCTAATTTATTGATTTTGAACATTTTATAATTCTATCGAAAACAGCCATTAAATTGCCTCCGGAGATGCGCAAAATGCTCTCTTCGCTGTATCCGCGGCGCCGCATTTCCTCCCAAAGACAGGCCATTTTAGAGATATCTTCCAACCCCTGGGGCGGGACCAGGATGCCGTCAAAATCGGAGCCGATGCCCACGTGATCCAGCCCGGCCCAACGGACGGCGTGGTCAATATGGTCCACGATTTCCTTCACACCGGGACGCCACATTTCCAGCAGGCGGTCCTGCATCCGGTGCCACGCGTCCACCTTCTCCGGATTCCCCGGATCGGCAATCCACTCCGCTTCCACTTCATCGGCCTTGTCCATCAGCGCAGCGTCCTCCGGATTGGCGGCAAACTGATCGGAAAGGAAGGCGGGATAGAAATTGATGCCCACGTAGCCGTCCTTCTCCCCCAGCGCCTGCAGCATTTCATCCGTCAGGTTACGCCGGTGGCCGCACAAGGCCCGGCAGCACGAATGAGAAGCGATGACGGGAGCCTGGGACAGGCGGATACAGTCCCAAAAAGACTGGTCCGATGCGTGGGAAAGGTCCACCATCATCCCCAGTTGATTCATCTGGGCCACCACTTCCCTGCCAAAAGGGCTCAAACCGCCCCATTTCCGGCCTTCTGCGGCACTATCGGCCACTGCATTATCCCCATTATGGGTAAGGGTGAGATAACGCACGCCAAGGCGGTAAAACAAGCGTAACAGCGGAAGGGATTCCTGGATGGGCGAAGCGTTTTCCATTCCCAGAAAGAGGGAAATGAGCCCTCTTTCACGGTTTTGCGCCGCATCGTCCGGCGAAAAAGCCAGGGCAGCCTGGTCCGGATGGGCGTCTGCGGCATCGTAAACGGCCGATACCATCTGCAAGGCATAGCGGGTGGCGGCGTCCGGAGCCATAGAGGCCGGCGTATATAAGGCAAAGAAAGAGCCTTGGACACCCCCCCGCCGCAGTTTGGGAAGATCTACGTGCGCATAGGCGTTATCTAGGCCGATATCCCGCAGCCTGAGCAGCTGCGAGGGCGTATCTGCGTGGGAATCGTACATTATTTGGATCCGGCCGGGGCCAGCGTGGATTTGATGATCTTTCCAACCTTAATGGTGGGAGTTCCGGTATAATAGAGCGTGCTGCCCCCTACCAGGGTGGCTGTAATGCTGTCCGTAACGGCCACATTCACCTTGGAAGTGCCGCTCAGATTGGCATCAAGAGCCTTCGCCGTGAAACCGGCAGCATCCACGTTGGAAGTCTTTTCGCCATGGATCTCCAGGGATTCCGCATCGCCGGAGAGGGTCAGATCGGAAGAACCGGTTGTCTTGAGAACGGCCTTCTTAGTCTTGAGAGTTGCTGTTACGTCAGGAGATCCGACCATAGTAAGCACGGCGTTCTCACTGTTGGCAACCAGCGTCCAGTCGGAAGATCCGAGAGCATCCAGCTGCATCTCCGGAGCGGTGGCGGTAAGCTTCAGGTTGGCATTGCCGTCCGTGTTCACATCCATCTTCTTATCGGCCGTAAGCGTCATCACGGCCTGGGCATTTTTTTTCATGCTCAGGGAGACCGAAGAAGCCTGCAGATTCAGGCTTTTCACCTGCGCTTTGTCCCCCAGGTTCATATCGAAGCGATTGTTGCCGGAGAACGTATCTGAAGAAGAGAGCGTAGCATTGTTGGCCAGCGTAATCCCATTCAGTTCAACCAGGGAAACCACCACCTGGAAAACAGGTTTTATGGCACCACGGACCTTATACTGTTTTTTCACATCTTTGGGCAGCGATTTTTCATCGAAAGTGATATACAGGACCTTACCGCGTACATATACCTGGATATAAGGCATCAAATCGCGATTGGAGGTCACTTTTACGCTTTGCGGGCCTTTCAGAAGGGTCACTTCGAAGTCGTCTTCCACAGAGAGGGAGTTGAACTCGCTCACGGGCAAAGTTTTGGTCTCCACTTCGTAGTTAAGCCCCTGTGCAAAAGACTGTACACAAGCAAAAGCAAAGGTACAGATAAGCACCGTAAATAATTTGTGAATCAACGTTTTCATATAGATCAATTTTCTAGTTTTTCCATCAATTCAGTCCATTCTTCCGTAAAGGCGTCCAGATCCCGCTTGCATTCCAGGTAGTTGCGGGTCTGCTCCATAATATCGTCTTTCTCTGTGGGCGCGGCCAGCACCTGTTCTATCTCCGCCATCCGGCTTTCCCGTTTGGCAATCTCCTTTTCCAGCCAGCTCACGCGATTCTGCAACTTGCGCTGCTCCTTGGAGAGGGTCTTCTGTGCGGCAAACGCACGCTGCTGCCGGGTCTTTTCCTCCTTTACCACCGGTTTCTCTTCCACGCAGCGCCGTTCCAACTCCTGCAAATTCTCCAGTTTTCGCCTCTGGAGGAACTCCTGCACGCTGCCCAGATGCTCCATCACGCGTCCGTCCCGGAATTCGTAAAGCTTGTCTACCAGGCCGTCCAGGAAGTCCCGGTCGTGGGAAACTACAATGAGCGTGCCGTCAAAGGATTTCAATGCCTGCTTCAGGATATCCTTGGAACGGATATCCATATGGTTGGTAGGTTCGTCCAGGGCCAGGACATTGTACGGCGAGAGCATAAGCTTGGCCATCCCCAGACGTGCCCTTTCACCGCCGCTGAGTACGGACACCTTCTTATCGATATCCTCTCCCTTGAAGAGGAATGCGCCCAACAAATCCCGTAAACGGGTACGGATCTCCCCTACTGCAATGTTGTCCAAAGTGCCCAGGACCGTTTCCCTGGGGTCCAGGATGTCTTCCTGATTCTGGGCATAGTAGCCGATATGGACATTGTGTCCCAGCCGGGCCTCACCGGAAAAAGGCTCCAATTCCTGCATTATTACCCGCATCAGCGTGGTTTTACCCTCGCCGTTCCGGCCGATGAGCGCCACTTTCTCCCCACGTTTGATTTCAATCTGGGCATCGCGGAACACCACCTTCTGCGGATACCCCACCGTGAGGTCCGTTCCCTTGAAAACCACGTCTCCGGAGCGCTGGGCGGGCGGAAAACGGAGAGTCATCCTGGCCTGATCGGTCTCATCCATCTCTATCCGGTCCAGTTTTTCCAGCGCCTTGATGCGGGACTGAACCTGGTTGCTCTTGGTGGGTTTGTAGCGGAAGCGGTTGATGAACGCTTCCGTTTTCTCAATCATCCGCTGCTGGTTCTCATAGGCGGCGGTCTGCTGGGCCATCCGCTCTTCGCGCAGCAACACGTACTGGCTGTAGGGCACTTTATAGTCGTGGATATGCCCCAGCAGGATTTCCACCGTACGGGAAGTGACGTTATCCAGAAACTTTCTGTCGTGCGAGACCAGTAACACAGCGCCCCGGAATGCCTTCAGATAGTCTTCAAACCACTCGATGGATTCGATGTCCAGGTGGTTGGTGGGTTCGTCCAGCAGCAGCACGTCCGGCCGCGAGAGGAGGATTTTGGCCAGTTCGATGCGCATATTCCAGCCCTGGCTGAACGTATCCGTGAGCCGGTCCAGTTCCTCTTCCTTGAATCCCAGGCCGAAAAGGACCTTCTGGGCCTGTGCACGGGGCGAAAGTCCCGATTCCAGCGCCAGACGGTCGTTCAGTTCATTCATTCTCTCGATGAGCGCGGCATAGGCGGCCGATTCATAGTCGGTCCGCTGGGCCAATTCGCCGGTGAGACGGCTTAAATCGGCCTCCATCTCGTGCAAATGGGAAAAGACGGTAAGCACTTCCTCCATCACCGTACGGCCTCTGTGGTGCTCCATAATCTGCGGCAGGTAGCCGATCCTTACATCGGCCGGCTTTTCAATGGTACCGCCGCTGCAGGCCTGTTCTCCGGTGATGAGCTTCATCAGGGTGGTTTTTCCAGCCCCGTTCTTTCCCACCAGGCCGATCTTGTCCGACTCGCTGATATGGAAGCTCACCCCGTCCAGCAGGTTCCAGTTTCCGAAAGAGACCGTAACGTTGTTAATGGAAATCATACCCCCTCCTCCTCCGTTGCCGGAGCCTCCTTTTTGCAGATGAAAATGGAGAACTCATACAGTCCGTACAGCGGGATGGCCAGCACGAACATAGAGAAAGGATCGCTGGGCGTAATGAAAGCACTTAGCAGCAGCACCACCACGAAGGCGTATTTCCTGTAATTCCTAAGCTGGGCCCTGTGCACCACGCCCATACTGGAAAGCACCAGGATGACCGTGGGAAACTCGAACAGGAGGCCGATGAGGAACACCATGGAAGTAAAGAGCGACATATAGGAGCTCAGGGAGATGGTATTGGCAATGGTGTCGCTCACCGTGTAGTTCATAAAGAACATCAGGCAAACGGGCAACACCACGAAATAGCCCACGGCCACGCCCAGATAAAACAGGCCGGAAGACATCCCGAAGCCCGCACGCACGGCTTTCTTCTCGTGTTCGTACAGCGCCGGCGCTATGAAACGCCAGATTTCGTAGATCACGTACGGGAAAGCCACCACCAGGCCACAGAGGATGGCCACTTTCAGGTGCACAAAGAACTGGGCCGATACCTCCACGTTGATGAGGGTCATCTCAAACGGCAGGCCCAGGGATGAATACAGGATGAAATCCGGCTGGGTGGGCCACAGCACAACCTGGAATAGCCGCTGCGGAATGGCGAGAAAGATGATGGAACACAGGCCGATGGCAGCCACTGAGCGGAACAAGGTTCCTCTCAGCGCTTCCAGGTGGTCCCAGAAGGACATCTCATTGTCCTTCTCCGCCATGCTACTTCTCTTCCTTCTTTACGTCGTCTTCCACCGACTTGATTTCCTTCTCCACTTCGTTCATTCCCTGCTTAAAACTCTTGACACCTTTGCCCAGTCCCTGCATTAGTTCGGGAATCTTTTTCCCGCCGAACAGAAGGAGGACAATGGCCACAATGGCGACAATTTCCCAGGTGCCAAGCATTAAGATAAGCGGATAAGTAAGCATAATATCAGTTATTTAAGTGTTTTTCAATCAATACGGTCAATTCCTCCGGACAGCGTACCGGCGTAAAGGTTTCCTTGTTCAGGAAGCCCAGGGTCACCGTTCCTTCCGCACAGAGGACGCCATCCTGGTTCACCACCGTCTGGGCAATTACCATCTTGGCCTGGGGGACACGTTTTACCTCGGCCGTGGCGGTGAGCACATCGCCCATCCGCGCCGGATGGCGGAAACGGCATTCCACGGAGACGATGGGGACCAGCACCCCCAATTCGGCCTCACAGCGTTCGATGGGAAAGCCCAGCTGGATCATCATCTCGTCGCGGGCGATCTCGAAATAGCGGATATAGTTCGAGTGGTGCACCACGGCCATCTGATCGGTCTCGTAATAACGGACGGGGAATGTAGCGGTAAAAAGGGCCATTACTCACTCTTTTTCAGTTGCTGAATCTGGGCTTCGAGGCTCTCGATCTTGGAGAGGGCATCGGCCTCTTTCTTGCGCTCCATCTCGATGACCGCCGCGGGTGCGTGGGCCACGAAACGCTCATTGGAGAGCTTTCCGCGCACGCCCTGCAGGAATTTCTGGAGATAGGCCAGGTCTTTTTCGGCCTTGGCCAGTTCCTCGGCCACGTTCACCTGGCCGTCCAGGACCACGAAGAGTTCCTGCGTACGAACCAGGAATGCCACGCCCTGGACGTTGCCGAAACCTTCCACCAGCTGCACCTGGCAGTTGGCCATTTTCTCCACCAGCGGGATGTTGGGGAAAGCGGAACCCTTGATGAAGAGTTTCAGCGCTTCCTTCGGGGCGATATTGCGCTGACTGCGCACGCCGCGAACGCCGTTCACGGCTTCCATAGCCAGGGCGAAGTTGTCCAGGACGGCGGGATCATAGGATTCGGCCTTGGGCGTAGGGGCGAAGAGGATGGTCTCCCCTTCCTTGCGCTCCGCGATATCCTGCCAAAGTTCTTCCGTGATGAACGGCATCACCGGATGGATGAGTTTCAGGAGGGACTCGAAGAAGCCCAGGGTAGCCTGCTGCGTGGCAGCATCGATGGGCTGTCCGTAGGCGGGTTTAATGGCCTCCAGGTACCAGGAGCAATAGTCGTCCCAGAAGAGTTTGTAAATGGTCATCAGGGCATCCGAGATGCGGAATTTGCTGTAATGGTCTTCCACCAGCGCCACCGTCTGGGACAGCTTGGCGCCGAACCATTCGATGGCCGATGCGGCCACTGCGCTCTGCGGCAGATTGGCGTCCACGCTGAAGCCTTTCACCAGGCGGTAGCTGTTCCAGATCTTGTTGCAGAAGGCAGCGCCCTGCTTGATCTGGGCTTCGTCGTAGAAGATATCGTTGCCGGCGCTGGAGCAAAGCAGCATACCGATACGGACGGCATCGGCCCCATAGGTATCGATCAGATCCAGCGGGTTCGGGCTGTTGCCCAGGGTCTTGGACATCTTGCGGCCGATCTTGTCACGCACGATGCCGGTAAAGTACACGTTGGAGAAGGGCTGCTTGCCCATAAATTCCTCGCCGGCCATGATCATGCGGGCCACCCAGAAGAAGATGATATCCGGTCCCGTTACCAGGTCACTGGTGGGATAATAGTATGCCAGGTCTTTGTTGGGCTTATGTTCCGGATGACCGGGCTTTTCCGGGTCGAACACGGAGATGGGCCACAGCCAGGAACTGAACCAGGTATCCAGCACGTCTTCATCTTGACGAAGGTCTTCGGCCTTGATATTCGGATTGATAGCCTGGGCCGCCTTCAGCGCTGCTTCAGCCGTGGCTTCCACCACTACGCTGCCGTCCGGCAGGTACCAGGCGGGGATGCGCTGCCCCCACCAAAGCTGACGGGAGATGCACCAGTCGCGGGCGTTCTCCATCCAGTGGCGGTAGGTATTCACGTATTTTTCCGGAATAAAGTTGGTGCGGCCGCTGAGTACGGTTTCCAGGGCGGTGGCGGCCAGGTTTTCCATCTTCAGGAACCACTGGGCGCTGAGCTTGGGCTCGATCACGGCATCCGTGCGCTCGCTGTACCCTACCGGCGAAGTGTAATCTTCCACCTTGACCAGGTTGCCGGCCTCTTCCAGCATCTTGACAATCTTCTTGCGGGCCACGAAGCGGTCTTCCCCAACGAGGATCTGGGCTTTTTCGTTCAGGCAGCCGTGGTCGTCCATAATCTCCAGCACGGGCAGGTTGTGCCGCAGGCCGATCTCGTAGTCGTGTACGTCGTGTGCCGGGGTCACCTTCAGACAGCCGGTACCGAAGTCCATTTCCACGTAGTCGTCCTCAATCACGGGGATTTCCCGGTTGATGAGCGGGATGAGCACCTTCTTGCCCTTGAGCCAGAAGTGACGTTCGTCCTTGGGGTTCACGCAGATGGCGGCATCGGCCATAATGGTCTCCGGACGGGTGGTGGCGATAACCAGGAACTTGTCCGTGGGGTTTCCGTTGCCGTCCGAGATGAAGTATTTCAGGTGGTAGAAATGGCTCTGGGTGTCTTTGTGGATCACTTCGTCGTCACTCACGGCCGTGAGGGCCACGGGGTCCCAGTTCACCATTCGTACGCCTTTGTAAATCCAGCCTTTCTTGTAGAAATACACGAAGGTGTTGATTACAGCTTGGCTGAGCGCCGGCTCCATGGTGAAACGGGTGCGGTCCCAGTCACAGGAACAACCCAGTTTGCGCAGCTGCTGCAGGATGATGCCGCCGTGCTCCTCCTTCCATTCCCAGGCGTGTTTGAGGAATTCCTCGCGGCCGATATCCTCCTTGCGGATGCCCATAGCCTTGAGCTTGGCCACCACCTTGTTTTCGGTAGCGATGGAGGCGTGGTCCGTTCCCGGGACCCAGCAGGCGTTTTTCCCGTCCATACGGGCCTTGCGGATGAGGACGTCGTTGAGGGTATTGTTGAGTACGTGCCCCATGTGCAGGATGCCCGTCACATTGGGCGGCGGAATCACGATGGTATACGGCTCTTTCTCATTGGGTTCGCTATGGAAGAACTTGTGTTCCAGCCAGTAGGCGTACCACTTGTCTTCCACTGCCTTAGCACTGTACTTTGCGGCTAATTCTTTCATATCTCCTTTATCAATCTATATCTATCCTACAAATATACAGAATTTTTGTTAAATTTGCGGAAACAAGTACTTGAAATGGATAATAATCAGCCCAAACCCCAGAACCAGATTCAATTGGAACTGAAGCCCGAGGTAGCCAAAGGTTCCTATTCCAACCTGGCCATCATCTCCCATTCCCGCAGCGAGTTCATCATCGATTTCGCCACCACCCTGCCCGGTCTGGTGAAGCCGGAAATCGGCAGCCGCATCATTATGACGCCGGAACACGCCAAACGCCTGATGAACGCCCTCTTCGACAATATTTCCAAATATGAGGCCCAGTTCGGCGTCATCGACCTGGGCGGCAAAGGACCCCAGCCGGGCGGCACCTTCAACTTGGCCGATTTCGGCCCTTTAGGCGGCGGCAGCAAGTCCTAACGGACTTACTTTTAATTGTTTCACATCTGGGGGCCTGATCCCCCAGCCCCCCTGGGTCGCTTCGCTCCGATCCTTCGATTCAACCATGGAACAAAAATTACTGAGGATTAAGGCTTTTGCCTTTGATATTGACGGGGTTGCTACGGACGGCGGGGTTTTCTGTTTCAGCGACGGAGACCTGCTCCGCACCTACGACGCCAAGGACGGCTTTGCCATCCGGATGGCCGTCATGCACGGTTATCCGGTGGCCATCATTACCGGCGGCAGCTCGGAGAGCATCCGTAAACGTATGGTAACCAGTGGGGTTCCGGCCGAAGATGTCTTCCTCCACTGCCGCGACAAACGGGAACAGTTCGCCCAGTTCTGTGAACGCCACCACTTACTGCCGGAAGACGTCATGTACTTCGGCGATGACGTCCCGGACAAGGATGTAATGATAGCCTGCGGCTGTGGCGTGTGCCCGTCCGACGCCGTGGAAGAGGTTAAGGAGATCGCGGACTGGGTTTCGTCCCGCCCGGGCGGCAAGGGCTGCCTGCGGGAATGCATCGAAGCCACCTTGCGGGCCCAGGGAAACTGGACCTTCGACGCCACCGAATACAAACGGAGATTCTAGGCCCATGAACCTGCAGGGAAAACACATCATCCTGGGTAGCAACTCCCCCAGACGGCGGGAATTGTTCAAGGGGCTCGACATTGATTTTGAAGTAGATACGGGTAATAACTTCCAGGAAAGCTTCGGACCCGGAATCCCTTATGACCAGGTCCCCCGCCTCATGTCCCAGGGCAAGTCACACGGCTTTCACCGGCCTTTGCAAGAAGGGGAAATCCTCATCACCGCAGATACCATGGTAATCCTCCCGCCACAGGGAGAACGTCCCGGCGAAATCCTGGGCAAACCCAAGGACCGGGCCGATGCCCTGCGTATGCTCCGGGACCTTTCCGGGCGCGCGCATCACGTGACCACGGCCGTCACCCTCCGAAGCTTAAGCCGGGAAGAAACCTTCGACGTAACCACCCAGGTGTGGTTTAAGCCCCTTACAGAAGAGGAAATCGCCTATTACGTAGATACTTACAAGCCCTACGACAAAGCCGGGGCCTATGCCATCCAGGAATGGATCGGCCACGTGGGCATCACGCGCATCGAGGGCTCTTACTTCAACGTGGTGGGGTTCCCCGTGCAGCGGGTCTATGAAAAACTGCAGAGTTTCCTCTGATGGACGCTTTTTCCCGCACCATCCTGGACTGGTATGCCGCCAACGGACGGGACCTTCCCTGGCGCCGTACGCAGAATCCGTATGCGGTCTGGCTCAGCGAAATCATCCTTCAGCAAACCCGGATTGCGCAGGGAACGGCTTACTGGCAGCGCTTTATGGAGCGCTTCCCTACCGTACAGGATCTGGCCGATGCTTCCGAAGATGAGGTATTGCGACTCTGGGAAGGTTTGGGCTATTATTCCCGTGCCCGAAACCTGCACGCAGCCGCCCGGCAGATCGTGGCGCTGGGGGCTTTTCCGGACACGCTGGAGGGCATTCGCGCACTGAAAGGTGTGGGCGATTATACGGCCGCAGCCATCGGCTCCATCTGCTTCGGATTGCCGGCAGCGGTAGTAGACGGCAACGTGTACCGGGTGCTGGCCCGGCATTTCGGCCTTGCCACGCCGGTAGGGACGCCGCAGGCCAAGAAGGAATTCACCGCCTTGGCCCAGAAGCTGCTCCCGGAGGCGGAGGCATCGGCCTTCAACCAGGGCCTGATGGACTTCGGCGCCCTGCAATGCACCCCGCAAAACCCGGACTGTCTTACCTGTCCTTTGCAGGCTTCCTGCAACGCTTTCCGCACCGGCCGGGTGTCGCTGCTCCCGGTAAAAAAGAGCCCTGTAGCCGTGCAGGAACGGCATTCCAGCTACATCTATGTGCGTTGTAACGGCAGCACGGCCATCCGCAAACGAGGCCCCGGAGACATCTGGCAAGGGCTGTACGAGCCACTGGCCATTGAATCCCCCACGGCTTCAGGTGTTATGGCCGAAGAAAATTATTTTTCGCAAGGCTTTGCGAAAAACCAATTTTCTTCGTCTGAAATACGCTTACTACACCAGGGGGTGAAGCATCAGCTGACGCATCGAACGCTTATCTGCGATTTTTATCTGTGGGAGCCGGCGGACCGGCCGGAATTGCCGGAGGGATACTTCTGGATAAAAGAAGCGGAGCTTGACCGCTACGCCAAACCCCGCCTGTTTGAACTCCTAATCCAGGAAGTGGAAAAAACTACCCTTTAGGGGCTTCTTTGATGTACACATCCCGCTGCGGGAAAGGAATCTCGATGCCGTTGGCAGCGAAGGCGTTGTAGATGGCTTCGCGGGCCTTTCCAGCGAAGACAGCGTAGGAATCCACCACCACGTGCATAATGACGAGGAGGTCTACCGAGCTGTCACCGAAGTCTTGCAGACGCACGGTCACACCGCGCTTTTTGTCCACCAGCTCCCGTCCATACTTGTCCTTGATCATAAGCGGCTCCAACGCATCCAGGATGATCTGGCGGGCTTTATCCACATCGGTCCCATAGGCAACCCCCACCGTGAGGGTAACCAGCTGATAGGAATTGTTGCGGGTCAGGTTCTTGAAGTTCTGATTGAACAACGCCGTATTGGTGAAGATAATGATAGAGCCGTCTATGGCCTCGATCTGGGTGCTTTGGTAACTCAGGCCCACTACAGTTCCCCGGATGCCGTCACATTCCACCACATCACCCACCCGCACGCGACCGCTCATAAGCTGGATGCCGTAGAAGAAGTTGTTGAGTACATCCTTCATGGCAAAGCCGATACCCGTGGCCAGGCCGGTGGAGATAAGCGCCAGGCCGGAAGCCGGAATCTGGAGCATAATGAAAATGATAACCACATACAGTCCCCAGACAAGCAAGGTAATGACGTTGTTGGCCAGGTTGAAATTGATGTCGGTTTCCTTGAAGGCCACATTCTCTCCCAGTTTACGGATGGCAGAACGGGTTCTCCATACCCGGTAGAAAGCCTTGGCGGCATAAACAATGTAGCGGAACAGGAAGAACAGGCTGATGATCAGGATGATGTTGAAAAGGGACACCGTAAACCCGGTGCCATCATCGCCGGAATGAATGAAGGGATGGAAGAAGATATCATGGGCTACCGTGTTGAAATTAAACACGTTGCAGGCCATAAACACGGCTCCCGGGAAAGACCAGATGCCCAACAGCGGGACCAGGGTCATCCGGCACAGGTCGTACAGCCAGGTAACCTCGATGAAAGAACCCTTGGCCGAGCTGAGAGGCAGGTCTGGATGCTTGCTCCTATAGGTTGCCTTTCTCTGTTTGATGGAATTATCATTATAGCGGTCCAACAGTTCCGCAACGGCAATGACAGCTTCCAAAAAGGCCAGCATAAACATCCACCAGATCAGGAACAGAAGGGCTCCCATCACCATTCCGGCCCAGGACATCAGGGTGGAAATTGCCATAGCAGCCGCACTGACCCATAGCAGGATCCGGTCTCCCCTGGCCACCTTGCTTTGCTGACGGAAATTCATCCAGAACTGCCATAAGGTAGAAAGCAGCACCACGGCCGGGAACACCAGATTGATGACGCTGTTGGGAATGAAGATGATCCGGAAATAAATGACCAAAAAAGCCATTGTGAGCGTAGGAACGTAGGCCAGCAGGGTACTCCGGTTCCGGGAACGGTCCAGCCGGATGAGCATGGAGGCGAAAATGGCCGAGATGAGCCAGGCGAATTCACCCATCACCTTGGAGGAGCGGATGATGAAAGTATTCTGGGCCGTCCGGGTTGTATAACCCAGGAAGAAAAGGAAAATGATGGAGCCGATGAGGGCGATGATCATGCCTTTGTGGTCCATGAACCAATCCTTCCCCCAGAAACGGGTTTTCTTGAAGCCCACATTGATGATGAGGGTAGCCAGCATGATGGCGACAAGCAGAATGGCCAGCAACTGGAAGGAGAAAATAAAGATAACGGGGCCCCGCCATGAACTGATGATGCTGTCCGACTTGTACTTGTCCATGCGCAGGCTATAGCGGCTTTTAATATCGGCCAAAGCCCGCTTGAAACGTCTGGGGAAACTTTTGAGCGTCTTGAAATAATTGCCCTGTCCCTCCACGAACAGTTTTCGCTGTACGATCTTATAGCGTTCCTGGGCATAATCATAGGCGCCGCGGAGCAATTCGTCCGTTTGAGTATAATACTCGCTGTCCTTTTCAATCTGCTGCAGTTGCATCCAGTAATAGGCTACAATCTGCTCGGTCACATAGAGGCAGCTGTCCCTGACGGCAATGGTTTCATCGTCCATCTTAAGTTCGTATGCTTCCTTGGCGAAAACAGGAGTATCCATTATCACTAAGGAAGAATCGGCCAGGGAGGACATCATAGCTGAATCCAGAGCTACAGCCACCTCAGGCGCCTGTTCGATTTCCTCGGCCGTTCTTTCTGGCGGCATCTTCCGGAGCGTGACCAGCATACGGTTGTAGCGTTCCATCTCCGTGCTCAAGGAGGCCTTGATTGCGGCATAGGGCGTCTGTTCGCTCTTGAACTGTTCGTACTGCTTGGTAACTTCGTTGAGGGCGAAGGTGAGGTCGAAGGTATTCTCCGAGGCCTGGGAATACAGGATCACCGAAAGTTCGTTGCACTCGTCTATAAGGTCGGCCAGACGCTCATGTTGCTCCTGGATGCGTTTTTCCGCACTGCCGTTGAAGCTGAGCAGGGTATTGTAGGTTTCCTTGAGCTCCAAAAGGAGCACGGAGAGGGTCTGCTGCAGGTTCTTCTCCTTGAAGACCGCCCATACGGGCACAAGGACCAGCAGAAAGACGCACAGCGAGACTATAATCCGTTTCTTATTCATAATTTACCTTGTTCTCCCAGATGGGAATCCTTGAATCCGAGGAAATAGAGCACTCCATCCAGGCCGATGGTGCTCAGGCTCTGCCCGGCGCTCTCTTTCACGCGCGGTTTGGCGTGGAAGGCGATGCCCAGGCCTGCTTCGTTGAGCATGGGAAGGTCGTTGGCACCGTCTCCCACGGCGATGGTCTGCGCAATGTTCACGTGTTCGGTCATAGCGATCAGGCGAAGCAGATCGGCCTTGCGGCGGCCGTCCACAATCTCTCCCACATAGCGGCCGGTGAGTTTGCCGTCGTCGCCGATTTCCAGTTCGTTGGCATACACATAGTCGATGCCGTAACGCCGCTGGAGATACTCGCCGAAGAAGGTGAATCCGCCGCTGAGGATGGCGATCTTGTAGCCGCAGGTTTTGAGGACAGACAT
>CACYHF010000002.1 GCA_902774155.1 uncultured Bacteroidia bacterium | reverse complement strand
TATCAAAACAATATTATCAAAAGTAGTGTTGAAAATCAGAAAGTTATAGGAACTGAGAGGATGGTACTTTGGATAATCTTTTACTTGCGATAAGAGAAGTTATCAAAACTTGTGATAAGCTCAGTATAGACATTGACATTATTTGCCCTCCTGACGTTGATATCCGCGAGTACCTAAAAAACCTTGACAAGCACGGATTCCAGAACCTCATTCCCGTTAATACAGAAAATGGTGGGAAGAACCTGCCTGCCAGCCATTTCAAAAGCTATTACGATATCATATTCAGTGGAAGAGATGATGATGAAGCATACATCCGGTTGGACGTCCTCAATGCCGAGAATCCATACCACAACACCATTACACTTCCTATAGAAAGTCCCTTCTTCAAGCAAGATGGTGAACCTCTTATGGTCCAAGTACCCGCTAAAGAGGACATCTTGGGAGACAAACTCACTGCTTTTGGTCCCAACACGCTTGGTATTCCATATTTCAAGCGTGAAGACCTTGACGAGGAACGTCGCCGTTGCTCCCTGGAAATCATCAAGCAGCTTTTCGATATCGGCTGCCTGTTCAATTCCGTTACTGACTTCTCTAACACATTTAAGTCATTCTTGAAAGTATCCGCCGAAGAACTCAACTTCCGTCCACAAATGGAAGGCCGGATAGAAAAGTACTTCGATGATGTCCGCCAGAGTGCCCTTTGCCTTTCTACTCGTGGGCTAATTGGCGAAGGGAAGTTCGAAGAATTCCAGGATGGCCTCATTCGCATCAAGAATTACATGTACCAGCGGAATTACTATATTGAGCAGGCTATCGTCGACGCCGCCAAGGCTGCATATCTGGCCACTTGTTTCGAACATGGTATCACCGATATCCAGAAATACAACAGGGATTTCGATCTTCATACCCTGGCCATTTTTGCCAATATGCCCAAAGAACTGCAACGATTCCGCCGCTCCTCCCCGGAGGCATTCTGGTATTGGGCAAAAACATATGAATTACTTTAATCAGAGAGTTTTTCAAAAGATTGTTCACACTCCCCCAGGATATACTTAGCCGCATCCTCGGCGCGCTTGGAGGCCCAGACGATCATCTTGTTGTCGTTCTTGAGGGCCTTGAGCCAGGACTGGATGTAGGCGGCAGAGTTCCGGAAGGACTTTTCGCTTTCGATACCGATGCGGTTGCATAGCATGGCGCTACCGATTTCGGCGACGAGTCCCTAAGAGTGCACTTCAAAAGCCTTGTAACCAATTGGTTATGAGGCTTTTAGTTTTTCCCGAAAAAGGCAAGGTACTGGGCCCAGTCCCAGGCGGTGATGTCGTGTGCGCCGGTGCGGACGTGATAAGCCACCGCGGCGGAAACAACGGGGGTATCGGGTGCGGGATAGCACTCCCCTATACCGCCCAGGCCGAAGAGGGCATAGACAGCCCCCGCTTCCCGGGCCGACAGCCACTCCCCTACGGGATCGGCCCAGGTATCTTCCGTGGCGCTGGCCACGTAAAGGGGACGCGGCGCAGAGAGGGCCAGCAACCAGTGCTGGTCTCCGGGGAAATCCTCTTCACGGCCCTTGTATTGGTCAAACGCGCGGGTGAACCAGTGCGGGAAGGCTGTATCGATGGCCTGGAAAGTCTCACCGACTTTCCGCCGGGAAATGGCCGCACCGCAACAGCCTGAATCATTGGAGACCACCCCGGCAAACCGTTCATCATTCGCCGCAGCCCAGAGGGCCGTCTTCCCCAGCCGGGAATGGCCGATGACCACCACCCGGGAGGCATCCGCCGCCGGATCGGCCTCCAGGTAATCCAGGATGCGGCTCAGACCCCAGGCCCAGGCCGAGATAGCGCCCCAATCGCCGCCGGCGTTGTACCAGGACCGCACGCCGCCTTCGGCCCCCTGCGCCACGTCCGGCTCAATGGAATCCCGCCAGGCCGTTGCTACGCCCCAGCCGGCTTTCAGGGCCAACTCATAGGGCCAGCGGCTGGAGGCACGCTCATCCAGGGTGGCATCGTTTCCCTTGAAATTGAGCCCGGCAAACATGGGAACAGGTCCGTTGGCCTGGACAGGAAGGTGAATGAGCACATCGAAATAATGCTCCCCGACGGCATCTAACCAGATGCGAACGGTTTTCCGCACAGCCAATCCATCGAAGGCTTCCTCAGATGAAAGCTCCTCAAAATGAAGTCCTTCCGGCCGTCCGGGAACGTGTCCGTACATCTCCCTGGAGAACATTTCCAACACTTCCGCCCGGCGACCGTCCGTCCACTGTGCAGCCGTCCGGACAGGCGTTCCATCGGCCCGGACCAGGACATCCGGCAACGAGGTCTGATGCTGAGCATAGGCCACGCCACCGTTTCCGGAGAATGCAATGCAGCAGCCTGCCAGCAGCAAGAGGATGATCCTTTTCATAGAGATGGTTTTGCTTTATGCAAATGTACTCATTTTCGCCGTATCTGTCAATTGCATCATCATCGCATCCCCGACAGATGCCTGGTGGTGCAGGTCTGTAGAGTGACCGGTACAGGTCAGTATGGTAACCGGCGCGAGTCAGTAGCATAAGCGGAGCAGGTCCGATTTCAGCCTACTGACCCGCGCCGCGAATCGGCCTTCTGTGCATTCTGGCGGCGCCGGTCCCCCTCCCAAAAACTGACCTGCGCCAATCGGCCCGAAAATCAAAAGTTTTTTCTATCTTTGAATGATTTTTGCAATGCTAATGAATGAATCAAATTAGACAATACGCTATGAAAAGAATTCTTCTTGTTTCGGCCCTTTTGCTGGCTTCCGTTTCCCTCTTTGCCGCCAAACCGTTCAAGGTGACCAAAGGCAGCCTGGATGTGCTTAAGCAGGACGTTACTGCCACCTGGACCATCGATCTTTCCGAGGCAGTGTTTGTGAACAACGGTATTTTTGCCAAGGAAAACAAAGGGGACTTCAAAACCTGGTGCGAAGACGACTACGATGAGCGCGTACGCCTAATGAACGAGGCCTTTTTCGATTCCTTCAATCTTTATAGCCAGGGTATGGAGCTGGTAAAAGAAGGCGATGCTCCCTATCAGGTAGTCCTCAAGGTGGATAAATTCGAACGCACGCAGGGCCCCGGCATCATGGGAAGCTGCTACATCAGCGTTTATGGAACCTTCAGCGTAGTGGATTCCGCTACCGGAGAAACAGCCCTGGAGATTCAGGTAAACAATGTAAAGGGTGACACGGACTTTGTGGAAACCGACCGCTTCCCCAAGACCATGAACTGGTTCTGCCGTGATTTGTTCAAACTGAAAAAGTAGAAGGTAATGAAAAAGTTAGCCTTAGTACTGGCCACACTGTTCGCTGTTGGCACCTTTATGCCAGCCAGTGCGGGTCCCGGCTTCAAAGTCAAGAGTGTTGATGAATTCCTCTTCTTTCAGCCCTGTGCCTGCATCGATATGTATTATACGAATGGAGGTTTCTACAGCCAGCCCCAGACAGACAAGGCCGCCGGGATTGTGGCCGATATCATCAACGTGGAACGTTTCCCGTTCTCGGAAATGGTTCCGGCCGATTATTACGGCGACGGAGCCAATGCCGACGCCCTTAAGTGGGCCAGGGTCCTTGTCGAGACCAAACCGAAAGATGCTGCCCGCCTGCGGGTCCCCAAGTCCCTGATAGCGCAGTTGAATGAGAGTGAAGACCGCTATGGCGTGTTCATCTATACCTATGGATATGTCACCTCCGTGGATGCCTATGAAAAGGAAAAGCGGGACAAAGCCATCAGCAAGGCTGTGGACACTGTGGCAGAAGAGCTCACCGGCGTAAAGGGCCTCACCAACCCTACCCAGAACTACACGCCCGACATCCCCTACAACAACGAGATGCTATGCGTGGTAATTGACAAACAGGATCGTAGTGTGGTCTATTACAAGAAGCAGAAAGCGCCCATGTTCAATTCCCACCCCACCGACTACGAAGACGTGAGCAAGATGCTGCACAAACTCCTGAAGGACTTTATCCAATGAAAAAAGGCGGTCAGACCGCCTTTTTTCATTTATACCACCACGGAGGTGTCTTTTTGCGTTCTGTCCAGTTTGTCCTCCAGACCTTTGAGAATCTTTTTCATACTTTCCACCGCATTGGTGACGGCCGTGTCTATATCGGCCTCGATCTCTTTCCCGTTTTTGTCCAGGGGCTTCCATTTCACAGTGGTGTATTCGCCGGTTGCGGTGTCGAAAATCTGATACGTGCCCACGCGACGCATCCGGCGGAACTCATATCGGCCGATTTGGCTTTTATCGTGGCTTAGCTTTTTCTGTATCACCTCCTCGAAAAGCTGGTCATTGTCATAGTGAACCGCGGAGAGTTCACCCGTGGCGGTGTCGAACTTCAGCGTATAGCCGGGATAGAGGACCTTGATATCCTTATAGCGTCCCACTTGGGCAAAGGCCGGAAGGGTCAGCATCAGCGCGAGGGCAAGAATGAGATATCTTTTCATTGTTTTGTCAAACTATACGAAAAGACCCTGCAAAAACTTGACCAAATCATTTCCCGGTGTACTGGCCGATGAAATAGATGGCGCCGGTGCTGATTTCCGTGATCATGTACAGGAAGGGGCGGTCGGCGTGAAATTCAAAGACTTGTGACGGGCCGCCGGCGGAATTAAACATCACGATATCCGTCACAGCAGCGGCCTCGGAGCCTTCTTCGTCCACCTTGATTTTTGCCTTGTGCAGGACATCGCCGATATAGAGGCCGGACGTGGAAGACAAGGCCGAGAAATCGGCCCCGCCGCCAAACGCCTGGCGGATGCCCATTTCCGGAAGGATGTCTTTCAATGAGGCGGAATATTCGGTCTCGAAAGAAGGGATTTTGACATCCACCTGAAAAGGATACATTCCCGTAGAGTAACAGAAATTGTTCTCCCTCTTCACCAGAGCCTCCGCCACGTCGGCCAGCGTTTTCCCTTCTTCGGGCAGCAGCAGCGTCATACTGTAGGCCTGGTTACCATAAGGGAGAATAATAGAGGTGTACAGACCGGGCATGGTGCCGAAGAGAAACTTATCCTGCTGATGCATCATATTGACGCTGATCTTAGAGCCGTCCTCCCGGGTAAAGGTTTCCTTCTTCGTATCGGCCTTCTTGAACTTATTGGCCCAGATACCCTTGAAATAGACTGCGTTCAGGAAATGGGCGTACTCATTGGGAGATACAGGGGCCTTGAGCAATTCCGGAATCATGCCGTGGGTCTTCTCACTGCACCATTCGTTGACCAGTTTCTTGATATCCTCCGTGCCGAAGTCCTTGTAAATGACCTCGGCGTCATAGGCCGACTTGACCGTTTGGGTAAAACTGTCCTTCAGGCCGGGAAACTTCTTGTTGACCACCGCGGCATTGGCAATTTCCAAAGTGGTGGACGGATCTATGGTGGAAGATTGTTCCATCATAGTCTGGCAGAAAGCGTTGAGGCCCTCCACCGATCCTTCCTTGAAGCCCAGTGTCTCATAGATTTCCTGCTGCGTGGTTCCCACGGCACCGTTGTTCACCATTCCGAAGTCAATGGTGACACTGAGCGGAGAGATTACAACGCTCTTCCCCTCCGCACGTTGCGCCACCCGCCGGAACAGATCCAGCGCGAAATCGCTGTTGTCCAGGACAAAATCGGCCTGGGCTTTCGTGAGCACGATATCCTTGCGCGGAATCAAGTCCTCACTGGGGATGGTCACATCTTCTTTCTGGCAGGAAGCCAGGCTTAGAGCGGCTACCGTGGCCGCAAGGGCTAAATATCTCTTCATTTTAATTACTTATGTTAAACCGGACACCCGCCGCCACGGTAAAAAGTAGCGGATGCGTGCTCCGGTAAGTTTCCAACACCGTATTGTTCAACGGAATCTGCCAGCTCAATTGCGGTTCCACATAAATGCCCAGATGCCGGGTGACATTTAGTTGGACGCCTCCTGCGCCCTGCAGCGCCAGGCCGAAGCCGTCTTTTGAAATCTTGTTTCCTCCCAACGTGGCCCCTACGCACAGGTCCCCTTCCAGTCCGCCGCCCACGTACACGTCAAAGAGCTTGCTGGAGGCGAAAACCCAGTCCAGCCGGATCGGAATACCCAGGTAATGCGCCTGCTGATTCTTTTTTCCAGACAGCGTGTATTCGAAGGTGGAAATATACAGGGAATAGTTGATGCCGGTAGAGATAAACAGTTTTGGGGCGACAGGGATTCTGGCAGACAATCCTACTTTGAGCGGGAAATAGTGAACCGGACTCCCCTTGAACAAGTCTTCAACAGTATGACCATTATTCGTTGTGCCATTATTCATCTGGTATCGATCCGTATGATTATACAACTCTTTCCAGCCCTCCCCTGTCTGAGCCGACTGCCCCGTAGCTCCTGTCCCGAGAGCGGGCACAATGGCCGCCGCCAACAGTCCCCCGCCGGCAACGGCGCCTGCCGCCAACCCCACCTTCATCTTGACCGTTTTGGGTTGGGCCGATTTTTCCGGAATGAAGGGAGATGACGGGATGGTCGTGGGCTTCAATGCTTTCAGCCTCAGCCACCACTTGCGGTTGTATATGGGATTGCTTAACGATTCTATGTTTATGCGTCTGGGAAACAGGCGGTTCCAACTGCATCGGCTCATCTACTATAACAGTATCCACCGTAACGGCAAGCGGAGCCGATGGCTGCTGAATAAGCTGAATTCCATCTTCCGGAACGGCCGCCGGCTGGCGAAGGAGCAGGATGGCGGCAAGTCCGGCAGCTACGGCAGGGATAGCCAGCCACACCAGCGGGAAACGCTTCGGCGCGGAGGCCGATGCAGCAGCGCAGCGGCGGGCCTGGAATTCAGCAAAGACGCTTTCCGGAAGGGTGCCATCGGCCTCTTCCAATTTGTCCTTGACTATGTCTTCCCATTTTCTCATGGCTCTTGCTCCTTGAGGTATTGCTTAATCTTTTCTTTCAGTTGTTTTCTGGCCTTTGCCATGGTGCTGGTGGATCCCTTTTCGCTGATTCCCAGCATTTGGCCGATTTCCTTGTGCGAGTATCCGTCCATGCAGTACAGGTTGAATACGGCCCTCCTTAAATCGGGCAATTCGGCTATCCACGCCCGTAATTTCTCTGCCGGGATGGTGAGCATCTCTTCCTCCGTGGGCTCCGGGATGTCGTCCTGCGTCTGGCGGTCCAGCGGGACGAATCGCCAACGGTGGCGCTTGATCTGGTTGATGGCCTTATTGATGGCAATCCGGCTGATCCAGGCATACAGGGAACCTTCCCCGGAGTACTTGAATGTGTCTATCTTGTCCAGTGCCTGCAGGAAGGTCTCCAGCATCAGGTCCTTCGCCTCCTCTTCATCCCCCAGATAGCGTCGGCAGAGTGCATACACCCTTACTGCATAGGTCCTATACAGTTGTTCCTCCGCCAATTTGTTCCCTTGGGAGCAGGATTTGGCCAAATCTTTCTCCTCTGGAGAAGTCAATATTTTTTCTTCAGTTCGTATGTTCTACTAGGCTCGCCGTCGCGGCGATAAACGTCCAACAACATGGTGTCGCCGTTTATTACGCCGGAATACTTGATGTCTCGATAATAGACTTGTTTAACGTCTGTCTGGTCGATATCCGTTAGGAACAGATTGAACGCGTTCCGGGCCGTCCATTCCACCGGGTACTCACAACCACTCCCGCATTCACCATTAATTTCAAGGACCGTACATTTTTGTCCGCTGTCACTGAAAGTAAGGGTCAAGGAACTGACTGAACCTGTCCGCGCAAACCAAGACATACCGTCAAACAACTGCCCCTTCGAACAGGAAGAGACCAATAACCCGAGGAGAACCAGTACTCCCGTCAGTTTCAGAAAAGTCTTCATTTTTTCATCCGTTTCTGTCCTATAAACACACAACCTTCCGAAATGCGTCTCCTCCTTGATAACTTTTTTGAACCTTCCGCACGACATTAGAATCGGCAGTGCGTGGGATCGATACCGGGCGTGGGGGTATAGAGCACCTCAAATCCATCCTGGGTGACATTCACCACGTTGTATCCCGGGGTTCCGTGGCCCAGGGCATTTGCCACCGGACCGGCAGCCACAAAACGGATTCCTTCCACTATACAGTCATACTCCTGATGCGTGTGGCCGGCGAAAACCCCATCCACCCCGTACTTTTTGAAAAGGTCGATGTATTGCCTGCGCTTATCTTTAGAAAAGTTGAAATAGTCTTCCCGTTCGTCCAAAGACTCCCGAATCACCGGGCAGTGCAGGAATACAAAAGTGTATCGGCAATTCTGGGAGGCCGATAATTCTTTCTCCAACCAGACCAGTTGTTCGGCCTCGGCCTCCTCCACCCTATCCTTGATACAATTGGAATCCATGCCGATGAACGCGCACTCCTTTTCCCGGAACGAGAAACGGTCGTATCCGCGAAGCGCAATATATGCCTGCTGTTTCTCTTTGGTAAAGCCCAAGTAATCGTGGTTGCCGGGGACCATATACACCGGAGCCTTTATCCCGGCCAGACAGGCTTTGTAGACCGAATCCTGTACTGGATCGGCCGGATTGTCCACCAGGTCTCCGGTGATAATCACGCAGGCGGGAGAAAGGGCGTTCGTGGCCTGAACGGCCGCCTTGAACAGCGAATCCGAGTGGGCGAAGGCCGGAGATGAATCGATAAAACCTATTTGAGTATCGCTCATCTGAACGAAAGTGAACGGTTTAAAAGTCTGACAAGCGGTGGCCAGCATAACAACAATACAAAAGAATAGTTTTTTCATTACTCACAAGTTTTTCAAATTTACTTATTTTCGTGGATTTTTACTATTTTTGAAGGAAAGTTCCTACTTAGGTAATAAGACCCATGCTCATATCCCTAATAATCTTCCTTATATCACTATACATCTTCGGCGGCCGCACGAAAAAAAGTAAAAGAAACATGAGTAACATTGACAACATTCTCGCTTTCAACCAGCAATTCGTAGCTTCAAAGGGCTATGAGAGACATATCACCAATAAGTATCCAGACAAGAAACTGGCCATCCTCAGCTGCATGGATACCCGCCTGTCCGTCCTGCTTCCGGAGGCCCTGGGACTGAAAAACGGCGATGCCAAAATCATCAAGAACGCCGGAGCCGTCATCACTTCCCCGTGGGATTCAGCGGTACGCAGCCTCATCGTTGCCGTTTATGAGTTAGGAGTCAATGAAATTATGGTGATTGCCCATACCACCTGCGGAGCCTGCCACATGAGCTATTCCGAGTTCAAGCCTCATATGCTGGAGCGCGGCATCTCAGAAGAAACGCTCACGGAGTGGGAGACTCAAGGCGTTGTTGCCTGGCTGGAAGGTTTCCATGATACAGAAGCTTCTGTGCGTAAGACGGTTGCCACCATTGTCAACCACCCGCTCATCCCCAAGGACATTGATGTACGGGGCTTTATCATCGATTCCGTGACAGGCGCCTTAACTGAAATCCAATGATTTCCCTTACCCCTGAATATCTACGTCCCAAACTGCTTCACCGGGAACGGAACAGTCACAAGCACGATTATGGCCGGCTGCTGATCATTGCCGGTTGTGAGACCATGCCCGGCGCGGCGGTTCTGGCCACCGGGGGCGCCCTCCAATCCGGCTGCGGGCTGGTGAGGCTGCATTCTACTGCCCGCGCCCTGCAGGCTGTGGTCAACAGCTTTCCGTCGGCCATGTTAAGCGAAGAATACGACGATTTCTTCCACACCGTGCCGGAAAAACTGGAGCGCTACAATACCATCGCCATCGGCCCCGGCCTGGGCTGGTCTCCGGGAACGCTGAATTCCTTTATGGATTTGCTGGCCGAAGCCCGTTCGCGCCACATTCCCATGGTCCTGGATGCCGATGCCCTCAATATTCTCTCCGTCCTCTCCGATTGGACGGAACTCATTCCGCCAGGCTCCGTACTGACGCCCCATAAAGGGGAACTCAAACGGCTTCTCCCCAGCAAGAGCGACGAAGAACGGGAAACCCTGGCATGGGAACTTTGCGCCGAAGCCGGCTGCTGCGTGGTGATGAAGGGATACCACTCCAGGGTTTTCACCCCCAACGGCACTTGCTACGTAAACACCACCGGAGGCCCCGGAATGGCCAAAGGAGGCAGCGGAGACGTGCTCACGGGTCTGATCGGCGGCCTGATGGCACGGGGTTATTCGGCCGAAGATGCCGCTACGCTGGGCGTATGGATTCACGGCTATGCTGGGGATGTACTCTCCGCGGAGCGCACGGAGGAGGCTTTCAGCAGCCGGGACCTGATTAACAAGCTTTACCTGGGCTTCCAAGAGCTTTATAAATAGTCTATGCGTGCCGTCATTCAAAGAGTATCTTCCGCCTCCGTCACCATTGACGGAACAGTCAAATCTTCCATCGGCCAAGGCCTGATGATCCTTTTGGGTATCGGCCGACCGGTGGGAACAGGAGAATTCGGCGCGGACATGAAAGTGGCCCTGGTGAACGACGGCCCGGTAACCATCTGCATCGACACCAAAAACAAAGAATAATCACTACACCGATATGGGTTTCTTCATACATAAAACAGTCAAGTCCATTCTGGACCAGAGCAAGATGGCGACAAGTTTCCTGGTCACATCGGCCTGTTTCCTTCTCATTGCCTGCAACGTGGCGGCCTTTATCTTCTTTCCGAAGCTCATGGCGCCCCTGGCCATCATCCTCTCTAACGTAATTACAGTCCTTCTCATGCTGGTGGCCATACGCCCCATCAACCGCCTCATCCAGAATGAGTTCCGCGAGAAGGCGCTGGAATTGATGGAAAAGGAAAAGGCCGAAAAGGAACTCCTGGAGAAGGTGGCCACGCTCGAGAATCAGAACCGCGAACTGGAGAGACGCATCGACACCTGGGCGCAGACGGCCAGCGTCCCCGCCAATGTCAATTTCACCTTCAAGGTGGAGACCATGACCTTCGACAAGACGGGATACATCGTCAAGGAAGAGCCACTGGAGCGCTTCGTGAACGACCCTGTATACAAGATTGCCGACAAGAAAGGCGTCTTCGACCGCATTGTCAAATGGGTGGATGACCTCACCTACCCCGGGGAAAAGAAGGTGCTGTATATCGGCAAGTATTACATTAAGGCCTCCATCGGCCTGGATTTCACCAAAATCAAGTTCTCCACCGACGGGGATGTGCTCACGCTCTTCGGTGTTACCTTCACCAAACTTAACGACCTGGCCATCGACCGCGACCCGGGAGATGTGAACCGCTGTCTGTTGGTGAGCGAGGAATGGGACGGGCTCACCGTGAACAAGTCGGATTTCTACCAGGAGTTCATCGACACTTACGCCCGCATCCGGGAAGAGGAGGCCGACCAAGCACTGGAGGGAGAGCTGGACGCCCTGTGCAGCCATTATACGGCCGTCTTCCGTTCAAATCTTGCCGAAAGATTCCCTGGAATTACTTTCTGCGACCACATCGAGGACTCCGACGCTACTTGGTACTCCTTGAAGGAGCACATGAAGGATGCACGCATCTACCCCATCGCATCCAACATGTTCCTCATGGCAGATGTGCTCAGCGGTTATATCGACGCCTCCGGCATGAAACTCTTAAACGATTAAAACAGAGGCGCCATGAAACGAGTTCTCTTCATTCTCGCCCTTTCGTTCCCGTTCTTAGCCTGGGGACAGGACAATACCAAAGGATATTACAAGGACATTTTCATGGACAGCGGCATCATGCTCAACTCCCGGACAGATTTGCCGGTGACAGAGATGCTGGGGCTTTCCATGGAGGCCTTCGTGTCCACTCCGCACAGTTCTACCAAGAAATACAAGTTCACGCATACTGACACCCTGCGGCAACGGGAGTTGATTGCCGGTTCACCTATAGACGAAAACGGCATCCTGCTGTACCCCGACGGGCAGCCGCGGTTCCGGATGGTGTACATGAACGGCGGAAAAGCCGTGACCCATGGACGGAGCCTGGAGGCGGCCGGAAGGCAGGTGCTCCGGGACTTCGTAAAAGCGGGCGGAAGCTACCTGGGCTCCTGCGCCGGGGCCTTTATCGCCAGCATAGGCTCGGTAAAACCCGGAGACAACACCACCGTAAGCCATACCGACACCTATATGGGACTGTGGCCGGGACATGCCGTAGCAACCCGCCTGAACAAATCCTACACGGCCGTGGACATCGTTGCCGATGGCCCCCTCACCCAATATTTCGATTTCGACGGCCGCATGCATATTGACAGCGTCCGGCACAACGGCGGCTGCTATCCCAACCTGGAGACGGCACCGAAAGGAACGGAAATCCTGGCCACCTACAACACCAAAGGACGCGAGTTGGAGCGGGACATCAACGGCCTTCCCGTGGTGTGGGCCCATAAGGAATCGGCCGAAACCGGACGGGTGGTCCTTTGCGGTTCACATCCGGAAGGGGCGCGCATAGAGGCCGATAACCTGGGCCTGATGGCCGCGATGGTCCGATACGCCCTGGCTGGGAACGGAACGCCGCAACTCAAAGCAGTCCTCTCCCCCGGTGAGCCCCGGGCCATGACCAATCGCCGCGATCCCGCCTTTGCGCCCGTGGGCGACCGCCAGTACCACCACTTCTGCATTGAGGTGCCGAAAGGCGTTAAGCACATGACCATCGGCCTGGAGGGCATCCTGGATGCCGATGACTTTGACCTGCATCTCTACGCTTCCCGGAAAGGCTTCGCCTACGCCGGTGAGTCCACCTGGTGCAATGTGGGAGAAAAAGTGGCCAAAACGCTGGAAATCCCGGACCCGAAGCCCGGGAAGTACTACATCTCCGTCTTCTGCGCCACCACCGTCACGGCCACAACAGGAAAGTATGGCGTAGAGTATGCAGGCCGAACAGATGTCCTGAACGGCGTACCCTACACCATTTGTGTCAATTTCGATTAAATTTGCGGAATTGTAACGGCATCCCAACCGTAGTCCTTATAGAGTTTGGCCGGGATCTGATGGGCCGATACATAAGCGGCAAGGGCTTTCTCGCGGACCGATTTCTTGGCTGAATCATCAGCCAGCGTCTTCGTGAAGGCTTCGTAGTGCTCCAGGAAGATGGCTTTGGCGGTGGAATCGAATAAGGAACCGTCCGCTACTTCGTCGAAGCTCTTGACCTCATAGCCATCGGCCGTCTTGGCCACGTGCATGAGGCCGGGATGACTGCCTCCGGAAATGCAAAGCAGGGTGTCCCCTTCCAAATTGTAATTTTCCCTGGAAAATGCCCCAGACCCGGATGTCTTCAGGATTGCTCTCATCCGTTGCAACAACCTGGGCATAAGGAATACAGTATGTCCCCGGACTGTACTGGCTACCCACCTCCGTCATATACCGCTCAATGGCCGCCATGGGCGTATCCTCCTGCTGGGCAGAAGCTTCTGCAGGCGCATTATTCGAACACTTGCAACCGTAAAAAGCAAAAAGCGAAGCAAAAACTACGATGAGAAACCTTTTCATAACATATATTATTTTCGTATGTTCACTGTTTTTGGGCTTTGACCACGATACAAAATTAAGAAATTTCGCAATATAAGCCTGATGTATTTTCGGCCAAAAATGTGTAGATTTGTGCATATTACAGGCAAAGATATGTTCAAAAGGCTTATTTCCATGCTGTCTATGGTGCTCCTGGCCCTTTCCTGCGGGCAGGAGGCCCCTGAAGACCTCCCCATGGCCGTGGCCCACAGGGGCTGCTGGCTTAAGGAAGGGGAAGAATTCTATATCAACGAAAACTGCCCGGCAGGGGTATGGATGGCCGCCCGATACGGCTATCCTGCTATTGAATGCGATGTCAAGTACACCCGCGACAGCGTGATGGTGATCATGCACGACGGTACCATCAACCGGACCATGCGCAATGCGGCCGATTATTCAAAGATCACTGAATCTGTCAGGGTGGCCGATTGCACCTTCGAGGAACTGAGAACCCGTTATGTCCTGGCCTCCACGGATCCGGCGCTTCGGACGCCCATTCCTACCCTCCGGGAAGAATTGGAAGCCTGCCGGGACGCAGGCATCATCCCCATGCTCCACAGCGCAGTGGTAGAGTCCTATGCTCTGGCGCAGGAAATTTTGGGCGATCATTTCATAGCCTTTGATGCCAATGAGGCCGCCGTGAGCCGCGCCCGGGACTATTCTTCCTGCCTGATCCTGCTGGATCCTGGAAAAGACGATGCCGCCACCACCATCCATCGGCTGGAAAACATAGGAGGCCGATGCGGAATGAGCACTATGAACTACCGGATGTTGGACGCCGCATATATCCAGGCCCTGAAGGACGCCGGTTTTGAAGTCCAGGCCTCCATCTTCCCCTCGCCCCACGAGCAGCGGGCCCTTACGGACGGCGTCACCATTGAGCTGTCTGATTTCTACTGGCACCAGACCCAGGGCCGCAAGGCCACCACCTCCCTGAAGAAAAAGAGCCTGGACCTGGCCGAAGGGGAAAGCTTTAATTGGAAGGAGGAAGCGTCTGAATTTTCGGCCGTTACAATGGAACTGGACTTCCAGGGTTCCCTGGAAATCACCCTTTGCGGCAGAACTTATACCCTGTCTCACCAGGAAGCGGGCCAGCCGAAAAGATTCGGCGTACGCCTGTATAAATCCAATCCTGAATTAACGCTGAAGGCACTGGCCTCCACTAATATCAAGTCCCTGAAGGTCCATCTGTATACCCTATGACCCTGTCTCTGCTTTTCTCCCTGCTCCTGGCTGCCTCCTCTCCCGCAGCCGAACCGGATAGCCTGCTTTCCTCTTTCCAGCATCCGCCCCGCGCCGCCAGGCCTTACGTTTGGTGGCATTGGATGGACGGCGAAGTGAGTCTGGACGGCATCAAGAAAGACCTGACCTGGATG
Source organism: uncultured Bacteroidia bacterium (assembly GCA_902774155.1). GTDB lineage: Bacteria > Bacteroidota > Bacteroidia > Bacteroidales > UBA932 > Cryptobacteroides. The sequence continues at coordinate 91,785 of CACYHF010000002.1, read as the reverse complement.
GATGCCATGGGCATTGCCGGTTTCCATCAGTTCGACGCCGGCGGGGTCAATATGCCCAAGGCGGCCGCCTTCAAAAGGCCCTATCTGTCCGACAGTTGGAAAGAAGCCTACCGCTATGCCATTTTCCTGGCCGATTCCCTGGGAATGGAGGCCACCGTGGCCAGCGCGCCGGGCTGGAGCAGCACCGGCGGCCCCTGGGTATCGCCGCAGGATGCCATGAAAAAACTGGAATGGCAAAGCGTGGATGTCCGGGGCGGAGCCATTGATGTAAAACTTCCGGAACTTAGCAAAGTCACAGGCCAGTACAGGGATTTGCCGGCCCCTCCGGAGCACGTGCAAGTGGAGGATTTCGGCTACGATGTGGCCCTGATTGCCGTCAAACTGCCGGATGGCGATATGAGTATGGAAGAAATGGGGGCCGATATAAAGAAGGAAGACACCTCCATCACGGTCCGATTCCCCCGCCCCACTTTAATCCAGTCCTTTACGCTTAAAGGAACGGCCGGTGGTTTCCGTCCCAGGGAAGGGAATATTTATACGGACAGCGAACTGCAGTGCAGCCAGGACGGCAAAAAATGGAAGACGGTCTGTAAGATCCTGAAATCGCCGCTGGAGTATGTCACCCTGAATATCCCGCCCACCAAGGCCCGCTATTTCCGGGTAACGGGAGAAGGCATCCAGGATTTGCAACTGCACGGCGTACGTAAGATTGAACGCTTTCAGGAAAAGGCAGGTTACTGCTTCCCCTACGATTTCAACCTGTATCCCACGGAGCAAATTGATAAAGAAAAATGCATTCGACCCCAGGATGTGGTAATCCTTACAGGCCGAATGGGCCCCGACGGACGCCTGCAATGCAGCCTGCCCGAAGGGAAATGGAGAATCTACCGCTTCGGCGCCTCCCTCACGGGCAAGATGAACCATCCGGCCTCCCCCAATGCCACGGGACTGGAAGTGGACAAACTGGACAAAGAGGCCTGGAGCCGCTATTTCCACACCTATCTGGATATGTACAAAGAGGCCGCCGGCGGTATGCTGGGACCCAAAGGCGTAACCCATATCCTGGTGGACAGCTACGAGGCTAAATCGGAGACTTGGTCGGCCTGCCTGCCCGAAGAATTCCAAAAACGCCGCGGATACGACCTTATCCCTTGGCTGCCTGTCCTGGCCGGAGAAATCATCGGCGATGCCAGCATCAGCGAGCGCTTCCTCTTCGACTGGCGCAAGACGCTGGGCGAACTCTTCACCGAAAACTACGCCCGCATCGGCGATTTCGTAAAGGAATACGGCATGAAGGGCACCTACATCGAGGCCCACGAAACCGGACGGGCCTTCGTGGGCGACGGCATGGATGCAAAGCGGGCCGCAACGGTGCCCATGGCGGCCATCTGGATGACCGACAGTCCTTCCGGTTCCATGCTTCCATCGGCCATCGTGGACATCCGCGAAAGCGCCTCAGTGGCCCATATCTACGGACAGAATATCGCAGCGGCTGAGTCTTTTACCGCCAACGGGGAGAACAAAAAGGCCTATACCTATCATCCGGCCAATATCAAGCCCATAGCCGATATGGCCCTGGCCAGCGGTCTGAACCGCTTCGTCATCCACGACTCCGCCTCGCAGCCCTCGGATGATTATCTGCCGGGCCTGGGGCTCTTCAAGTATGGCCAGTGGTTTCACCGGAACGAGACATGGGCTCCCTACGCCAAGGTCTGGACCGATTATCTCTCCCGCAGCTGCCAGATGATGCAAAGCGGAAGGAATGTGGCCGATATCCTCCTCTTCTACGGGGAGGACACCAACGCCACCGCCGCCTACGGAGGCGAGCATTTTAAATTTTTGCCCACCCTTCCCTCCGGCTACAACTTCGACTTCGCCAGTCCGGACGTCCTGCTGAACCAGGTACGCATTGAAAATGGAACGCTGGTAACGGACAGCGGCCAGCGTTACTCCATCCTAATGATGGGGCGCCATGCACAAGTGATTTCAGACGAGCTGAAGGCCCGGATAGCGGAAATCCGCGCCGCCGGCGTGTGCGTGTTAGAGGAAAATGCCCCCTTCCTCGCCACCCTCCAACCCGATGTGGTGCTTCCGGAAGGAATAACGCCTGAGCATCTGTTCGGCGATGGCGTGGGTATTCCCCAAAACGAAAGGGGCCACGATGCCAGCCTGATGGGCATCCAGTCCGTTCACCGGGAAATCCCTGGCAAGGGCATAAATATTTACTGGTTAAGTAATTTCACCGGCAAGAAGCAGAGCGGAACCGTCAAGTTCCGCACTGTGGCCCGGTATGCTGCCCTCTTCAACCCCGAAACCGGAGAGGCTTTCGCGCTGGATTGTGCCGATGTCGGCAACGGATACACAGCCCTGCAGTTCTCCCTGCTTTCCGGTGAAGCCCTGTTCTATGTCCTCACTGACACTCCGCTGAACGTGCCAGCCGCCAAACAGCCCGGCAACCTGCAATCGGCCCAAATCCTGGACCGCTACTGGGATGTGGAGTTTGTGCAGAAAGGGGGCGAATCGGCCGTGGAAACCTTCTCGGTGCTGAACGACTGGACCTCTAACAGTGACCCCGTGGTGAAATACTTCTCCGGTACGGCGCATTATTCCACCACCTTTACCGTGGACAGCCTGGAGGGTCTGGAAGAAGCAAGAATAGACCTGGGCGAAGTAAAAGTCCTGGCCGAACTCTTCGTCAACGGCCATCCCGCCGGCGTTTTATGGCATGCGCCTTTTGTATCGGCCGATATCCTCCCCTACCTGCAAGAAGGCGAGAACAAGCTGGAAGTCAAGGTGACAAACCTCTGGGTGAACCGGATGATCGGCGACCGGCAGCGGAATGCAAAACCCGTCACCAAGGTCCGCCGTTTCTATGAGGCGGAAGACAAACTCCAGCCTTCGGGTCTCCTGGGTCCGGTCCGGCTCCTGACTTACCAGCCCCAGACCCCGCGTATCGTCAACATCATCAATTTCATCCGGTTCACCGAACCCCGCAGCAAGAAAATCACCAACCGGGTGCTCTTCGAAACTGTACGTTCACAGGCCGAAGACCTCCGGAGCAAAGGGCTGATCGGCACGTATTTACTGCAATTCGACGCGCTTATGGATCCTTCGTATCAGGCACTGATGAAGGAGGAGATGGCGCGTGGATGCGAGGTGGGCGCCTGGTGGGAAATCACCCAGCCGCATGTGGAAGCCGCCGGTTATAACTGGAGGGGCCGATACCCCTGGGACTGGCACGCCCACGTGGGATTTTCAGTGGGTTACACCCAGGCCGAAAGGGAACGTCTGGTGGATGTTTACATGGAGCAGTTCAAGGCCATTTTCGGCCAGTACCCCAAGTCGGTTGGATCCTGGTTCATCGAGGCCGGAACGCTGGCCTATCTTCGGGACAAATACGGCATCGAGGCTTCCTGCTCCTGCCGCGACCAGGTGGGCACTGACGGTTACACGCTGTGGGGCGGCTATTGGAACGGCGGCTATTATCCCAGCCGCCAGAATGCCTACATGCCGGCGCAGACGGCCGATGGCGCCATTGACGTACCCATCTTCCGCATGCTGGGCAGTGACCCCATCTACCAGTACGAAGCCGGTGTGGGCGGAGCCGTCCAAAGCGTCGTGACCCTGGAGCCTGTTTACAAACTGGGCGGCGGCAACCCCAAATGGGTGGACTGGTTCTTCCGGATGTTCACCCGGGAACCGCATATGGGCTACAATTACGTCCAGGTGGGTCAGGAGAACTCCTTCACCTGGGAGGCCATGGAAAAGGGCTTCGTATATCAGACAGGCCGCCTGGTGCAGTTGCAGCAGGAAGGAAAAGTCCGCATCGAGACCCTGGCCCAGACAGGCCGATGGTTCAAGGCTAATTACCCCGTCACACCTCCCACCTCCGTCATCACTACCGAAGATATCCAGAGAAAAGCCCGGAAAACCCTGTGGTTCAACAGCCGGAACTACCGCGCCAACCTGCTATGGGAAGGAAAATCCCTGAAGATCCGCGATATACACGTCTTTGACCAACAACTGCGTTCAGAATATCTGGATCGGCCCGACACCCTCCCTATCTTCCGTTACGAAACTCTTCCGCTGGTGGACGGCTGCCTCTGGAGCCAGGCCGATCACATGGCCGGTCTGCATCTGGTGGCACCGGATTTCAAGGGGGACGAACCCCAGTTCACCGCCACCGACAAGGAGCAGAAGATTCTCTGGCCATCGGCCCGGGGGGTATTTATCCTTTCCTTCACAGAAGATGGCTTTTCCATCTGCACCAAAGGCCGTGTGGGCAAGTGGTACCTGGAGCTTTCCACGGCTCCCGGTGCCCAACTGCCGTTCACGTCCCTTTCCAGCCAGGCCATCCAAGCCAGTTACTTGGGAAGGGACTATGGCCTGAAAGTGGACAAAGGCTATGTGGAGGACCTGCGTTCCCAAGGTACCGCTTCCGTCCTCCGCCTCGTGCCAGCCGACGATGAACTTGTGCTCCTGATCCCTTAACGGAACTTTATCCCCAGACTTCTTTGGCTACTTCCTGGACCAGACGGAGTTTGGCCCACTGTTCCTCTTCGGTTAGTTTATTGCCGATTTCGCAGGAGGCGAAGCCGCACTGCGGGCTCACGCACAGGCGCTCCAGGGGAAGATACTCGGCCGCTTTGCGGATGCGCTCCGCCACGATGGATTTGAACTCCAGCTTGGGCGATTTGGTGGTGATAAGCCCCAGGACCACCATCTTGTCGCCGCTCACGTGGGACAGGGGGGCGAAGCCGCCGGAGCGTTCATCGTCGAACTCCAGATAGTAGGCGTTCACGTTTTCCTGCTCGAACAGGACTTCGGCCACTTTGTCGTACGCGCCGGAGTTGGCGTAGGTAGAGTGATAATTGCCCCGGCAAACGTGCGTATTGATGAAAAGATCGGCCGGCTTTCCCTCCAGGGCCAGGTTGTTGATCCGGAGGTTCATCTCCTGCACTTTCTTCAGGCCGGCTTCGTCGGTGCCCCACATGTACACGGCGGCGGGGTCCACCAGCATGCCCCAGGTGCAGTCGTCAAACTGGAGGCGGCGGCATCCGGCCGCATAGACCGCTTGGATGAACTGGCGGTATCCTTCGGCCATATCCTGGATAAGCTCCTCATTATCGGCGTAATACTTCCTGGTATTTTCCAGGGCGAACGGCATGACCATCTGGGCCAGGAACTGAGCGGGCGCCGGGACAGTGAGTTTGGCTTCCACACCCTCCGGGGCCAGGCTGCTGACGAATTGGAAATGTTCGATGAAAGGATGGTTCTCTCCCAGGGCCAGTTTGCCGGTAAGAAAGGTGTCGTCAATCATGGCCTGTTCACCGTGGAAGGGCAGACCGGTCTTGGTGGGGGCATGCCCCACGCCGTGGAATCCCCACATAAAGTCCAGATGCCAGGCCTGCCGGCGGAATTCGCCGTCCGTAATCACCTTGAAGCCCAGTTCCACCTGCTTGGCCACCAGGTTGCGGATGGCGTCATCTTCCACTGTCTTGAGCTGTTCCTTGGAAATGGCGCCTGCTGCGAAATCCAGACGGGCTTGTTTAACGGACTGGGGGCGCAGGAAACTGCCTACAAAATCGGCCCGCTGAGCCGGGAGACGTTTTTTATCGATCATGGCTAAAGGTATTTATTCGTATTCCAATACGGCTTTGATGAGTTTGTATTTGCTCACCATGCCGGTATGGCTGTGTTCGTGGGTTTCGGTGCGGGTGCAGAAAGCCAGGTAGCGTTCCCCATTGATGATGATAAAGCCCGGGGAGGCAAGCATCCAGCCTTCGTTTTCTTCTACCCAGCGGTTCAGGGCACAAGGAACTTCCCGTACGAAGGGACCATCGGCCAGATAACACCTGAAGAAGCAGGTGTCGGTGGTGCCGCCGTGGGTGTTGTAGTAAGTAGGGAACAGTAAATCGTAGCGCTCATCCACTTTGCAGGCGGCATTGTTATACAGGAAATCGCCGGCCAGGACTTCGGTGGCGGTCAACTGCTCTCCATCCAGGGAGAACTCCGCCAGGGTGATTCTGCGGTTTTTATATCTCTCCTGTGTCACGCGGGAATACAGTTTCATCCGCTGGCCGCACGGTATCAGGACATTCTGGGTGTCATGCTTGTCTCTATGAAGCATTTTGCGGTCAGTGAAGGTAATCCCGTCCTTCGATTTCCAGAGAAACAGGCTGTGGTGTCCGCCTTCCATCTGGCTGCCCACCAGACGGTAGGGCCAGGTTTTGTCGTTCACCCGGCATACCGACTGTTCTATCAGTGCTTCCATCAGCTTGCCCTTCAGTTCGTAATGAAAACCATCGGCCGATTCGGCCAGATAAAGGTTCTGCGCCCATTCATCCTCGGCGATGCCGCTACCTTCATTGCCCGAAAAATACATCCGGTAAGTTCCGTCCGGAAGCCGGATGATGTTGAAATAATTGATGAGCCCCATGCCGAAATCCTCGTTGGTGGCAATCTCAATGGGAGGTTCGGGGAAACTGACACCAATCAGGTTTTCCCTTCCGCATGCGCACAACGCAGCGGCAAGCGTGCAAAAAAGAAGGAGCCTTTTCATCATGGGATTATCTGTCAAACAAATATAGCTTATTTCGTGAAAAAATGCGTAATTTTGAAAAGTAAAATCTAAGAGAATGGTAGCACTTGTAACAGGCGCATCGCGGGGCATCGGAAAAGCCATCGTATTGGAACTGGCCCGTCTGGGCTATGACCTGGCTATTGTGGGCCGAAATCGTGCATCGCTGGAAAAGGTGGCGGAAGAAGTGGCCGGGGTGCGGGTAGTTCCCATTGAGGCCGATTTGGCCAAGGCGGAATCGGCCGGGGCCATTGTGGAACAGACCATCAGGGCTTTTGGGGGCATTGACGTGCTGATAAACTGTGCGGGCATTCCCCAGAAGGGCCCCTTAACGGAAGTGACTCCGGAGCAGTGGAATGCCGTTTTTGCCGTAAATGCCCGGGCACCCTTTTTCCTCTGCCAGGCGGCCCTACCGTACCTGAAACAGTCTTCCAAGCCCGTCGTGATCAACATTTCCTCTGTGGTGGGCTTCAAGGGATACATCCAGCAGAGTGTGTATTCTTCATCGAAACACGCCCTGGCCGGCTTCACCAAGGTATTTGCCAAGGAGGTGCAGCCCTTCGGCATTCGGGTCCATCTGATCAGTCCCGGCGGCGTGGCCACCGAAATGGTTACCAAGATGCGTCCGGACATCGATCCCTCTGAACTTATCCAGCCGGAAGAGATTGCCGAAATCGTCCGTTTCCTCCTTACCCGGAAAGGAAACGGAACCCTGGACGAATTTTACATCCGCCGCTACTCCGGCCTGGCGTTTGACTAATCTTTTCCCCGGCATAATTCTTGAGAAGAATGTGCCTCGGAATGCGACAGAAATGGCTATTGACGGTAGTGTTGCTGGTGGCGGGGGCCATCGGCCTATATGCCCAGGAATATAGGGAGAAGACGGATACCGTCGTCGTGAGGCCGATACCCTTGTCTACGTTGAATACTCCCGTCTTTTTCAATCCTTGGCAGCCTTATTACCTGTCTCCGGATGCGGAAGGCGTAGAGAGTAAGGAACAACGTGCCGCCCGAATCAATCAGGAAACCTTCCAGCGGGTAATGACCGCTGTCCATCACAATCTTTCTTGGTACAGACCTCCTAAACTCTCCTCCACGGAAAAGGCCTTATTGTTTATAGGCTCGCTTTTCCTGACCAGTCCTTATCAGTTTCGGGAAGGCACTGTCCCCGTAATGAGTGCGTCCAATCCGTTTATGTTTGCTACTACGCCAGGAGGAGCACCGGAGGTGTATCCCTATTCCTCAGAAGCGTTTCCCCAGTGCATCCGGCTGGATTACGATTTCAAAAGCGGGACATACCAACAGGTAATGGTAAAATGGCAAGATGTCCAGAGGAGCATGGTACGAAGCTTCGGAGGCCCCTACAGGACAGAAGCAGTCCCCAAAATGCAGTTCCATTCGACGGATAAACTGGCGCCGTAGAAGAAATCAGGGTTTTAGCTGAACCAGGGCCACATCTTCCTTATTGATGGAAAGGGCAACCCATAGCGTGTTGCCTACCAGAGTGGCTTTGGGATAGTTGTATCCCAGCGTCTTGTAGCGTCCTTCCTTTCTTCGCGCGGGAAGTTCTTCGGGGCCGGCCAGCAGAAAAGCTTCGTCAAACAGGTAGCCGTCTTCGGAAAGAGCCAGGACCAGGGCGCGCCTGGACTTATTGCCCGTAGGGTTCCCCACCCAGAAAGCGCGGCCATCCGGCAGGGTGCCGGCGCTCTGCTTGGAACGGGAATCGGGGATGTTGGTCAACTGCGGAGCACTCCAGCTTTCTCCTTGATCGGCCGATAAAGAAAACAGCTTGCGGAAAGAGGATTGCTGGTCCCGCATAAACAGAACCAGGTTCCCGTCAGGGGCCGAATATTGGCTGGGTTCAAGGGGCCGCCCCTCCCCTTCCGGAAACACGGCTTTTTTCCATCCCCTGATTCCGGGAGGATCGTCCGTGTATACGGGGCAGAGGGTTGTGCCCGGCTGGAAGTGAACGGCGCCCACTATCCTTCCGCCGGGAAGTATCAGGGGATCCTGTTCGAAAATGCCCTGGACGGGCGTGCCGTCCGCCATCCGAACAGGCTGAAGGCTGCTCCAAGCCAATCCATCCGTTGTGGTGGTGTAGAAGGCACATCCGCCCTTTGAGCGGTCATCGGCATAGATACAATTGATAAGGGCCGTGAGGGAATCGCCCTGCTGAATCCATCCGCCCGGCGATGCGAAAAAGGTTTCGCTAGGACCCACCAGAAGATCAGGCGTACACCAGGACAAGCCATCGTCGCTCACGGAATAATAGACCCCGGTATCCGGCGTGTCCTCGTCTTTCTCCGACTGCTGCCACATACAGTAATATCGGCCTTTAAAATGCGTCAGGATAGCATTATTGACATATCCGTCAGACTGGAAAACGGTAATCCAGCGGGTATCGGCCCGCCGGGAAAGCCCCAGACAGAGTGTATCTTCCGTCTGGATCAAACCCTCGCGAATCCGGGGCACCTTTTCGGAAGGCCCCATCCGGCACCCGCCCAGCAGCAGGACCAGCAGCAGGCCTGCCACCCACCCTTTTTTCATAAGCGGATCCTGTCTAAGAAGGCCACGAACAGGGGCAGCCAGGTATCGTCTTCCCGAAGCATACCCTCCGGATGGAACTGCACCGCCCAGATCTGCTCATTCTCATAAGCCTCCACAATGCCATCATCGGAACAGGCCGATATTGTCAGACCCGGTGCTAGCGTCTTTACCGCCTGATGATGGAAAGAATTCACTTCCAGGGAGTCTGTTCCGAAAAGTTGAGCCAGGAAAGACTCTTCCTCAATACCCATCTTATGCTTGATGCTTCTGTGCACGTGCGCATCCGGCAGTTGCGTGGGGATATCCTGATAGAGGCTTCCGCCCAGCATCACGTTCATCAGTTGTTCCCCCCGACAAATGGCCAGAACAGGCTTTCCCGATTCCAGGGCCGCCCGGGCCAGCAGGCTGTCACTGCGGTCCCGGACCGGATCCACCTCCACGGTCTCGTTCCACACTTCCTCCCCATACCAGGCAGGATTGATATCCACTCCGCCGGAGAAAATGATGCCGTCCACACGGGAAAGCAACTCCCTAGCCTGCTCAGGAGTGGAAATGGTGGGCAGGATAACCGGGACGCCCCCCGCCTTGAGCACGGCCTGGGAATAGTTGGGAGACAACTGGTCCGTTCCCCCGTGCGTGCGCGAGCAACTGATTCCCACCAGGGGCGCACTCCCCTTCCGGCCACAGGCGCACACAGCCAGGGCAACAAGCATCAAATAGAAAACAACTCTTTTCATATCCGAAAGTTACGCCATTTTTCCAGGAAAAACAAAAATGTGTATATTTGCTGTATGAAAAAGAACATTCTCCTTTTGGCTATCTCTCTCGTGCTTCTGGCCGGGTGCGGGGCAAGCAGGCAGACTGCAGCTGAGAAATCGGCCGAGCAGCAACAGGTTGCCGGCGTCGTGGACCAACGGCTCAACGACAAGAACTACCGGATCGATGTCAACTATATGATGCCCCTCCGCGGCGGCGGAAAGATGCTATCCGGTTCCTATTCCCTGGAAGTGAACGGAGAGGAAGTGGACTCGCATCTCCCTTATATGGGCGTGGCCCAAAACGTCCCCTACGGCGGTGGCCAGGGCCTGGATTTCAAGGCCGAAATCAGTAAATACAGCGATGGCGGCTGGAAGAAAGGACTGCGTCAGATTTTCTTCACCACCAGCAACGACGAAGACACCTACGAGTTCAACCTAAGTATCTCGGACGAAGGTTTCGCCGAGATTCGCGTCAACTGCCGCAATCGCGATGCTATCAGCTTCCACGGCACTATGGACACCGTGGAAGCGGATGCAAATTAGTAGCCGAAGATTTCTTCCAGGGTTACCTGTTGCACGGGACCTAAGGTCTTGAGGAAATTCATATCCAGATCCTTGGGGTCTCCCAGGATGGCATACCAGTAGGTACGGCCCTTGATCCAGCGGGCGTGGGTGGCCAGGAGGTCTTCCATCGTAAGGGAACCCACCTTTTCAAATACCTGTTTCTCACGCGGTTCGCTCAGGCCCAGTTCCTGGGCGTTGAGATAGCTGTACAGAACCGCCTGGCCGATGGTGCGCTGGGTGCGCAGTTTGGCCAGGATGGCCGCCTTGGCAATTTCCAGGTTCTCGGGGGCCTGAGGCAGGTCTTCGATAATCTCATCGAAGCCACGCACGGCCTTTTCCAGTTTATCGTTCTGGGATGCGATGACCGCCCGGAAGGCATAGCTGTCGCCCAGGAAGGCGGGCGTGGTGAGCCTTGCACCGGCGCTGTAGGCCAGGGCGCGGGATTCGCGCATCTCCTGGAACACGATGGCATTCATACCGCCGCCATAATACTCATTGAAGAGGTCGATGTACGGGTCCTGCGCCAGATCCAGCTGCTCTCCACGGTTGGAATACTGCACGTAATTGAACTGGCGGGCCGTATAGGGTGCAACGATCACCTGCTTGGAGGGCGTAATGAGCTTCTGGGGATGGGACTTCTGCAGCGGCTCCAGGCCCTGGGTCTTGTGGGCCGAAAGCATCTCCTTCACCTGCTCCAGCGAAGCCGGACCATAATAGAGGATGGTGTGCTGTTTGCCGCTAAGGTCGCGCAGAGCGGCGAGGAGCTGCTCCGAGCTCACCTGGGACAGGGCGTCGTTGGTCAGGGTGCGGCTCTTGATATAGGCCGGACCGTAGATGACGTAATTCTGCAGGGCGCTGTTGCAGGCACGCTGATTCATCTTGGCATCCAGGCGGCTGCGCAGCATATCGGCCTTCAGTTCCTGCAGGATGGATTCATCGGGCTGGGCGCCGGCCACCAGGCCTTCGGCCAGGGCAAGGGCCTCGCCGATATTCTCACCCAGGCCGCTCACGTTCAGGACGGTGGTGTTTCCACCCACGCGGATGTTCTGGTTGCAGGCCAGGGCATACATCCGTGTGGCGATTTCCGCGGCCGATGCCTCAGAAGTGCCCAGGTAAGAGATATAATCGGCCGCCAGGGAAAGGAGCGGGTCATCGTCGCTGCCGCGGTCGTAGCGGAAGCTCAGTTGGGCGATGTCGTTCTGGTGGTTATGCTTGTACAGCAGCTGCAGGCCGTTCAGGTTCTCTACGCTCATATCCTTGGAGAAGTCCACGAACACCGGCTCGATGGGAGCAGGTTCGCTGGCGGCAATCTCCTGCAGGAAGGCGCTCTGCTTGTCACGGTTGGTGACGATGGGCGTAATACGCGGTGCTTCAATCTTCTTCTCGTTGGGGTTCTTGCCGTTGTGCTTGTACACGATGGCATAGTTTTCGGCACCCAGGTAATCGTTGGCCCACTTCACGATATCGTCCTTGGTAAGGGCGGCAATGCGGTCCATCTTCTGCACCTCGGAGGCCCAGGTGGTGCCGTTGATAAAGGAATCCACGAATTTGTCGGCCCGGCTGCTGTTGCGGGTGAGGCTCTGCATCTGGCGGAGCTTGTAATTGGCCTTGGCGGCCTCCACCAGTTCTTCGGAGAAGTCCCCCTGGCGCAGTTTTTCAAATTCGGCCAGCACAATGTCGCGGGCCTGCTCCAGGCTCTGGCCTTCCTTGGGCATCACCTCCACCAGGAAGAGGCCGTAATCGGTGCGGTCATAGGGAAAGATGCCCACGTCCAGCACACGCTGGCGCTGTACCACATCCAGGTCGATGAGACCGGCCATGCCATTGCTCATGACAGCGCCCACGATATCAGAGGCATCGCTGCCGGTGGAGCAGGCGCCGGGGGTGCACCAGCCCATCATCACGAAATCGGCCTCGTTGCCCCAGACATCCTTCACGGCGGGTTCGGTGAGTTTCTTCACCGGCGCAGCGGTCCAGGTGGGCAGTTCCGGATTGGCTTTCCAGTCGCCGAAATACTTCTTCACCAGGGTCACCACCTGGTCGGGGTCGAAATCGCCGGACAGGCAGATGGCCACGTTGTTGGGTACATAATAGGTATCTTTCTGCTTGCGGATGGCCAGCAGGGACGGATTCTTCAGGTGGTCCTGCGTGCCGATTACGGTCTGGCTGCCGTAAGGATGTCCCTGGAACAGCATGGAATCCAGGGCCTCCATGGCATTCTCGCTGCCGGAAGCCATCCCCATATTTTTCTCTTCATACACCGCCTCCAGTTCCGTGTGGAAACCGCGGAAAACGCAGTTCTTGAAGCGGTCGGCCTCTATGCGGGCCCAGTTCTCCAGCTGGTTGGAAGGGATTTCCTCCACGTAGCAGGTGACGTCGTTGCTGGTGTAGGCGTTGGAGCCTTCCGAGCCGATGATGGACATCAGTTTGTCGTACTCGTTGGGGATGGCAATCTTGGAAGCCTCGTAGCTGATGGAGTCGATCTGGTGATAGAGGTCCAGGCGTTCCTGCGGATCCGCAAGGGTGCGGTATACCTCGAACAGGCTGTCGATGGCAGCCAGCATGGGTTTTTCGGCATCATAGTCCTGGGTGCCGAAAAGTTCGCTTCCCTTGAACATCATGTGCTCCAGATAATGGGCCAGGCCGGTATTGTCGGCCGGGTCGTTCTTGCCGCCGGAACGGACGGCGATATAGGTTTGGATACGGGGTTCGTCTTTGTTCACCGTCATGTAGATCTTGAGACCGTTGTCCAGGGTGTAGATCCTGGCCTGGAGGGGATCCCCCTTCACGGTTTCGTAACGTGAACAGGCGCTCAGGGCCACCATGGCAGCCGCGAGCAGGAGAATAAGTCTTTTCATCTTGGTAATCGTTTTGTTTACACTGACTAACTGAATGCAAAAATACATAAAATTGTCGTATCTTTGTAGGTTCAAAGAAAAAAAGGAAACAAAAAAACATATGAAAAATTTTGTCGAGGAATTAAGATGGCGCGGCATGATCCAGGACATCATGCCCGGGACGGAAGAGAAACTGATGGAAGGCCCGCAGGCGGCCTATGTGGGAATTGACCCCACGGCCGATTCCCTGCACATCGGCCACCTGGTCAGCGTGATGATTCTCAAGCATTTCCAGAACTGCGGCCACAAGCCCTTCGCCCTGGTGGGCGGTGCCACCGGCATGATTGGGGACCCTTCCATGAAAAGCGCGGAGCGCAACCTCCTGGACGAGGAAACCCTGGCCCACAACGTGGCCTGCCTCAAGGCCCAGCTTTCCCGCTTCCTGGACTTTGACTCGGACGCCCCCAACAAAGCCGAACTGGTGAACAACTACGACTGGATGAAGGACTACACTTTCATCAACTTCATCCGCGATATAGGCAAGCACATCACCGTCAATTATATGATGGCCAAGGACAGCGTGAAAAAGCGCCTGCAGCGGGATTCCTCGGAAGGGATGTCCTTCACGGAATTCAGCTACCAGCTCCTCCAGGGCTACGACTTCTACTGGCTGTGGAAGAACCGTGGCGTAGTGCTGCAGCTGGGCGGAAGCGACCAGTGGGGCAACATCACCACCGGTACGGAGCTCATCCGCCGTATGGACGGCGGCTCTGCCTTCGCCCTCACCTGCCCGCTTATCCGCAAGGCCGACGGCACCAAGTTCGGCAAAACGGAAAAGGGCAACATCTGGCTGGATGCCGAAAAGACCAGCCCCTATGAGTTCTACCAGTTCTGGCTGAACGTAAGCGACATTGATGCGGAGAGTTACATCCGCATCTTCACCATGCTGGACCGGGAGACCATCGAGAACCTCATCGCCGCCCACCGGGAGGACCCTGGCCGCCGCGAGCTCCAGAAGGTCCTGGCCCGTGAGGTCACCGTGATGTGCCACGGACAGGAAGCCTACGAAAACGCCGTATCGGCCTCCCAGATGCTCTTCGGCGGCAACTCCGAAGCCCTGAAAAAGCTGGACGAGCGCACCTTCCTGGCCGTATTTAGGGAAGTGCCTTCCTTCGACATCGAAAAGGCCGATCTCCCCTGCAACATCCTGGACCTGCTGGCCGTCAAAACCGCCATTCTGCCTTCCAAGGGCGAGGCCCGCAAGATGGTCCAGGGCGGCGGCATCGCCATCAACAAGGACAAAGTGACCGACATCGCGGCCGAAGTAAGCGAGGCCGACATCGTGAACGGCCACTATATCCTGGCCCAGAAAGGCAAAAAGAACTACTTCATTATTAACGTGAAATAATAATGGATAAACCTGCAAGCACCCGGCAGCTGAAGGTTGCCCGCGAAATCCAGAAGGACCTGGCAGAAATTATCCGTGCCAAAGGGATGGCCACGTTCAACGGCGCCCTGGTCACCGTGAGCGAAGTGCGCGTGAGCCCGGACCTGTCCGTGGCCAAAGTGTACGTGAGCGTATTCCCCTCCGACAAACAGGAATTCGTGATGCAGTGGCTGGAAGAGAACAACAAGGCTCTCCGCGGTGAACTGGGCCACCAAGTGGCTAAACAGTTCCGCATCGTACCGGAGCTGGTTTTCTACCTGGACACCACGCTGGATTATGCCGAACATATAGAAGAACTGCTTAAGAAGTGAAGCTGGCGCTGAAATTTGCCCTCCGGTACCTCTTTGCCCGGAAATCCTACAACGTCATCAACCTGATTTCGGGAATTGGCGTAGCGGGCATGGCGGTAGGGACGGCAGCGCTGGTGGTCATTCTCTCTGTCTTCAACGGCTTCGATTCCCTGGTGAGCCAGTCGCTCACGGACGCCCACCCCGACCTGGTGGTAAAACCCGTCACCGGAAAAGTCTTTTCCACGGAGGGGCTGGACTGGATAACGGATGATCCCGACATCCTGCGCCTTTCCAGCGTGCTGGAAGAGCAGGTATTCCTCTCTTATGAGGGGAAGCAGTCCCTGGCCCGCGTCAAGGGCATCGATGAGGCCGCCCAGGAGGAATCTCCCCTGAAGAACCACCTGGTTGACGGTACCTGGCAGTTTCAAAAAGGAAACTACGCTGCGGGATTGGCGGGAGCCGGACTGGCAGCCAGCCTGGGTATGAATCCCCGTTTCGTGGCTCCGTTGGAGCTCCATTACCCGTCCCGGACGGAAGCCGTTTCCCTGGCCAACCCGGCCGCCTCCCTTCGTACGCAGAAAGTGCTCCTGTCCGGCGTCTTCTCCGTGAGCGCCGATATGGACGCCAAGCTGCTGCTGGTTCCCATCGGCACCGTCCGGGAACTGCTGGAATACCCTGAGGAAGTTTCGTACCTGGAAATCGGCACGGCCCCCGGGAAAACCCGCGCCGTGCAAGAGACCTTGAGCCAACGCCTGGGCCCCTCCTTCCGCGTTCTGGACCGCTATCAGCAGGAAGAATCCATTTATAAGATGATGCGCTACGAGAAACTGGCCATTTACCTGATTCTCATCTTTATCGTGCTCATCATCGCCTTCAACATCTACAGTTCCCTCCAGATGCTGGTCATCGAGAAATCGGCCGACCGGAGCACCTTGCGCAGCCTGGGGGCACCCGCTTCCCTGCTCCGGCACATCTTCCGCCTGGAAGGCTGGCTCATCTCCCTGCTGGGTATGGCCATCGGCCTGATGCTGGGCGTGGCACTGGTGCTGCTGCAGCAGCGTTTCGGCCTGGTACCCATGCCGGGAAACTTCATGGTCAGCGCTTATCCGGTAGTGCTCAAGGCCTCCGATCTCCTGTGGACGGTGGCGGGCGTAGCCGGAATCGGCTATCTGATGGCCTGGATTCCCACCCACAAGCTATAAAAATTTGGTCGTTTCGTTTGAAATGACTAATTTTAACGCTATTAAACCCTAAACCTCATGACGCAAGAGATGATGCAGACCATCGACAGCATCCAGGTAAGCCTGAATGCCGGTGGTATGAATACCATTAACATTGTCCTGGCTTTTGTGATGTACGGCGTTGCGCTGGGCATCAAGCCGGCCATTTTTGTGGAAGTGTTCAAGAAGCCCAAGTCCGTGTTACTGGGCATGTTATGTCAGCTGGTGCTGCTACCGGCCCTCACCTGCGGGCTGGCCATCCTGCTCACCGGCTGGATTTCCCCCATGATGGGTCTGGGTATGATCCTGGTAGCCGCCTGCCCGGGTGGCAACATCTCCAATTTCATGAGCTCCCTGGCCAAGGCCAACATCGAGCTTTCCGTGAGCCTCACGGCCATTTCTACGGCCCTGGCGGTACTGCTCACCCCCTTCAATTTCTGGCTCTGGGGTTCCCTGTACCTGCATTCGGCTGCCGTATCGGCCGAAATCCCCACGCTGGTGATTCCCCTTTGGGATGTTTTTAAAACCATCTTCATCCTGCTGGGTATTCCGCTGGTGCTGGGCATCCTCACCAGTCAGTACCTCCCCAAGGTGGCTGCGGCCCTGAAAAAGCCCCTGCAGTGGCTTTCCATCGTGATTTTCATCGCTATGGTGATCCTCTCCTTCAGCAGCAACCTGGACGCTTTCCTTAAGTGCGTCAGATACATCTTCCTGGTTGTCCTGATCCATAACCTGCTGGCCCTGAGCATCGGCTTCACAACCGCCACCATAGCCAAACTCCCCTTCCGGGATCGCCGCACCCTCACCATCGAAACCGGTATCCAGAACAGCGGCCTGGGTCTGGCCCTTATGCGTGATCACCGCCTGGTGGGGTATCTGGCATATTATTTCAGGCCTCACCGTAGCCACCATCTTCAACCGCAGCAAACGGAGCGATGTCTAACATCTGGGATCCGGGAAAGGGGTATTGCCTCTTACGGCATTATGTAGACGTCTGTACACGCGCCAGTTACTGCCAACTGAAAATAGAAGGGAGCCTGCCGGAAAACGGATCGGCCGTGCTCATCGCACCCAATCATTCCAATACTCTCATGGACGCACTGTTGGTGCTGCTTATGAGAAACAATGGTATCGTCTTCGGAGCCAGGGCCGATATTTTCCGTAAGCCCGTTGCCGCCAAAATCCTGCGCTTCCTGAAGATCCTTCCCATGGCACGCGAACGGGATGGAAATGGTACCATCCGGGAAAGCATGTATGCCTTCGACGTCATTGACGAAACCATCGCCCAAGGAGTGCCTTACTGCATGTTTCCGGAAGGACGGCACCGCACGGAACGCGTGCTCCTGCCCCTCCAGAAAGGTATTGGCCGCATCGCCTTCCGCAGTGCACGGCAGCGCCCTACCATCGTGATTCCCACCGGGATCAACTACAGCAACTTCTTCCATTATCGCGGCCGTTGCCTGATGCGTATTGGGAAGCCTTTTGATGTGAACGCCTTCCTGGACAGTCACAGCGAAATGTCGGAAGCCGAACTCCACCAGTTATTCCGTGAGCAACTGGGCGCCCAAATCCAGGAACTGGTGAATCCCGATCCCCTGCCGGCCCCGTCGGCCTGGCGTTGGCTGCTGCTGCCCCTCTGGCCGGTGGCGGCCCTGCTGAGCCTCCCCCTTTGGCTAACGGCCGAACTCCTTTGCCGGAAAGTAGCCGATAAAGCCTTCTGCAACTCTGTACGCCTTCTGGCCAAGCTGGTCCTCATGCCCCTTTTCCTGATCATCTGGGCCGTGCTTTTCTTCCTGCTGCTGCCCTGGCCGCTGGCCACAATACTAATGATGCTGTACCTTTTCAGCTACAGCATCTTCTACGATATTATCTACTTAACTTTCGCAAAATGCGAAAGTTACCAACGATAGAGCCCTGAAAGGGCGACAGTAAGCCTCCTTCCCCCGAGGGGAGGAGGTTTGGAGGAGGGGGCAACGTAAATAATAATAATCAATTTACCCCACCCCTTTCCCGTTTCCCCTCCCTTTGGGAGGTGAAAGCTGTCGGCCGAAGGCCTCCGAAATTTTTTAAGGTAAAGGCCTGTTCCCACTGGCTGCGGAGCAGGTTCACCGCATTGGTGAGCGTTGCCGCCCGGTCTTCCCCGCGGCAGCCGCATTCGAAACTCACATAGTACGGATATTCCAACTCCTTGAGCGCACGGAAACCTTCGATGTAGTTGTCCACCTCACCGTCTTCGCCGGGCATCACCCGGTTCCCGCGGCTGGCGATGTGCACGTGCCGTAGGTTAGAACCGGCAGCCATGAAGGCGGCGTAGTCGGAGGTTTCTTCCTGCATATGCCAGAAGTCACCCATGCACTTGACGCCTTCGCTCCGGGCATCCCGGCAGATGGCAGCGGCATCGGCCACCAGGCGCAGATAGAAAGCCTCCCTGCGGTTGAGCGGCTCCAGAATCACCGTAGTGCCACAGCTCACAGCGAATTCGCCCAGTTCATGCAACTGCTCACAGAGGAATTCGCGCGTTTCCAGGGTATGCGGCAGGGCCGGTTTCTGCCCGTTGAACACAGGCACCATAATCACGCCGGTGGAACCCAGTTCACCGGCAGCGCGCACGATCTCCCGCATGGAAGTGTCGAACGACGCTTTCACCGCAGGATCCTCTGCCAGAATAAACCCGTCGAAGCCGGCACAGATGGCCGATACCTGGATGTTCCGGCCTTCCAGCGCCCCGCGGATTTCCTGTACGCGGCCTGCCAGACCGCGTCCGCCGGGTTCAAAACCGGTAATGCCCAGTTTTTCCATGAAATCCAGTTTCTCTGCCAGGGTATCCCCGGGGGTGAGCCCCTCCTGGAAAGAGAGGCGCAGCGGGGTAGAAGACTTTTTCTCCGGCGCAGCGCAGGAGACAAGGCTGCCGGGGGCCACAGCAAGGGCGGCGGCCCCGGCCAGCGTAGTTCTCAAGAAGGTTTTCCTATCCATAGGCCGGTTTATTTACTTTTACCCGGTACGGGAACGGTATAGGCACTCATATCTACAGGGCCCAGCTGAGGATTCTCCGGTACCCAATCCTGGTCTGCGGCGCTTATCTGGTCCCACTCCACGGTGGCACCGGTGTAGGCAGCCTCGCGGCCCATAATGCCGGCCAGGGTGGAAAGGGCGGTTTCGGCGGCTTCCACGTGGGCTTCACCCTTGCGGATATGGTTGACCCAGTCTACGTGCTCCAGGACGTAGGGATTGTGTTGGGTGAATTCTTTTTCGGCCGCTTCGTCGTCGTATTTCCAGATGAGATTGCCCTTGAGGTCATAGATTTCTCCGCTGGAGTGCCAGACACCCTTGGTGCCCTGGACGTGTTCGCTAATATTGCTGGAGCAACCATCTATCTGCCGGCACATGCTGTGCAGGTGGACGCCGTTCTCGAATTCGAAGTCTACGCTGAAGTTGTCGTACTGGTCTCCGGTGATACGGCGCTGGCGGCTGCCGAAGGCCGTTGCCTTGAGGGGATGCTTGCCGGTCATCCAGGTGAACACATCGATGTTATGGACGTGCTGTTCCACGATATGGTCTCCGGAGAGCCACTTCCAGTTCACCCAGTCGCGGATCATCCATTCCATATCGGACCAGCCTTTCTGGCGTTCGCGGTACCAGAGCATGCCCTGGTTCCAATAGACGTTTCCGCCCGTGATTTCGCCGATGATGCCTTCCTGGATTAACTGGAAGGCGGCCACATAGGAACGCTCGTGGTGGCGCTGAGTGCCGGTGACCACGCTCAGGCCCTTGGCTTCAGCCTGTTTGGCGGTGGCCATCACGGTGCGGTAACCCTTGGCATCCACGCAGACCGGTTTCTCCAGGAAAGAGTGTACGCCCTTGGAGGTGGCATACTGGAAATGGGTGGGACGGAAGGCCGGCGGCGTGGCCACAATGACCATATCTACGCCGGAGTCAATTACTTTCTGATAGGCGTCAAAGCCGATAAAGCAGTGATCCAGGGGAACTTCCTGACCATGGTCCCGGGCGATGTTCCCGCGGGTGGCCATGAGGCGGTCTTCGAAGACGTCTCCCAGCGCGGTGATGGTGATGCCGTTTGCGGCATTCAGAAGGTCGTTCACGGCGCCGTTGCCGCGTCCGCCGCAGCCGATGAGACCGGCCTTGAGGGGACGGCCATCGATGGCCTTGTCCGGCAGTTCGGGCACATAATACGTTCCCTTTTCGCGCAGGGGAACCTGCTTGCCGCTACCGGCATTGCCACTGCAGGAGGTAGCAATGAGACCACTGCCGCCCAGAAGGCCGGCGGCACCTACCACAGCTCCCGAGCTGATGAGGAATTTTCTTCTGCTGATCTTATTAGCCATATCAAAGTGTGTTTTGGTTTATTCGTTTTCCAGGCCGTCCGGCACTTCGCACACCACGCGGAAGCCGATGCCCTTGATGTCAGAGTACCACCAGATGCTCTTGGGGTTCTGCGGGTCTGTCCGCAGCCACTCGTCGTGACGGGTATGGCTGCGGGAGGCGCAACGCACCTCTCCGGCGTTATCGGCATAAGAGCCGCCGCGAACCACGTATTCGCTGCCAGCCGAAGGGCCTTTCGGGTCCAGCGCGCCATCGGGGAGCTGTTCATAAGCGTCTTCGGCATAAAAGTCCGAACAGTATTCCATCACGTTGCCCAGCATATTCTTCAGGCCCAGGGGATTGGGTTTCACCTGGCTGGGTTCCTGGGTGCGGGCCGGCGAATTGCCGCTGTAAATCACATAACCGGCAATGCCGGTGGTATCGGCGCCGAACAGGCGGCGGAGGCCCTTGGGGTCAAAGCGCCTGGGGTCTCCCTCGAAGAAATACGGGGTTTCCGTACCGCCACGGGCGGCATACTCCCATTCCGCTTCCGTTGGGAGCCGATAGGTTTTGCCCGTCTTGAGCGAAAGCCACTGACAGAAGGTTTCGGCGGCATAGTGCGTCATAGTGATGGCCGGCCGATTGCCCATCCCCCAGCCCTGGTCCGGGAAGCCGAAGGGCGGCGTGGGACCGCTGACAGCGTCCAGATCAGGCCGGCTGTTGGCCGCATAGATGACGGAAGGCGGCGTACGGCCCTCCGACATGGTTTCATTGTAGAAGCTCCAGAACTGCTGCCAGGTGATTTCGGTCTCGGCCATAAAGAAGCGCGAGACACGGACCCGTTTCTGCGGACCTTCGTTGGCGTGGCGGCGGGGTTCGTTCCGGGGACTGCCCAACAGGAATTCGCCGCCCGGCACGGCCACCATGCGGATGGCGGCGTTGGTGCCCGGAATGGTTTCCGTAAAGGATTCGAAACACGTAACCGCAGCGGGGGCTTCATAGATTTCCCCGGAACCGGTATCCACGGTGCCCTGCAGTTTCTGATGGGTATAACCCGGGATATAGTGGCCCGCATTCAAGTGACAGCTCACACAGTTGAGCCGAAGCTTTTCCGCGTTTTCCTCATAATGCAGATGGGCGGCAATGCCGTCGTCGGAGATGCCTTCCGGATACAGGTTCTGGTGGCATTTCACGCAGGATTCATTATACACGATGCGCGGGGCATAGTCCTGCGTACGCTTGGCTGCCCAATCTATCTGGTCCTTGTCCTTGACGGTCTTGGCCCACATATCCTTGGCGCCCATCCTGAGCTTGATCATGTAATAGCGGTTGATGCCCGCTTCCTTAGGCGGAAGGTGGCAGGCGGCGCAATCCGTGACCGTTCCGCTCCCATTGAGGTAATGGGGCGACTGTTTCCAAAGCCTGTCGGCCTCTTCGTGGTAATGGCAACTGGTGCAGGATTCGTTGGTGGAAGAACGGGTATCTACCGTGACCAAGGTCATCGCCAATACGATGCCCAGCACGAAAACGCCCAAAACGATGCTCCAGATGATGCCCTTATGTTTCATTCCGCCGTTTAATCTTTCAAACTTACAAAAAAAATGAGACTGTCGCAAGAGACAGCCTCATTTTCTCTAACAATGAGAGGTGAACTACAGCTTGGGACCAGCCTTTACCAGGGCCTTGCCGGCGCGGTTGCTCTCATACTTGTGGAAGTTCTTGATGAAACGACCGGCGAGGTCTTTGGCCTTCTCTTCCCACTCGGAGGCATTCTTGTAGGTGTCGCGAGGATCCAGGATGCCGGTGTCTACACCTTCCAGCTTGGTAGGAACGGTGAAGTTGAAGTAAGGGATGACCTTGGTGGGAGCCTTGTCGATGGCACCGCTCAGGATGGCGTCGATGATACCGCGGGTGTCACGGATGGAGATACGCTTGCCGGTACCGTTCCAGCCGGTATTCACAAGGTATGCCTTGGCACCGCTCTTCTTCATCTTCTTAACCAGCTCTTCTGCATACTTGGTAGGATGCAGCTCCAGGAAAGCCTGGCCGAAGCAGGCAGAGAAGGTGGGAGTGGGCTCGGTGATACCGCGCTCCGTACCGGCGAGCTTGGCGGTGAAGCCGGAGAGGAAGTAGTACTTCGTCTGCTCGGGGGTGAGGATGGAAACCGGAGGCAGCACGCCGAAAGCGTCGGCGCTGAGGAAGATCACCTGCTTGGCTGCGGGGCCGTGGCTGTCCGGACGGACAATCTTCTCGATGTGGTAGATAGGATAGGAAACGCGGGTGTTCTCGGTGACGGACTTGTCGTTGAAGTCAATCTTGCCGTTCTTGTCCACGGTTACGTTCTCCAGGAGGGCATCCCTGCGGATGGCGTTGTAGATATCGGGTTCGGACTCCTTGTCCAGCTTGATTACCTTGGCGTAGCAGCCGCCTTCGAAGTTGAACACGCCCTTGTTGTCCCAGCCGTGTTCGTCGTCGCCGATGAGGAGGCGCTTGGGATCCGTAGAGAGGGTGGTCTTGCCGGTGCCGGAGAGGCCGAAGAAGATGGCGGTGTTTTCACCATTCATGTCCGTATTGGCGGAGCAGTGCATAGCGGCGATGCCCTTGAGCGGGAGGTAGTAGTTCATCATGGAGAACATACCCTTCTTCATCTCACCGCCGTACCAGGTGTTCAGGATCACCTGCTCACGGGAAGTGACGTTGAAGGCCACGCAGGTATCCGAACGGAGACCCAGCAGTTCATAATTCTCCACCTTGGCCTTGGAAGCGCAGTACACCACGAAATCGGGCTCCTGGTCGAACTCCTTCTGGTTCTTGGGACGGATGAACATGTTGGTAACAAAGTGAGCCTGCCAGGCCACCTCCATGATGAAGCGGACCTTCATGCGGGTATCTGCGTGGGTGCCGCAGAAACCGTCCACCACGAAGAGACGTTTGCCGGAGAGCTGCTTCTGGGCCATACGCTTGACCTGCTTCCACACGGCCACGGACATTTTGTGGTTGTCGTTGGGGTATCCCTCGGTGGTCCACCAGATTTCGCCGGGTTTGCCTTCCTTGGTGGTGTTGTCGTACACGATGTACTTGTCTTTGGGGGAACGGCCGGTGTAGATGCCCGTCATCACGTTGATGGCGCCCAGTTCGGTTACCTGACCCTTGTCAAAGCCTTCCAGGCCGGGTTTGGTTTCTTCGTTGTAAAGGACCTCGTACGTGGGGTTGTAAAGGACTTCCTTCACACCCAGAATGCCGTACTTTCTGAGATTGATGTTTGCCATAAAAGTATTTGTGTTTGAATAAAATTTCTATCTTGCAAATTTACTGAATATCCGTTACTTTTCCAAATGCCGGGACAGCCTTTTACGAAGGCCCTGAGCCAGGGATACATCCTCCAGTTTTTCGGCCATATCCAGCCAGCGGACGGACAGGGGATAATCTTCCAGCAGGTAGAATGCCATGGCAATGTTGTAGCAGGCACAGGCGCGAGCCTGGTTGCCGCCCCGCTTGGTATACGGCGCCCAGACATCGATGGCCTTGGAAAACTCACCGTCCAGCGCATGGGCCAGGGCGTAGACCCAAGGGTCGTCCATCGTGGTATTGTTAAAATAATAGAAACTGAAACTTTCCGTGGTCCAGGTGGACAGGAAGCGGGTGGAGATGCGCGCCCCCACTTCTTCGGCCTCTCCGGACATGCTCCGCAGCGCCAGTGACTTGAGTCCGTCTTCCGTGAGTGCGCCGTTGTTGTATACCAGCGGGCGCAGCACGGCGGAACCCTTGTAAGGGAGCACCTTGTCCTCACCCATACTGTCGTACACGTACAACTGAGTGCGCACGGGCACCGCTACGGGACAAACGAAGGCCGAATCTACGGAAGTGGCTTTTGCAACCACCTGGTTGGTCTCCGGAGCCGGCAGGCCCAGGTTGGAAGACAGGACGAAAACTACATCCCCTTCCGTCTCCATTACCAGCGAATGCATCAGGTCCAGCGAAACGCTGTCTGCGGCCGGTGTGCGGAAAACGCCCACCACCTCCTGACCGTCAAAATAATCGGCCTCCAGGCTGCGGGCCAGGGAGGAGGCTACCTGCCGGTCGAAGAGGGAATCCACCTGCGTGGTCCCGTCCATATACACTACGGAAATGTTCTTTCCGGCGAGCGTCAGGCCCGAAGAGGAAGGTCCTCTTACGTCCAGATACAGCGAATACACTTGCGGAGAGCAGGCTGTGGCCAGCAGAGCTGCCGCTACAATCCATAGATGTCTCATATTACTTCTGCCATAAGGTCGTATTCATCGGCACCGGTAATGCGCACCTGGAGGAATTTCCCCACAAGGGAATCAGGCTCCACGCCGTCGAAGGCCGCCGCCGTATATTTCACCAGGATTTCACCGTCCACTTCCGGGCTTTCGAACTCACTGCGGCATACCAGGGTGCCGTCTGTGAAGTCGTCCACCAGCACGCGGACTTCCGTGCCAATCCGGGACTGATTGTATGCAAGGGATATGCCACGCTGCACCTCCATCAGCGCATCCAGCCGTCTTTGTTTGGTGGCAGCCGAAATACTGTCCTTGAAATGCAGGGCGCCGAAAGTTCCCTCCTCTTCCGAATAGGTGAAAGCGCCCATCCGCTGGAAGCGGGACTCGCGCACAAATTCCACCAGTTCCTGGAAATCGGCCTCCCTTTCACCGGGATGGCCCACGATGAGGGTGGTACGAAGGACCACGCCGGGTACTTTCTCCCGCATCCGGCGAATCAGTTCCCGCGTCCAGGCGCCGTCCACGTGCCGGTGCATCTTGTCCAGCACCCGGTCACTCACGTGTTGGAGCGGAATGTCCATATAACGGCACACCTTGGGATTGGTGGCCATCTGGTCCAGCACATCTTCCGGGAATTCGGCGGGATACGAATAGTGGATGCGCAGCCATTCGATGCCTTCCACGGCCGACAAACGCTGCAGGAGCTCTGCCAGGCAGCGCTTTCCATACAGGTCCAGGCCGTAATAGGTGGTGTCCTGCGCAATGATGACCAGCTCCCGGATGCCCTGTGCAGCCAGTTGTTCGGCCTCGCTTACCAGCACCTCCATGGGGACGGACTTGTGCGCACCGCGGATGAAGGGAATGGCGCAGTAGGAACAGCGCCGGTTGCAGCCCTCGGAGATTTTGAAAAAAGCATAGGGCCGATGAGGCGCCGTAAGGACACGCCGATGCTCCAGCGAGGGCCGATATTCGCAGCCCAGCGCCTGCACCAGCGGTGCCAGGTCCCGGGCACCGAACCAGCCGTCCACTTCCGGAATCAGGACCGGAAGTTCCGTGGCATAACGCTGGGACAGGCAGCCGAAAACCAACAGTTTTCCCACTTCCCCGGTCTTCTTGCGTGCCGCAGCCTCCAGAATCACCTGGATGGACTGTTCCTTGGCATCTCCGATGAAGCCGCAGGTATTGATGAGCAGGACATCCACCCGGGCACGGGTTTCCTTCTCCGGCACAAGTTCATAGGCGTCCTGTACCTGGAAAAGCAGGTGCTCCGTATCTACGGTGTTCTTGGAGCAGCCCAGCGTAATGACCTGCAAACTGGGCATTTAAGCCTCCTTGGCGGCGGCTTCCGCCTCGCGTTCTTCGTCGGTTACAAAATCCAGGGAAGCGTGGTTCTTGAGCACATTGTACCACTCTGCCACCTTCTTCATATGAGAAACATAGAAACGGGATTCGTCGTAGTTGGGCAGGGCTTTGGCGAAAAGGGCCTTCAGGGCGGCCTCCGGAGCCTTGCCGGTGGGAGCGTCTTCCTCCCCCAGCACTTCGTGCAGTTTGCCGAACACTTCCTGCAGTTTCACCTCACCTTCCTCGGTGTAGATGGAGATATCGGCCAGGGTGGTGATACCGGCATTGGCAGCGAAATTATAGCGTTTCTTGTCTTCAAATGCCTCTGCGATGGCGCCCGTGCGGGACTGGGCGATATAGTGGAAAAGTCCGTGCTGACCACGGATGGAAAGGGTTTTTGCTAAATCGGTTTTCATTTTATATCACTTTCTATAGTTTACAAAGATAGGAATTTTTGTCGAAAAACGTATGCTCCACAGCCTGGGAAAGGGCCTCGGGCGTACCGTTGTTTTCCAACACCACCTGCGCCCGTTCCCAAGGAATCTGCTGGGCGGCCATCCGGGCCCGCACCGCTGCGTCTTCCATCCCATCCCGCTCCATCACCCGCTGCAGACGCACCGCTTCCGGCGCCGTCACCAGCACGGCCACATTCCACACGCTGTCAAAAAGGGGCTTGGCCAGGGCCACGGCCGATTCCAGCACCACAAAAGGCACCCCCTGCTGCTTTTCCCGCCAACGCAGGAAATCCTGCCGCACAGCAGGATAAACAATAGCTTCCAGGCTTTCCCGGGCGGCTTCATCGGCAAAAATGCGCGCAGCCAGACGGGCGCGGTCCAGTTTCCCATCCGGCGTACGGAGGGGCAGGCCCAGTACCTGTTCCAGGCGGCGCACCAGCGCGGGCCGACGGTCATAGATCCGCTTGGTACGGGCATCGGAATCATAGACAGGAATGCCCCGCTCCCGGAGCAGGGCGCTGACGGCCGATTTTCCACTGCCGATGGGGCCTGTAAGAAGGACGGTTTTCATCAGAAGAGTTCCACGCAGTCGAACACTTCGGGCTCGATCCGGTAATCCAGGACAGCGGCGGGAAGCCGCAGGGTACGGGCTACGCAGCGTCCGCTGATGGAGGCGCTGAAATCTTTCCAATCGATATACAGTTTGAACGACTCCAGCGGATCTTTGGACAGCGGAAAGACGCAGCGGATCACCACCTGGGCATTGGGCGGATAAACCTGCAGTTGATGACCGGCCGGGGTATTCCATACCTCCACCGGAACGGTGGTGCGCAGTTCCACATAACGGGAGACCGGCAGTTCATAACTCACCTCTTCCACCGACATACGCACCCCCTTGACGGGATTGAGCCGGAGCACGCCGTGCTGCGACTCGTGGACATCCGTAAGGATCAGACGGGACGCGGTTACCCGCTCCACGGCATCCAGGTGGGCGTCGTCCCCGTAGATGGTTACGGAATCCGGCATCACTTTGAACGAGCCGCTGGGCATGAACTGCGAACGGCAGACCACCGTCTTGTTCACATCCACGGGGACCTTCTTGTGGTTCTCCACCGGGAAAATGAACTTGAGGGTATCCGAGATGAACGCTTCCACCACAGCCCCGTCCCCAAAAAACTGGTTCACATAGGAGTTTTTGGCGCCGCCCACCACGCAGAAGGTGTGCGGGGCGGTATTGCGGAGATCGGCCCGGTCGAAGCGGACCTTCACCACCTTGCGCTCCCGGCGGCTCTTTTCCCGCAGCAGGCGGAAACCTTCCGTCCGGCAACGGGCGCTTACCACCACGGTGTTGGAGGACTCCATCCCGTGCCCTTCAATATTACATTCCGCCACCACGGGCACGCTGATGGTACCGGAATATTCCTTGGAAAGATTGGTAAGCAGCCAGATGGCTATAGCAAGAAACAGGGACAGGACGATGATGATCCATTCCCTGCCCCAGGTTTCCATACGGCCCTTAATGGTGTCTTTCAGGGCCATCGGCTTACTTTTGCTCGGCGTCGGAGTAATCCTTCACCAGGCCTTGCTTGTCCACGCGGAGTTTTACGTCGCCGTCTACCTTGATGAGGACGGTTTTCTCGCTCACTTCCACGATTTCCCCGTAAATGCCGCCCACGGTGACCACTTTGTCGCCTTTCTTGAGGGCATTGCGGAATTCCTGCATTTCCTTCTGCTGCTTGCGCTGCGGGCGGATCATGAACAGCCACATCACCAGGATGATGGCACCGAACATGAGGATGGTGGGCCAGGCGCTGGGCTGTTGGCCGGCCTGTCCGGCGGGAGCGGCGGGAGCTCCCATCAGGAGGAAGGTATAAATCAGATTCATACGGTTTTGTTTATGATGCCCTGTTCCATCCGCGTCTTGATGAGGCGGTCCAGCAGACCGTTCACGAAACTGCGGCTCTTGGGCGTTGAATAATACTTGGAAATTTCTACATACTCATTGATGGTGACACGCAGCGGAATCTCCGGGAAGGATTCTGCTTCTGCCAGGCCCATGGCGATGAGGACGATGTCCGTGGTGTACAGACGGTCCTGTTCCCACTGGGAAACGGAGGCGGCGATCAGGTCACTGAATTCCTGGAAACGGCCGTAGGTGACCGTAAGAAGCTTCCGGGCAAAGTCACGGGAGTCCGGCTGATACAGGGACGGAAGGTTCCAGCGGCCTTTGCGGGCCATATCTTCCAGGCTGCGGATGCAGCAACCCAGTACGTAACCCAGGTCGTCGGCCCAGTGGATGGAAAGGTCTTCCAGAATGGCGGCCAGTTGTTCGTCGTCTTCAAACTCCTGCTCGAAGATGCATTTCCACAGGGCGGCATCCTGCTGGAGGGACTGCTCCGGGGCGTTCAGATATTCCTGATAATAGTCACGCGTTTTCAGTTGCTCGTACAGCGTGTGCAGGAAAGCGTCGTTCTGCTCCCAGGACATTTTTTTCTTTTCCAGAAGTTTCTGAAAATCCGGATCTTGCTCCAAAAGGGCCGACAGGCCGTTCTGGACGAACTTGAGATTGGGGTGAAGGTCTTCCCGGGTGGGGTTGAACTTTCCGCGCGCGGCCTCGATGCGACGGGCGGCTTCCGCCGTGAGGGCGGGGATGATGCCCAGCATATACAGGTAAAGGTCCCGGGTGGCTTCGCAGGAAACCTCGAATCCGGAAAGCGCCTCTTTCAAGCTGAGGTCCGGATTCTCTGCATAGGAATACAGGACCTTGAAAGCCTTAATTCTGAGGATACGGCGGTTGAGCATACTGTCAAATAAATTTCCACAAAGTTAGTGTTTTTTCAATAATTTCCCTTATTTTTGTAAACGGAAAACAAAAAAACCAACAGAAGGTATGTACAGTGAAGATTACGAGCGTTTTCGCGCTCAGGAGAGAAATTCAGAGGACGTGTACTCCAAGCCGGTACGCGCCGGCAAGCGAACCTATTTTTTTGATGTCAAATCCACCAAAGGTAATAACGATTTTTACCTGACCATTACGGAAAGCAAGCGTCGCCAGGAACGGGACGGTTCCTTCACGTATGACAAACATAAGATTTTCCTCTACAAGGAGGACTTCGAGAAATTCCAGGAAGGCCTTCAGGACGCCGTGCGCTACATTATGCATGATCTTCTGCACGACCAACCCATCCGCCAATACCCTTCGCGGGAGGAACAGGAGGGCTCCGAAGAAGAATTTTAAACATCTCTGAAACCGGCACGCCCTGCCGGTTTTTTCAAACCCGAACCGATGATCCTCCTTAAGAATATCCTGCACGGTGCAACCCGTACCGATATCCTCATCAACGATGAAGGACGCATCGGCCGTATCGGTCCCATCACGGAAGAGATTCCTGGCGCAGAAATCGTGGACGGCAGCCGCCTGGCCGTCATTCCAGGCCTGGTGAACATGCACACCCACGCCGCCATGATCCTGCTGCGCGGCATCCACGAGGATTTAACCCTTTATGACTGGCTCAACAATATCTGGAAAATAGAGGCCAAACTGGACCGGGAGTTCATTTATTGGAGCACCAAGGCCGCCTGCCTGGAAATGATCCGCAGCGGCACCACCACCTTCAACGACCAATACTGGTTCTGTCCGCACGCCCGCCAGGCCGCCCTGGAAATGGGCGTCCGTCCGGTGGTTTCCTTCATCTTCCTGGATTCCCATAATCCGGAACTGGCCCGCAAGCAGCGGGAAGCCTGCCAGCGGCTGTACGAACGCACGCTGGACTGGGGGCCGGAGTCCCAGTTCGCCATCTCCATCCACTCGGTATACACCGTCTGCAAGGAAAACATCGTCTGGGCCAACCAGTTCGCCCTGGACCACGGCCTCAAGGTACACCTGCATCTGTCGGAAACCAAGGTGGAAAACGAAGACTGCCGCCGTGCCCACGGCGGTCTCTCCCCCACCGAATACTTCGAACAATTGGGCATCTGGGGACCGCACGTGATTGCGGCACACTGCCTCCACCTTTCGGACGAAGATGTCCGCATCCTGGGCGAACACCGCGTCAACTGCGTGCACAACATCCACTCCAACCTGAAACTGGCTTCCGGTTACCGTTTCCGTTACAACGAACTCCGGAATGCCGGCGTGAACGTGTGCATCGGCACGGACGGCGCTTCATCGGCCAACGATATGGATATGCTTGCGCATATGAAAACCGCCGCCATCATGCAGAAAGCCTGGCGCTCGGATCCCCTGGCCATGCCTCTGCAGGAACTTCTGGACTGTGCCACCGCCCACGGTGCCAAGGCCCTGGGAATCGACTCCGGCGTCATCCGCGAAGGCTCCTGGGCAGACCTCGTCCTCCTGGACCTGGACAATTCCTACTTCCTGTCACCGGGGTCCGTCACCGCCAATCTCATCTACGCAGCCGGCAGCCGGGCCGTTTCCTCCGTGCTGGTACGGGGCAAATGGGTGATGCGGGAAGGCGTCATCCCCCAGGAGGCCGAAATCCTTGCCAGTGCTCGCAAGGTGCTCTCACAAATCTAACGCAGCAAAACGATGGATCCAAGAATTGAAATCATCCAGGGGATTACTGCCTGCCTGAAGCAGCGCATGAACGGGCGCAGACCGGTGCTGGGCATCGTGCTGGGAAGCGGCCTGGGCCAGCTGGCCGATGCCATCCAGGACCCGTTGGTGATTCCCTATCGCGAGCTGCCCGGTTTCCCCGTCTCCACCGCCAGCGGCCACAAAGGCAACTTCATCGTGGGACAGCTGGGAGGGAAAACCGTCATCGCCATGCAGGGACGCATCCACTTCTACGAAGGTTACGGTATGGACAAGGTGGTGCTCCCCATCCGCGTGATGATCGGCGTGGGCATCCGTACCCTCATCGTATCCAATGCCGCCGGCGGCACCAACCTGAACTACCATGTGGGAGACCTTATGATCATCCGGGATCACATCAACCTGTTGCCCAACCCCCTCATCGGCCCCAACTTCGAAGATTACGGTCCCCGTTTCCCGGACATGACCCGTCCGTACGACCGCAGTCTCATCCGACTGGCCCTGCAGATAGGGGCCGAAGAAGACATTCCCCTACATCAGGGGGTCTACGTGGGCGGAACCGGTCCATCCTATGAGACCCCCGCCGAATACAAATACTTCCGCATCCTGGGCGGCGACGCCGTGGGTATGTCCACCGTGCCGGAAGTGATTGTAGCGCGGCACGCCGGCATCCCGGTATTCGGAATCTCCGTCATCACCAACGAAGCCCACGACGATTACGCCGATGATTTCGAAAACGACGGAGAGGATGTATTGGTGGCGGCCGCAGCCGCGGCCCATAAAATGACGCGGCTCATTACCAAAATGATTGAAAAACTTTAAGTAAATGAGTTATTTAGAAAGTATTACACTGGCTGCAGATCTGCTGAAATCCCGGCTGGAAGAACGCTTGGGAGACTGCCGTCCCGTTGTGGGGATCGTCCTGGGCAGCGGATTGGGCAAGCTGGCCGAACAGATTGAGGACCCGCTGGTTATCCCCTACAAGAACATCCCGGGCTTCCCCATCTCCACGGCCATCGGCCATAAAGGCAATTTCATCGTGGGCAAACTGTCGGGCAAGTACGTGATTGCCATGCAGGGACGCATCCACTATTACGAAGGCTACGGCATGAACCTGGTCACCCTCCCCATCCGGGTGATGATCCGCCTGGGCATCCGCTATCTGTTCGTGTCCAACGCCGCCGGGGCCACCAACCTGGACTACCACGTGGGAGACCTCATGATCATCCGCGACCATATCAACCTGCTGCCCAACCCGCTCATCGGCCCTAATCTGGAGGATTTCGGCCCCCGTTTCCCGGACATGACCCGCCCGTACGACCCCAACCTCATCCGCATGGCGGAGCAGATTGCCGCCGATGAAGGCATCCAGCTGCAGAAAGGCGTCTATGTGGCCTGCACCGGCCCCTGCTATGAAACGCCGGCCGAATACCGCTATTTCCGCCTGATCGGCGCCGATGCCGTGGGTATGTCCACCACCTCGGAGGTGATCGTGGCCCGGCACAGCAGCATTCCCGTCTTCGGTATGTCCGTGATTACGGACGTGGCCCCCGCCTCCGACGACGAAGAATACGTCACCGACGGAGATGCCATTGTGAAAGCCGCTGATTCAGCGGCCGATAAGATGACGTGTATCTTCAAAAGACTCATCGAAAAGCTTTAAGATACAATATCTAATAGTTTCTTTATTTAAAAAACTTTCAATGGGATGCAGAACATTGGAAGTTTTTTTGTATTTTTGCAGAGATAGGGCTAAAACCGGCTATGCTGGAACAAATCAGACCACAGATTGAACAGTTGATTGCACGATATGAGGCTGTGAAGGCGGAGAACGAACATCTTCGCCAGGAGCTACAGGCGTGTGAGGAAACCGGTGCCCGCCTGAGGAAACAGATACATGAACTGGAATCCGAGATAGAAACCAGGAAACTGGCCGAGGCTTTCTCCAGCGGCACTTTCAACGCGCAGGCAAAAGCCAAGGTAGATACTTTAATCAGGGAGATTGATAAGTGCATCTCCTATTTGGAGGAAGCGTGATGGACCAGAAAATCAGCGTAAAGATTGCCGGTCGCATGTTCAACCTGACGGCCTCTTCTCCGGAAGCGGAGCAGTTGTACCGTCTGGCTGCAGATACCATCAACAAGCGCTTCGCCGCCTACACCCGGACCCACCCCGGCAAGAACGTCTCAGACCTGCTGTCTATGATAGCCCTCAATGAGACGGTCCTCCGTCTGGGTTTGCAGAAGGACATCAACCAAATCCAGGAAGCTGAAAAACAGCTTGCCAGGGACTTGGAAAACTATCTTAAGGACAACGGAAAATAATAAGCCGTCACCCATCGAAAGCTGAAATCAACAAGTTTCAACGAAACAGGGATGACTCAAGCCGGAGATGGCGGGCCCACCCGATGGGATACCAGAGACCGGATGGCACCCAAATCTTATTCATTAAGATTTTCTGACTAGATGCTGGCGGCTTTTTTCATGAAGCAGTTTCCTCACGGCAGGAAGCTGCTTTTATTGTAAACACTTTATACACAATATATTTTTATGGATACCATCAGTATAGTCATCGGATTCGTCCTGGGCGCTGTCATCGCTCTGGGCGCGTACATACTCATCCGGCGCTCCATCCTGAAAGGAAAGCGAGATGAGATCATTGAGAAAGCAGAACTGGAAGGGGAAAAAATCAAGAACGAGCGCATCCTTCAGGCCAAGGAGAAGTATCTGAACCTCAAGAGCGAACACGAGAAATCCGTCAACGAAAAGAACGCCCAGCTGCGGGAAACGGAGAACCGTCTGAAGCAGAAGGAGAACACCCTGAACCAAAAGCTCAACGAGGTAGACCGGCGCATCAAGGAAGCGGAGAACCAGAGAAATCTGGCCAAGGCCCAGGAGGAGCAGATGAAAGCCCGGGAAGCCGAATATGAGGAACTCCGCGGCCAGGTGATTCGCCAGATCGAAGCCGTTGCCGGCATGTCGGCCCAGGAGGCCAAAACACAGCTTATGGAGTCTATGAAGGCCGAAGCCCGCACCGAAGCCCAGGCCTATATCAACGACACCATCGACGAAGCCCGCCTGAATGCCGCCAAGGAAGCCAAACGCATCGTTATCAACACCATCCAGCGCACCGCCACGGAAACGGCCATCGAGAATGCCGTCACCACCTTCCCCATCGAAAGCGATGAAATCAAGGGCCGCATCATCGGCCGCGAAGGTAGAAACATCCGTGCCCTGGAGGCCGCCACCGGCGTGGAAATCGTAGTGGACGACACCCCGGACGCCATCCTCCTGAGCGCCTTTGACCCTGTGCGCCGCGAAGTAGCCCGCCTGGCCCTGCACCAGCTGGTAGTGGACGGCCGCATCCATCCGGCCCGCATCGAGGAAGTGGTTTCCAAGGTGCAGAAGCAACTGGAAGAAGAGATTCTGGAAACGGGTAAGCGCACCTGCATAGACCTGGGCATCCACGGCCTCAGTATGGAACTGGTCCGCCTGATCGGCCGCATGAAATACCGTTCCTCCTATGGTCAGAACCTGCTGCAGCACAGCCGCGAAGTGGCCAATATCTGTGCCATCCTGGCCAGCGAACTGGGCCTGAATCCCAAGATCGCCAAACGCGCCGGCCTTCTGCACGATATCGGCAAGGTTTCCGAAGAGGAACCGGATCTGCCGCACGCCCTGCTGGGTATGAAACTGGCCGAACAGTACAAGGAAAAACCCGAAATCTGCAACGCCATCGGCGCCCACCACGAAGAAACGGAAATGACTTCCCTCTACGCCCCGCTGGTACTGGTGGGCGATGCCATCTCCGGTGCCCGTCCGGGTGCCCGCCGGGAGGTGATTGAAAGCTATATCAAGCGTTTGCGCGGTATGGAGAATCTGGCCGGCAACTATCCCGGTGTCACCAAGGCCTATGCCATCCAGGCTGGCCGCGAACTACGTGTCATCGTAGGCGCAGACCAGGTGAGCGACCAACAGGCCGAAACCCTCTCCGGCGAAATTGCCCAGAAGATCCAGGACGAAATGACCTATCCCGGCCAGGTGAAGATCACCGTTATCCGGGAAACCCGTTCCGTCGCCTACGCCAAATAAATGAACGAACTGGCCCCGCTCATAGCCGACCTGGCGCTGATCCTCATCTGCGCCGGCATCATGACGCTCGTTTTCAAGAAATTGAAACAGCCCTTGGTGCTGGGCTATATCGTGGCGGGGTTCCTGGCCAGTCCGCACTTTACCCTCACTCCGTCGGTGATAGATGCCGCCAGCATCCACGTTTGGTCGGATATCGGCGTCATCTTCCTGCTCTTTGCTTTGGGACTGGAATTCAGCTTCAAGAAAATCGTGAAGGTGGGCGGACCGGCCATCATTGCCGCCCTCACCATCATTTTCGGGATGATCTTCCTGGGATTCATGGTGGGATCGGCCTTTGGCTGGAGCAAGATGGACGCCCTGTTCCTGGGCGGCATGATCTGCATGAGTTCCACCACCATCATCTACAAGGCTTTCCAGGACCTGGGGCTTTCGCAGAAGAAATTCGCCGGCCTGGTCATGAGCATCCTCATCCTGGAGGATATCCTGGCGGTGGTGCTCATGGTGGTGCTGTCCACCGTGGCCGTATCGGCCAATTTCGAAGGCGGTGAACTGGTTAGGAGCATCCTGAAACTGGTCTTTTTCCTGGTTTTGTGGCTGGTGGTGGGCATTTACCTGATTCCGCTCATCCTACGGAAAACGCGCGCCCTGATGAACGATGAAACCCTGCTGGTGGTGTCGCTGGCCTTGTGTTTCCTGATGGTCGTCGTGGCCGCCAAGACCGGCTTTTCGGCCGCTTTCGGCGCCTTCATCATGGGCTCCATCCTGGCCGAAACCCTGGATGCCGAACACATCGAACACCTGGTCAAACCCGTCAAAGACCTTTTCGGAGCCATCTTCTTCGTATCTGTGGGTATGATGGTGGACCCGGCTATGATCGCCCAGTACTGGCTTCCCATCCTCATCATCACCGTCACGGTCATCGTGGGGCAGTCCTTCTTTGCCACCGTGGGTGTGCTGCTCTCCGGCCAGCCGTTGAAAACGGCCGTCCAGAGCGGCTGTTCCCTTACCCAGATTGGCGAGTTTTCCTTCATCATCGCCTCCCTGGGCGTAGCGCTGGGCGTCACCAGCAGCTTCCTCTACCCCATTGTGGTGGCCGTTTCCGTGATCACCATCTTCCTCACGCCCTACATGATCAGAATGGCCGATCCAGCCTACAATTTCATCAACGGGCACCTGCCCGCTAGGGCACGCACATTCCTGGAATCCTATGCCGAATCGGCCGAACCCAGCAGCGGCAAGGACAATGCCTGGAAGAAATACCTGAGGAAAATCGTGAGCACGGTGCTCATTTACGGTATCCTGTGCATCGCCATCTGCATTGTGGGATTCACCGCCCTGGTTCCCCTGGCCGAAAAATGGATTCCGGGCATCTGGGCCCATGTGACCGCCGCCGCAGTCATCCTGGTACTGTTGGCTCCGTTCCTCCGCGCCATGATGATCAAGCACAACAGGTCGGAGGAATTCACCCAGCTGTGGGAGGAAAGCAAGGCCAACCGCGCGCCGCTGGTGGCCAGCGTGGTCATCCGCGTACTCATCGCCATGGGCTTTGTCTTTTACGTGCTGGCCCGCCTCTTCCACATCTCGGTACTGCTGATCCTGCTGCTGGCCTTACTCACTGTGGGTTATATGATTTTCAGCCGCTGGACCAAGCGCTCTTCCCGCCGTCTGGAGGAAACCTTCATGATTAACCTCCGCTCCCGCGATTTCCGGGCCGAACAGGAAGGAAAGAAAAAACCCGAATATGCCACCCGTCTCCTGGATAAAGACCTGCACCTGGCCATCTTCGATGTTCCCGCTGAAGTAGAGTGGGCCGGCAAGGAGCTGCGCGAACTCACCTTCGGCCAGCGCTACGGTGTACAGGTGGTCTCCATTCTGCGCGGCCAGCGGCGCATCAACATCCCACAGGCCACCACCCGGCTTTTCCCGCAGGACCGCATCCAGGTAATCGGCACCGACAAAGACCTGGAAACCTTCGGGGCTGCCCTGCAACGGCACCAGGAAGACACCCCCGAAACCTGGAGCAACAGCGAAATGATTCTCCGGCGCCTCCCCATCAAGGCCGATTCTCTCTTCGTGGGGAAAAACCTGCTGGAGAGCGGCATCCGCAGCCAGCACCACTGTCTGGTGGCCGGCATCGAGAAGTCCGACGGGAACCTCCACGTACCCAACGCCCACCTGCCGTTGGAAGACGGGGACGTCTTGTGGCTGGTGGGCGAACAAAAGGATATCGACGGGCTGCTTAGCCTGTAATCCTACAATTCCTTGATCTTGATATTGCGGTAGGATACGCGGAAGCCGTGGTCCTGCAGGAGGATGTAGCCTTCCTGGGCATTGCCGAAGTTGGGCCAGTCCTTGTACTTGCTATAGGCCACCAGGGCGTTCCACATCTGGTTGTTGCGTTCGTATTCCAACAGTTTGTGACCGTTGAGCCAATGCTCCACGTGGTTGCCGCAGACCACGATCATAGCCGTGCTCCAGCCATCCAGGGTGTAGGTCTCCCAGTCCCCGTGCGGGGCGGGAATGAGGTCGTACAGGGAGCCCAGGGTACGGTTTCCCTTCACGCCCAGCTTGGCGTCCGGATGGCGTTTGTCGTCCAGGATCTGGAATTCACAGCCAATGGCCGAACCCGGTCCGGTGTTCAGGAACGGGTCCACAAAGTACTTGATACCGCTGTTGGCCCCTTCCGTAATCTTGAAGTCCACCTTCAGGATGAAATTCCCGTACTTGCGGGTGGTGATGATATCCCCGCCGTTGGCACTCTCCGCGCCGTCGCCGGCGTGGACATACAGCACGCCGTCCTCGATGCTCCAACCTTCGTGCGGGAACGCACCGTTCATACGGGGACGGGCGCTCTGCCAACCGTCGGCCGTCTTTCCGTCAAAGAGCAATTTCCAGCCGGCGGCTTCCTCCTCCGGCGTAAGGGTATTGGCAATGCAGTTGATGCAAGGTGCCGAAGTGGGCGTGGCGTACTGCTCCACGTCTTTGGTAATGATCCGGATGTCTTTCCAGCAGATGCGGGCGCCCAGCTGTTCGGCCCCCACCACGTGGACCTGCAGGGCGATAAAGCCGCTGGGATCCACGTCGTCGATGAGATTGGCGCAGGGAATTCCGTTCACCCAGGTGCGGATGTGCGTACCGATGCATTCGATACGGGCGTGGTTCCAGCCATCGTGGTAGGCCTTCCGGGCCGGCTCGTTGGAGGTGAGCCGATACAGCCACATCCGGCGGGCTTCGTCGTAGATGCCGCCGGACCAGGCACGCGGGGCGGGATCAATCTCGAACTGATAGCCGTAGACCACGCCCCGGGCAGGATCCTTGTGGCTGCGGAGCTGCACGCCGGAATTGATGCCTTCCGTCAGGAAGTCGAACTCCAGGATGAAGTCGCCGTATTCTTTGGTGGTGGCCAGGAAGGAATTTACCTTGCTATTGGTGGCCGTGCCCACAATCATACCGTCTTTGGCGGCATATTGGGCCGTACCGGTCACTTGCTTCCAGCCCTTCAGGTTCTTCCCGTTGAACAAAGGTTCCCACTGCTGTGCGGCAGCGGAAAAAGACAGCGTGAGGACGAGCCCCAGCAGCATCAATCTCTTATTCATAATTACATGGTATAATACTCCTCCCAACCCTTCCGGGGCGGCATACCCACCAGAAGTGCATTGGCGAAAGGATCGTTGACAATGGTTTTGCTCATACGGTCGAAGCTGAGCTTGCGGCCGGTGCGGATGGCCACCACACCCAGGGCGAAGGTCTGGCACATAGGGCCGAAGGTCTCGAAGGGAGAACGGGTCTTCTCCTGGCCCATACAGGCCAGCAGGAAGTTCTGGAAATGGTTGGACATGGTTTCCTCGTCCGGCACGAACGGCAGTTTGGGCGCCATTTCGCGGGCCTTTTCCTCCGGAATGATCCGCAGCGGCGAGCCGTGGCTGCCACCGCGGAACGTGAGTTCCTTGGAGTAGATAATCTTGCCCGGGCTCAGGGCCGACGGCGTGAAGGTGCCGTCCATATTGGTGGCGGGGACATCGGCGCTGTTGTTGGTGGTAGGACCATAGCCGGCAGGCAGCGTGGGGAAATTCTTCTGGCCGTCATACCAGGTGAGTTCCACCGGGGGCATATCCCCGCGGCTGGCGAAACGGAAGCGAAGGGTGGTCTCCTGCGGGAAGAAATAATCGTTGCTGCCGGTCAGTTTCAGCGGCTCAATCTCATACGGAAGCCCCAGTTCCAGGAACTCGTGGCAGGTATCGATGATGTGGGCCGCCCAGTCGCCGATGGCGCCCATGCCGAAGTCGAACCAGCCGCGCCAGTTGCCGGGATGATACTTGCCGTTGTAGTCGTGCCACTGGGCCGTACACAGCCAGGTGTCCCAATCCATGCCCTCCGGAACAGGTTCCGCATCCGGATACTTATGGATATTGACATCGTAGGGATGCCAGCGGCGCCAGTCGTTATGGTGAGCCACGATGGAATAAACATCCTTGATGATGCCAGCCTCTTTCCAGGCCTTGAACTGGAAATAGTTTTCCTCCGAATGGCCCTGGTTGCCCACCTGGGTGGCCAGCTGCGGATGCCGGCGGGCGGCGTCCATCAGCAGTTCGCACTCCAGGAAGGTACGCGCCATGGGTTTTTCCAGATACACGTGCTTGCCATAGTGCAAGGCCAGCATAGCCACGGGGAAATGTGCAAAGTCCGGAATAGCGACGCAGACGGCGTCGAAGTGATCGGCGTACTCCTCAAAGAGCTTCCGGAAATCCGTGAAAAGCTTGGCCTTGGGGAATGCGGCGATGGTTTTGCGGCTGCCCTCGCTCTGCGGATCTACGTCGCACAGGGCCACGATATCGCAGAGACCGGTACGCATGAAATCGCCGATGATCTGAGCTCCGCGGTTGGCAATGCCGATGGCAGCCAGCCGGATCTTGCTCTCTTTCCGTGCAGCCGGCCCCTGGGGGCGTTCCGATGCGGAAAGATGCTGCACGCCCAGGACGGCTCCGGCTGTTCCCAGTCCGGCCGTCTTGATGAAACTACGTCGGGAAAACATTTCCATGGGGATTTCAGTGTTATGTGATTGATACAAATATACTAAAAAAAATCGTATCTTCGTGCATTAAACCAAAACCACCATGAAATTCCGCCATCTTGTCCTCCTTGCGGTCCCTGTACTGCTCTCCCTTTCCTGCACGCACAAACTCAAAGACGGTGAATACAACCTCACCATACTGTCCACCAACGACGTGCACGGTACCTGGTTCGACTCCACCTACGTGGACGGCCATCTGCGCAGGTCCCTTTTCGCCATGAATTATTACATCGACAGCGTCCGCACGGCCGATGGTTTTGACAACGTGCTGCTGCTGGATGCCGGCGACTGCCTGCAGGGAGACAACGCCCCGTACTATTTCAATTACATCGATACCCTGAGCCCACACCTGTTCCCGCGCCTGCTGGAATATATGCGCTACGACGCCGTAGCCATGGGTAACCACGACATTGAAACCGGCCATCCGGTGTACGACCGCGTAGCGGCGGAATTGCAGAAAGCCGGTTCTCCTTTCCTGGCGGGCAATGCCATCCGCAACGATAATGGCCAAACCTACTTCCCCCTCTACAAGTTGGTCAAGAAGGCCGGGCTGCGGATCGCCGTCCTGGGTTACAACAATGCCAACATCGCCGCCTGGCTCAACGAAGACCTTTGGAGTGGAATGCACTTTGTCTCCATTGCCGATATTATCCAGCGTGATGTGGACCTGGTGCGCGCCAAAGAGCATCCTGACGTGGTAGTAGCGGCTATGCATTCGGCCTGCGGACAAGGCGACGGCACCATCCTGGAAGCGGAAGCCCTGGATGTATTCAACCACGTGCAGGGCGTGGACTGGGTGGTATGCGGCCACGACCATCGGCCCTATGTGGAGACCCGCGACACCATGGCGCTCCTGAATTCCGGCAGCCACAGCCGATATGTGGCGCACGGAAAGATGCATCTGCTGGTGCAGGACGGCCAGATCAAGGAAAAATCCTTCCAGACAGACCTCATCCCTGTAAAGGCCGAAAAAGCCGATCCAGCCATGCGGGCCCATTTCCGGAAAGACTTCGAGGCCGTGAAGGCGTTCACCCTGCAGGAGGTGGGCATCCTGAATGCGGAACTGCATACCCGCGAAGCCTACAAAGGCATGTGCCATTATATGAACCTGATCCACACCCTGGGCCTTACCCGGGTTCCGGCCGAAATCTCCATCGCCGCTCCCCTCACCTACAACGGACACGTGAACAGCGGTACGCTACTTTACAACGATTTGTTCACCATCTATCCGTTTGAGAATCAGCTATATGTAGTCAATATGACGGGTGAGGAACTGCAAAAATACCTGGAAGTGTCCTATGACAAATGGATCAACACCATTGCCAAGGCCGATGATCATATCCTCAAGATCCAAAAGCGGGACGATCCCCGTACCCAGCAGGCAGGCTGGTCCTTCGTCAACCGCGCCTACAATTTCGATTCGGCCGCCGGCATCAACTATACTGTGGATGTTACCAAACCCTTCGGCAGCCGCATCCAGATCACTTCCATGGCCGATGGCAGCGCCTTTGATCCACAGCGCTCCTACAAGGTAGCCATGACCTCCTACCGCGCCAGCGGCGGCGGCGGACTGCTACAGGAAGCCGGCATAGAGAACACCGATGAGCGGATTGTTTCCCGTCATCCGGAACTCCGCAACATCTTATACGATTATCTGATGGAAAACGGCAGCATCGATCCCGAGATCATCGGCCAGCCGTCCGTCATCGGAACCTGGAAATTCGTGCCGGAGAAGATAGCCCAACCTGCCCTCGAGGCCGATATGGCCCTATTGTTCAAGAAGTAAGACTGTTGAACGAGCGACCAATGGCGGCT
Organism: uncultured Bacteroidia bacterium; assembly: GCA_902774155.1. Taxonomy (GTDB): domain Bacteria; phylum Bacteroidota; class Bacteroidia; order Bacteroidales; family UBA932; genus Cryptobacteroides. The sequence continues at coordinate 49,650 of CACYHF010000002.1, read as the reverse complement.
TCTGCCGCCAGCCCCTCTCTCAGGAGAGGGGTATGGGGAGAGGGTAACGTAGGTGTTTTTTTGCAGCAAATGAAGGGATTCAGCGTCTGAATCCCTTCATTTGCTGCATAAGGGTGCCGGTGACGGCGCCCTTCATTAGTTTGCGGGTGCCTTCGAACTGCTTCAGGAGCTTGTTCACATCCGGCAGGGAGGTGCCGGAGCCGTCGGCAATGCGTTTGCGGCGGGAGCCGTTGATGGCTTCCGGATGCTCACGTTCGTACGGGGTCATGGACAGGATGATGGCCTCCGTGGCCTTGAAGGCGTCGTCCGGGATATCCACGTCCTTGATGGCTTTGCCCACGCCGGGAATCATGGACGCCAGGTCCTTCATATTGCCCATCTTCTTCACCTGCTGGATCTGCTGATAGAAGTCCCAGAGGGTGAACTGGTCCCGTGCCAGCTTTTTCTTGAGTTCGCGGGTCTGCTTCTCGTCGAACTGTTCCTGGGCTTTCTCTACCAGGGACACCACATCGCCCATACCCAGGATGCGGTCGGCGATACGGTCGGGGTGGAAGATATCCAGTGCTTCCAGCTTTTCACCGGAGCTCACGAACTTGATGGGTTTCCCCACCACGGCCTTGATGGAAAGGGCTGCACCGCCACGGGTGTCGCCGTCCATCTTGGTGAGGACCACGCCGTCGAAATCCAGGCGGTCGTTGAAGGCCTTGGCCGTTTCCACGGCGTCCTGGCCCGTCATGGCATCCACCACGAAGAGCGTTTCCGTGGGGTGGACGGCCTGGTGCAGGGCCGATATCTCGTCCATCAGCTGCTGGTCCACGGCCAGGCGGCCGGCGGTATCCACAATCACCACGCTGTAGCCTTCGGCCTTGGCCTTGGCAATGGCGGCTTGGGCTATCTTGATGGGGTCCTTCTCCCCTTCTTCCGTATAAACGGGCACCTGGATGCTCTCACCCAGGACCTTGAGCTGTTCGATGGCGGCAGGACGGAACGTGTCGCAGGCGGCCAGGAGCACCTTCATACCGCGCTTGGACTTCAGGTGCAGGGCCAGCTTGGCCGAGAAGGTGGTCTTACCCGAACCGTTGAGACCGGCCACCAGCACCACGCCGGGATTCCCCTTCACATTGATGTCCTGGGCCGTGGAGCCCATAAAATCGGCCAGTTCGTCGTGGGTGATCTTCACCATCATCTGCTGAGGCTTCACGGCGGTGAGCACGTTGGCGCCCATAGCCTTGTCCTTCACGCGGTTGCAGAAGTCCTTGGCCACCTTGTAGCTGACGTCGGCGTCCAGCAGGGCCTTGCGGATGTCCTTGACCGTTTCCGCTACGTTGATTTCGGTGATTTTCCCTTCACCCTTCAATATCTTGAAAGACCGCTCCAGTCTCTCACTCAGGTTCTCGAACATAGTTTTTTTGCTTTACTCAATCTTGCAAATATACGGATTTTGCGTGAAGAAAGGAAATCGTGTCTTTTATTCCTGCACTTGGCTGTTGTTTCAGGGGAATCGTAAAAAAAATAGTCTGCTTTTTTACGATGCATTCCGGGCGGGGACCCTACCTTCGCTCCGGACCGGACAACGGAGTCCAGCCCATAAACGAAATTGCCTTATGAAGAAACTTTTGCTGTTGCTCCCGCTGCTGGCGGGACTGGGTGCCTGCGACGACTTTTCCCTGCTTCCCCGAACGGAAGAAATGGGAGAACTGCGCTGGGTGCTGGTGGATAATCCCTCCACCAAAAGCGAGATGCCGGACACCAACGATTTTTTCCTGACCATTCAGGATGCCGAGGGAAACCTCCTGTACGAGGGTACCTATGGCGATTCGCCCGCCTACCTGCCGGTTTCGCCCGGGGCTTATACCCTGAAAGTGGTTTCCATCCCCTTCACGGTCCCGGCCTTCGAGCGCCCGCAGTTCGGGGACGAGCAGGTGGTGGTAGTGCCTTCCGGCCAGACGGTCACGGCCCATCTGCTGTGTACGCTGCTCAACGCCGGCCTCCGGCTCCAGCCTTCCTCCGCCTTTCAGGAAGCCTTTCCCGGCGGTGAATTGTACGTCCGTCAGGCCGACACCCAGCTGAAATACACCTACCAGGAGCAACGGACAGGCTATTTCCTGGCCGATGTCGTCTCCGCGTTCCTGTATCACCAGGGCAACGAACAGACGCTCTTTACCCGCAAACTCACGTCCCGGGAAGTCCTTACGATGCAGCTGCATGTTTCCGAACCCGGCGGCCAGGTGAGTATTTCCGTGGACACTACCCGGAACCGGACCGGTGAAGACTATGTCCTGCTGAACGCCCTTTCCGTGAGCCAGGCCCGGGCGCATGTGGGAGAAGAAGGCCTCTGGGTGTACGGCTACATCGTGGGCGGAGACCTTACCTCCAACGGAAAAAGCGTCAAGACCGGGGACCTTGGGAAGAGCACCCACCTGGCACTTGCTGAAAGCCCATCCATTACGGAAAAAGCCGCCTGCATGGCCGTGGAACTGCCCCAAGGTGCCCTTCGCGACGCCCTGAACCTGGTGGATCACCCGGAATTCATCGGCCGAGAGGTATATCTGAAAGGAGATGTGGTGCAGCGTTACTTTGGTACAATTGGCCTGAAAAGTACGGCCGAATACCTGTTTCCTTAATTAAAGGACACTGCTGAACAGGCGAATGATCTGGGAGAAGTACTGCCGATGCTCACGGTGCTTGGCTTTCCACGCGGGCAGGAGGATTTCCTCCAGTGCTTCGGGCTCGTCCAGGAAAATCTTCTTGCAGGCGAGGGCGGTTTCCTGGTCATAGGCGAAGGTGTTCACTTCGTTGTTGATGCCGAAGCTGCGTGCATCCAGGTTGGTAGCGCCCACGATGCTCACGGCATCATCGGCCACCAGCGTTTTGCAATGGATGAAGGCTCCGCTCCGTTCGAAAATGCGGACGCCGGCCTCCAGGCATTCCTCATAATAGGAACGGTTGGCCCAGCCGATAAGCGGGGTATCCACTTCCTTGGGAAGCATCAAGCGGACATCCACGCCCCTCAACGCCGCCCCTTTAAGGGCATGCAGAAATGAGGTGGGCGGAATGAAATAGGGCGTCTGGATATAGACGTATTCCCTCGCGTTCTGCAGAATCCATTCGTAGGCCAATTGGGAGGAGGGCAAAGGGAATTCCGGAGCATCGGTAACCACCTGCAGGAGTTTGTCCTTGAGCGGTGCTTCGCCCCCTTTCATGGGAATGTCGAAATAATACGGGAGCGGACGGTTGAGCTTTCCCCCGCAGCTGAGCCAGGTGTCGATGAAGGAAACCTGCAGGCGGGCAATCACCGGTCCTTCTATACGCAGGTGGGTATCGCGCCAACGACAGAAGTAGTTGTCGTTGATGTTCATGCCGCCGGTATAGGCCACCTTGCCGTCGATGATGACCATCTTGCGGTGGTCCTGGTGATTCAGGCGCATGAGCCAGATGTGCCAGCCGTAGCGGATACTCGTGAAGTTCTTTACCTCCATGCCGCCCTTGCGCATATCATTAAAATAGGACGTGGGAATGCGCCACGCAGACATATTGTTGTTGATAAAGCGCACCTCCACCCCTTCGGAAGCCTTTTTCAGCAGCGCATCCCGCACTTCCCGACCGGAAGCGTCGTTCCCAAAACGGAAGTACTCCAGATGGATGTACTTTTGTGCCTTGCCGATGTCTTCCAGCAGGAGTTCCCTTTTTCGGGCACCGGAAGTGATGATTTCAAAGGAGTTATGGGCATAGACCTTGTTCCCTTCCCCGCAGGCCAGCAGCAAGTGGGCCAGGGGGCGCCACAGATCATTTACCTGCTCCAGATTGGCGTTGGTGAAATAGCGTTCCTTCAGGTCTTTGGTCATTTGCCGCTGGAAAAAGTCCAACGAACGGCTATGCAAGCGTTCCCGGGCATCCGGACGGCGGTAGTAGATACCCGTCAAAAGATAGAGGGGCAGTGCCAACGGAAGGAACAGTGCAGCGAACACCAGCCAGAAAAGCTTGGCATCCGAATCTTTTCTGCTCAGGGTCACCTGGACAGCGATGCTCAGGTAAAGCACGGTCCATAAAATAGTCCCTATGATGGCTGAAATTGGCATAATCCTTGCAAATTTAATAAAAATTTCGCACGTTTGCACCCCCAAAAAACCGGAGATGAAATCATACCTGAAGAAGCTGGAAGAACAGATGCGCCTTCGCGCCGACAAGCCTGCCCTGTGCGACTATGGCGGAAAGGCCTATACATACGCAGAGGTGGCCGCCGCCATCGAGCAGTTCCACATATTCTTCCAGGCCGCCGGCATCCGCAAAGGGGACAAGATTGCCCTCTGCGCCAAGAATTCGGCCCGCTGGGCCATCTGCTTCCTGGCAGTGAACACCTACGAAGCCGTCATCGTCCCCATCCTCCCCAATTACACGCCGGAAGGGACGGCGCAACTGATCCGTCACTCGGACAGCGTAATGCTCATAGCCGATGCCGATATCTGGAAACAGCTGAGCCGCCAGGAACTGCCTCAACTGCGCGGCGTACTGGATGCAAAGGAAGACCAGTTGCTCTTCAGCATGGATGAGCGCCTGTCATCGGCCTGGGAAGACCGCGAACAACTGTTCCGGGAATGCTATCCGGACGGTTTCGACACCGGCCACGTCCACTATCCGGACAATCCGGAGTCCATTGCCATCATCAATTACACTTCCGGCACCTCCGGAGACCCCAAGGGCGTTATGCTCAGCTACGGGGCCATGTCGGACATCGTAGAATACCTGCAGCACAAAATCTACAACGCGCCGGAAACCCTGGTTTCCATGCTGCCCCTGGCCCATATTTACGGCCTGGTGGTGGAATTCGTCTATCCCTGCTGCACCGGCTTCACCATCTATTTCCTGGGGAAGGTTCCCTCCCCTTCGCTGCTGGTCCAGTCTATGTCGGAAGTGAAACCGTACCTGATGATTACGGTACCCCTGATTATGGAGAAGGTCTATGTGAACCTCATCCGTCCCCAGTTGAACACCCGCGCAGCCAAAGCATTGCGCACGGTACCCGGGCTCCGTACTTCCTTCTACAAATCCGTGGGGAAAAAAGTGCTGGCGGCGTTTGGCGGAAACCTGCACACCATTATCGTGGGTGGAGCCCCCTTCAGCTGGAAAGTAGAGAGCGTGTTCAAGAAAATTGAGCTCCCCTATGCCGTAGGGTACGGAATGACGGAAGCCTGTCCGCTGCTGGCCTATGAACGGCCGGAAGACTATGCGCCCGGCTCTTGCGGCAAGCCCGTACACCAGGTGCGCATCGAATCCCCGGAACCGGACCGCATCCCCGGTGAAATCCAGACCCTGGGGCCCAATCTCTTCTCCGGCTATTATAAGAATCCGGAGGCCGATGCCAAGTGCCGCACCGCCGACGGCTGGTTCCGCACCGGAGACCTGGGCGTAATGGACGAGGCCGGTAACCTCTTCATCCGCGGGCGCATCAAGTCTCTCATCCTGAGTGCATCCGGCCAGAACATCTATCCGGAAGAGGTGGAACAGGTCGTGAACCGCCACCCTCTGGTGGAAGAATCGCTGGTGCTGGACCGCGACGGGAAAATCACCGCCCTGGTGTATCCCCGTGCCGGAGCCGTAGCGGGCGACGACGACCAAGCCATCGCTGCTCTGGCCGAAGACATCCGCAACAAGAGCAACGTCCACCTGCCCCGCTTCAGCCAGGTATTCCGCGTGGAGTTAGTGGATGTACCCTTTGAAAGAACGGCAAAAGGCAGCGTAAAACGCCACCTTTACCAATAGAAGATCCCGTTTTCAGGGATTATTTTCCGAAATAACGTTTGTACAGACCCAGGAAACCTGCCCCGTGGCGGGCTTCGTCGCGGGCCATTTCGTGGACAGTGTCGTGGATGGCGTCGTAACCCAGCTCCTTGGCGCGTTTGGCGATGAGGAACTTGCCTTCGCAGGCGCCTTCTTCAGCCTCGTAACGTTTCTTAAGGTTGGTCTTGGTGTCCCATACGACTTCACCGAGCAATTCGGCAATACGGGCGGCATGATCGGCCTCTTCAAAAGCGTAGCGCTTGAAGGCTTCGGCAATTTCCGGATAACCCTCTCTGTCGGCTTGGCGGGACATGGCCAAATACATACCCACCTCCGAGCACTCGCCCTTGAAGTGATCCTCCAGGCCGGCCCAGATTTCCGGGTCACAGCCCTTGGCTACGCCCAGCACGTGCTCTGCGGCATACTGGGGCTTGTCACCACCTTCTTTGATTTCTACGAATTTTTCGGCCTTGGCATGGCACACGGGGCATTCTGCCGGGGGATTGTTACCTTCGTGGACATATCCGCAAACGAGGCATCTGAATTTCTTTTTCATAAGTTATTCCTTTTTAGTGTTGTTGTGTCTAAACCTTACAAATATAGGTAATTTTCGGAATTTTTACTAATTTAGCAGGAAAATGAATTCTATATGAGAAAGTACTTCCTTCTCCCTGTCCTGCTGGCGTTTGTCCTCCCCCTGCAGGCCCAGAAAAAACCCTTGGACCACAGTGTGTACGACAGTTGGCAAGCCGTTGCCAACGTGAACATTTCGCCCGCCGGAAACGTGGTGAGTTATGAGGTGAATCCCCAGGAAGGGGACGGTACGCTGTACCTGAAAGTGATGGGCAAAAAAGGACGCGAGGTAGTAATCCCGCGCGGATACAGGGCACGCATCGCGGATAATGAGAAATTTGCGGTGTGCCTGATCAAGCCGGAGTTCCAGAAAACCCGCCGGGCCAAGATCGACAAGAAAAAACCCGACCAGATGCCCAAGGACTCCCTGGCCGTGATCAACCTTACCACCGGTTCCGTGACCAAGTTCCCCAAGGTCAAGGACTTCAAGATGGGCCGGCACGCCCTGGACGGCTTTGCCTTCAGCACCACGGACACATCGGCCGTCATGCCCGCCAAGGACCGCAAGAAGAAAGAGCAGCTGGGCAATCCGCTCTTGGTATACCATTGGGTCGATGCCCGTATGGACACCCTGCAGCATATAGAAAAATACGAAGTGTCCCGGGACGGCCAGCAAATCGGCCTGGTGCGCAAAACCGGCAAAAAGGGTTATGTAACCGGCTTTTACACCCTGGCCGATGGCGCCACGTTCTTCACGGACACCGTCACCTGGCACGCGGTTCCGCATTTCGATGAAAGCGGCACCAAGGCCCTCTTCCTGGTGGCGCGTGATACCGTGAGCTCCGGCAGCAAACACGCCGAACTCTATGAGTATGCGGGCGGAAAAACCCAAAGACTGGAAGGCCTGGGAACCCTCCCGGAAGGCTGGGGCATCACGGAGAACAGCTCTTATTCCTATAGCCACAACGGAGAGCGCATCTACGTGGGCGTGCAGGAATTCACCCCGCCCAAAGACACCAGCCTGGTGCCCTTCGAACTGCCCGGATTGGACATCTGGAACTGGAATGCGCCCCAGCTCCCGCCCATGCAGAAAGTCAATCTGAAGGCCGATGCCGCCTATACCTTCCCTGTGCGCCTGGGCCAGGGCCTGCTCAACGACACCCGCCTGGTACGCTATAACCAGGGCAACCGGGGAGACGGTCCCTATGACCTGAAGGTGCGCATCGTGGATCCGGTGGAAACCCAGTGGAACTACCAGAATACGGTAGCCGTGAGTGTAGTGGGTCCTGGTGGAGAGGTTCCCGTAGCCCAGGGCCAACTGAGCCGGGTAGCCCTGTCCCCGCTGGCCCAGTACGTTACCTGGTGGGATTTGCCCGCCCATTGCTGGAAGGTCTATGACATTGCCGCCGCCCAGGAGCGCACGCTGGCGCCCGGCCTGTCCTGCTGGAACCAGGAGGACGACCACCCCATGCTCAAGGACCCTTACGGCATGGCCGGCTGGATGGAAGGAGAGAATGCCGTACTGGTCTACGACCGTTATGACATCTGGAAAGCGCCGGTGGACGGCAGCGAACCCGTGCGGCTCACCAATGGGGAGGAGAAGGGGATCACCTACCGCTACATCAACACCCTGGACCGCGAAGAACAGCGGCATATCCGCCCTTCGGAAACCATTTACCTGAGCCTGTTCGACAATGCCAGCAAGGAGAACGGCCTGGCCTGCCTGCAGGTGGGGAATCCGGCCAAGACATTCAAGACGCTGGAAAAAGGCGGATACAGCTGGACCGGTTTCCAGAAGGCCGCCAAGGCCCCGGTATTCACCTACCAGAAGGGCAATTTCCAGACGCAGATGGATGTCTACTACAATCCCAACCTGGGGAAGGCCGAACAGAAACTGTCGGCCATCAACCCCCAGCAGAAGGACTACAACTGGGGAACGGTGGAGCTTTATCATTGGAACGCCTACGACGGCACTGCGCTGGACGGTCTCCTGTACAAACCGGAAGACTTCGATCCCAACAAGAAGTATCCTATGCTCATCTACTTCTATGAGAAGAATTCCGAAACCCTGTACAGGAATATCGCCGTACAGCCCAGCTGGTCCATCATCAACATCACCTTCTATGTTTCCCGCGGCTACCTGGTGTTTGTACCGGATATCGTGTACAACGCCGGCATGCCCGGAGAAAGTGCTGTGAACTGCATCGTGAGCGGAGCCGAATCCCTCACCCGCTTCCCTTGGGTGGACAAGGACAATATGGCCATCCAGGGTCAGAGCTGGGGCGGCTACCAGGTGGCCTACCTCATCACCCGCACCGGCATGTTCAAGTGTGCCGGCGCCGGCGCCCCGGTGAGCAATATGACATCGGCCTACGGCGGCATCCGTTGGGAAAGCGGCAGCAGCCGGCAGGGTCAGTACGAACAGGGACAGAGCCGCATCGGCCGCCCGCTGTGGGACGGCATCGAGCTCTATATGGAGAATTCCCCGCTGTTCAAGCTGCGCAACGTGACCACGCCCGTCCTGATTATGCACAATGATGCCGATGGCGCCGTTCCGTGGTACCAGGGCATCGAGATGTTCATGGGGCTCAGGCGTCTGGGCAAACCGGCCTGGCTGCTGGAGTATAACAACGAAGCCCATAACTTGAAGGAACGCCGCAACCGCAAAGACCTTACCATCCGCCTGCAGCAGTTCTTCGACTATTATCTGAAGGGAGAACCCGAACCCGCCTGGATGCGCGACGGCGTGCCTTCCCTTAAGAAAGACCGTTACTTCGGCTACGAAAACGCCCAATGACGCCTTTCCTGCAACAGGTAGCCGCGCATTATTACGCGGCCGGGGACATCCAGCGTACCTGCTTCGTCTTCCCCAACCGGAGGTCGATGGTCTTCTTCCGCAAATACCTGGGAGAAGCCGTAAAAGGCGGTACTCCCCTGCTGGTTCCGCCCCTGTACACCATCCGTGACTTTTTCTGCGCCCTCTCGGGCGTGGAAGTTACGGACCGCCTGCGCCTGTTGCTGGAACTGTACACCTGCTACAAGGAACTGAATCCCGCCGCGGAGCCCCTGGACGAATTCGTCTTCTGGGGAGATGTGCTGCTGGCCGATTTCGACGATATGGACAAATACCGGGTGGACGCGCGGGCCCTGCTGCAAAACGTGGGCGATTTCAAAGCCCTGCAGGACAGCTTCGACTACCTGAGCGATAACCAGCGCGAAGCCATCGAGCATTTTCTCCTCCATTTCCGGGACGGAAAAGAGAGTACCATCAAGAGCCGCTTCCTTAGGCTTTGGAACCTGCTTTATCCGCTGTACGAACGCTTCCGGGAGCGCCTGGCGGAAAAAGGCCTGGCCTATGAAGGCCTGGTGTACCGGAACCTGGCGGAGCGGATGCAATCCGGCACCCCGGTGGCGGACATCCTGTCCCCCGTATTCCCGGAAGCGGACCGATACGTCTTTGTGGGGCTCAATGCGCTCACGGCCTGCGAGCACCTGCTCCTGAAGCGGATGCGGGATGCCGGCCTGGCGCAGTTCGTCTGGGATTTCGTGAGCGAGGAAATCCGGGACCCGGCCAACAAAGCCTCGCTGTTCATGCGGCAGAACGTGGCGGAATTCCCGCAGGCATTCCCCATCGATCCGGCCGGACTGGGCAAGCCCCGGATTACGGTCATCAGCGTACCTTCGGCCGTGGGGCAGACCAAACTGGCGCCGCAGATTCTGGCCCAGATTACAGGGGAACCGGTAGAAACGGCTTTCGTGCTGCCGGAAGAGAACCTGCTGCTGCCGCTGCTGAACGCCTTGCCGCCGGAGCAGGAATCGGTGAACGTGACCATGGGCTATCCCATGGCCGACAGTGGTGTTTTCACCCTGCTGCAGGCCTTGGGGCAGATGCAACTGCAGATGCGGCATCGACCCGAAGGCTGGTACCTGTACCATCGGCCTGTGCGGGAATTGCTGTCCTGCGGCCTCCTGCGCGAGATTCTGTCGGAAGAAGAGATGCAGATCGTGACACGGGTAAAAGCCCAGGTCCAGTACTTCATTCCCCTGGACGATCTTCGGGGAGGACCGGCGCTGGATCTGCTGTTCCAACCGGTGATTATGGACAACCAGGCGGCATCGGCCGCGCAGAACCACGCGGTGGAACGCTATTTCGCCGATGTGGTGGCCCTGGTGGGCCGCACGCTCAGCGCCAGGGGCGAACTGCTGCTGGAGCTGGACTTCGCCAAGCGTTGCCATACGCAGCTGAACATCCTGCAGGACATAGACCTGGACGTGCTGCCGGCTACGCACCTGCGCCTGCTGGAGCGCATCCTGGAAGGGATTTCGGTCCCGTTCCGCGGCGAACCCCTGCAAGGTCTTCAGGTAATGGGGCCGCTGGAAACGCGCGCGCTGGACTTCCGCCATCTGGTGATCCTCAGCGCCAACGAAGGCAGTTTTCCCCGGAAGAGTTTCAACCCTTCATTCATCCCGCCGGAACTGCGCAAAGGCTTCGGCCTGCCCACCTATGAATATCAGGACGCCGTTTGGGCGTACTATTTCTACCGGATGATCCAGCGCCCGGAACGGGTATGGCTGCTTTACGACAGCCGGACGGAAGGGCTGAAAACTGGGGAAGAAAGCCGCTACGTCAAACAGCTCCAGTACCATTTCCACTGGCCCATCGAACGCCTCGTGGCCACGGCCCAGATGCATCCCATTGTGGTGGAAGACAGCATTCCCAAGACGGAGGCCGATATCCAGGCCATCCGCGAAGGGGCTTTATCGGCCTCCACGCTCCAGAGTTACCTGTATTGTCCGGCGCGTTTCTACTACAAGTTTGTCCAGCGCCTGAAGACGGAGGACGAGGTGGCCGAATCCCTGGATGCCGGCATGCTGGGGCGGGTTTTTCACGGGGTGCTTCAAAAGCTGTATGAGCTACCGCTCGTAACACCGGCCCATTTGCAGGCGCTACTGAAAGACGAGAAGAAGCTGCGCCAACTTATCCGCGAAGGCGTCCTGGAACAGTTGCATAGCCTGGAAGTGAGCGGGCGGAATCTGGTACTGGAGGAAGTGCTGCTGGACTATGTCCGCGCCACGCTCCGGCACGATGTACAGCTCCTGTCGGAAGCCGGTTCGGAGGGCTTCCGCATCATCGGCTTGGAACAATACCGGGAAACCCGCTTCGAGGGCTTCCGCATTATGGGTTATGTGGACCGGATGGACAGTTATCGCAGCGGAGAGTTGCGGATTGTGGACTACAAAACCGGCAAGGTGGAGGACGAGGACATCCTCATCACGGACAGCAACGCCGCCGCCGTGGTAGACAAGCTTTTCGGCCCGTCCAACAGCGGTCGGCCCAAAATTGCCTTGCAACTGTTTGTTTACGGCCTTTTTGCCCACGCCGATCCCTCCCTGCGGGACCAGCGCGTGGTGAACACCATCTACAGCACCGGCCGTTTATACACCGGAGGCCTTCCGGAAGTACCGGAAAGCCCCGAATTCACCCGTCTGATGCGGGAAAGACTCAAAGAAATGCTGGAAGAGATGACAGACCCCGCCGTTCCGTTCCGGCGTACGCAGGACCGGAATACCTGCGCCATCTGTGATTTCAAGAGTATCTGCGGACGCTAAACCAGATATCGCTCGCGGAAACGCTTCACATCCTCCGGTCTCACCTCCATGGTGTCTTCCAGATAATGCAGGATGGAGCCCCAGCGGGCTTCAATCATATCCAGTGCCCGGTTGAAGTTTCTCACGCTTACGCCCATGAAAGCGCGTACCGTATCTTCCTCATCCTCTCCCCCGCCGGCGTCCCGAACCTTGGCGATAAATTTCTCAACCAGAGGCAGGTAAATCTCGTTGGAACGGGCAAAATCCCGGACGATGGTTTCCCGGTCCGCGCCCAGGATGGCCAGGATGTACGCGGCGCCTATGCCAGTCCGGTCTTTTCCCTGGGAGCAATGCCAGAGCACGGCCCCATCCTCCGTTTCCAGAATCAGGTTGAGGAAGGAAGCATACTGCAGTTGGGAGAATTCACTCATGACCAGGGAGGGATACAACTGCCTTCCCTTCTCCTGGAATATTTTCATGAAGGAGAGGCGTACGATGTGTTTGGACAGGTCTATCCACATTTCGTCCGGGATGGCCTTGCCGCTCTTCTGTTCCTCCGCCACATCCAGGGTGGGCAGTGAATAGTGCAAGGCACCGGGAACCTCCCGGTCCGGTTGAAGAGCCCCTTCCTGCAAGGTCCGGAAGTCGAATATCTTCTTCAGGTGGTATTCCTCCTGCAGACGTCGGATATCTTCATCCGTAGCCTGGTTCAAATGGGCGGTGCGCAGGAGCAAGCCCTTGCGCACCGTCTTGTCGCCAATCCGGATACCGCCCAGATCACGGGCATTGATGATTCCCTCGAACAGCAAACCGCTACTTGTCGGAGTACTTGATATACTTGAGGATACAGGCTACAGCTTCGTCGTCTGTCAGGTCACCTACGTTCAGGACAAGGTCATAATTGCGGGCGTCGTAACGGCTTACACCGGCATAGCGCTGCACAAAGGTGTCCCGGGATTTGTCCACGGAAGCAATCACTTCGCGGGCTTCTTCCTCTGTCATGGACTGCTTCTCCATCACCCGCTGCACGCGTTTTTCCAGCGGAGCCTGAATGAAGATATTCAGTTTGTTGGGATGGTCTTTCAGCACAAAGAAGGCCGAACGGCCGGCAATGACGCAGGAACCTTCAGCAGCGATGCCGTGCAGGATCTGGGCCTCTGCCCCCACAATATCATCGGCCTTGATACCCTGGCCGTTCCAGTCGTCTCCACGCCGGGGCTCGAAGCCGATATACGAACCGGAATTGGGGACGGGCGCCACCACTTCCAGCAGATCCGACAACCAGTTCTGCTTCTTTCCTTTGATGCGCTCGATTTCGTAGGAGGAGAGTTTAAACTTCTCCATGAGACCCTCGATGAGGTTTTTGTCGCTGTAACGGACTTGCAGTTGGGCGGCCAGTTTGCGGCCGATGGTGCGTCCGCCGGAACCCAGTTCACGGCTGACGGTAATGACGAAGTTTTGCTTTGTGTTCATAGAATGCAAATATATGTATTTTTTCCGTACCTTTGTAAAAATTCGAATACTATGTATTACGTTTGCAAAAGGTTGGAGATCTCCAGCGCCCACGCGCTGCGGCTCACCTACGAAAGCAAGTGCGAGGATTTGCACGGCCACAACTGGATTGTGAAGGTCTATTGCAAGAGCGAGACCCTCAACGCAGATGGCATGGTGACCGACTTCACCCACATCAAGCGGGACATCGCCGGTTTCCTGGACCACAAGAACCTGAACGAGGTACTTCCCTTCAATCCCACGGCCGAAAACATAGCCCGCTGGATCTGCGATCACGTGGAGAACGCCTACAAAGTGGAAGTGTGGGAAAGCGAGAACAATATGGCCGCATATGAACGGTAGATACCGCGTCAACGAAATCTTCTACAGCTTGCAGGGAGAAGGCTACTGGACCGGCACCCCTATGGTGTTCGTACGTCTGTCCGGCTGTAACTTGCAGTGCCCCTTCTGTGATACCGCGCATTTCTCCTTTACGGAGATGAGTGCCGATGAGATTCTGTCCGCCGTGCGCGCTCAGGGTGGTGCCTGTCGGCGCATCTGCCTCACAGGCGGAGAGCCCTCCCTTCAGTTGGATGAAGCCCTCTTATCGGCCTTTCACACAGCCGGTTACAGCATTCATATGGAAACCAACGGCACCCGTCCGCTTCCTGCGGGCTTGGATTGGGTAACCGTGAGCCCCAAGGAAGACGTGCCCGGACTCACCGGAAACGGTCGGGTGGTGCTGGAACGGGCCGATGAACTGAAACTGGTCTTCGACGGTACGATGGCCGATCATCGGCTTGCCCATTGGACCTCCTTCCCCGCCGCCTGGCACTTCCTCCAGCCCTGCGACACCGGCCAGCCGGAACAGAACCTTGCCGTACTGCAGGAAACCATCCGCCACATCCAATCCCACCCCGGAGTGTGGCGCCTCTCCCTCCAAACCCATAAACTCCTGGGAATCCGTTAAATAGGATATATCCCGGCTCCCACATAATTGATAAGATCCTGCGGTGACAGGCACAGTTGCAGGCCACGGACGCCGGCGCTTATGTAAATGGTGTCGTAGAGCAGGGCGCTTTCATGGATAAAGGTGGGCAAGGGTTTTTTCATGCCGACAGGACTGCAGCCGCCCCGGATATAACCGGTGAGGGGCAGCAGTTCCTTTACATGGATCATGGCGCAGTTCTTATTGCCGGAAATGCGGGCTGCCACCCGGAGGTCCACCTCCAGGGAGCCCGGCATCACACAGACGAAGAGCCCGTTCCTGTCGCCCCGCAGGACCAGGGTTTTGAACACCCGGTCCAGGTCTTCTCCCAGTTGCTCCGCCACGTGGGAGGCCTCCAGATGCTCCTCGTCCACCTCGTAGGGAACCAGGGTATAGGAAATGCCCGCCGCATCCAGCAGCCGGGCCGCATTGGTTTTCTGCAAAGCCATGCACAAAAATAAGAAAAAAGCGTTAACTTCGTACACTATGACGCCACTGGAGGTACTGAAAACATACTGGGGCTACGACAGTTTCCGTCCGATGCAGGAGGAAATTGTCCGGGAAGCCCTGGAAGGTCGGGACGTACTGGCCATCCTGCCCACCGGCGGGGGTAAAAGTGTCTGTTTCCAGGTACCGGCGCTGCTGAAAAAAGGGATTGCCCTGGTGGTGACACCGCTTATCGCGCTCATGAAAGACCAGGTGCAGAACCTGCAGCAGCGGGGAATCCGGGCTATGGCCATCCACGCCGGCATGAGCCGCCACGAAGTGGACCTGGCCCTGAACAACGCCGCCTACGGCGATTACAAGTTCCTCTACCTGTCTCCGGAACGCCTGCAAACCAAGCTGTTCCAGTCCTACCTACCCGTCCTGAACGTGTCCTACCTGGTGGTGGACGAGGCTCACTGCATCTCCCAATGGGGCTACGACTTCCGCCCCAATTACCTGGAAATCGGCCAGTTAAGGGATCAGATAGACGCACCCGTCATTGCCCTTACGGCCACGGCCACGCCGCTGGTAAGCCGCGACATTATGGACCGTCTCCGCTTCAAGGAACCAAACCTGCTGCGCTCGGGCTTTGAACGGCCCAACCTGAGCTACGTAGTGCGCAAGGCGCAGGATAAGCTGGGCCAGCTGCGCAGCGTGTGCGACGGTGTACCCGGCAGCGGCATCGTCTATGTGCGCAGCCGCAATCGCGCACAAGAGATGGCCGAGGCCTTGAAGGCCGCCGGAATATCGGCCTCCTTCTATCACGCCGGCCTGGGAGCCGAAACCCGTGCCCTGCGGCAGGCCCAGTGGAAAAGCGGGGAAACCCGCGTGATGGTATGCACCAACGCCTTCGGTATGGGCATTGACAAGCCCGACGTTCGCTTTGTAGTGCACGCAGACCTTCCCGACAGCCCGGAAGCCTACTTTCAGGAGGCCGGACGGGCGGGTCGCGACGGACTCCCCTCCTATGCCGTCCTGCTGTGGAACGGCACCGATATATCCCGCCTGAAACAGCTGGAAGAGGTGTCCTTCCCCAGCCTGGAATACATTGAGGACATCTACCACAAAGTCCACGTTTTCTTCGAGATTCCCTACGACAGTGGCATGGGACGCATGCTGAAATTCGACCTCGCCGCCTTCTGCCAACACTTCCGCCTGCAGCGGGCTCCCGCCTGGTATGCTATCCAATACCTGGAACGCGAAGGACACTGGGTGCTGGCCGAAGATATGGACATCCAGACCCGCATCCAGATAGCCGTGAGCCGGCAGCAACTCTACCAGGTAGAGCTTCCGGACCCGGCCATGCCCGCCGTGCTGGAAGCCCTAATGCGGATGTATACGGGCATTTTCTCCTTTGCGCAACCCATTGACGAAGACGCTGTTGCACACAGATGCGGCGTGGGGATCCCTCAATTGCGGCAATTGCTGTACGGACTCAGCGTAAACCACGTTATCCGTTATATTCCGGCCGATCACGCCACCGTCCTCTACCTCCAGCACGACCGCCTGCGTCCCGGCAACGTACAGTTGTCTCCGCAGCGCTATCAGCTGCTGCGCAGCACCTACGGGGAACGCGTGCAGACCATGATGGAATACGTGCAGGAAGAGGACGAATGCCGGTCTCAGTTCCTGCTGCGCTATTTCGGCCAGGAGCAGAGCCAGCCCTGCGGGCACTGCGACTTGTGCCGCAGCGGAGCCGCCCGCCCCAAAGACCTGGCAAGCAGGCTGAAAGACTGGATTGAAGCCCGGCACGGAACCTATACCCTTCCGGAGCTTCGCAGCGCCTTCGGCACGGCCGATGATACCTGGCTTCCCATCCTGCGGGAACTGATTGACAGTAAAGAGGTTCCGCCCTATGTCTAGCACCAAGGACATCCTGCTGGGAAGCATCCGAAACGGCGGATCGCTGAGCCTGGGGCAGCAGCTCAAGCTGTGCCTGATGCTCAGCTATCCGGCCATTCTGGCGCAACTGTCCTCGGTGATGATGCAATACATCGACACCTCTATGGTAGGACACCTGGGGGCGGCACCCGGCGCGTCCATCGGACTGGTTTCCACCTGTCTGTGGCTGTTCGGCGGTTTCAGTATGGCTGTCACCAGCGGTTTCTCCGTGCAAGTAGCGCACCGCATCGGTGCCAACGACTTTGAAGGTGCCCGTTCCGTCCTGCGCCAGGCGCTCGTTTGCGGACTGGGCTTCAGCGTACTGCTGGCCCTTATCGGCATGGCCATCTCCCCCTTCCTCCCCTACTGGCTGGGCGGCGGGGAGGATATCGCCCCGGATGCCGGCCGATACTTTCTCATCATCGCGCTGTTTATGCCGGCCATGCAGTTGGACTGGATGTGTGCGGCCATCCTGCAGGCCAGCGGCAATATGAAGGTGCCCAGCATCCTGAGTATCGGGATGTGCGTGCTGGACGTATGCTTCAACTACCTGTTTATCTACGTATTAGATATGGGCGTGACGGGCGCGGCGCTGGGCAGCGGCCTGGCCGAAATCATCACCGGCCTGGCCATGTTCTCCTTCGCCGCCTTCAAAAGTCCGGAACTGAATCTCCGGCAGGAAAAAGGCAGTTTCCGTCCCACGGCATTGGTAGTGAAAAAAGCCTTTGGCATCAGCGGGCCCATGGCGCTGCAGAACCTCCTTATGCGCGGCGGATACATTGCCTCCACCATCATCGTGGCGCCGCTGGGGACCATTGCCCTGGCTGCCAACACCTTCGCCATTACGGCCGAAAGCTTCTGCTATATGCCGGGATACGGCATTGCCGATGCCGCTACCACCCTGGTGGGCCAGTCGGTGGGCGCCGGACGCAAGCCTCTGGCACAGCGCTTCGCCTGGATCACCTGTTTCCTGGGGATGGGCATTATGGGGCTGCTGGCCATCCTTATGTACGCCTTCGCGCCCCAGATGATGGGACTGCTCACGCCGGATGCCGATGTAATCGGCCTGGGAGCCCGCGTGCTGCGCATCGAAGCCTTTGCCGAGGTAGGCTACGCCGCCTCCATCGTGGCCTACGGCGTGTGCGTGGGGGCCGGCGACACCCGCTGGCCCAGCGCCCTGAACTTCTGCTCCATGTGGTTGGTGCGCATAGTCCCGGCCATCTTCCTCACACGGATGTACGGCCTGATCGGCTTCTGGATCTGCATGGCGGTGGAACTGAGCTTCCGCGGCCTCCTCTTCCTGGTCCACCTGTACCGCGGCCGCTGGCTTCGCGCCGCTTTCCCCGCCGAACCGAGTGGCAGCCAAGTGCCTGAAACACAGTGATTTGCATAATATTCCTCGTTCGATTTTTGAACGAGGGAAGCATGATAACATTCTGAATGACAAATAGTTAACGATCATCGATATGTTGGGTATTGTTTTACAAAAAGGCGATGACAAGCTGCTGGGAGCGCTTTCGCTGCAGAAATGCAAGGATTTTACGGTTTATCTGCCGGAAAGCGTCCCGGCCGAAGCCGATTATGAGGCCGATTTGAAATTCCGCCACGGGGACTGGCGGCAGGTACAGGAGCCGCTCACCTGCATCCTGGAAACCGGCGCCCTGCCCGGCCCCGATTTCGTGGGCCAGGTCCTGCGAACGGCAACAAAGCATCCCGATTTCGCGGTATACCACGTAAATCTCGTGGGCCATAAACCCTTCCCCAAAAAGGCCGATGCCAAGAAGATTTTCAAGCTCACGATAGTGGACCGCCTGGAAGCGCCGCTGTCAAGCTTCATCTTCCAGAGTTATGCACTCCGGGACAAGGCCGTAACCCTGGCCGATGGAAGCATTGATTCCTTCCCTACCATCCTGAGCTGTGCTCCGATAAGGAATGTATGCTGCCTGAAACTCCCCTGGACGGCAACAGAAAAACGGATCGACCCGGCGGCCGATGAAAAGAGCATCCGCGAAAAACTGGATACGCTCCGCTGGACCGAAGGCTATTTTGGCGATGACGACTATCCGCTGAGCGTGGGCGACCAGCTCAAGATCATCTGCCGGGAGCTGGCCCAACTCTACCCCAGTTACACCGCCGACGAGCTTAAAGAAAGGCTGTACGAGTTTGAAGTTACTCAGAAGCCCATCCGCAGGCTCCGCGCTTCCTGCATCCTGAAAAGAGCCATCAGGGAAAGGGAAAAGGAATTAAAGCAGCAGTAGCGGGGAAGCGATTCCACGGCGCAGCACGCGCAGATTAACCGTGCCGGGCTCCACGCCGGCGGCTTCCAGGGCCGCCCGGGCGCTCTCATAGGCCAGTTCCGGCGTATTGTTGTTGCCGCTCAGGTGGCACAGGAAAAGGTTCCGCAGTGCCGGGTGCATGAAAGCACCGATGGCCTGGGCGCAGGCGTCGTTGGACAGGTGGCCGATGCCATGGGAGATGCGGTCCTTGAGCTCCTGCGGATAGTCGCCGCCCACCAGCATGTCCAGGTCGTAGTTGGACTCCACCACCACCGTGGTGGCCAGGGAAGCCCAGCGCAGGGACTCGGGCGTGGTATGGCCCATATCGGTCATGAGCACGAACAGTTCCTCTCCGCAGCGGATGGCATAGCCCACGCACTGCGTGGCATCGTGCGGGACAATAAAGTATTGTACGTCAAATTCTTCCGTTACCGGATTCCATACGCCGGGCGTTAGGTTCTGCCGGAAAGGGCCAATCCAGTCCCGGGTAAAGGGATGCCGCAGCAGGGCTTCGTGCAGGGGTCGGGTGGTCCAGACCGGCGCCCCCACCCGCTTGCAGAAAGAGCCCAGTGAACGGATATGGTCGCCGTGATCGTGCGTGATCAGGATGGCCGAGATGTCGTCATATCCCAGATGCAGATTGTCCAGTTCTTTCTTGACGCGGCGGATGCCCACGCCGGCATCGATCAGGATGCCGGTCTGGTCGCCCAAAAGCAGGTAACAGTTGCCGCAGCTGCCGCTGGAGAAACTCACGAAACGCATCACGGGCGGTCCTCCTTTTCGCAGTAGCGGGAGATGACATCGTAGGCGCCGGTCTCACCCAGCTCACCGGCCCGGGAAAGGTCTATACAGCCTTTCTCCTTGTCTTTCAAGTAGATGAGCACCAGTCCGCGGTTAAAGTAGGCGCTGCCCAGCCAGGGATACAGCCGGATGGCTTTGTCGTAGCTGTCGATGGCCTGGACAAAGCGGGAACTCAGGCAGTAGAGATTGCCCAGGTTGAACTGGATGTACGGGAAGGCGGGCAGCAGGGCGGCAGCGGCCTCCATATCGGCCAGGGCCTCCGAATAGTCGTATTCGCGGGTTATCTGTTCCCGCACCCGGGCCCGGGTATTGCCCTTGTCATCCATGGTAAGCGTCTGTACGTTGGATTCGAAGGACGCGATGAAGGCAATCATTTCGGCCCGTAAGGCGGCCCGGTTCAAATAGTAGAAAGCCTTGTAATAAGAGCCATACGGATTGTCGCTGTCCGTCTCCACGGCGTCTGTAAAGTGTTGCAGGGCCGAGGAATACTGTTTGAGCCCCAGTGACTGCAATCCCTTGAAGAAGGGGTCTGTGACAGGTTGCGTGAGGATGGGGGAAGTGAGCGGCAGATCCGATGCCTCGGAGCGGATTTCCGCCGGCAGCGGCGCCTGGGCCAGGAAGGTGTCCAGCAGGCGGTTTTCGTATTTGTGTGCCAGGGCGTAGTTGGCGTCGTCGCGTTCCTGGATAAGGACAAAGCGATAGAGCGGCTTCAGCTTGATGTCCACGTCGCGGGTGCGGAGCATTTCGTCCTCGAAGTTGCCGCCCCGGGCGAAATCGGCATCCAGAGCCAGCAGGTTGCTGTATTTGCGGGTGGTGTCGGAGAAATCGGCCCCGCCTGCCGTGGCCTTTTCATATTCGGCCACCTTGGTGCGTGCGGTGCGGTAATCCTCCTTGGAGGCGCGGTTCATACCCAGTTGCAGCTCCACGTAGGCGCGGTTCATATAGGCTTTGGCAAAGTCGGGATACAATTCGATGGCTTTGTTGTAATCGGCCAGGGCGTCGTCCCAGCGCTGCATATCGATAAAGAAGCCGGCGCGGTTGAAATAGGCCAGCACGTTGCCGGGGTTGATGGCAATTACGCGGTCCATATCGGACAGGGCGCCTTCATAGTCGCCCACCTGGGCGCTCAGGAGACTGCGGTTATACAGGGTGAGGGCGTTGCCGGGTTCGTATTTGAGCACGGTATTCAGGTCCTGCATGGCGGCGTTCAGGTCACCGGTTTCACTGCGGACGATGGCCCGCTGGAAATAGGCCAGGGTGAGGGTGGAATCCAATTCTACGGCCTTATTCAGGTCTTTCAGGGCCTCGTCGTATTGCTTGCGGGCGGCGTGCAGGCCGCCGCGGCGGATATAGCCTTCGGGCTCAAAGCGGTCCAGCTTGATGGCTTTGTTGTAATCGGTCAGGGCCTGTGTGGTGTCTTGCAGGAAGAGGTAGGAGGCGCCACGGTTCAGGTAGGCGGCCGGGTCCTTGGGCTCCTTGCGGATGTATTTGTCGAAATCGGACACGGCGCGCTCGAACTGGCGGCTCAGGAAGTAGGTTACGCCGCGGGTGAAATACAGGCCGGAAGCGCCCGGACGAAGTTCGATGGCCCTTTCCAGGTCGCTGAGGGCCTGGTCGTAATTTCCGGTGCGGCTCTCCGTGATGGCCCGGTAATGGTAGCCGGAAGTGAATACGGGGTTCAGGCGAACGGCGGTGGAGAAATCGGCCTTGGCGCCGCGGATGTCGCCCAGGTTGTATTTGGCGATACCGCGGTAGAAGAAGGTCCAGTAGTCGGTGGAATCCAGCTGGGCCAGCACGTTGAAATGGGCCACGGCCTCGTTGAGGCGGCCATCCTGCAGGGCGCTGCGGCCACGGAAAGAGAATACTTCCTTGTCGTACTGGGCACGGGCCGATACCGACACGAGGAGTGCCAGAACAATCAGGAGTAGGTGTCCGTGCTTTTTCATAAAATAATTTTCATTTCCGCCACGAAATAGCTAATTTCGCACCAAATGACAAAGATAATAAAAATTCTGCTTATATTTTTGCTGCCGGCCTTCGTTCCGGCGGCTGCGCAAGGAGTCCGCTACACCATTAGCCCCAAGAATGCCGAAACCGTGCTGCATACGGAGCGCATCCGCGCCACGGTAGAGCAGCTATGTGATCCGGCTATGGGAGGCAGGGCCTTCGGAACGGAAGGAGGACAGAAAACGGCGGCCTGGCTGGAAGACCAGTTTATGGACCTGCACCTGGAACCGCTGGGCGGCGCCTGGCTGCACGGCTTCCGCTGGGACGGCCTGTTCGGCCGCAATGTGCTGGGCCTCATTCCCGGAACGGCAGAACGCTATGTGGTGGTGATGGCCCATTATGACAACCTGGGCACGCTGGGCGGCAGTTTCTATCCCGGGGCCGACAGTAACGCCTCCGGCGTGGCCACCCTGCTGGAACTGGCCCGGATGTTCTTCCATATGAAGGAGTGCAAGAAAACGTACGGAGCCGGCATCATCTTCGCGGCGCTGGACGGAAAGGAAAAGGACCTGGCCGGCGCATCGGACCTTTGGCGTCTCATCGAACAAGGCCGCTTAAAGGATCCCGTCAGAGGGGAGGCTGTGCGGCCGGACCGGATTCTCATGGCCGTAAACCTGGATCAGCTTGGCAGCTCCCTGGCCCCGCTCACCAAAGGACAGCCCAACTATATTATGATGCTCTCGGAGGAGACAACGGGCCGCCGCAGTACGCTGGAGCGGGTAAACCGGGACCAGAACATCGGCCTGGAACTGGGCTTCGACTATTATGGCAGCAAGGATTTCACCAAGCTCTTCTACCGCCGCGTTAGTGACCAGCGGGTTTTCCTGGAGCACGAGATCCCGTCCGTTATGTTCACTTCCGGCATCACTATGAACAACAACAAAGTGGCCGATACACCGGAAACGCTGGATTACGTCCTTATGCGGCGGCGCATCCAGCTCATCTTCTACTGGCTGGATAAAATCTTATAGACGGGAGAGCTGAGCGTCCAGGTCTTCGCGCAGTTGGCGTAGCAGCTGATCGCCAGTCTGCTGCAGGGTGGCCATTTGAGTGGCAAGCGTTTTCTGCAATTCGGCAGTCCGCTTCATATAAGCATGCAGCAAGGCCGATTCCGGATGGTGCTGCTGCAGGAAGTGCCGAAGATTGTTGTAGTTAAGGCCATGCTTTTTGGCAATGGACAGCAGCGACTCCGTGCTGGTCTCGTACTCCTCCCGGGCTTTGGCATACATCTCCTCCTGCTGCGCCAGCTGCTTCTATAACATTCCAGTCATCAAGGGTATAGATAGTATCGCCATATGTATCAGTTTTAGCTGCATTAATTGAGCTTGCAGCTGGTAACTTTTCCGGAAGAGGATGTGAATAACTATCCGGGAAAATAATAAGTTCCTTTTAAGGATACACATTCCTGAAAAACAACAGATTATCATCCACTTCAGAAGGGGGTGACTTCTTTTTTATATACTAAGTCCAAGACTGACCATTCACATTTTAAATACTTAAAGCACACTTAATCCCTCACTTCAGGATAAATAGCCATAACGCGTAATCGCAGGTTTTTTCTTATATTTGTAAGCTATGCGAGATTTCCTGAAAATGATGCGGCAATACGCCGTCCCTTACAAAGGCTACCTGGCGGGTTCGGTGGTGCTGAACATCCTGAGCGCGGTGTTCAACATCTTTTCCTTCGCCATCCTGGTACCCCTGCTGAACATCCTGTTCAAGGTGGATAATACCGTCTATTCTTTCATTCCCTGGGACAGCGCCGTGTCGTTCAAGGATAAGGTAATCAACAACTTCTACTTCTACGTGTCGGATTTTGCAGGAACGCACGGAGCCACCACCACCTTGTTCCTGCTGGCCGGGGTGATGATCCTGTTCACCGCCCTCAAAACCAGCTGCTACTTCGGCTCCAACGCCGTGATGATCCCCATCTCCACGGGCATCGTGAAGGAACTCCGCTGCCGCATCTACAACAAGATCCTGAGCCTTCCCATCGGCTTTTTCACGGAAGAGCGCAAGGGTGATATCATCGCCCGCATCACCGGCGACGTGTCGGAGGTGGAGAATTCCATCGTCGCATCGCTGTCCATGCTCATCAAGGATCCCATCCTCATCCTCATCTATTTCGGCTTCCTCACCTGGATGAGTCCGGAAATGATGGTGTTCACCATCGTGTTCGCCCCGGCTTTCGTGTGGATCATGGGCGTCATCGGCAAACAGCTCAGACGCTCTTCCCTGGAGGCGCAGGCCCTCTGGAGCGACACCATGAGCCAGGTGGACGAGACCCTGGGCGGCCTGCGCGTGGTGAAGGCTTTCAACGCCGAGAAGAAGATGTCCCGGCGCTTCCTGGACATCACGGACCGTATGCGCCGCAAGGTGGCCCGCGTGAGCACCCGGCAGGCCACGGCCCATCCCGTAAGCGAATTCCTGGGCACGGTGATGCTCATGATCGTGCTCTGTGTGGGCGGCGTTATGATCATCAGCGGAAAGAGCCTGATCGGCGGCAGCAAGTTCATGGACGCCTCCACCTTCATCTATTTCTTGGTAATCCTATACTCCGTGATCGAGCCCATCAAGGAACTGTCCCGTGCCACCTACAGCGTGCGGAAAGGCCTGGCATCCATGGAGCGCATCAACAAGATCCTGGAGGCCGAAAATCCCATCAAAGACCCTGAACAGCCCAAGGAGGTGAACGCCTTCACCGACGCCATCCGCCTGGAGAATGTCTCCTTCACTTACGACGGCAGCAAACAGATCCTGAACAAGGTGAACCTGGAGATTCCCCGGGGCCGGATGATTGCCATCGTGGGCGAAAGCGGCGCCGGAAAAACCACGCTGGTGGACCTGATTCCCCGCTTCTGGGACGTCACCGCCGGCAGTATCACCGTGGACGGCAAGGACATCCGCGAGGTGGCCGTGAAGGACCTGCGGGCCCTTATGGGCATTGTGAACCAGGAGCCCATCCTGTTCAACGACACCATCTACAACAACATCGCCTTCGGCGTGGAAGGCGCCACCGAGGCCGATGTAATAGCAGCCGCCAAAATTGCCAATGCGCACGATTTTATCCTGGAGAAGGAGCAGGGTTACCAGACCCCCATCGGCGACCGCGGCAGCAAACTATCCGGCGGTCAGCGGCAACGGCTTTCCATCGCCCGCGCCATCCTCAAGAACCCGCCCATCCTCATCCTGGACGAAGCCACGGCTTCCCTGGATACGGAAAGCGAACGTCTGGTTCAGGACGCCCTGGACCGCCTGATGAGCACCCGCACCACCATCGCCATCGCCCACCGCCTGTCCACCATCCGCCACGCCGATGAAATCGTGGTAATGCACGAAGGACGGATCGTGGAGCGCGGCAAGCACGAGGAGCTCATCGCCCTGGGCGGTTATTACAAGAAACTCAACGACATGCAGGCCCTATAACCCTGACTTATTTACAGGGTGAAGTGGCCTTCCAGGCGGATGTCCTGGGAGGAGGCCCCTACGCCAACGGTGAAACTGCCCGGTTCCACCGTGAAACGCATATCTTTGTCCCAGAGGCCCATCTCCTGCGGGCCCAGCGTGAATGTCAGGGAACGGGATTCCCCGGGCGCAAGCGTGATCCGCTCAAAACCCCGGAGCACCTTCGTATAGGTGGTGACGCTGCTCACATCGTCGGTCAGATAGAGCTGTACCACTTCGTCTCCCGTCCGGTCTCCGGTGTTGGTGACCGTACAGCGGACGGTGACTTCCGGTCCGTTCACCTTGATATCCAGGTCTTGATAGGCAAAAGTGGTATAACTTAAACCATATCCAAAGGGATACAGAGCGCCCCATACCCCAATGGTGGCTTTCTCGTCCGAACCGGGCTTGAACGGGAACGCAAAGGGAATCTGTCCCACGGTCTTGGGGAAGGTGACCGCCAGGCGGCCGCCGGGGTTATAGTCGCCGAAGAGAACATCGGCGATGGCCTTTCCGCAGAACTCGCCGGGGAACCAGCCGTGAAGGATGGCGGGGATGTTCCGCTGGGCATAATTGATGGTGGAGGCCCGGCCGTCCAGCAGCACCAGAACCACGGGAGTGCCGGTCTCATACACCGCCTTCAGCAGCTGTTCCTGACGGCCGGGCAGGTTCAGCGAAGTGCGGGAACGGTCCTCGCGGACGGTCAGTTCATTGCCGCCCAGCACCAGAATGGCCACTTCGGCCTCCCGGGCCGCCGCTACGGCAGCGGTTAGCAGCTTCTCCTCCTCCTCTTCAAGCGGATAATCCATCAGCTCACTGTCGGGGAAATGCGGATCGATGATGTCACATCCTTTCTCATACCGGACATCGGCCTGGGGAAGCGCGTCCTTCACGCCTTGCAGCACCGTGATAAAGGCGGGATCGGCCGGGCCATAGCGGCAGATGAGCAGCTGGCGCTCGTCGGCATTCGGGCCGATAACCGCCACCTTGCGCAAGGATTTGGAAAGGGGCAGCAGGTTGTTTTCGTTTTTCAGGAGCACCAGGGATTCATGGGCCGCCCGAAGGGAAAGGGCTTGATGTTCGGGGTTGTGAACCAGTTGGTTAACGCCTTTCTCATCGCCGGTGAACGGATTGTCGAAAAGCCCCAGGAAGAATTTGACGCGCAGGATATCGGCTACCCTTTCATCCACGGTTTCCAGGGAAACCTTCCCGTCCTGGATGGCCTGCCGCAGCGGCAGGATGAAATTGCTGGGGTCATTGAAGGTGGTCCGGACATTCAGGCCGGCATTCACGGCCTGGGCCACGGCATCTTCATAGCTTTCCGTCACGTGGTGCTTGTTGTAGATAAACTCCACGGCGTCGCTGTCCGACACCACATAGCCCCGGAAGCCCCACTCCTTGCGGAGGATATCGGTGAGGAACAGATGGCTGCCCGTGATGGGAACGCCATCATAATCGTTATAGGAACTCATAGTGCCAAGAGCGCCGGCCTCTGAGAAGGCTACCCGGAAAGGCTCCAGGTAGAGGGTGCGCAATTCGCGCGGAGCCACGTGGGGATCGGTGCGGGTGGCTCCGTCCCTTCCGCCCACGGGGATGCTGTACACGGCAAAGTGCTTGGGCGTGGACACCAGTTCCTCTTTCTGTAAAGCCAGCACCATCCGCTTGCCGAGTTGTCCTACCAGATAGGGGTCCTCGCCATAGGTTTCCACGCACCGGCCCCAGCGGGGATCCTGGGCCAGGTCCAGGATGGGCGAATAGATGTTGGTGTACCCCAGGGCCTTGGCTTCCTTTGCTTCCGCCTCTCCGATGAGGGAGATGAGTTCCTTGTCCCAGGTGGCACCCTGGCCGCACTGGGCCGGGAAATAAGTGGCCTTGGTATGGCAGATGCCCCGGATCCCTTCATTGGTGAAATCTACCGGAATCCCCAGACGGGTCTGCTCCACGAACCAGCGCTGGATGGTTTGCAGGGCCCGCACGTGCTTGTCGAAGGGTAGCACAAACTCATTACCGGACCGATAACCGTTGTGCTCCTCATCAATGTTGCCGATCCCGTCTTTCCAGATCTCCTGTTTCCACTCAGGGGTGGGCAGATTGTCTTTCAGGACACGCCCCGAACCGTAGAGCGTGGCCATCTGGCAGGTTTTCTCCTCCAGCGTCATCTGGCCCAACAAATCGGCCACCCTTTCACCCACAGGGCGAGCAGGATCTTCGTAGATATCCTTCCGGCCATTTTTGTTGAAATCGATCCAACCTTTGTGGTAAATGGACTGCGCTTCCGCCAGCAGCGGGGACACAAAGAGGAGTAGAAAGAAAAAACCTTTTTTCATGCGTGGTAAGTTTGTCAAATTTACAACTTTTTAAGGGATTTTTATTATTTTTGTTTTTCAAATCATGCAGATGAACAAGCGGCTGAAAATCCTGTTCCAAATAGCCTTCGGCGTGTATGTAGTGGCCGTGCTGATGCTTTGCTTCGGCCATTTTGACAATACGCCCTCCTTACCCACCACTTTTCTGGGAATCCCCACCGACAAAGTGGCACACTTCTGTATGTTCCTCCCCTTCCCCATCCTGGCGTTCCTGGCCTTCGACAAATACACGGAAACTCCCAAATCCACCCTGCTCTTTTCCAGCCTCACCTTTGTGGCAGGTGTTCTCCTGGCCCTGGGAACAGAATGGGGGCAGGCACACCTCACCAACTACCGCAGCGGAGAGCCCTGGGATTTGGCGGCCGATCTTCTCGCCCTCCTGCTGGGCACCCTCGTCATCATCTACTGGGACATTCGCAAACAAAGGAAAAAAGCATGAGAAAACTCCTTCCCGCCCTGCTTCTGCTGTTTCTGATTACGCCTTCCCTGCTGGCTCAGCCCAGACCCCGGGATTTCCGGGAGGCCAACGACTCCCTTCAGCAGCG
Organism: uncultured Bacteroidia bacterium; assembly: GCA_902774155.1. Lineage (GTDB taxonomy): Bacteria > Bacteroidota > Bacteroidia > Bacteroidales > UBA932 > Cryptobacteroides. Next base: position 21,425 of record CACYHF010000002.1, on the reverse strand, counting down.
GCTCAAGCGTCGTACCGGCGTGGACAATACTTTCCGGCTGGAGAAGGTGACCCCGCGGGGAAACGTGCTTGACTTTTACTATTCGGTGAACCTGGGCAGCTATCCCTGGCGTCCCGGCGACGTCACCTGGTTCCGGGATCAGCTGGGCCAATTGGCCAGTTCTGCATTAGGAACTTATAAAGTGGGCAGCGTCTATGCCCAGCGTCAGAATATCGCAGACCTTCCCATCCCGTCCATCGGCAACGACGGAAAAGCCGTCGCCAACAAATTCAAAGTGGCCGATCCCCGCGGCAAAACGCCGCCGCTGGTGCGCGGAGACGATGTCTGGCAGAATGGCCTGAGCGGGCGCCACATCGCCCTCTGGCAAAGCCACGGCCGCTATTGGGAAGAGAGCACGCAGCGTTGGGAATGGCAGCGAAGCGCCACACACCGCACCATCGAAGACCTGTACACGCAAAGCTACGTGATTCCCTTCCTGATGCCCATGCTGGAAAATGCCGGCGCGGTGGTCCTGTCGCCCAAGGAGCGGGACCCGCAAACCTGGGAGGTGGTCTGCGACAACGACGAATCCTTCTCCGGTCCCCGGGAACACGGACTCCGCCGGGCCGGAAAATATGAGGAAAAAGGGCCCTGGAGCCCCGCCGGCGAAGGTTTTGCCGACGCCCGCGAACAATATAAGGAGGCCGATAATCCCTTCCGAATGGGCAGTGCCCGTATGGTGGCCGGCACGGATGGGGAGGCATCGGCCCAGGCCCTCTGGCGGCCCGACATCCCCGAAAAAGGCGCGTATGCCGTATATGTGAGTTACAAATCGTTGCCCGGCAGCACCACCGACGCCCGCTATACCATCCACCACCTGGGCGGAGAAACGCACAGGCGGGTCAATCAGCAGATGGCCGGCGGCACCTGGGTATACCTGGGCACCTTCCCCTTCGACAAAGGAAAGGACGGCTTCGTCTCCCTGAGCAACCGCAGCATCGACGGCGGCGTCGTATCGGCCGATGCCGTGCGCTTCGGCGGCGGCATGGGCAAAGTGGAACGCGAGGGCACGCTCTCCGGTGTTCCCGCCTATGTGGAAGGCGCTGTGTACAACTTCCAGTATAACGGTCTGGACATGTCCCTGTTGGACAAATGGGAGGGCGATTACAAGAAAGACATATCGGCCCGCGGCGTATGGGTGAATGAGATTTCCGGCGGTTCCCGTGTGAATCCGGATGCCCCGGGACGCCGCGTTCCGCTGGACCTGGCGCTGGCCTTCCACTCCGATGCCGGCACCACCCCGAATGACTCCATCGTAGGCACCCTGTCCATCTATACCCTCCGCAGCGAGGGAAAGGAAGAGTTCCCGAACGGGGAAAGCCGTCTCACCAGCCGCCTGCTGGCCGATTGGGTCCAGAGCCAAGTGGTAGATGATATCCGGGCCCAGTTTGACCCGGCCTGGAGCCGCCGCGACATCCGCGACCGTTCCTACAGCGAGAGCCGCCTGCCGCAGGTCCCCTCTATGATCCTGGAACTGCTGGCGCATCAGAATTTCGCCGATATGCGGTACGGGCTGGACCCCAGTTTCCGCTTCACCGTGTCACGCAGTGTGTACAAGGGCATTCTCAAGTACCTGAGCGCACGCTATGGCTGTCCGTATGTGGTGCAGCCCCTGCCCGTACACGGATTCCGGGTGGCACTGGAGGAAGGAAAAGCCGTCCTGCGCTGGCAGGCCACCGAAGACAGCCTGGAACCCACGGCCACACCGGACTACTACAAAGTGTACATCCGGGAGGATGACGGAGCCTTCGGGGAAGGCTACCAGATTCAGGACACCACCTGTACCCTGCCCCTGAAGTCCGGCCACGTGTACAGCTACCGGATTACCGCCTGCAATACGGGCGGCGAGAGTTTCCCCTCGGAGACCCTGGCCGCCGGCATCGCATCCGACCAGGCCCGGCAGGTGCTCATCGTGAACAACTTCACGCGAGTTGCGCCTCCTTCCTGGTTCGATACGCCCACCCACGCCGGCTTCAACGACCGGCTGGACAGCGGCGTCCCCTGGGGTTCGGATATCCTGCTGGCCGGTAGCGTTTATCAGTTCGACCGTTCGCAGCCCTGGACCGACGACGACAACCCTGGTTTCGGAGGCTCTTTCACCGATATGGCCGGCAGCCAGATTGCCGGCAACACCTTCGACTTCGTGGCCCTGCACGGCAAGGCCGTCCTGGAGGCCGGCTACAGCTTTTCCTCCAGCAGCCTGGAGGCTTTTGACGGGGTTTCCGACGCCTTTGCGCTGGATTTGATCTGCGGAAAACAGGTAACCACCCGGATCGGGCACGGCCCCGTTCCGGACCGTTATAGCGTGTTCCCGGAAACCCTGCAGCAGGCGCTGCGCACCTTCACGGCCGCCGGCGGGAACTTGATCCTGTCGGGCTCCTATATCGGCACCGATGCCTGGGACACTGTGTACCAAGGCGTCCCAAAAGCACCGGACAGCACCCGCGCCTTTATTAAGGAAGTATTAGGATATCAGCGGGTTACCAATTTCGGGGATTACTCCGGCATTGTCCAGCCTTATGCCGGCAGCGGCCTTCCCACGGTAAGCTACAACCGCGCCTGGTCGCCCCTGATGTACCGGGTGGACAACCCCGACGGCATTGCCCCGGCGGGTAAAGACAGCCGCATCCTCATGCGTTACCAGGGAACCGACATCCCCGCCGCCACCCTATATAACGCCGAAGGCTACCAAGTGGCAGCCTTCGGTTTTCCTCTTGAAACATCGGCCCAGCTGGCCGATATCATCCGGATTGTCTTACATTCGTTCCGGTAGCTGGATGCCCAGCAGGCCCATGGCGCTGCGGAGCGTGCGGGCCAGGACATCGATCAGCTCCAGACGGTACTTCAGCACGGCCGGGTCCTCCTCCTTGAGGATGGGCGTGTCGTGGTAGTACTGGTTGAACTCCTTGGCCAGTTCATACGCATAGTTGGCGATGATGGCGGGGCTCAGCGCGGCGCCGGCTTCGGCCACCTTGCCGGGATACAGGCCCAGCAGTTTCACCAGACGGATTTCCTTGGCCGAAGGCTGTGCCTCCAGGCCGATGCTCTCCGGCCCGTATGCCACCGTAGCCTTGCGCAGGATGCTGCAGATGCGGGCGTGCGTGTACTGGATGAATGGACCGGTATTGCCGTTGAAGTCGATGCTTTCCTTGGGATTGAAGAGCATGGTCTTCTTGGGATCTACCTTGATGATGAAATACTTCAGGGCACCCAGGCCGATCATATGGTACAGCTGCTCCTTTTCGGCCTCAGACAGATCGGCCAGTTTGCCGCTCTCCTCGGAGGTCTTCCTGGCTTCCTCATACATACTCTGGATGAGGTCGTCGGCATCCACCACCGTGCCTTCGCGGGATTTCATCTTGCCTTCCGGCAGCTCCACCATCCCGTAGGACAGGTGGTAGATGCGGTCCGCCCATTCGAAGCCCAGCTTCTTGAGAATAAGCTTGAGTACCTGGAAGTGATAGTCCTGCTCATTGCCCACCACGTACACGTGGGAATCCAGTTTGTAGGTGTTGAAGCGACGTTCGGCAGTACCCAGGTCCTGGGTGATGTACACGGAAGTGCCGTCCCCGCGGAGCACCAGCTTGCGGTCCAGGCCGTCGGCGGTGAGGTCGCACCAGACGCTGCCATCGGCCTCTTTCACGAAGACGCCCATTTCCAGGCCCTTCTGCACCAGTTCCTTGCCCAGAAGGTAGGTTTCGCTCTCATGGTCCACCTGGTCGAAGGTGATGCCCAGGGCTGCGTAGGTTTCGTCGAAGCCTGCGTACACCCAGCCGTTCATCATGGCCCAGAGTTCCCGCACGTGGGGATCTCCCTGCTCCCACAGCACCAGCATCTTGTGCACCTCGTCAATGATCTCCGGGTGCTCCTTCTCCATCTTGGCATAGGCTACGTAGCAGTCTCCCACCAGATGGTCTCCCTTCTTGCCCGTACTCTCCGGCGTGGCACCGTTGAAGCACTTCTCCCAGGCGTACATACTCTTGCAGATGTGTACGCCGCGGTCGTTCACGATGGTGCTCTTGATCACGTCGTTGCCGCAGGCCTTCAGGATGCGGGACACGCTGTCTCCCAGGAGGTTGTTGCGGATGTGACCCAGATGCAGGGGCTTGTTGGTGTTGGGGCTGGAAAACTCCACCATCACGCGCCGTCCGGTGCTTTCCAGCTGGCCGAAGGCTTCATCGGCCGCCAGCGCCTGCAAGGTCTCGTTCCAGTACATGGGCGAAAAGGAAAGGTTCAGAAAGCCCTTCACACTATTGTAGGCGGCAATTTCCGGCACGTTGGCCACCAGCCACTGGCCGATGGCATTGCCGGTTGCATCCGGTGCCTGACGGGTGATTTTCAGGAGCGGGAACGTGACCAGGGTGTAGTCTCCCTCGAACTCCTTACGGGTAACAGAAACCTGAAGTGACGTTTCCGCCACTTCAGTTCCATAAACAGCCAGAATGGCCTGTGCGGCCTTCTGTTGGATAAAGGCTTCCGGCGTCATCCCAAATAGCTCTTTAGAAGTTTGCTGCGAGACGGACTCTTGAGGCGGCGAATGGCCTTTTCCTTAATCTGGCGCACGCGTTCACGGGTGAGGCCGAAACGCTCGCCGATCTCTTCCAGGGTCATTTCCTGGCAACCGATGCCGAAGAAGCTCTTGATGATCTCCCGTTCGCGGTCCGTCAGGGTGCTGAGGGCACGCTCGATCTCCGTGTTGAGGCTCTCGTTCACCAGGCCTTTGTCGGCGCTGGGGGAATCGTCGTTGGGAAGCACGTCCAGCAGGCTGTTGTCCTCCCCTTCCACGAAGGGAGCGTCCACGCTCACGTGGCGGCTGCCCACCCGGAGGGTATCGGAAATCTTATCCTTGGGAACGTCAATCATCTCCGAGAGTTCCTCGTTGGAGGGCTGGCGTTCATATTCCTGCTCGAACTTGGACAGGGCCTTGTTGATCTTGTTCAGGGAACCCACCTGGTTCAGCGGCAGACGCACGATGCGGCTTTGTTCGGCCAGGGCCTGGAGGATACTCTGACGGATCCACCATACTGCATAGGAAATGAACTTGAAACCGCGGGTTTCGTCGAATTTCTCGGCGGCTTTGATCAGACCCAGGTTGCCTTCGTTGATCAGGTCTGGAAGGCTGAGTCCCTGATTCTGGTACTGCTTGGCCACGGAAACCACGAAACGCAGGTTGGCGCGGGTGAGTTTTTCCAGGGCTTCCTGGTCTCCCTTGCGGATGCGCTGGGCCAGTTCCACTTCCTCATCCGGGGTCACGAGTTCTTCGCGGCCGATTTCCTGCAGGTACTTGTCCAGCGACGCGCTCTCGCGGTTTGTGATGGACTTCGTAATTTTTAATTGCCTCATTGTATACTATAAAAAATATCGGTCAGCCCTGTAAAGAACCGACCGATATAGGCTGGGTGGGATCGGCAGTTCTTTACTTGCCGAAGCCGAAGTAGAAGGAGCGGCCGTTCTTATCTACACCTTCCATGTAGATGGCACGGGAAGCTTTCTTCGCCTTGGCGACGACATCTTCGGGTTTTGAAACAGCCTCACCGTTCACATAGGCGATTACACCGCCCTGCTTGGCGCCGGCCTCTGCCATCTTGCCGCTATCCAGGGAGACAATCTCCACGCCGGCCTTCAGGCCCAGGGCCTTCAGGGTTTCCGGACTGGCAGCTTTCAGATGGGCACCGTAGAAGATGATGGAGCCGTCTGCGTCGGCTTCTCCGTTCTGCTGGGCGGCGGCCTGGAACACCACGGTGGTTTCCCGTTCCTTGCCATCCCGGATGTAGCGGATCACCGCTTTGTCGCCGGGATGATAGCTGCCCACTTTGGCCTGTACGGACGATGCATCCGTAATCTTCTGACCATCAATGGCCACGATGACATCGTTCTTCTGCAGGCCCGCTTTCTCTGCGGCGCTTCCCTTCATAACCTCGTTAATATATACGCCGTTGATGGAAGAAAGTTTCATTTCGTCGGCAAACTTTTTATCCACGGTACCCATGGAAATACCCAGGACGGCGCGCTTCACACTGCCGAAATCCATCAGGTCCTGCGCCACGCGCTTGACAATGTTCACAGGGACGGCGAAGGAATAACCCGTATAGGAACCGGTTTGGGAAACGATGGCGGTATTGATGCCCACCAGTTCACCCTTCTTGTTCACCAGGGCGCCGCCGGAGTTACCGGGGTTCACGGCCGCATCCGTCTGGATGAAGGATTCAATCTTGAATTCACCGGAGTAGTCGGGCATGGAGCGGCCCTTGGCGCTCACGATGCCGGCGGTGATGGTGGAACGGAGCTGGGCGCCCAACGGGGAGCCGATGGCCAGCACCCATTCGCCCAGGCGGAGGGCGTCACTGTCACCCATGGGGATGGTGGGAAGGTTGGTGGCGTTCACCTTGATGATGGCTACGTCCGTTGCCGGGTCCGTGCCCACCACCGTGGCTTCATACTGCTCATTGTTGTTCAGGGTCACCTGGATAGAGGTGGCACCGTTCACCACGTGGTTATTGGTGACGATATAGCCGTCGGGGCGGATGATGACACCGCTGCCACTGCCTTTCTGCTCCCGCATCTGGGGCGTGTACTCATCGCCGAAGAAGAAACGGAAGAAGGGATCTATACTCTGGTATTGCTGACGGTTCTGGACGGTCACCTCTACATAGACCACGGCCTCCACGGCGCTTTCGGCCGCGTAGGTAAAGTCCGGATAGTCGGTTTCTGCCAAATTGACAGTACGATATTCCACGGCGTTGCCTTCGGAGTCTCTGATTACAGTGGTTTGCGGGGCGGGTTCGGTTGCTTTCACTACACCATAGGCCGTTAATCCACCGGCCAGAACGGAAAGCAATACAGTCAGGAAGGTTTTTTTCATACTTATAGCTTTTTTGTCATTTTTTCCGACGGACAAAAAAACAAAAGCTATGCCATTTGACAGAAAATGATTATATTTGTGAACTGACACAGATAATAAAAAAGACCCATCATATGAATCTGACCATTTCCAGCACCAATCTCCTGAAGGCCCTTATGGATGTTTCCAAGGCCATCCCTTCCAAGTCTCCCCTTCCCATTCTGGAGAACTTCCTCTTTGTGCTCAAAGACGGCCAATTGGAAATCACCGCATCGGACAGTGAGCTCACCCTGCGCACCAGCATCCCGGTGGAAGGTCCCCAGGAAGACGGCTCCATCGCCGTGCCTGCCCGTCACTTGACAGACCTCCTGAAAGAACTGCCGGATCAGCCGGTGGGTCTCAAGACTTTGTCGGACAGCTCCATCGAGTGCAGCTGGGCCAACGGTAACTCCGTGCTCCCCTACTTCCCGGCCGAAGATTATCCGGAGATTAAATCCACCGGCGCAGATGCCCTTAAGGTAGTTTTCCCGGCCCAGAGCCTGGTGGACGGCATCCAGAGCACCGTCTATGCCACCGCCGACGATGAAATCCGTCCGGCCATGAACGGTATCTACTTCGACATAGACCTGGAGAGCACCACGCTGGTAGCCTCGGATTCCCACAAACTCATCTGCTACACCACCAAGGATGTCCAGGCTTCCGAGAAAGCCTCCTTCATCCTGCACAAGAAACCGGCAGGCGTGCTGCGCTCCATCATCGGCAAGGATGTGGAGAATGTGGACATCGCCTTCGACAGCTCCACCGCCCAGTTCACCTTCGGCGTCACCACGCTCATCTGCCGCCTGGTGGTGGGCAAGTATCCCAAATACCGGGATGTCATCCCCACCCAGAACGCCAATATCCTGCAAATAGACCGTCAGCTCCTGCTGAATACCGTCAAGCGCGTGGCCGTGTGCGCCAACAAGGCCTCCAACCACATCAAGTTCACCCTCAAGGAGGGTCAGCTGGAAATCAGCGCGCAGGATCTGGGCTTCGCCCTGGCCGCCTATGAAAAGATCAACTGCAACTACGCAGGAGACGACCTTACCATCGGCTTCAAGAGCACCTTCCTCACGGAAATTCTGGCCAATATGGGTTGCAACGGCCTGGTCATCAAGTTTGCCGATGCCCGCCGCGCCGCCCTCATCCTCCCCGCAGAGGAAGAAGCCGAAAGCGAAAAAGTGTGTGGAATCCTCATGCCGATTATGATCCAATAAGCATTGCCGGAACAGGGTGTCTGTTTCTGAACCGTCGCTTCGCGACCCCTCCCTAAAGGGCCCCTCCCTCTTATTATGCCGAGGGTGGCAAAGGTTCAGAAACAGACACCCTGTTCCGACCAGTACATTTACCCTATGGAACTGAATCTTCAAAGACCGTTGCTTTTTTTTGACATTGAAAGCACGGGGCTGAATATTGCCACGGACTGTATCTGTGAGCTTAGTTTTGTGAAGGTATTTCCCGGTGGGGAGACGCGTATCAAGACTTGGCGTTTCAAGCCTTGGGACTATGTTGCCCAGCGGCAGTACCCTATTCATCCGCAGGCATCGGCCGTGAATGGCATCAAGGACGAAGACCTGGTGGGCTGCCCCCGTTTCTGTGACTGCGTGGACGAAGTAGCCCTCTGGCTCACCGACGCAGACCTGGCCGGGTTCAACAGCGCCAAATTCGACCTTCCCATGCTGGCCGAAGAAATTGAGCGCGTGCGCCTTTACCAGCACAAGGACATCGACCTGGACCTCCACGCCAAACTGATGGTGGACGTCCAGAACATCTATCATTATATGGAACCCCGCAACCTGAAGGCGGCCTACCGCTTCTACTGCGGCGGGGAAGATTTTGAGAACGCCCACACGGCCGAGGCCGATACCCTGGCCACCTATCAGGTGCTCAAGGGCCAGCTGGATATGTATCCGGACAAGCTGAAGAACGACGTAGCGGCCCTGGCCACCGTGGCCGGCCGTCCCCGTACCGTGGACTATGCCGGACGCCTGATCCTGAACGACGCCGGCGAAGCCGTGGTGAGTTTTGGCAAGCACAAGGGAAAGACGGCCCGCGAGGTCTGGAATACCGAACCGTCCTATTACGCCTGGATCGAAGGCGGAGATTTCACCCTGGATACCAAGCGCCAGTTCGCCCGCCTCAAGGCCCAGTTCCAGAAGGAACGGAAGGAAGCCTTAAACCGGCCCGCCACCACAGACGAGCTCCAGGGGCTGGCCGATAAATTCAATACCGGAAGGCTGTTCTAGCCTTCCGTTTTTTTTCGTACCTTTGTCCCTGGACAAAGGTGTGCCGTCCCCGTGCCGGGGAGGCCTCAAAAGGGAAGCCGGTGAAAGTCCGGAACTGTGCCCGCAGCTGTGAACTCCTTAACGGTCCGGCAATGATGTCATTGAAGCAATTCGAGAAGACGCCGCGCCGGGAGCAGTCAGAAGACCTGCCTTGTCAAGTTTAACGTAGGGGCTCGGGGACAAGCTTCGGTATAAACGCTACATTTTTTATGAAAAAAGCATTTTTGCTTTTGCTTTGCGGTACGTTCGCATTCTGCGCGTGCCAGAAGGATCGCGTTCCTTCCAAGGATGCCACACTTGACGGCCAGACCGTAGACGTATCCTTCATTTCCACATCGGCCCAAAAGCTTTTTGTCCTGAACGAGGGCGGTATGGGCTCCAACAATTCCACCCTGGATTTCCTTCGTTTCAAGGACGGGAAGTTTGTCAACGGTGCTTTCAAGAAGATGAATCCGGACGTAGCCACCGGCCTGGGTGACGTGGGCAACGACATTGCTATACACGGGGAAGAAGCCTGGATTGTGGTGAACAATTCGGGGATCGTGGAGGTGATATCGGCCTATGATGAGACAGAGATTGCCGCCATCCCGGTTCCCACGCCCCGCAACATCGCCTTTGACAACAATTACGCGTACGTCACCTCCTGGGCAGGAGCGTTCATCAATTACGGGGCCGATTATTCCGTTATGGATTTCAAAAACCCCAAGGGGCAAGTGTACCGCATCAACCTCACGACCAAGAAGGTGGAAGGTTCCGTGGAAGTGGGCTACCAGCCGGAAGGCATCGCCTATTATGACGGGAAACTGTATGTGGCCAATTCCGGCGGCATTGCCAGCCAGTTGCCTCCCACTTACTCCTATGATAATACGGTAAGCATCATCAATTCCGCTTCCTTCAAAGTGGAGGATACGGTGGAGGTACAGGTTAACCTCAAAAATGTTTATTCCGACGGAAAGGGTAACATCTACGTAACCTCACTGGGCAATTACTATGACATTCATTCCGGCCTGTATGTAGTTTTTGCTTCCGCGGCTTCCAGTCAGAAAACCGGGCACATCGCCGATTATGTAAGCGTTTCGGCCCCCTGCGGTGACACGGTGTACTGCATTGGCACCGACAGCGAATTTGACTGGAGTGGAACCCCCCACACGTACAGCGCCTGGTCCGTTACCGGCAGAACCAAAAAGGCCCTGTCCTGGACCATCACCGAGGCCACTCCTTACGGCCTGGGCGTTCTGGATGCCGATACTTACTTCGTGGGCGACGCCGGCGACTACTTCAACCCAGGCACCGTTACCTGTTACTATAAAGGCGCCAAGCGCTGGAGCGTAACGGCGGGCGTGTGCCCCGGCCACTTTGCCCTCTATTAGTGCGCCTGAGAGGCTGCATATTCCTTCTTTTCCTGTTCGCTTCCTGGCAAGTGATGGCCCAGGAAGCGGACACGCTTATGGCTGCGCAGGTGTATTCCGTTCAGGTGTATCCCGTTACCCGGGCAGTGGAGGAGGCCTTCCTTCCCGCCCTGGTGACGGCGCCAACGCAGGTGGCCGATGTCCTGCGCCGCTTCACCGGCGTCCAGGTCAAGGACTACGGCGGAGTGGGTGGGCTCAAGACCGTGAACGTGCGCAGCCTGGGCAGCGAGCATGTAGGTATCTTCCTGGACGGAATCCAAATTGACAACGCCCAGAATATGCAGGTAGATTTAGGTCGATTCTCCGTGGACGGATTGGAGGCCGTGTCGTTGTATAACGGACAGAAGTCCCTTCGGCTGCAGTCGGCCAAGGAATATGCCACCGGCGCGGCCGTATATCTGAGAACGGAGGCTCCCCGGGAAAACGGATTGCGCCTGAGGCTGCGGGCCGGATCCTTCGGCACCGTCAATCCCTCCGTCCGCTGGAACAGGGAACTGGGCAAGGTACAACTGCGGGTAGGGGCCGAATTCACCGCCAGCAATGGTAAGTACAAGTATCCGTATTTTGACACCACGCTGGTGCGGGAAAATGGCGATATCAGCAGCCTTCGTCTGGAAACGCAGCTCTTCGGGAAAACGCGGGGCGGCCAGTGGCAGACGCATCTGTACAGCTACGGATCAGAACGCGGCTTCCCCGGACCGGTCATCCGTCGTGCGACGGGCTTTCCTTTCAGCGCTGAGCGGCAGGCCGATCAGGATCTTTTTTTCCAGGGCTCCTGGCAGCAGGACTGGAGCGGACGCTACGCTACGGCGCTGCGCTTCAAGTATGCCAACAACTATACCCATTACAACACCCATCCGGAGAAAAACCCCATGGCGCTGCCCTACGACCTGCATTTCCGGCAACAGTCGGCCTATCTTTCGCTGGCCCAGAGCTACGTGCTGATGGACCCCTGGTCGGTGGACCTGAGCACCGATTACCAGTACAATGCACTGGACTCCGATGTGGGGCAGTTCGTGCGGCCGCGGCGCAATACTCTTACGGCCGCTCTGGCTTCGCGCCTGGCTTGGCCCGGCTTCCGTCTGGCGGCCCACTTGGTTTATCAGGGCACCTGGGATCAGTTCGACGAGCGGCAGGCGGGCGGATGGTCAAGGGAGAATGCCTTCCGGGGCGTCTGGATGCCTTCTTTCAGCATTTTCTACGCACCATGGAGGTGGTTGGAGGCCGATGCATTTGTTAAGCGCAGCTATCGGCTCCCCAGCTTTAACGACCTGTATTACAGCTTGATGGGCAATTCCTCGCTGGAGGCGGAACAGGCCTTCCAGACAGGTTTGGATTTGCGGATGAAATGGGGAACAGGCCCCTGGAAAGAATCCTTGCGGCTGAGCCCTTATTATAACCGGGTGAGCAACAAGATTGTGGCTATCCCCACCTCGTCCCAATTCCGTTGGACCATGCTGAACCTGGGGTTAGTGGATGTTACGGGACTGGACGCCCGGAGCGAAACCACCTGGGAGCAGGGAGATTGGGCCCTGACAATAGTATTGCGCTACAGCCTTCAGCAGGCATTGGACCACAGCACGCCCGGCAGCCAGATCTGGGGAAATCAGACTCCCTACGTTCCCTTGCACAGCGGAAGCATAGACCTGCAAATGGGCTGGCGGGACTGGACCCTGGCCTGGAATACCAGCCTGTGCGGCGAACGTTGGTCCCGCAGCGCCCACACGGCCGACTATTATCTGGCGCCCTGGAGCCTGAGCGACGCATCGCTCTCCTACCACTGGAAAGAGCTTTGCGCCGGTATCCATCTCCGGAATATTTTCAATCAACATTATGCGTTGGTCCAGGGATATCCCATGCCCGGGTTCAATGGAATGGTTTCACTCGAATATAATTGGTAATCTTATGTTGCTGAGTCTTTTATACGTATTACTCTCCGGCATTGCGCTGCCGGTAGGCGGTATCCAGATGCAGTACCTGTGGCGCAATCAGCTGGGCGATGTATACAGCCTGGGGCTGGGCAGCGCCGCTTGTCTGGGCGCAGCCGCAGCCACTATGAGCGGCTGGTGTTCCCTCACGGTAGGCAGTTTCGTGTGTACGCTCATCTGTACGCTCATCTGCTTCTTCGTCACCCTAAAGGTGAACACCCAGCAACTCATCACCTTTGGCATCCTCTTCGGCACCTTCATCGGCTCGCTGGGCACCATAGTGGTTACCAACGCACCCAACGGAGACCTCCTGAAAAAGTATTACCTGTGGGGTGCCGCCAACTTCCGTCTGGAAGGCGTGACCACGGCCGATATCCTTTTCTCGCTGGTCCTGTTTGCCGTGGGGCTGGGGGTGGCGCTGTGGCAAGCCGCAAGGCTTACCCGGCATTTCAAGGAGGAAATCGAGATTCCCAATGCCCATAAAGCGTGGCTGCTGCTGGCTATTATGTGTCTGGTTACCAGCGCGGTGAGCATCTGCGGCCCTATCGGCTTCATTTCCCTGGGCGTCCCCAACCTGAGCCGGCTCATCTGCAAGAACACCGACATCCGGAAGCACTACCTCATCAGCAGCGCTATGGGCGTGGGTTTGCTGCTGATCACCTATCTGGTGGTGCAGTATGTGAATTTCGGCATCTACCTCCCTATAAGCGCGACAATGGCCATCCTGGCGTTGCCGCTGATGGCCATGATCTTCGTCAAAGGCAATTAAACAAGCCTGCTGTACATTACCAGTCCTTGAAGGGATGGACCAGAAGGTGGGAATTGTAGTAGCGGCGATCGCCGGTGACCTCCTCCCCCAGCCAGGACGGCTTTTCAAACGGCTCATCCGGACTGTCCAGTTCAATCTCCGCCATCACCAGGCCCTCATTGTCTCCATAAAACTCATCCACCTCGAAGAACTTTCCGGCAGGAGATGTACCCCCGGAAACCCTCCGCTTCGCTTCGTCCCTCCCACCGGCTTCGCCGGCGGGCCCCTCCCATTTATGAGGCCATGGGTGGCCACAGGTTCCGAAGGGTACATCTCCTGCCGGAACTATATAGCGGGTTTTGTCGATGGCGCCGCCACGGCAGAGGAGGAAGAATTCTTCGGCCTCCTGGAGGGGAATTTCCCGTTCCCATTCGAAGCGGGAGATGCCGTCCAGGGAGGGTCCTTTGATGGTGAGGAAACCCTGGGTGTCGCGGATGCGGACCCGGACGGTATTGCCGCCGTCGTGGGCAATATAGCCCTGTTTGATTCGGTAGGTCTTGACGGCCAGTTGTTTAAAGCTGGAATCCTTTACCAGGAATTTGCGCTCGGTTTCGATGTGCATATTACATAAGCCATTTTGACATATCCTTCCCGGCGGCCTCACCTTCCCGGATCTGTGTGGAAGAAATGGTGATGAGCGGAGCATCCAGGAGGGTGATGCGGTAATTGGGGTTCTCCCTGAGCAGGCGGGCCTTGGCATAGCCCCGGTGATAGCCCTTGCGGGGGTAGACCGCTACGCCATACTCCAGGAGGATGCGCTCGTGGAAGCGCCAGCCGCTGAAGCAGGCCAGGTTATCGGCCCCGATAACCAGGGTGAAATCATTCTCCGGCTCCCGCGCCTTGAGAGCGTCCAGCGTGCGGATGGTATACTGCGGCGGCGTCATATGCAGTTCAATATCCTCCACCTGCACCTTCAGGTCCGGATGCCGGGCCACGGCCTCCACGGCGGCGTCGAAGCGCCCCTGACCGGCCGGCAGGCTGTGACGGTCCTTGAATGGATTCTGCGGCGTCACCACCAGGTACACCAGATCGAAACCCGCCTTCTGCGTAAGGAATCGGATGATGGCCTCGTGACCCTTGTGGAGCGGATTGAACGAACCGCTGTATACTGCAATGTTCATACGGCAAATATACGGATTATTTTTCGTATCTTTGTTCAGTTACAATGTACCCTGCCTATGTCCGGTAAAGTTCTCATCTTCTCGGCCCCTTCCGGGTCCGGTAAAAGCACCATCGTGAATCATCTCCTGTCCCTGCATCCGGAAATCGAATTCTCCGTATCGGCCACTTCCCGCCCCCCGCGCGGAACCGAGCAGGACGGCGTGGAATATCTGTTCTATACGGCCGATGTCTTCCGCGCCCTGGTGGCCGATGGCAAATTCGTGGAGTATGAGGAAGTGTACCCCGACCGCTTCTACGGCACCCTCAAGAGCGAAGTGAACCGCATCTGGGCCAAAGGGCACGTGATTATCTTCGACGTGGATGTGAAAGGCGGCGTCTCCCTGAAGAAATACTTCGGCGAGAGCGCCCTTTCCGTCTTTATCCAGGCGCCTTCCGTGGAGGAACTGCGCAAGCGCCTGATAGCGCGCGCCACGGACACGCCGGAAGCCATCGAAACCCGCGTGGCTAAAGCCGCCGAGGAAATGACCTACGCACCGCAGTTTGATACCGTCCTCATCAACGACGATCTTCAAACAGCGTATCTTCAGGCCGAACAACTTGTCAATCAATTTCTTGCAAAATGAAACGATTCTTAACGCTCCTTCTGCTCACGACCGCCTGCGTGGCGGCATCGGCCCAGAACGATGAAGCGCGCCTGCTGCGCTTCCCCGCCACCAACGGCACCGACGTTGTGTTCTCCTATGCCGGAGATTTGTGGACCGTCCCCATCCAGGGCGGCCAGGCCCGTCGGCTCACTTCCCACATCGGCTATGAAATGTTCGCCCGCTACTCCCCGGATGGCAAAACCATCGCCTTCACCGGAGAATACGACGGCAACCGCGAAGTGTACAGCATCCCGGCCACCGGCGGCGAGCCCCTGCGCCTCACCTACACCGCCACCAACCCTCGCGACGACCTGGGCGACCGTATGGGCCCCAACAACATCGTGATGACCTGGAGTCCGGACGGCAAGCAGATTGTGTTCCGCAACCGAACGGAAGACGGCTTTGCCGGACAGCTCTGGACCATTTCGCCTGCTGGCGGTATGCCCGCGCAGATTCCCCTGCCGGAAGGTGGCTGGTGCAGCTACTCCCCCGACGGAAAGAAAATGGCCTACAACCGCGTGATGCGCGAATTCCGCACCTGGAAATACTATCGCGGCGGCATGGCCGATGACGTCTGGATCTATGACCCCAAGGCCAAGAAGGTTACCAATATCAGCAACAACGACGCCCAGGACATCTTCCCTATGTGGATCGGCGATGAGATTTTCTATGCCAGCGACCGCGACATGGTAATGAACCTCTTCGTGTACAACACCCGCAGCGGCCAGACGGAGAAAGTCACCAACTTCAAGGAGTACGACGTAAAATTCCCCTCCACCGACGGCAAGACCATCGTCTTCGAGAACGGCGGCTGGCTGTACAAACTGGATCCCAAGACCCGCGCCTGCACCAAGATTTCCGTAATGCTGGGGGCCGATGACATCTACGGCCGCGCCGAACGCAAGCAGCTCTCCGGCCAGGTGCGTCAGGCCAGCCTGGCACCCGATGGCTCCCGCGTAGTGGTCACCGCCCGCGGCGAAGTCTTCGACGTGCCGGTGGGCAAGGGTGTCACCCGCAACCTCACCCGTTCTTCCAACTCCAACGACCGCGACGCCAGCTGGAGTCCGGACGGCAAGTGGATCGCCTGGATCGGGGACGCCACCGGCGAAACCGAACTCTACCTGTACGACATAGCCAAGGGCGAAAGCAAGCAGCTCACCAGCGGGGCCGATACCTACATCCGCGGCATCCAGTGGGCCCCGGACAGCAAGCACATCTATTTCACCGACCGCAAGAACCGCTTCGTGGAAGTGGATCCGCTCACCGGCGCCAAACGCACGGTGATGGAATGCCCGGAGGCCGAATTCCGCGGCGTGGACATCTCGCCGGACAGCAAGTGGATCGCCTACACCCGCCCTGCCGCCAATGAGATGGGCATCGTATACCTCCGCAGCCTGGAAAGCGGCAAGGAGTATCCCGTCACGGACCGTTGGTACAACAGTGGCAGCCCCACCTTCTCCACCGATGGAAAATACCTCATTTTCACCAGCGACCGGGATATGAACCCGCAGTACAGCCGCATCGAATGGAACTACTCCTTTACAGACATGAGCGGCACCTATCTGGCCCTTCTGGCGGCCGATACCCCGTCTCCGCTCATCGCCAAGGACCCGGAAGTAAAGGCCGGCGAAGAGAAGGCCGATAAAAAGGACGCTCCCAAGAAAGAAGACAAGGCGGCCGTGAAGGTGGATCCGGAGGGCATCGGAGAACGCATCATCAAACTGCCCGTCAAGGGCCGCAACTTCTACTGTGACGGCAAGAGCCTCTGGTACGGCGGCCGTGGCGGCACCCGCGTGTACACCTTCGCCAGCGGCGAGGATGAGTCCTGCTGCGAAGGGATGATGGACGTAACGCCCGGCGCCAAGAAGGCCCTTGTGATGAAAGGCCGCGACCTGTACGCCGTGAACATCGGCCCCAAGATGGCCCTGAAGGAAAAGATCAACCTGAAGGATATGGTAACCACGGTGGACTACAGCCAGGAATGGTCTCAGCTCTACGACGAAGTCTGGCGCGCCTTCCGCGACGGCTATTACCTGGAAAACATGCACGGAAGGGACTGGAACGCCATCAAGGCCAAGTATGCCCAGCTCCTGCCCTATGCCAAGACCCGTCTGGATGTGAACTACATCCTGGGCGAAATGATTTCCGAAACCGCCAGCGGCCACTGCTACGTGACGCCCGGCGCCTATCCCAAGCCGGAGCGCATCCCCATGGGCCTGCTGGGCGCCCGCTTCTCCAAAGTGAAGGACGGTTTCCGCATCGATAAGATCCTGGAAGGCGCCACTTATCGGCCCGAACTGCGTTCCCCGCTCACCGAACCCGGCCTGGGCGTGAAGGAAGGCGACGTGATCACCGCCATCGACGGCGTGTCCCTGAAGGATGTGGACAACCTGTACAAACTCCTCATCGGCAAGGCCGATGTGCTAACAGAGCTCACCGTCAATGGCAAGAAGGTGGTGGTGAAACCCATCGCCGATGAAGGCCCGCTGGAGCACTACGCCTGGGTGATGAAGAACATCCGCACCGTAGAAAAGCTCTCCGGCGGCCGCGTAGGCTACATTTACATCCCGGATATGGGCCCCGAAGGCCTGAGCGAATGGGCCCGCTACTATTACCCGCAGCTGGATAAGGAAGCGCTCATCGTGGACGACCGCGCCAACGGCGGCGGCAATATCTCCCCCATGATCATCGAGCGTCTGCAGCGCAAGGTATACCGCATGACCATGCGCCGCGGTTCCAGCCTTACCGGTACTGTTCCTGAGGGTACGCATACCGGTCCCAAGGTACTGCTCATCAACAAGTACTCGGCCTCCGACGGCGACCTCTTCCCCTGGAGCTTCAAGGCCAATAACCTGGGTACGGTCATCGGCATGCGCACCTGGGGCGGCATCGTAGGCATCAGCGGTCCCCTGCCCTATGTGGACGGCACCGACGTCCGCGTTCCTTTCTTCACCAACTACGACGCCGCAACCGGCCAGTGGATTGTGGAAAACCACGGCGTGGATCCGGACATCGTCCTGGACAACGACCCCATCAAGGAATTTGCCGGCACGGATGAACAGCTGGAGAAAGCCGTCCAGGTGGCCCTGGAGCAGCTTAAAGACCGCAAGCCCCTGCCGGGTGTTCCCGCACCCCGTACCTTCAAGGACCTCGGATTACCTGAAATCTGGTGATAAACAGGGTATGTGTTTTCAAGCCGTCGCTTCGCGACCCCTCCCTAAAGGGCCCCTCCCTCTTATGTAACCAAGGGTGGCACAGGTTTGAAAACACATACCCTGTTTATCAAAAATTATTACTATATTTGTGGACTGGAAATAATATTCTATTCTTTTTATAACTATGGTATCTTACAAAGAATTGGGCCTTGTGAACACCCGCGAGATGTTCAAGAAGGCCGTCGCCGGCGGTTACGCCATTCCCGCTTTCAATTTCAATAACATGGAGCAGCTCCAGGCCATCATCCAGGCCGCAGCCGAAACCAAGAGCCCTGTGATCCTCCAGGTTTCCAAGGGTGCCCGTAACTACGCCAACCAGACGCTCCTCCGCTACATGGCAGAGGGTGCCGTAGAATATGCCAAGGAACTGGGTTGGGAGCATCCTCAGATTGTCCTCCACCTGGACCACGGCGACAGCTTCGAGTTGTGCAAGAGCTGCGTAGACATGGGCTTCAGCTCCGTGATGATCGACGCCTCCTCCCTCCCCTACGAGGAGAACATCGCCCTCACCAAGAAGGTGGTTGACTACGCTCACCAGTACGACGTAACCGTAGAGGCCGAGCTAGGCGTACTCGCCGGTGTGGAAGATGAGGTTGCCGCCGAGGAATCCCACTACACCCGTCCGGAAGAAGTGATCGACTTCGCCACCCGCACCGGTTGCGACTCCCTCGCTATCTCCATCGGTACCAGCCACGGTGCTTACAAGTTCAAGCCCGAACAGTGCACCCGCGATCCCAAGACCGGCCGCCTGGTTCCTCCGCCGCTGGCCTTCGACGTCCTGCACGAGATTGAGAAGAAGCTCCCTGGCTTCCCCATCGTTCTCCATGGCTCCAGCTCCGTTCCGCAGGAATATGTGGACATCATCAACGCCAACGGTGGCAAACTGCCGGATGCCGTAGGTATTCCTGAGGAGCAGCTCCGCGAAGCCTCCAAGAGCGCTGTCTGCAAGATTAACATCGACTCCGACAGCCGCCTGGCCATGACCGCCGCCGTGCGCAAAGTCTTCAACGAGAAACCCGGTGAATTCGATCCCCGCAAGTACCTGGGTCCCGCCCGCGACGAGATGAAGAAGCTCTACATGCACAAGATCATCAACGTGCTGGGCTCCAACGGCAAAGCCGAATAATCATCTCAGGCTGAATAAAAAATCCGACTCTTTCGAGCCGGATTTTTTATTGTCTGTATTTTTCCGCTTGTTCCTGAATTAGCGCCACGTCGTCGAAATAGTTGATCTGCATGGCGTCCTTCATCTCGTGGAGGGTCTGTGCAGCCACTTCGCGGGCGGCTTCCGAACCCTTGCGAAGAATCTCGTACACGCCCGGAATATCCTGTTCATAAGCCTTGCGGCGGGCGCGGATGGGTTCCAGACGGTCGTTGAGCACGTTGATGAGGAATTTCTTGCACTTCATGTCGCCCAGACCGCCCCGCATATAGTGATCTTTCACTTCCTGCAGGTTGGCGTAATCAGGCCAGTATTTGGGGAAATCGCTGTCTTCGCAGAAGGCGTCCAGATACGTGAATACCGGGTTTCCTTCCACCTTACCGGGGTCTTCCACCCGCAGGTGGCCCGGGTCCGTAAACATACCCTTCACCTTCCGTTCCATTTCCTTGGGATCATCAGATAGGTAGATGCAGTTGCCCAGCGACTTGCTCATCTTGGCTTTTCCATCCGTTCCGGGCAGGCGACGGCAGGCCCGGTTGGAAGGAAGCAGGATTTCCGGTTCTACCAGCACATCGCACTTGTAGGTGCCGTTGAAACTGCGCACAATTTCCCGGCACTGTTCAATCATGGGTTCCTGGTCTTCACCCACCGGCACCGTGGTGGCCTTGCAGAAGCAGATATCGGCCGCCTGGGAAATGGGATAGGTGAAAAAGCCCACAGGAAGGCCACGCTGGTTGTCGTTCTCCGTGTCTCCGTTGAAACCGCGCATAGCCATTTCCGTCTTTACGGTGGGATTGCGCTGCAGACGCTGCACGGTAACCAGATTGGAGAAGAACTGTGTCATTTCGTGCAGTTCCGGGATCTGGCTCTGAATAAAAAGCGTAACCTTATTGGGATCCAGGCCGCAGGAAAGATAATCCAGGGCAACCTCAATGATATTTTGGCGGACTTTTTCCGGATTGTCGGCGTTGTCTGTCAGGGCCTGTACGTCTGCTATGAATACGAACATGCGGTCATAATTGCCTTCATTCTGCAGCAGGACACGGTTCCTGAGGGATCCCACATAATGGCCCAGGTGTAATTTACCGGTAGGACGGTCGCCGGTTAATATAATTCTTCCCATCTTATTTTTTCAGGCTTTTTTTCAACTCTTTCTCGGCGGTAGAGACGCTCTTTTTAGCATCGGAAATAACCTTCTTGGCCGATTTGATTTGCTTCTGGACGCCGTCCAGCTGGTTCTTGGTCTCCTTCATTCTGTTTTCGGCCAGCTTATATTCGCTTTCGGCCGACTTATATTCGGCCTCCAGGCTCTTGATCTCCGTTTCTTTGGCTGAAATCAACATTTTGTCTTTGGCGCTCAATCTGCCGTCATCGTCCTTGAGGACCTTCTTTTCCAGCTTACAAGCTTTCTTCTTGGCATTGATTACACCCTTTTTGGCATTCAGCGACTGCTTCACATTGCTGGTTGTACTGCTCTTTGATCTCTTTTTCCTGGCTTTGCAAAATACTGAGCTCCCGCTCCGCATCCTGGATGGTTTCATCGGCCTTGCGCTTAATCTGGTCCAGTTCCTGCTGGGCAGCGGACACTTGTTCCTCAAGCGTTTGCGCAACGACATCATTGGTTTGGGCCTGTGCACCCAGGCAGAGGGCCAAGGCAGAGAGAGTCAAAAAAATACGACGTATTTTCATAATTCTGGTCCTTTATTCTAACTTGCAAAGATACGCTTTTTCCCGCACATAAAAAAGACAAAAAGAGACACCCCGGAGGGTATCTCTTTTGTCTGAACTTGCCGTCCGTCCGGATTCTTATTGCTCGTCCGGACCTTCCGGCTGAGGACCCTGAGGGCCGCCGTTGAACGGGCCCTGGGGACCACCCTGGAACGGGCCTTGAGGGCCGCCCTGGGCCTGCTGGCCAGCCTGGTACATCTTCTCG
>CACYHF010000001.1 GCA_902774155.1 uncultured Bacteroidia bacterium | reverse complement strand
GCCATCGGCAAGACGCTTACCAAGCTGGAGAAGGAACTGCACGGAGATCCGAATGTGTCCGTAATCGTGACCATCATCACCGACGGCTATGAGAATAGTTCCACGGAGTATTCTCTAAAGGCCGTACAGGCTTTAATCAAGCATCTGAAAGACGAAGGATGGAGCTTCGCCTACATGGGCACCGACCATGACGTGAAAGGCGTCACTGTGAGTCTTTCCATCACCAACGTGATGAAGTTCGAGAAGACCGAGGCCGAAACCCAGGCGGTGTTTGAGAAAGAGCGTCGCGCCCGCAAGCGGTACAACGACAAGATGGCCGATTACTGCGCCGAGGCGCCCTGCGCATCGATGGAAGAGAAAAGAGCATTTATGAAGAAGATTTCTGCGGAATACTATGAGGAAAGCTAACCTGTGCCCCTATCCCTTACTGTTGTATCACCACGTTTCTTTTCACCTGGCGCCTTGCGGAATCTCCTGCATGGCGCCTCTATTTTCCGCGGGCGTCCATTCAAAGAAATAGCCAAGATTTTGCGAAGAGTCGGTAAATGGCTTGTAAAAATTTTGCGCAAGCAGGAAAACTTGTTATACTTGCATCCAAAGAAGTGACCTTTGATATGGAAGAAAGGATATTCAAGAGGAAGTTTTATGAGAAGATGCTCGGCCTGGAAGCGGGACAATGACGGACGCACTGCTGGCCTTTATGCGTACGGGCAATCCCAACTGCGACGCCATCCCTTCCTGGCCGGCCTACAACCCGGAGGATGCCGCTACTATGATTTTCGGTGTCAAGAGTGAAGTCCGGAACGCCCCCGGCCGTGAGGCCCTCTCCCTGATGGTACCCTTCAACCCTTGGGCGATGATGATGCGTCCCGCCCCCGCCAAGAAGTAATTAATCCAAATCATCCGGATCCGTTACGGCGGATCCGGTACCCATCAGATAGGCTTTCATAAATTCGTTCAGGTCTCCGTCCAGGACGCCCTGGGTGTCGGCCGTACTCACGCCCGTGCGGAGGTCCTTCACCAGCTTGTAGGGATGCAGGACGTAGTTCCGAATTTGGGAGCCCCACTCGATGCGCTTTTTCTGGCCTTCGAGTTCGGCCTGTTTTTCCTGGCGTTTCTTTAGCTCAATATCGTACAGGCGGGATTTGAGGATGAGCAAGGCTCTTTGCCGATTGTCCTGCTGGCTGCGGGTTTCCGTGTTCTCCACCATGATGCCGGAAGGCAGGTGGCGCACCCGGACGCCCGTTTCCACCTTGTTCACGTTCTGGCCGCCGTGGCCACCGCTGCGGAAGGTATCCCATTCCAGGTCTCCGGGATTGATTTCGATGTTGATGCTGTCGTCTACCAAAGGATACACGAACACGCTGGAGAAGGTGGTCTGGCGCTTGCCCTGCGCATTGAAGGGCGAGATGCGCACCAGACGGTGCACGCCGTTTTCGGCCTTCAAATACCCGTAGGCGTAATCCCCTTCCACCTCAATGGTGCAGCTCTTGATACCGGCTTCTTCCCCTTCCAGGAGGGAGGTTACCGTATATTTGTAGCCGTTCCTTTCACACCAGCGCAGATACATGCGCATAAGCATGGCGCTCCAGTCGTTGGCTTCCGTACCGCCTGCGCCGGAATTGATGGTGAGGACGGCGCCCAGGTTGTCACCCTCATTGCCCAGCATATTCCGCAGTTCCAGGGCCTCCACGGCCTCCAGGGCCTGCGCATAGGCCGCATCCAATTCTTTAGTTTCGGCGGTTTCCCCCGTCTCCTCCTCGGCCCCGTCAAGACTATCTTTCGCAAATTCGTACAGCACTTCCAGATCATCGGAAAGGCTGCGGGCTTTGTCGAAGTCCGTAACCCAGGATTTGATGCCGGAGAGTTTTTTCAGGAAGGCTTCCGCAGCTTTGGGATCTCCCCAAAAGTCCGGCGCCAGCGTCTCTTCCGTTTTGGCGGCCACTTCCTTCCGTTTTCCGGCAATATCCAGACAGCTGTTCAGGGTTGCCACCCTTTCCTGTAAATCCTTGATCTGTTCCTGCGTAATCATGGATACAAAGATAGCAAAAAAAACCTCCCCGCGAACGGGGAGGCATTCTTGAATTCAAAGGGTACTAGCGATAAATATTGTACTGGCTGTACAGACTCCCGTACATCTGGCCCAGCACCTCCAGGTAAGGCACGCCTTCGAAGAGGGTGGTGCGGTATACGGTATTGTCCACCATATAGTACTCGATACCGTTCATCACGATAATCTCATAGTCGTCCGGCAGGGAGGTAACCAGGGCACCGGCAGGAGGCACGATGGTGGAATAGATGCCGGAGGCAGAGATGGTGTAGAACACACCGTCCTGATAGAAGTACTCGGAGTTGGCATAGGCGTAGCTCTGTACCAGTCCCAGTTTTTCGGCCAGCTCATAAGCGGTGAGGGCACGGTTGGCATTGATGGCCAACGCGTTGTTCTGCGCAATCAGGCGGGCGTTCTGCTGGGCGATGATCAGGTTCTGACGGGCAATTACATTATAGTAATCGAAGGTCTGGCTATAGGTGCGATAGGTATCGCAGTAATAGGCGAAACGGACGGCCCGGAAGATAGCCCTGTCAATGGCAGCCTCCAGCGGAGTGCCGAAAGGAGGACGGCAGACTACATACACACCACCGTAAGGACGGTAATAGATGCCGTTGTAGTAATAGTAGTCGATACCCCAGTGGCTCACGCGGCGCCAGGAAGGAGGCAGGCTGTGGATGCGATATCCGTAATAGTGCGGATGATCTCCCCAGAAGTAGCCGGGCTTGTCCCAAGCCATAGGATTCCGCTGGCGCGGAGGTACGCGGTACAAATTGTGGCGGTCGTCCACGCGCATATCGTCCTGGTAACGGTAGTTATAGCCATCGTCCCGGTAGGTGGCCTTTACAGGGGCCGATTCGGCCTGGGAAGCGCCGGAGGTGAGGCCGCCGCGGCTCACGTTGGAGGAGCGGACGGTGGTGCCGGTGACAGCCTGCTGCTGCGAAGAGGAGGAGCTGCGGGCCTGCTGGCCGGAAGAAGTGGAAGAGCTTCCGGAAGAGGTCACGTTCTTGGTGCTCTGGCTGCTGCTGGAACGGGCAGTGGAAGAACTGCTCACGGCCGAACCGCTGCCGGTGGAACCCTGGCTGCTCTGGGAAGAGCGGACAGTGGTGCCGCTTTGCTGCTGCCTGGCGGCGGAACTGCTGGAACTGCTGCTGCCGGAAGAACGGGTAACGGTGCTTCCGCTGGAACGGGAGGTGCTGGTGCTGCCGGAAGAACGGCGGTTGTCCTGCTGCTGCACGGCGCTGCTGCTACTGCTGCGGGTGGTGGAGCTGCTCTGGGAGCGCGAAACGCTGCTGCCGGAGGAGGAGCTGCTGCCGGAAGAACGGGTGACGGCACTTCCGCTGGAGCGGGAGCTGCTGCTGGAGCTACTGCTGCCGGAAGAGCGGGAGGTACTGGTGCTGCCGCTGGAACGGGTGGTGCTGCTACCGCCCGAAGAACGGGACTGTCCCATCATATCGGGTGCCATGAGCATGGCAAGGGCCAGCATCATGGAAGTGGCAAAAATGGAAAACCTTCTCATAGCATCTCAGTTTTAAGTGTTAACGGTATAAATAATATTGCTGGGAGAGCGTCTTGAAAGATTCGGTATCCTTGTTCCAAACATCAACGATATCGGCCACCTTCATCCGCTTTCCAAAAGTAGTCCTTACATAATCCGTACCACAGACAATATCCAGCATCCGCGTGCTCTTGAGCGGATAGGGATTGTGGGACGGCCAAAGTTCCTGCACGGCTTGCATCACGTAGAACTGCAGCAGGGAAACCGGCGCCGCCTCGTAGTCCGTAAAGAAGAACTGCACCCCGTGGATGAGTTTCCCGGTCATAGACCCGGAAATGGGTTTGTAATGAATGGTGCGGAAAGCTACGCCGGGGAGCCGATAACTGTCCAGGCGCTCCTTGAGGGCATCGGCATCGATCCATTCGGCGGCGAAGGTCTGGAAGGGAATGGTATAGCCCACGCCGGTGTTCAGGTACCCATATTCGCCGCAGATGCCGGAAGAAGCATAGCACAGGGCGCTCTCCATAGACGGGATATTGGGCGAAGGCAGGATCCACGGAAGGCCGGTGTCGCGGAAGAGCATCCAGCGGTTCCAGCCGCGCATGGGAATCACGTTCAGGCAGCATTTCTTATGCTCCTTATCCCCTTTCTGGCCCTTGTTCAGGCCTTCCTCGTTGATGAGACCGGCCAGTTCGCCCACGGTGAGGCCGTAGACAAAGGGGATGTGAAACTGGCTCACGAAGGAATAGTAGCCGTCCTGCACCAGCGGGCCTTCCACTTTGTTGCCGCCCAGCGGATTGGGCCGATCCAGCACCAGCACCTCCACATTCGCCTGAGCGCACGCGCGCATCACCAGACCAAGTGTAGAGATGAAAGTGTAGCAGCGCACCCCTACGTCCTGGATATCGTACACCATCACGTCGATGCCCTCCAGCATGGCCGGCGTAGGTTCCCGGGTGCTGCCATAGAGCGAATAAACGGGCAGGCCGGTCTTGGCATCTTTGCCGCCTTCCACGTGGTCGCCGGCATAGGCGTCGCCGCGTACACCGTGTTCCGGGCCGAAGAGCGCCACCAGGTCCACTTCCGGCGCTTCGAAAAGGATGTCGATGGTAGAACGGAGGTTCCGGTCCACGCCGCTGGGATTGGTCACCAGTCCCACACGCTTGCCTTTGAGTTCCTCGAAGCCACCCTGCTCCAACACCTCAATGCCGGTGAGCACCTGCGCCCAGCCCGGCATTCCCATCAGCAGGGTCAATCCTATGATCAATAGCTTTTTCATAAGCTGGCAAATAATCGATTAAGGGACGAAGGGTCCCCGGAAGCATGTAACTCTACAGAAAACGGGCCGATGCCCACCGGCACGCCGCGCTGCTCCAGCACCTTGACGGTCTGGCGCGCCACGGCGGGCGCCGGGTCGATGACGCGAACCGACGGGCCGCAAAGCCGTTCGATAAGCGGCTGCAGGAAAGGATAGTGCGTGCAGCCCAGCACGATGGTATCGGCCCCCTGGTCCAGCAGCGGCTGCAGGGAGGCACGGACCACGGCCTCTGCTTCCGGGCCCTCCAGGATGCCACGCTCCACCAGCTCCACAAAACCCTGGCCCACGTGTTCCACAATCCGGACGTCGCTTTCGTATATACCTCTGGTGTTCAGGTATTTGGAGCCCTTTAGCGTGCCGGCGGTAGCCAGGACGCCAATCACGCCGCTCCGGGTACCCAGCGCAGCAGGCTTCACCGCGGGTTCCATACCCACGAAGGGCACATCCGGGTATTCGGCCCGCAGCGTAGCAATGGCCGCCGCCGTGGCAGTATTGCAGGCCACCACAATGATATCGGCCCCTTTGTCCAGCAGGAATTCGGTGATAAAACGGGCCCGGCGCTGGATATACAAGGCCGTTTTCTCCCCATACGGGCAGTGAGCATTATCCGAAAAATAATGATATTGCTCCAGCGGAAGCACCTTTATGAGTTCGCGATAAACTGAAAGGCCGCCGCAACCCGAGTCAAATATGCCAATACAAGCCATCTTTCCTATACCTTCCCCCAGGTTTCATCTATCACGGCGCGGGCCTGGGAATCCGCCGCCGGTGTGAGTCCTATATAACGTTGGCAATGCCCGGAGGCGCATACGTCGAAATGCATGTGAACGGGCTCTTCCGGGGCTTGCGGAGCCACAGGAGGCCGATGTTCCAGCCAGGTAACCACCTCCGGTGTATTCTCCAGATGCGGGCCAGTGGGGGCCGGGTGGCCGGCCTGGCGGCGTTCCATCTGCGTCAGGAGCCAGCCCCGGATGGAAATAGCCTTTTCCCGGCGTGCGGCCTCCGGCAAAAGGGAGACCACGCTGAGCAAGTAGTCCTCGGTGCCCAGGATATTCACGGCCTGCACCTTTCCCCCATCTACAATGAACTTGAGGGTGCCGGCAAAACGCTGTTCTCCTTCGGCCAGATACAGGATGAAGGAAGGTTCGGCAAAGAGGGTGGAAATGGTGACGGCCTCGAACACCAGTTCGTCGTACAGGACGCCGTTGTAGTCGATTTTCCCTTCCCGGTAACTCACCTTCTGGGGGCCCGCACCGTCGGAAATGATTTCAAAGCCGATTTCCGCTGCGGCACAGATGCCCACCTCCAGACGGGGCTGCGTGCGCACCAAGCGCCACAGGAGCCGTTTTTCCTCTTCCTCCGACAGGGTGATATCGGCATAAATCTTTTGCAGGATGGGGCCGGTCAGCCGGTCGAAATCCTCTGCCTCCGGCACCACAAAGAAGCCGGCCATGTCCACCGCACCGGGCGTTATGGCGAAATGCTCCTCTCCCTGGGCGTAGTAGCAACTGGGCCGGGAGGCGCTGCGCAGGGTAACCACGGCGCGGAATTCCCCTTCGCTGCAATAGGTGAAGGCATTGAAACGGGGTTCGGTTTCTTCGGCCACCAGGTTCAGGCAGTCCAGCAGGCGGTAGAACATCTTGGCCATGGATTTGGCCGTGGTGGCGCGCAGCATGAAGATGCCCCGGTTGAAGCGCTTATAATGATACAACTGGGCATCACGCACGGAATCTACGAATTCCAGTTCTTCCGGGCATTCTCCGGCCGATACGGCACGCAAAAGGCGCTCTGCAATGCGCTCCAGCGGCATATACCCTTTGGGGCAGGCCTGGAAATGGGCGTGCTGGGGAACGGAAGTGCCGCTGTTGGGGCTGTTGTAAAAGACAATGTAGTTCTCCAGGCTGGCGGCCAGGTCCAGCATATCCGGGAAACGGTGCCAGATGGTTTGCGGGGCGTGGATATCGCGCGTAATCACCAGATGATTGGGGAAGATGGGAGCACGATTGACCAGGATGTTGTACTTGCGGCCTTTCCGGCCCTCAAAGGGCAGGGTGTGCTGGTGTTCCATATAGTTTTCCTCACACAGGGGACATCCGTGGTCGAAAATGGGCATCCGGCCCGGATTGGACTGCAAGGTGACCAGAATCCCGTTCAGGGGAAGGGTACGGGTCCGGGTACTCTTGAGCGCCCGGTACTTGGCCGCAACGGCCGGCCACACCGACAATTGGTCGTGGACAAATTTATCGATATCTGTTGCCATGACCTTGTAAAGTTACGTTTTTTTAGGGGGATTTCCTATAACAGTGCCTGCAATCTCTCCCGGATTCGCAGGAATTCAGATTTAAACTGGGGCGTGAGGATGTTATGATCCCAGACTGCGTCCAGTTCCTCCCGGGTCCACCACTTTCCTTCCGATACCTCGGCATTGTCAGGCGCCAGATCCGGATGACCCACCACGGCATACACAAACACCCATTCGCGCTCCCGATCATTCTCAAAAAGATAACTGTCCACCAACACCGGAAGGAAGGCATGCAGGCCCAGTTCCTCGGCCGCCTCGCGGTACAGCGCTTCCTCGGGATGCTCGCCGTAGGAGATATGGCCCCCTACGGCCGTGTCCCAATAGCCCGGAAGCAGGTCTTTCTGGGCCGATCGCTTTTGCAGATAAATCCGGCCGAAACGGTCTATCAGGTGCAGGTGTACTACCGGATGCAAGGCCCGGGAACCCTCGTGGCACCAGGCCCGTTTAGCCTGTCCATACACCACGCCGGAGGGTTCAATGAGCGGAATCATCTCTCCCCCGGGAAAATGGGGGTTACCCGGCCGTTCGATGGACGGTCTGGGGTACAGCGGCGCCGGTTCCTGGGGATAAAGCAAATCTCGCATATCCTAAGCCATAGCTAAGAGGATGAGCAGCTGGGCCACCAGCACCCGCAGGAACATAGAAAGCGGATACACTGTGGCATAATTCACGGAAGTATAGTCGCTTCCATACATTCCCTGGGCAAATGCCAACATAGGCGGATTGGTGCTGGAACCACTGATAAGACCGCAGATCTGGTAGAAATTCAAGTGGCAGATAGCGCGGGCCACCACAAAGGTAATACACAGCGGAATCAGGGTAATAAGGGCGCCGTACAGGATCCACCAATAACCGCCCCCCACGATGGCTGCCCAGAAATTACCGCCGGCACCGATTCCCACTGCCGCCAGGAAAAGCGAGATCCCAATCTCACGGATCATCAGATTGGCACTGGCTGTGGTATAAG
Source organism: uncultured Bacteroidia bacterium (assembly GCA_902774155.1). Taxonomy (GTDB): domain Bacteria; phylum Bacteroidota; class Bacteroidia; order Bacteroidales; family UBA932; genus Cryptobacteroides. Next base: position 82,707 of record CACYHF010000001.1, on the reverse strand, counting down.
TGGTTATTTTGTATTTGGGGCCGAAGTGTCCCAGCAGAATGGCAATGATGAGCGGGCCACCGGCCAGGCCCAGTTTGATGGCCTGGGGGATGCCCGGGAAACGGAAGGGAATAGAGCCGAAGATTACACCCACTACGATGCCCAGGAATATGGGTACAAGATTAGGTTTGTTCAGGGCTTCGGCCGAATTGCCCACCTTCTTGGCCAGTTCGTTGATATTCTTTTCCGTTCCCACGCAAACCAGACCGTCGCCCATCTGGATGTACAGGCTGGGCTGAGCCACCAGTTCCACGCCGGCGCGCACTACCCGCGTCACACTCACTCCATAGGCCGAGCGGAACGCCAGCTCCTTAAGCGTTTTGCCGGTAAGGGCGCTCTTGGTCACCACCACGCGGCGCGTGACCATATGATGGTCCTTTTCCTGCCAATCGGCCTGGTGCATAGCAACTTCTTCGCCAAAGAGGATGCGGATCTTGTCCACTTCGTGCTGCGAAGTCACGATGAGCAGTTTGTCCCCTTCCTCCAGGATGGTATCGGCCTGCGGCGCCAGGACTTCGTCCCCTTTCATAATGCGGGAAACCACGAAATCATCGTTACCGAACTCCTGCAGGACTTCTTTCATCGGCTTGCCAAAGATGGCGGGATTCTGCACGGCCACGTGCATACGGCGCGCTTTGTCCACCTGGCTGTCCTGGGCCTCCAGCTGGGCCAGCTCCGCCTGGTGATCAATCTTGAAAAGCGCCTTGAACAGGATCACGGCGCCAATCACGCCAATGACGCCGATGGGATAGGCCACGGCATAGGCCGATGCCAGTTGCTCGGAAGCCTGGCTGGCCGCGTTATGGCTCATACCCCCGGCCACCGCAGTATCCACGAAAGTTTGCTGGGCGGCACCCAGGCCCGGCGTGTTGGTCACGGCGCCGGACATAACGCCCACCAGGGTTTTCAGGTCTTCGCCGGAAATGGAGGCGATGGCATAGGTCACCACCACGGCCAACAGCACGTTCATAGTGGCCAGCAGATTCATCTTCACGCCGCCGCTCTTGAAGGAATGGAAAAAGCCGGGGCCCACCTGCAGGCCGATGGAAAACACGAACAGGATGAGGCCGAACTCCTTCACAAAACTAAGGATATCCAGATCGATCCCGAAGCCCAGGTGTCCCATCAGGATGCCCAGGAACAGGATCCAGGTGGATCCCAGGGAAATGCCCTTCACTTTGAATCGGCCCAGAAAAATGCCCAGGCCAATCACAAACGACAGCAGCAGGATGCTGTGGGCGATACCGTATCCAAAAAACAAATCTTTCATGGTCTAGCAGGTCAATTGAACCACAAAGCAGGACTTCCCGTCCACCCGGCCTTCCACATACCAGCCGTTTTCCTGCCTGAGGCGGAAAAGCTGAACCGTTTCTTCGGCCCGGGTCTCTTTGTTGAAATTGATATACAAATCTTTGACGGGCTTGGCGGCCTCTTCCACAGGAAGGCAGTCCATAGCCCACACCGCATATCGGGCGTTGTTGGTGTGGCCGATAAGGTCGATGTCCGAATAGGCCACCCGGTGCTCCCCTGCCGGCTCTGCTTCCACTCCTTTCGGCATTACCACCTTCGGCGCCGGTTCGGCAATGGCATCCTCCACCTCATAATCCAGTTGCATCAGGTTCGAAAGCTCTTCCGGACGCACCATCCGGCGGCTTTGCTCGTCAATGACCACCCAGGAACTGGTGGCCGATATACAGCGCTCCCCCGCTTCATTAAGCAGGAGAAAGTCTCGCAGGAAAAACAGTCCGCCGGCCCCTTTGTGCCAGGTATACAGTTTCACCGCATCCCGCCAGTTTACGGGCCGATGGAAATGGATATGCATACGGCTAAGCACCCAGGCGGTGTGATGAATATGCAAGGTATCGTAGCCGAAACCCAGCTCCTGGGCAGCCCAATAGGCGATTTCCTGGGCCAGGTCCATAAATGCGGCCGGCTTCAGGACGCAGTTTCCATTGGTCTGGTAACAGGGAATGCCGACCTCCTGGCAGAACTTGTACCCTTCTTTTCTTACAGGCTTCATACAACTAGGGATGCAGGATGTCGAACTCTTCGGGAGAATACAGGAGGCTGTCCAGCCACTCGGGGGCCACCCGGCCCACTACCACCAGGGCAACCAGCAAAACCACCAGCACAATGCCCAGAATCAGAAGAATATTCCAGAACATCTTCCAGCATTTCTTCATAGAATTGGGGGCGGGTTCCGGGACCGGTTCCGGCTCCGGTGTGGGCTCCGGCTTGGGCGTGGGTGCAGGTTCAGGGACCGGTTCGGGGGCCGGCTCGGGAATAGGAGCAGGCTCAGGAACAGGTTCCGGTTCCGGAACGGGTTCGGGCTCGGGTTCCGGAGCGGGTTCGGGGACCGGTTCGGGAATAGGAGCAGGCTCAGGAACAGGCTCGGGCTCGGGTTCGGGGATCGGTTCCGGGGCCGGTTCCGGCTCCGGGACCGGTTCCAGGATTTCGGCCAGGTTGGCCACGGCGGCGGCCACCTCTTCCTGCGTCTCTTCGTGCGTTTTCAGCGAGATGGGCTGCAGGCCAAATCCGGAAGGATAGATGTCCAAATCTTCATCGGCCACGAAGAAGAAATGGTTCTCCCGCGTGGCTCTGAGGCGTCCCAGTCCCGGAAATACGATGGTTTTCTTCACCATAAGCACTTCCTTCATCTCTGCCAGGAAGTCCGTGAGGATGCGGTTGGCATCGGCCTGGGAAACACCGTTGGCCTTGGCGTACAGATCCACCAGCAAGGTGTCCTCCCCTTGCCGGGGCGAGAAATAAAGCCGACGGTAAGGCGGCAGAAGCGTATATCCCCTGTCGGCGAAGGCGGCGGGAACCAACTCCGCAACGAAACTGCCCACACCGGGCAGCGTTAGGCTGTCGTGGTCCATCACCACTTCTTTCACCATTTTGGCCAGCAGGTCGATATCCATCTTACAAGGATTTTAACTCACAAAGATACAAAAAATCCGCAAGAAAATTCTTTTCAACTTTTTTCCTTAAAATCTTTGCAGAATTCAAAAAAGATTGTACCTTTGCAATCCCGTTCAGCGGGAACATACCTTCCTCCTTAGCTCAGTTGGTTAGAGCATCTGACTGTTAATCAGAGGGTCGTTGGTTCAAGTCCAACAGGGGGAGCAAAAAAGAAAAGCACTTACGGAAATGTAGGTGCTTATCTTTTCATTTGCAGGTATGCTTTTTTAAACGCGGACCTGCAACGTCCAAAAGCTGATATAATAGACATTTCTGGTTGGTGATTCCTTTATAATTTGCTGATTTATTCAAGGTTGGCAAATAAAAAACCAACCTTGTACACCTATAGCATCATTTGTCGCTTAGAGATTGACCTCTTTCCACTCGCCGAGACTGTCACCAACCAAAAATGTCAAGGTTACCAACCAAAAATGTCAATTATACCGCTTAGTTACCGGCAGCCACTATACAGGCAAGACCGGCGATGAACAGGCAGAACATGAGGGCCAGCAGGCCGTACACGCCTTTCTTTCCGCCCTGGAATTCCTTCCAGATAAAGACACCCCAGATGGCGGCCACCATGGGAGCCCCCTGCCCCAGCGCATAGGAGACGGCGGGGCCGGCTTTTTCGGCCGTGATGTAGCTGAGGGCCGTACCCAGGCACCAGATGGCGCCGCCCAGGATACCCACCAGATGCGTTTTGAAATCTCCAGCAAAGTATTCCTTATAAGTAACAGGTTCCCCCACGAAGGGTTTGCGCATCACGATGGTGTTGAACAGGAAGTTGCTGAGGAGAACACCCAGGGTGAAGATGACAATGGCAGTATAAGGGGTCACTTTTCCGGGGGCCGGATCCACGAAGTTGGAAGTGTCCATGGCCCGCATCACGAAGGAGGAGAAGAAGGACATGACCACACCGGCAATCAGGGCCAGGATGATACCCTTGCGCTGATCGGCCTTGGAGGTGTCACTTCCGCCGTTGCGGCTGGCAGCCATACCGTTACAGATGATGGCGCAAACAACCAGGGCCACGCCGATGGCCAGCAGGACTACATTTCCGGTTTTGGATCCCTGCTGGACCGCCACCCGGTAATTGTTAATCACGCCCAGCACCAGCGCCAGACCCACACCCAGCGGGAACGCCACGGAAAGGCCGGCGATGGAAGTGGAGGCCGACAGCAGGATATTGGAAGCGTTGAAGATAACGCCGCCCAGCAGCAGCCAGAGGATGCTGGAGGTGGAGGCCTGGGCAAGGTCGGCCAGGAAAGGACGGCCCTGGGAGCCGATGCTTCCCGCCGTAAAGGCCAGGATGAGGGCGAAGAGGACCATGCCGATCACATAGTCCCAATAGAACAATTCGTAACGCCAGCTTTTGGCGGCCAGCTTCTGGGTATTGCCCCAGGAGCCCCAGCAGAGCATGGTGACAAAGCAGAGTACAACTGCTAACGTGTAACTGTTGACAATGAACATGGCGTGTTATTAATAAGGTATTACTGATTCAGGAGAGCATCTACTTCTGGCCGATGGGGCACGCCCGTCTGGGCGCCCGGGCGCGTGACGGCGATGGAAGAAGCCAGCGTGGCGAAGCGGGCAGCTTCCGGCAGGGACTTCCCTTCCGAGAGCGCCGTCACCAGCGCTCCGTTATAGACGTCGCCGGCGCCCACGGTGTCCACCGCCACCACCTGGCGGGCGGGAACGAACTCCCGCATAGCGGCATTGCAGATGACCGAACCGGCGCTGCCCAGGGTCACAATCACGTTCTGCACGCCCTGGGCCAGCAGGAACTCCGAAGCCTTGAAAGCATCGTTGACCGAGCCGATCTTGATGCCGGTGAGTTTTTCGGCCTCCGTTTCATTGGGGGTAATGAGCCAGAGCTTGCGCAGCACCTCACTGGGAATGACGTCCGAAATGGGGGCGGGGTTCAGCACCACCTTGATGCCTTTTTCATACGCCACATCCACGGCATGGTATACGGTCTGCAGCGGAATCTCCAGCTGCATCAGCAGCCAGGAGGCATCGGCAAAGGCACTTTCGGCCGCGTCGATATCGGCCGGGAGCAACTCCTGGTTGGCGCCAGGGGCAACGGCGATGCAGTTTTCGCCGTCATCGGCCACAAAAATGAGGGCCGTGCCGGTGGGCGAAGTGGCACTGTACTTCATGAACTCCGTATGGATGCCGTCCGAGGCAAAGACCTCCCGCAGCATCCGGCCTTGCATATCCTCCCCTACGCAGGTGAGGAACGCTACGTCACCGCCCAGCCGGGCGGCCGATACGGCCTGGTTGGCTCCTTTGCCGCCGTTGGCCTGCAAAAAACGGCCGTCTCCGATGGTCTCCCCCGGCCTGGGCAGGGATTTGACATAGGCTGTCATATCAATGTTGGAACTGCCTGCAACTACGATTTTGCTCATATTATTATCTAAATTATCGTTTTATCCAGGATAAGTAATCGGCGTTGGCCAGGGAGAGGGCTACGCTGTAGACCAGGTTTACGTTGGCCAGGGTGCCGGCGAGGTCCCAGTCTTCGTGGTATTCGTCCGAAGGCTTGTGATACCAGACAGGCATGGGATATTGGTTGGGTTTGTTGGGATCGGCCAGTTGAAGGCCGTTCTCCATCACCACGGCGGGCACGCCTTTTTTCACAAAGTTATAGTGGTCGGAGCGGTAGAACCAGCCGTCGGAATTGTCATCGTCGAAGAAGATGTAACGCCCCTGCGCAGCCGCTGCGGCAACATAATACTTGTCCAGGACGCTGTTGCCGCCGCCCAGAATCACCACATCCTGCGTGAGCGGAGCCGGGCCGATGCTCTCGAAATTCAGGCACGCAACCGTTTTCTCCATAGGTACCACCGGGTGCTCGCAATAATAGGCCGATCCGAACAGACCGCTCTCTTCCGAAGAGGGGAAGAAGAAGAGGATGTTGCGGCGGGGACGTTCCTGCAGGGTGGTGAAACGCTTGGCGGTGAGCAGCGCGCCGGCCATGCCGGAAGCGTTATCGGCCGCGCCGTTGTAAATGCAGTCCCCGGTCTGGTCCGGCTTGCCGATTCCCAGGTGGTCCCAATGGGCGCAAATCACCACGGTGCCGCTGTCTTCCTGCGTGCCGCGGAGGAAGCCCGCCACGTTGCGGGTTTCCTGGATATTGTACGAAACCGCCATCTTCACATCGCCTTTCACCTTGAGCGAGAAGGATTTGAAACCGGGCTTCTTGGCGGCGGCCAGGGCCTGGTCCAGGTCCATTCCGGCCGCGGTAAAGAGCTTCCGGGCGCCGTCTTCGTGCAGCCATCCTTTTACGGCCAGTTCGTCGGCATTGGCCGTTTCGGGGTTGTACAGGGCCAGGTTGTCCTCCAGATGGCCGTTCACGCACACGTGCCAGCCATAGCTGGCGGCCTCGGTGTTGTGCAGCACCAGACAACCGGCCGCACCCCGACGGATGGCTTCCTCGAACTTGTACAGCCATCGGCCGTAATAGGTCATGTTCCGGCCCTGAAAGAGCGAAGCCTCGTAATAGCCGGGATCGTTCACCATTGCAATCACGATTTTCCCTTTCACGTCAATATCGGCATAATCGTCCCATCCGAACTCCGGCGCGTGGATGCCGAAACCGCAGAAGACGTATTCGGCCTTGGAGAGTTTCACTTCATCGGCGGCCCGGGAGGTCCATACAATCAGGTCTTCGGGATAGTTCAGCTGCGCTTTCTTCTTTCCCTTGACGATGAACTTCCCGCCTTCCGGCTTGGCCGTGACGGAGACAATCTGGAAAGACTGGAACCAGCTGCCGTCAAAGGCGGGCTCCAGCCCCATTCCTGCCAATTGGTCTGCCACATACTTCACCGTAAGGTCTTCATACGGGGTCATGGGTTTCCGGCCGCCGAATTCGTCCGAGGCGATGGTCTGAATCCACTGCCGGAGCAGTCCTTCGTCGTTGGCAGTTTGAGCAAAGCCGGAAAACGCCCAAGTGAGCGCAATAAGGAGAAGCAGTATCTTTTTCATACCGTGAAGATACGCATTTTTTCAGAAACAAAAAAAGCAGGGCGAACCCTGCTTTTGTCGGGATGACTCGACTCGAACGAGCGACCCCTACGTCCCGAACGTAGTGCGCTACCAACTGCGCTACATCCCGATTCCTTTAGATGAAAAACAAGCTCTTAGGCGAGCTTGTTGATGTAAACCTGAAGACCACTCTTAAGGTTGGACGCCTTATTCTTGTGGATAACGCCGATCTTGGCGAGTTTGTCAATCATGGCATATACCTTGGGAGCATTCTCCTGGGCTGCTGCCTTGTCTGTTGTGTTGCGGAGGTCGCGGATGGCGTTCCTCGTGGTCTTTGCATAATACTTGTTATGCAGGCGGTGACGCTCGCTCTGACGGGCGGCACGCGCGGTAGTGGGTAGGAGAATCGAACTCCTATTGCGGGAATGAAAATCCCGAGTACTAACCGTTATACGAACCCACCAAACTTGGGACTGCAAAGGTAAGAAAAAAATTTTTCCTTCCAAAATTATTTTTTCATCTTTTTTACTTAACTGCAATCTCCAATGTAATAATATCCTTTTCACCCACCTGACGGGTCACTTCGGCCTCTATCACGTGCTGACCCGCCGTAAGGGTTACCGTAGAATCTGTCACCTGCGTACCGTCCATAAGCCAGCGCACATTCCCCACCTTATAACCGTCCGGAACATTCAGTTCCAGGGCGAAAACGCTGCCGGCGGTGTAGTTTCCCTTTCCCGGATTGTTGATGACGGGATAATCCAGGATGTTGGATTCCATACCCCGGACCCGGAAAGTGGACTTTCCTCCGGCATAGGCAATCTCCGACAGGGCTACATCTCCGCTTACGCCATTCCAACTCACCGGCACATACGTCGTTACCTTCTTCTTGCCGGGGAACGGGATATAAGGATCATTGGAGCGACTGTAATAGTAGCCATAGCCCTCATAGTATTGATAGCCGAACATCAGGTTGCTCTGGTCGGCCGACGGAATGATATAGAAGCAGGGATGGCTGCCGTTTTCATTGATGGCGTTATCATTTCTCCAATGCTCCCACAAATAACTGGCTTCTACCTGTGCAAGGCTGCCATCCCTCTTGATGGATACCTTCCTGTTGGACTGGTCCACGTGATAGACCAGCAGCCCGGTAGCCGGCACATACTGATCCCAACCATGGTTATCCCGGCACTCATAGATGAAGTACTCTCCTTCCGTGTCCGTGAGGGTTTTATAGGCCAGGTTGTCATCCACACTGGTGAGGGTATACACCCCGTCCTTCGGGAATTCCTGCAGGGCGCTTTCGTCCACCCATCCCAGGAGGGTCCGTTCCATAATATTCAAATACGGAGGCGTCCAGCCGTCGTTCACATAAGACCCGCTGCACATGAGGGAGAAGTAGAACAGGGCGGGTGTCTCGCCGTTTTCGCCATAGTCCGAATCGTAAAAATCCGGCAGGCCCATGGCATGGCCGAATTCGTGGCAGATGGTGCCGATACTGTCCATCCTACCATCTCCCATGAGTTCGGAGCCGCAGGCATAGCGGTCAATCTTCGTCTCATCCTGGGTAAGCGAATAACCCGCAGACGATAAATACCATTGATGAGGCCAGATAGAATCGTCGTCGCTGCTGTCGGCCTCGCCGAATCCGGCATAGATTACATACACTAAATCCACTTCTCCGTCACCGTCGTTGTCGTAGTCGGAAAAATCCACCTGTTCATCGGCCAGGACACAGCCATCGCGGATGGCCTCCGCGGCATTGGCATCGCTGTTATCCACATTGTGGCCATAATAGGCCTTGTCCTTCTCCAGTTTCACCGGACCCACCACATCGAAGATGGGTTCGAACAGACCGTGAGAATTATCATAATAGTAATCCCTGGCGCTGCCCGTGGCCCCGTTCTGGGAATACCCGTTCTGGTTGAGCATGGCACTGATGGCCTGCTGGGGCTCCTCGATGGTAAAATCCAAGTCACTGAATTCCACCAGGATCACCAGGAAATGCTTCTGCCCGAAAGCTATATGAGCAGGAGCGCGCATAGGGACCGAGGACGATGCCTGCATCTCCTGGATGGCCCGGCGACGGACAGAGGCCATTTGTCGGGCCCGGGCAGGGGTCATGCCGCTCACTTCCCGGAAGAAACCGTCGGCATCCTTGTGAATCACCTGACCGCGCCTGTTGGTGGTCCAGGAGGCCCATTCATCGCCGTGGCGCATAATCTCGATAGTGGTGCCATCCGGCTGCTTATACTTGATATAACCCGGCTTGGCCGGCTTGGCAAAAAGACTCAGGCAGCAAAGAAGCAGTGTTATTGAAATCAATAGTTTTCTCATAGCCTTTACTTTTTAAGGATGATACCGCGACCGCGGCTGTCGCCGATCCAGACCTTTCCGCCATCGTCTTTGAGCACCGTCATTTCGTATTCACGGACAAGCACCCTGTTCCATCCTACTCGCCATTCTACGCTAAGGATGAGGTTGTCTCCCACCTGCATACCGGTGGAATACCCCGTGGCTTTGATCTGTTCCCGGCCCGCCATATCCAGAAGGGCAAAAGTAAGCTCCGATCCGGAATAGGAGCGCAAAAGCTGATCCGTTCCGGCTGAATAGACCCGCTCACGGGTTCCTCCCAGATAGAAGCCAATGGTATCGAAGCGGGTGACCGATTCCTTCTCCGTCACCTTCTGGTAGATGACCACCTCCGAAAGGTTGCTGCTGGTAGCGTCAGCGCAAACAAAACGGGTATCACGGCTGTTGTAACAAATCAGGTTCCGCTCACCGCTCTTTGCCCTGATACGGGCCAGACCGTCCACAATATCAATTGTCCAAGTGGCGTAACCACTTACCTGATCCACCGTAAGCAACTGATTCTTAGCCTCAGTGGGAGCAGCGAGGAAACCGTTGGTAACCTGGAGGTTCCAGGCACCTTCCACGCCCGAAAGCGTAACTACTGCTACATTTTCATCGGGATTCACAATGGCATCGTCCTCCACGGTAACGACCACCGGCTGGCGATAAGTCTCTTTCTGGGCTCCCATCGCACTGTTTCCGGCCTGGTTCACCAGTAACAATTCGTCTCCTGCCGCCAGATCATCGGCGTGCAGAATCGGGATATATTCTGCGGGCGGAGGTGGCGGCGGCAAGGCCTCCTGGGATACTTTCACACGCTGAGATACCTCCCCGGCCGTAAAAGTAATATTACCCACGCGGGTAGCACCGCTGTCATTGGCTGGCACGCTCACGACGAATTGCTTTTCGACCATAGCCTTAGAGGGCGGCGTCACCGTAATCCAGTCCGCGTCCGTAGTAGCCTTCACCGTGACGTTAGCCTGCAACGCCAGCTGCCACTCCTGCCCTTCAGGGCTGGCCGTGAGCTCACTGGTGGTGATAACCAGCGCATCTTTTTCCTTCTCAGGCTCCGGTTTCTTTTCGGGTTCCTTCTCCTTTTCCGCACAGGCAACCAACGCAAGCGGAAGAAGCCACAAAAGAATCTTTCTCATTACTCTTTGTCTTTCCATTCAAATGAATACAACAGGGATTCCACCTGCCGCAAATACTGGCGCTTGTCGTAGCGGGGTGCGAATACAAACGCTTCCAATACAATGATATCCTTTCCGTCCTTGCTATAGAAGGAATGGGAAACAAAGGGACCTCCCATGAAGTCTCCCTGTACTTCCCAGAAGCCGCGTGTTTCCATGAAATCGCGGCCCTTGTAACGCAGGGAACGGGTGGTGGGCTCCTGGGCCGCCGACGTGGTCATATACGAGCCCTCGAACATACCCGGCACATTGGCTTTCAGGATGCGGTTCCGCGCCTGGATAATGTTCTCCAGGGAGAAATCGTCCTGTCCGCTTACGGGGTACTTGTAGGCCAGGACATACTGCTGGACATACTGCTTCTCATCGGCAATCCAGACAAAATCGTCCGTGACCTTGCGGCAGCGGTAGCCCGAAGGGCAATGGATGATGCCCCCTGTAACCTGTTGCACGGGAGCCTGCAGGGCACGTTCCTCGTACAACTTGGCATTGGCGATGATCCGGTCGCGCTCCGCCTGTTCGAAGAATTCGGCCACCACTGGAGCTGCTTCGCGGAAGAATTCCAGCGCCTGTTCCTGATCGGCCGCATTGATTTGCACCACGGCCTGCGGTTTGGCCCAGACATCGTTCTTATACACCACGCCGTTGGTCACATTCTGCGGGTCGATATTCACCAGCAGCAGGTTCCGGTGCATCTTGAACATATTGTTGAAGCTGCCCGGAGGCACATTGGACAGCGTGAAAAGGGGCTCCCGCTGGGCCAGGTAAGGGGTATCGGAAGCCAGGGCCTCGCGAATGGCTACGCCCAGATTTCCTTCCCACTGCTCCCGATCGATGGCGACCAGCACTTCGCCGGCCTTGCCGCTGACATTGGGCAGCAGGGCCTTCTTATTGCCATTCTTACAGCCCCACAGCGCCAGGACACAGGTAAGGACGGCCAGGATTTTTAGAGGATGGAGTCTCATATGATCAGTGTATTAGTCGTGAAATATCATTGCCGAAAGCCAGGAACATAAGCAGGAAAAGCAGCGCCATGCCAATGAGCTGCGCGATGGTTAGGAAGCGGTCGCTGGGTTTGCGGCCGGTGATCATCTCGTACAGGCAGAACATGATGTGTCCGCCGTCCAGCGCCGGGATGGGCAGGAGGTTCATCACGCCCAGCATAATGGAGAGCATGGCCAGGATATAAAGGAACTGATGCCAGTTCCAGGCCGAAGGAAATACCTGGCCGATGGCGATGAAACTGCCCACGGATTTGTAAGCGCCCGTGGAAGGAGTAGCCACCAGCCGAAGGTCCTGGAGATAGGACGTGACGGAATGCCAGGCCAGAGCACAACCGGCCGGAATGGCGGCCAGCAGGGAGTACTCCCGGTGCTGCAGGGAAGGATTCCGGAAGAAGATGCCCAGCATGCCCAGGCTGTCCACCTGCAATGGCAAGGAAAGGGTATCGGCCCCGCGCAGGACATCCAACTCCACTTGTTCCCCGGGATGGGCGCGGAGCACCTTCTGTGCGTCTTGCAGATAGGGGGTTTCCATTCCGTCCACGCCCACGATCCGGTCCCCTTTCTGCAAAGCCGAGAGCCGGTTGGGCGAAGTAGGGGCGATGCTGTCCACCACGAACGGAAGGGCGATATCCAGCATACCGGGGGTGTTCACCACGGCTCCCATAAGCGACTGGTCCATATAGAGAACCAGGGTATCGGCTCCGCGCAGGACGGTAACTTTTTCTACCCGGCGGCGGGCCAGGTCTGGCTGGAGATCCAGGAAATCCTCCGGGGCATAATCGTCGTACAGGAGGATGCGGTCGCCGGTGCGGAAGCCCAGCTCCTCCCCCAGTTCATTCACATAAATCGGGCTGTTGTTGGGGATGTAATTGTCTCCCCAGATGGCCAGGATGGCGATGAAGAGCGCGATGGCCAGCAGAAAATTGTTGAGCACGCCGCCCACCATCACCAGCAGGCGCTGCCAGGCCGGCTTGGAACGGAACTCCCAGGGCTGCGGGTCCTGTTTCAGGGACTCCGTATCCATGGATTCATCTATCATGCCGGCGATCTTGCAATAGCCGCCCAGGGGCAGCCAGCCAATGCCGTATTCGGTCTCCCACCGGGCCGATGCCGGGAACAACTTCCGGAACCAGGGCATGCGCGTAGAGAAAAGCTTCACGCCCCAGGCGTCGAAGAAAAGGAAGAACTTATCTACGCGGATGCGGAAAATGCGAGCCCAAAAGAAATGCCCCGCCTCATGGAAGATGATGAGGACGGAAAGGGCCAGGATAACCTGGAGTACTTTCATCAGGACCGGACTCATAGGCGCTGAAAATGCTGCTCTGCCAGACGATAGGCCTCCGCGTGGGTGGCGTAAATGTCGTCCAGCGAGGGATTCCCTACAAAATCCACACCATCCATGGCATAGGCAATGGCAACAGGTATCTCATAGAAAGGAATCCGGTCTTGCAGATAGGCAGCGACAGCGGCTTCATTGGCGGCATTCAGGGCGCAAGGGATATTGCCGCCCCGGCCGATAGCATCGAAGGCCAACTGGAGACAAGGGAACTTTTCACGGTCCGGCTCTTCGAAAGACAAACCTTTCAAGGCGTTGAAATCCAGACGTTTCCCTTCCAATGGAAGACGCTGCGGGAAAGCCAGTGCCAAAGCGATGGGCAGCCGCATATCCGGCGTTCCCAATTGGGCAATCACGGCACCATCGGCAAACTCCACCATGGAATGAATCACCGACTCCGGATGCACCACCACGTGGATACGCCGGGCCGGTACGTCGAACAGCCATTTGGCTTCGATGACCTCGAAGCCCTTGTTCATAAGGGTGGCCGAGTCGATGGTGATCTTGGCGCCCATGCTCCAGTTGGGATGCCGGAGGGCCTGGTCTTTCCGAGCCTTTGCAATCTGCTCCTTGGGCCAGCCACGGAAAGGACCGCCGGAAGCCGTGAGGTGGATGCGCTCCACGGGATTCCCCTGGGCACCCAGCAGACATTGGAAGATGGCCGAATGCTCCGAATCCACGGGATAGATACAGGCGCCGCAACGTGCCACCTCCCCCATCACCAGCGGACCGGCCGCCACCAAGGTTTCCTTATTGGCCAGAGCCAGGGTTTTGCCGGAGCGGACAGCCGCCAGCGTGGGCTTGAGGCCGCTGAAACCCACCATGGCCGCCACTACCACTTCCACCTCAGGCGCCTGCACCAGGGCGCAGGCAGCGTCGATGCCGCAATGTACCTGTACGCCGGGAAGGGCGTCCTTCACAGCCTGGTATTTATCCGGATTGCAGATGACCACGTGCGGCACATGAAAGCGGCGCGCCTGTTCCACCAGCAGTTCCGCACTGTTGTTGGCGGAAATCATGAACACGGAAAAACGATCCGGATACTGCCGGACCACATCCAGTGTCTGGGTACCGATGGACCCCGTGGATCCCAAAATGGCGATGGATTTGGTCATGCGGAGCTAGAATTTGATATAGATGGCTGGATCCACCGCCGCACCCTTATACCAGAGCTCGAAATGCAGGTGGTCGCCTTTGGTGAGCGAATTGGACGAAGCCAGCATACCCACCGGGGTGCCGGCTTTCACCGCGTCCCCCGACTTGTGCAACAGCTTCTGGTTGTTCTTGTAAATGGATACAAGGTCGTTGGCGTGCTGGATTACCAGCGTATAGCCGCTCTCCTGAACCCAGTCCGTGAACACCACCGTTCCGTCCAGGACCGACATCACCATGCTGCCCGCAGGCGCCGTAACATCCACCCAGGGATGCAACACGCGGTCAAAGCCCCGGGACACCACGCCCTTTACCGGCGAATAGAACGACAGGGCCTCGATGGGCAGGTTCTGGCGTGTCTGGGACGACACGTCAAACTGTTCTTCCTGCCGGACATCGGCCCGCAGGAGGGAGTCCCGGATGGCCAGATAGCGGGCGTCCGACACGGAACGGGAACCGGGCTGGCTGCCCAGGATGAGTGAATCCAGGCGAAGAGGGTCTTCGCCGGCCACCACACGGCGCAGGTTTTCCGTGTATAACTCCCACTGCAGGATGCGGGTTTGGAGCGAGTCGATGCGCAAGGCATTCTGCACGGCCTGCCGGCGGGAATTGGCATCCGGATAACCGGGAATGAACGTGCGGATGGGAGTATAGGCAACAAGGCAGAAAAAGCCTACCATCACCACCACCACGGCAGAGATGACGCCCACCGTCATCTGCGTCCTGGTGAAACGCAGGCTCCACTTGCGTTCGTGCGTATTCGCATCCAGCAGTGTGAGACGGTAATTGCGGGTTTTATTATCGGCTTTGTCCATAAATATTCTTATCTTTGCAGATTGTATGGACAGAATAATCGGCATAGATTACGGACGCCGCAGGACCGGCCTTGCGGTGAGCGACCCCTTGGGGATCTTTGCCTCCGCCCTGGATACAATCGATTCTACAAAGTTAATAGATTATCTCAAAAATTACGCCATCGGGGAGAGAATCCTGCGCTTTGTAGTGGGCTATCCGGTGAACATGGACGGCAAGCCTTCGGAAGCGCAGGCCGATGTGGACCAGTTCCTGAAAACCCTGGCCAAGGCCTTCCCGGAAGTGCCGGTAACCCTGGAAGACGAACGATTCACCTCCGTGCTGGCCCATCAGGTGATGATTGACGGCGGTATGAAGGCCTCCCAGCGCAAGGATAAGCGCTCGGTAGACAAGATATCGGCCGCCATCATCCTGCAAAGCTATCTGGACCGCACATCCGGCAGCAGCGCCTCCTTCGACCCGGCCCTGGTCCCCGACAGCCTGTCCCGCAACAAGACAAAAAGAAGAAAATGATACGTCCCATCTACCTCTACGGCGCACCGGTGCTGCGCCAAACAGCCGCCCCGGCCGATTTGAACGACAAAGCAGGCATTGCCGCCCTGGTGCAGGATCTGAAAGACACCCTGGTGGTGGCCGACGGCTGCGGCCTGGCCGCACCCCAGATCGGGGTGAGCCAGCGGGTGGTCATCGTGGACGGAGACGTCCTGTCCGACACCTACGATTACCTGAAAGGCTTCCGGCGCACCCTCATCAATCCGGAAATCCTTTCCGAAAGTGAGGAAAAAGTCACCTATTCGGAAGGCTGTCTGAGCATTCCCGGCATTTACTGCGATGTGGTCCGTCCCAAGAAGATAACCGTGCGCTACTACAACGAGGATTGGCAGGAAGTCACCGAAGAGTTCGACAACTTCGCCTGCCGTATGATCCAGCACGAACTCTCCCACCTGGACGGAGACCTCTTCACGGACCACGCCGCCCCCATCCGCAAAAAAATGCTCTCCAGCAAGCTGCAGAGCATTAGCAAGGGAAAAGTGCACCCGCACTACAATTCCAAACTCAAATAGGCTTAATTCACCCGGATGCGCCGGCCCACCCGTAAAACGGTTTTTTCCGTGAGACCGGGATTGAGCTGGCAGATACGTTTGACCGTGGTGTGATACTTCTTGGCGATGCCGGAGAGCGTATCTCCATTTCGGATCGTATGATACTTCTGAGCGGCGGCTTCTGCTTTGGCACGGGCTGCCGCTTCTTCTTTGGCTTTTTTCTCGGCCAGCAGGCGGTCTTCCTCGTCTGTGCGGAAAATTTCGTCTTCGTCGTCCACATCCTGCACATAGCGCTGGTTGGGGTTGAAATACCAGCTGCGCACTTTCAGGAGACGGTGCCGGAGCGTTCCTGTTTCAAAATCGATGAGCCAGGAAGGGTCGAACGCCGCGCCATGGTAGCGGGTTTCAAAATGCAGGTGCGGGCCCGTGGATCGGCCGGTGGAGCCGCCCAGGCCGATGATATCGCCTGCGCTCACCCAGTCACCGGAGTTCACTTTCCTTTCGGCCAGGTGGCCATAGAAGGTCTCCAGTCCGTTGGCGTGGCGGATAACCACCAGGTTGCCGTAGCCGCCCACATAGTCCGAAATGCGCACCTTGCCGTCGAAGGCGGCGGGCACCGGCGTTCCCTTGGGATAAGGCAGGTCGATGCCCTGGTGCCGGCGTCCGTGCCGGTAGCCAAACTTGGAGCGGGGTGTCACCTGGTTGGGACAGCAATAGGAATCCAGCGTGTCCACGATCCAGATGGAGAACTGGTCGGGCAGGGAGCTGGGTGATTCCTTATAAGGATTCACATTGCGCGTGTCCCAGAACTGGGTGAAAACGGTGGTATCGGCCACGGCCGAAGGGTCTTTTACGAAGCGGTAGGTGCCGTTGTCGTACAGGACCACCTTCACGGACGGGTTGCCCGTGTCCAGGGTGTCGGCATAATCCGAACCACGGACGGTGGTGGGAGACACCTGTTCCCGTCCGAAGACGTGCCGCAGGGAATCCACAGCCGTAGTGTCCACCTTTTCCTGTGCCAGTAACGACACAGGAAGGAGGAAGGTAAGCAAAAATAGCAGGAATCTCTTCATTCGTTATCGTTTGCCGCCAAACTGATTCACCAGGATGGCATCCGTCTGGGCAATCTTTTCCTGGAGCAACTGGGCCGATGTGGCTTCGCAGAGGAAACGCAAATAGGGCTCGGTGTTGGAAGGACGGATGTTGAACCACCAGTTGGGGAATTCCACACGATAACCGTCGAAGTCCATGAAGGCGGTAGCCTTTTCCTGGGCCATGAAATAGTCTTTCACGGCATCCATGGCGCCCTTCTTATCCTCGATACGATAGTTGATTTCGCCGGAATTCTGGTAACGGACAATCTCCGCGATGGCCTGGGAAAGGGTTTTGCCTTCCTTTTTCAGGTCCAGGACGATGTTCAGCAGGATGATGGAGGCCAACAGACCGCTGTCGCTGTAGAAGAAATCACGGAAGTAATAGTGACCGGCCAGTTCCCCGCCCCATACGCCGTCAATCTCACGGAGTTTCTTGGCGGCAAAGGCGCGGCCCACTTTCCAGGTGCGCATCTCGCAGCCCATAGGGGTCAGGTATTCGCCAACGGCCTTGGAGGAGCGGATGTCCTGCAGCACCAGGCCCTTGAGGCCCCGTTCGCCCACGAAGTAGCGGCCCATCAGGGCGATCATGAGGTCCGGGCTGATGAAGTGGCCTTTTTCGTCGATAAACATCACGCGGTCTGCGTCACCGTCATAGATGACACCGGCATCGGCCTTTACCTCCCTCACCTTGTCTTCCAGCGGGAAGCAGTTCTTCTCAATGAGAGGGTTGGGTTCGTGGTTGGGGAAGCGGCCATCCAGGGTGTCGAACAGATAATGGATATTGTTTCCGGTGCCGAAGATCTCCTTTGCGAAGAGATTGGCCATACCGTTGGACAGGTCCATAGCGATGGTGAGGCTGCTGTAATCCTTCACAAACTTGCGCATAAAGACCAGGTAATCGGCCATGATCTCTTTCTGGAACACCCGACCGCGCTTGGCGGCAACAGGCGTGGGTTTGCCTTCGTCAATCCAGGCTTTGATCTGGCCCAGTCCGGCATCGAAGCCCACGGCCTGGGCATCCGTGGTGGACACCTTCATACCGTTATATTCGGCCGGATTGTGACTGGCGGTAATCTGCACGGAAGCGTCGAAACCGTAGTTGGCCGTGCCGAAATACACCATAGGCGTGGAACTGAGGCCGATGTCGTATACATCGGCGCCTGCATCGTTGATGCCTTTGATCACGGCATCGTGGATTTCGTCGGAGGAGACGCGGCAGTCGCGGCCCACCAGGACCTTGTCGGCCTTCAGGAGTTCGGGAATGAAATATCCCACTTTGTATGCGATGTCCAAGTCCCAGTCTTTGCCCCAGATACCGCGGATGTCGTATGCGTGAAATGCTCCCATATTTTTTAGAAAGTAAACTTGGTCATACAGATGAAGCGGTGGTTCATCACCCAGTGGGTGGTGGTATAGAGGCCGCGGGCGTTGCGGTCCCCTTCGCCGAATTGGGCGGTGGTGAGGTTATACTCCAGGGACACGGTGAATTTGCCCAGGTTCCAGGCCACGGTGGGCGTGGCGCGGAAGGCCTGCTGGATCTTGGTATCGGCCGCCGTATTCATCCATAACTGGTTGTTGCAGAGATCCTTGGTGGTTCCGAACTGCTTCATGTAACCCAGCATGCACATCACCTGGAACTTCTTGCCGTACTGGAAGCTCACGAAGGAAGCCCAGTCCTGCATGGGAGTATAGGTAATGGTGCCGTCGGAGTTATAGGAATGTACGCCATAACCGGACAGCAGGTTCAGCTGTTCGCCGCTCTGCGCCAGAATGCTCTTGGCACGCAACTGGAACATGCCCTTGGTATACTGCAGGAAGAGGAAGGGAGAGAAGGTGGTAAGCAGGCTCTTCACTTCCCGGGTCTTGTTAGATGCATCTTCTACCAACCAGTCCGTAGTGGTACGGTAGGGACGGGAGTTCACCATATCCAGACCTAACTTGCCCAGAAAACCTCCGTTCTTGTAAGAAAAGCCCAGATACATTTCCGGCAGGCCGTACTTGTAATAATCCTTGCTCTTGCCGGCAGGACCGGTGGGCAGGTAGTGGTTCAGGTACAGCACGCTGGCGGTAAGGCCGAAACCGGAACCCAGGTTCACGTCCACCGTGAGCTGAGGGCTGCGGTTGAAAGGATTGAAGGGGGCGCCGGACTCCAGGTTGGTCATATGCGGCAGGTCCACGCCTACGGGATGCCACGCCTGGCCCAGGGTGAGCGAGACGGGACAGTCGTCCCAGTTGAGCTTCACAAAAGCCTGGCGCAGACGCAGGACGGGAACCACCGAACTGGTGCTGAAGTTATAGAAGTCGGCCTCCACTTTACCGGAAATGCCCATTTTGCCCCACTTGTACCCGGACACATCCAGGCCCAGACGAGTGGTGAGGGACACGAAACGCCAGTTGAAACCGGCATTCTGGTCATAGCCGTCCTTCATACTCACATCCTTGGGCATATAGTAATAAAGGTCCTCCGTACCGGCATTCACGGCACGGGTATCGGCGGTTACGTAATTACGGATAAAGCCGTACAGCTTGAAGTGGGAAGGCTTTTCTTCCTGCGCAAAAGCAGTGCCCCCGATCAGGAGCGCTGCCAAAATAACGATATGTTTCTTCATATTATGCAAACGGGAACAGTTTAGTGAGCCAGAAATAACCTAGGATAAAGCCGATCACACCCATTACTAAACCGACCTTGGTCATATCCTTGGTCTCTACCATACCGGTGGAAGAGGCGATGGCATTCGGCGGCGTGGAGATGGGGAACAGCATGGCGATGGAGGCACACACGGCGATGAAGATAATCATAGCGCTGGTGCCGCCCATTGCCAGGAACTGGGCGTTGTTGGCGGCTTCGGGATCTGCCATACCGTTGGCCACCACAATGAGGATGGGGATGAGCAGGGCCGCCGTAGCGGAGTTGGAGATGAAGTTGGACAGGAAGTAGCACACCAGACCGGCGATTACCAGCACCACCACCACGGACATACTGCCGAACGGGATGGCCTGGATGAGCACCTTGGCCAGACCGGTGTCCTGCAGGCAGTAACCCAGGCAGAAGCCGCCGGCTACCAGCCAGAGAACGGTCCAGTTGATTTCCTTGATTTCATCCTTGCCGAACAGGCCCGTTGCGGTGAACACCCCCAGCGGAATCAGGGCTACGATGTTGGAGTTGATGTGGGTAAGCTGCTCGGTGGCCCACAGGAGGATGGTTCCGATGAAGGTGATCCACACAAGGGTGAGCTTCCAGTCCTTCTGTACTTTGTTCTCCGGGATTTCCAGGACCAGCTTCTTGGTCTTGAAGGGGAACATAATGCGCAGCACGATCCAGGCAATCACAATCATAATGATCACATAGGGAATCATATGTACGCACCAGTCACCGAAGGAAACGTCGATACCGGCCTGCTCCAGGGCGCCTTTGGCGGTGGCGTTGGGCGGCGTGCCGATAGGCGTTCCGATACCGCCCAGGTTGGCGGCCACGGGGATGGACAGCGCCAGGCCGATCTTGCCCTTGTCATCGGCCGGGAGCTTGGAAAGCACCGGGGTGAGGAGGGCCAGCATCATAGCGGCGGTGGCGGTGTTGGACATAAACATGGAGAAGACGGAAATCATAATGAGGAAGCCCAGGAGCACGATCTCCGGCTTGGAGCCGAAAAGCTTCAGCAGAGCCCTGGCCATAGTAACGTCCAGGCCATATTTCTCGGCCATGATGGCCAGCACAAAGCCGCCCAGGAAGAGCATGACCACAGGGTCTGCCATAGAACTCATAATGCGGCCGTAAGGGACCAGGGTGCCATACTGAGGGTCGCAGAAGATGCCGATACCCTTGTTGGAGACCGTGAGCAGGGCTACTACGATCACTACCAGGGAGGTGGACCAGTTGGGGATGATTTCAAAGATCCACATAAGGGCGGCAAAAACGAAGAGTGCAATCACACGCTGCTGGACAACGGTGAGCGCATCGATGCCGAAGAACGAAACGGGCACCGCCCAAAGGAAAATGGTGATGGCGAGCACAAGCGGCAGGAACACCCAGTACTTCAAATTGAATTTCTTAGCCATACTATAATAGTTTTTTATCTTTCATAGGTAAAACGAAGGTCCACGGGGATCTTCTCCAGTTCCAGGTTCACGACATCGGCCTTGATGGTGGGCGCAACCACAGCGTATTTGTCCACGAACTCCGTGGCAGCTTCGCGGTTGCCAGTGGCCTGCAGTTCCAGAATGAGGGCGCCCAAGGTGCTAATGGCCTCTTCCAGTTTCTGCTGGTCGATGCTGTATTTGCCGGAAGCCTTGCGGGCGATAGCACCGCTTTCCATCAGATAATTGTAAATGACGAGGTTGGCGCGGCCGGTGGCATCACCGAAGCCGAAACGGCAGGAACGGATGATGTTCACCACGAAGGTAGTGAGCACGTCCTGCTTCATAATGAGTGCGTCTACGCGGTGGGCTTCCACCTCCTGGGCGCAAAGATAGGCGCCCAGCACATTGGCCTTGGCCTTCTCCAGCGTAAGGGCTTCGTTACCCAGTGCTTCCACTACCGTTCCCTTATTGTTGATGGTCTGCTTCACACCCAGGGCCTGGGCCACCTCACGGAACACGATCCCCCAATAGAAGGCGTTGGCGTCCAGATGGGCACAGTCCTGGCTTTCCAGCAGCAGCATACCGGCCGGAAATACGGTGCGGTTGAATTTCTCGCGGATGATGTTATCGAAGAGAATGGTACGGGTACCGTATTCCCGCTGTACACGGGCGTCATAGGGGAAATTCACGGCGATGGTCTTGTATCCGGCATTGGTATAACCGCCATAATAGATCACATCGCAGGAGAAAATATTGGATTCCATACCCGGAACAAAGGCATGGTGGGCGGGGTCGCCGGGCAGGGATGCCTGCAGTTCCGGCAGCCGGGACACCACGGAATGCAGGGTGGCCGTGCGATCCTCGTTCTTCAGGAGTACATAGGCGCCATAGGAAGCCTTGATGCCATAGCGCTGGTCGTCAATGGTTTCATTGGGGCCGATCACAAGGTCCATCTTGCTGTCGGTCATTTCCAGCCAGGACTTCTCGCTGGCGTAATACTGGTCTGCGAGCAAGCCATTGGCCATCTGCAGCAGGTATTCCCGCACGCTGCTCTTGATGGTGATATCGGCTGCAGCGCGGAGGATATCGGCCAGCTTATGCACCTGCTCCCGGTAGGCGTCGTGATACCAGACCACCTCCAGGGAACCGTCTTCCTTGCGGCGGATCAGGGTATAGGGGCTGTTTTTATTAGGGTCGGCCAGGGCCTCAAACTCCGCATCCGTCATATCTTCGGGATAGAAGCGGGCACCGGCGGGACGGGGGCCGTAACCCTCCAAGAAAGGCGTATTGTCAATGCGGTTCCAAGGGCCGTAATTCACATAGGCGAAGTCTTTTTCGGCAGGGTCGGCCAGGTTGTCAAACGTAGATTTAGGGCCGAAAACCTGTTCCCAATAGATGGCGTCGGCTTGGTCGGCGGCGAAACGATACAGATTCAGAACCTCCTTGCCATTGTCGGTGATTCCTGAAAGGTCCGGAGCAGGAATGGTCACCAGCGCATAGTTCTCCAGCAACTGGGCGCTCTTGCTCCGGTGACGTTCACAGGAGACCAGGAGCAGCGTTGCCAGGCAGCAAAGCGCGATAAGTTCTTTTTTCATATATAGTAATTTAACTAAAATCGGTTTAGCTTGCAAAGTTAATAATTTCTGGGATATTCTTGGCCGTTCCCGTTTTATTCTTTACATTTGCAATGGAATTCAAATGAATCCCTTTTTATTATTAATCATAACACCTAACGAAAACCAAAAAATGAAAACGACTGACATCATGGCACGCCTTCAGGCCAAGTATCCGCTGGAGAAAGAGTATCTGCAGGCAGTCCAGGAAGTACTGGAATCCATCGAGGAAGTTTACAATCAGCACCCGGAGTTTGAACAGGCCAAAATCGTGGAGCGCCTGGTAGAACCGGACCGTATTTTCACGTTCCGCGTCACCTGGATCGACGACAAAGGCGAAGTTCAGACCAACACCGGCTACCGCATCCAGTTCAACAGTGCCATCGGTCCCTATAAGGGCGGTCTCCGCTTCCACAAGGCAGTGACCCCTTCCATGCTCAAGTTCCTGGGCTTCGAGCAAACCTTCAAGAATGCCCTCACCACCCTGCCCATGGGCGGCGCCAAGGGCGGCTCGGACTTCGACCCCGTGGGCAAGTCCAACGACGAAATCATGCGTTTCTGCCAGGCTTTTATGCTGGAGCTGTGGAACTGCATCGGCCCGGATCAGGACATCCCCGCCGGCGACGTAGGTGTGGGCGGCCGTGAAATCGGCTATCTCTATGGCATGTACAAGAAGCTGGCCCGCCAGTACAACACCGGCGTTCTCACCGGTAAGGGCGGCACCTGGGGCGGCTCTATCCTTCGTCCGGAGGCCACCGGTTTCGGTGCCCTGTACTTCACCCAGCACCTGCTGGAGAAGGCCGGCAAGAGCATCGTGGGCAAGAAAGTGGCCCTGTCCGGCTTCGGCAACGTAGCCTGGGGCGCCGCTATCAAAGCCACTGAACTGGGCGCCAAGGTGGTGGCCATCTCCGGCCCCGACGGCGTCTGCCACATCCCGGAAGGCATCACCAAGGAAATGATCGACTACATGCTGGTCATGCGTGCCTCCAACCGCAACAAGGTTCAGGATATGGCCGATAAATACCCCGGCAAGGCTCAGTTCACCGCCGGCAAGAAGGCCTGGAGCATCCCCGTGGACATCGCCCTCCCCTGCGCCTTCCAGAACGAACTTTCCGAAGAAGACGCCAAGGAACTGGTTGCCAACGGTTGCTGGTGCTGCTGCGAGGTTTCCAACATGGGTTGCCAGCCCGCCGCCATCCACTACTTCCAGCACAACGGCATCCTCTTCGCTCCCGGCAAGGCCGTGAACGCTGGTGGTGTGGCCACCTCCGGTCTGGAAATGACCCAGAACGCAGAGCACATCTCCTGGGATGCCAAGGAAGTGGACGACAAACTGCACTTCATCATGAAGAGCATCCACGAGCAGTGCGTGAAATACGGCACGCAGCCCGACGGCTCCGTAGACTACGTGAAGGGCGCCAACATCGCCGGCTTCATGAAGGTCGCCACCGCCATGCTCGAGCAAGGCACGATCTAAACCTTTGAGCAAACAACAAAAAACTCCGGCCAATTGGTCGGAGTTTTTTTATGGTATAAAATTGGAATTACTTAGCTTGGGCGGCGGCAGCGGCTTCGGCCTGGGCCTGGAGTTCGGCCTGGAGGCTCTCGAGGGTACGGCTGTCGGGGATATTCAGGGCCTTACGGGCATCGGGCGTCAGATCCACCACCTTGGAGTCATCGAAATAGATGGCCTGGGAAACATCGAACAGGATGGTGATGCCTTTGGCTTTTGCAATGTCAGTAACCGCCTTGTTGGCCTTCTCCTGGATGGGAGCGGTGAGCTGATTCTGCTGCTGCTGAAGCTCCTGGGAGATGGACTGCTGGAATTCCTGGATACGGTTCTGGATTTCCATGAGTTCACGCTCCTTGGATTCGCGGATGGCGGCGGTCCAGGTGGCCTGTTTCTGCTGATACTGGCTCATCTTGCTCTGATACTCCTCCAGCATGGCGGAATAGGTTTCCTCGGCCTCTTTCTGGGAGGCGGCGATGGCTTCGCGGGCAGCGTCCATCTCGGGCATTAACATCACCAGTTCATTGAAGTTCACCTTTCCCAGGGTCTGGGCGGAAGCGGTAAGGGTTGCAAGTGCCGCAAGGGCAATGACAAATAGTTTTTTCATATCGTTCTTAATATTTGTTTTCTGTTAAACCGTTCGTGTTGTTCACAAATTTTATACCATACTAGAATTGCTGACCCAGGACGAAGTGGAACTGGCTGCCGCCGTTGGTGGCGTCGTCGAAGCCATAACCCCAGTCTACACCCAGCAGGCCGATCATGGGCAGGAACACGCGCACGCCCACACCTGCACTGCGCTTAATCTGGAATGGATTGAATTCGCGGATGTCGCTCCAGCAGTTACCGCCCTCCAGGAATACCAGGGCATAGATGGTGGACTGAGGCTGCAGGATCACGGGATAGCGGAGTTCTACGGTGAACTTGTCATATACGTTACCCGCATAACTTACGCCGTTCTGGCTGTAAGGGGTAATCTTCCGCGGCGTGAGGGAATAATCCTCGTAACCACGCAACGAGATAATTTCTGCGCCATAGGTCATATAGCCCGACATACCGTCACCGCCCACCTGGAAGTTCTCGAAGGGAGAATAGCCCCAATTGCGGTTGAAGTAGCCCAGGTAACCGAACTGGGCACGGGTCATCAGGACCAGGTCTTTCCACAGCTTGGTATAGATGGTTCCGTTGAATTTCCACTTGTGGTACTCGATCCATTTGTACCGTTCGGCCGATGTCCATTCGTCGTAATTCACGTCTCTCCAGCTGTTCACGGGCTGTTTCACGCGGTTGCCGTCGTCGTCCGTGGCCCAGGTATATTTCCGGAAGAGGGAGTACGGCGGGGTAACCTGCACCGAGGCGGAGAATTCGGAACCACTACGGGGATAAATCTGCTGGTCGGAGGAGTTACGCGACAAGGAGAGCGTATAGCTGAAATTGTGCGAAGTACCGTCGTTGAAGGCAAAATAGCTGTTGGTCCAGTTGGTGAGCCGGTAAGTTTGCCAGCTCAGGTTGTTGTACAGGACGAAATAGCTGTCCGGCCACTTGAGCCGCGTACCCAGACCTGCGTTGAAGCCGTATACCTCAAACATCTTGTCCGTTGACAGGATGCCGATGGCCAGGTAGCTGTCCGTCATTCTGGAATAATAGCCGGAGATACTCAGGGATGTGGGTTTCTTGCCGAAGAGCCAGGGCTCCGTAAAGCTGGCGCTCAAGTTGGTATAATACCGGCCGTTGGTCTGGAAACGGAAGGCCAGGTTCTGGGCGTCGCCCAGCGGAACGGGCCGCCATGCCTTTTTCTCGAACATGCGGCGCGTGGAGAAGTTGTTGAAACTCACACCCGCCGTGAGTACGAAGGTATTGCCACCCCAACCACCGGAGAGTTCCAACTGGGAAGAAGGTTTCTCCGTCACATTATAGATAATGTCCACCGTGCTGTTGATCTGGTTGGGAACGATGGACCAGCCGCGGCTGGGATCCATGGCAGCTTCCGGATCGAACTGGCCCATGGAAGCGATTTCACGGATGGAACGTTCAAAGTCTGTCTGGCTGAACAGATAGCCGGGACGGGTGAAGAGCTGGCGGCGGACCACCTTTTCGTTGGTGAGGTCGTTGCCGTTGATCACAATCTCATTCAGGGTAGCGGGCTTACCCTCCGAAATCCGGAGTTCCACGTCTACCGAGTCGTTTTGGATATTCACCTCCACGGGCGTGATGTTGAAGAACAGGTAGCCGTTGTCGCGGTACAATTTAGACACGTCGTATTCGCTCTCCTTTCCGCCGCCATGCAGGCGCTTCTCCATGGTGACAAGGTCGTACACGTCGCCCTTTTTCACCTGGAGGATTTCATTGAGCACCTCTGAGGGATAGACGGCGTTGCCCGTCCAACTGATATTGCGGAAATAGTACTTCCGGCCTTGCTCGAACACCATGTCGATGTCCATGTGCTTGCCGTCTTCCAGGAAATAGAGGGAATCCCGCACCAGACGGGCGTCCCGGTAACCGGCCTCATTGAAGGCATCCAGCACCGTTTTCCTGTCTGTCTGATATTCTTTCTCCTTGAATTTCTTGGATTTGAAGAAGTTGTACCACTTGTTGGAGTGGGTATCCTTCATATTTTTGGCCAACTTGTACTCCTTTACGTCCGTGTTGCCCTGGAAGTTGATGTGCCGGATCCGGATTTTCTTGCCTTTGTCCACCGCGAAGTTCACGCGGATGGCACTGCGGATCATGGTATCCTGCTGCACCTGCGTGTCCACCTTCACCTGGAGAAAGCCTTTTTCTTTATAATAACGCTTGATGATGTCTTCCGAGGTCTTTTTCACATAATCCGAATACTCACGGCCCGGACGCAGGTTCAAACGTTCCTGGAGGTCTTTTCGTTCACTGTTCTTGACCCCGGAATAGGTCCAGCGTGAAACGCGCGGACGCTCCCGGATGGCCACCGTGAACCAGGCTGTATCGGCCTGATGGTTGAGGGAGTCCAAAACTACGGCCACATCTTCAAAGTAGCGCTGGGCCACCAGGCGCTTCACAATACCGGTAATGTCTTCTCCCGGAACGGTTACCTCCTGTCCCTGCTGCAAGCCGATCAGCTGCAGGATCTGGTGCTCGTTAAAGTAACGGTTTCCCTCCACACGCACACCACCCACCTTGTATTTCCGCGGATGGTTATAATCTATTTCGATGCCACTCCGCACTTCCTGCGCCTGCAGGAGCATTCCCCCCAGGAGCAGCAGCGTAGCGCAAAGTATCCGTCTCAGATGCATTCCAATCAAAACTTAACCTGCAAATATAGCGATTTTATTTGACTTTCCCATATCGGCGGTCCCTGTTGGCATACGCGTCCAACGCCTCCTGGAACTGAGGCCTGCGGAAATCCGGCCAAAGGACATCGGTAAAATAGAATTCCGAATAGGCACACTGCCATAGCAGGTAATTGGAGATGCGCAGTTCCCCGGAAGTGCGGATGAGCAGGTCCGGATCCGGGATTCCGGCCGTTACCAGATATCCGGAAAAATCCTTGGCTTCCATAGCCTGGAAAGCCTCCGGGGACAGTTCTGCAGCCGCCTTTTTCATGGCCTGAAGCACGTCCCACTGGCCGCTGTAACTCAAGAAAACGATGAGGGTGGTTCCCTGGTTTCCGGCCGATGCTTCCATCAGGTCATCGATGGCAGCATTCACTTCTTTGGACAGGCGGCGCCGATTTCCCAGCGCCATAAAGCGCACACGATGTTCCATGAGATTGGAAAATTCCTGGCGGATGAATTTCAGCATAAGCGCCATTAGGGCATTCACTTCCACCGGCGGACGGTTCCAGTTCTCTTCCGAAAAAGCATAGAGGGAAAGGTATGGGAGGCCGATTTCTACGGCATATTCCAGACAGGCGCGCACACTTTCCGCCCCTTCCATATGACCATATACCCGCTCCTTGCCCCGGGCTTTCGCCCATCGTCCGTTCCCGTCCATAATAATGGACACATGCTGCGGTAGATTGTTCATATTTAACCGTTGTTTCTCATATCCTCGCCCCAGAACAGCCGGGAGGTAAGCGCCCTCACGAAACCGGACTCGGCGAGCCGGATTCGTTTGAGCGAAAACTGTGCCATCTCGATATGGATGGACCAGTCCGGCTGGATTTCCACTACGCGGTTGTCGTTGGTCATGGTGGCACGACCGTCGCGCGATTCAAAAGAAATATCGATTTTAGCGGTTTCAGGCACTACGATGGGTCGCACATTGAGGTTGTGCGGGGCAATAGGAGCGATGATCAGGACCTTGGTATCCGGCAGGCAGATGGGACCGCCCACGCTCAGGGAATAAGCCGTGGAGCCCGATGAAGTGGCTACCAGCAAACCGTCGGCCCAATAAGTGGGCAGCGGTTCCCCGTCGATACTCACGTGGATACCCAGCACGGAAGAGCCGCTGCGGTGCAGCGCCACTTCGTTCACCGAATAGGGCAGCATACCGATGGAACGGCGCGCTTCCGGCCCCTTGAGCGTAGCGTTGAGCACGGTCCGGTATTCGATGCGGAAATCGCCTTCCAATAAAGCCTTACGAACAGCTTCCGGCCGGTTTTCGCACAAAAAGCCGATGCGGCCGAAGTTCACGCCCAGGATGGGCAGGCCGATATCGGCCACCACGTGGGCAGCCGAAAGGAAGGTGCCGTCGCCGCCCATGGACAAGACCAGGTCTGTTTCCGGGAGGACATCGGCCTTGGAATGGATCTCGTAAATATCGAACGTGGCCGACTCCAAATCCTTGAGCAGGGAGCGCATCCGGGGATCTTCGCGAAGCTCGTCGTTAAGAATAAAAAATCCTATTTTCATCTGTCATGCATGAATTCAAGTTCCAAAATTAACACATTTCTGAGAAAATTCCTTATTTTTGTGGAATATATCCGCAAGAATCATGACCCGACTTAGTGTCAATATTAACAAAATAGCCACTTTACGTAACGCCCGCGGAGGAAATATTCCGGATGTAACGCGGGCCGCCCTGGACTGCGAGGCTTTCGGCGCAGAAGGCATCACGGTACACCCCCGCCCCGACGAGCGCCACATCCGTTACGCCGATGTACGGGAGATCCGTCCACTGGTGAAAACGGAATTCAACATCGAAGGAAATCCCACCGTGGACAGCTTCGTAGACCTGGTGCTGGAAGTGGTTCCCGACCAAGTGACCCTGGTGCCCGACGGGCACAGCGCCCTCACTTCCAATGCCGGATGGAACACCTTGGATAACAAGAACTTGCTTGCCGACCTTTGTCGCACTTTCCAGGCCAAAGGCATCCGTACATCCATCTTCATCGATCCGGATTCGCGTATGGCCGAAGGGGCAGCCGTCTGCGGGGCCGACCGCGTGGAACTGTACACCGCCGCCTATGCCGCCGGTTACCCCGCCAACCCGCAGCTGGCTATCGACCCTTATCTGGCTGCAGCCCAAGCAGCCCGTGCATGCGGCCTGGGACTCAATGCCGGGCACGACCTTTCCCTGGAGAATTTGGCGTGGTTTGTCCAAAATATTCCCTGGACGGCAGAGGTTTCTATCGGCCATGCCCTCATTTCCGACGCCCTATATATGGGGCTGGAGAGAACAATTCAGGCCTATCTTGGGGAAATCCGCAAAAAATAACTAAATTTGCAGGCTTTAACGAATTATAATTATAAAACTATAACAATGAAAAAGACTCTCATCGTATGCGGTGCCGCCGCCCTGCTGGCCCTCGCCGCTTCTTGCAACCAGAACCAGACCACCGCTCCCGACACCGCTGCCGCTACTGACAGCACCGCCGTGGCCGGCAGCATCGTATTCTTCAACATGGACCAGGTAATGGAAGGCTACGACATGGCCAATGACCTCAATTCCGTCTTCGAGACCAAGACCTCCGGCATCCAGGCCGAAATCGACCGTCGCGGCAAGAAGCTGGAAAAGGACGCCACCGACTTCCAGAACAAGGTGGACAAAGGCCTCCTCACCACTTCCGTGGCCCAGGCCCAGTACCAGAAGCTCCAGCAACAGCAGCAGGAGTACCAGGAATACGTGGTGCGCAAGCAGCAGGAAATGGCCGAAGAGCAGCAGGTGATGATGAACCAGATCGCCAACGCCATTTCCGAATATATCCAGGAATACAACGCAGAGCATCAGTATGCCCTCATCCTCACCACGGCCGGCGCCATCCTTTCCACTCCCGTAGTGGCCGGTGATCCCAAACTGGACATTACCGAAGATCTGCTGGCCGGTCTGAACGCCGCCTACATCAAGACCAAAGAGGCTTCCAAGAAATAATGCGGATAGCCCTCCTGTCCAGCTTCTATCCGCTCCGCGGAGGCATTTCCCAGTTCAACGCCAGCATGCTGGAAGAACTGGGAAAATGTCATGATACCCGGGCCTTCAGCTTTTCCAGGCAATATCCGGACTTCCTCTTCCCCGGCAAAACGCAATACGTAACCCCGGAAGACGAAGCCACGCCCGTGGAGGCCGATGCCCTGCTGGACACGGTCAATCCCCTTACCTGGGTCAAGACAGCCCGCGCCATCCGGGCGTGGAAACCGGATCTTCTGGTAATGAAGTACTGGATGTCCTGGTTTGCACCTTCCCTGGGCTATGTGGCCCGCCACTGCGGGTGCAAGAGTCTGGTAATCCTGGACAACGTCATCCCCCACGAAGCCCACTGGTTCGACGCTCCCCTTACCCGCTGGCTGCTGCGCGGCTGCAGCGGGTTCGTATGTATGTCGGAGCAGGTGCGGCAGGATCTCCTTCAATTGCGGCCCAATGCCCCCCACATCCTGTTGCCGCATCCGTTGTACACACATTTCGGCCCCCTGATGCCCCGTGAGGAAGCCGCCCGTCTGCTGGGCGTAGACCCCGCCGCCAAAACCCTGCTTTTCTTCGGCCTTATCCGGGATTATAAAGGGTTGGACATCCTGCTGGAAGCATTCCGTGAACTCCCGGAAGACTATCAGCTGGTGGTGGCCGGCGAACCCTACGGTTCCTTCGACAAGTATCAGCAGATTATTGACTCCCTGCCCGGCAAAGAACGGGTGCATGTGTTTCCGGACTATATCCGGGATTCGGAAGTGAAAAAGTTCTTCAGCGTGGCCGATGTAGCAGTTCTCCCCTACCGGAGCGCCACCCAAAGTGGCATCAGCGCCATCGCCTGCCATTTCGGCCTGCCGCTCATCGTCACGGACGTGGGCGGCCTCAAGGACACCATCGGCGCCCTTGGCACGGGAATTGTCGCTCCCGAGGCTACGCCTGCGGCCATCCGGGAAGAGGTACTCCGTTATTTCGGAGACCCAGACCTTCAGGAAAGTTGCCGGAAGGCAATCGGCCGCGAGAAAGAGCGCTTAAGCTGGACCCGTTTCTGCACCGCCCTCACAGACTTCGCCGCCACCCTATAATGTTTTTTGTAAGATGAAACGACTGATTACCCTGATTGCTTCGCTCCTGCTCCTGTGCTGCGGTGCAGCCCTGGCCCAGGAATACGTTCCCACTCCTGTCACCGTTTCCAAGGAAAAGGTCAAACTGAACGGGAAGGTGTATCTTTCCCACGTGGTGCTGGAACGCCAGACCCTTTACAGCATCTGCAAAGCCTATGGCGTGACGGAGGAGGATATGTACGAAGCCAATCCCAGCCTGCGTGAAACCGGTCTGCAGAAGAATTCCATCCTGCTCATCCCCTATCGGGAAAATGCCGGATCCGAAACGGAAGCTTCCCAGCAGAAAACGGCCGATCCTTCCTACACGGAGCATACTGTCAAGTGGTACGAAGACCTGGACGACATAGCCCGCCGCTACGATGTAAGCGTACGGGAGATTATGGAGCTGAACGGGCTCAAGAGCAAAAAGCTCTCCACCCGGCAGGTGCTGAAAATTCCCGTGAAAAACGCCCCGGCCCCCACACCGGCCCCGGAAGAGACTTCCGGAGAACCGGAGGTAGAAATCGTGGCGCCCGTCGTTCTTTCTCCGGATGCCCCCGCCGCCCAACAAATGGACGTCCCCGAGGTGACGGACAGCACCCTGCTCAGCCTTCGTTCCCGTGACGGGGTGGAATTTTCCCTGATCCTGCCCCTGAAGGCCGGAAGCAACCCCAGCGAGATTAATATGGACTTTTATTCCGGCGTACTTATGGCCCTCAAAGATCTGGAGGCCGAAGGACTCAAGGTAAAGGCCCACGTGTACGACTTATCGGCCGGCCTGCCGCCTGTAGACGCCTTGGAAAAGAGTGATTTCGTCCTGGGACCGGTGGCCTCCCGCGATTTGGAAGCCATCCTGCAGCGCGTGGACGGCAATGTGCCCGTGATTTCTCCGCTGGACCAGAAGGCGGCCTCTCTCAGCGCTAATTACCAGAACTTTATCCAGGTCCCCACGGCCGTAGACAACCAATACGACGACCTGGCCCAATGGGTGAAGGATGACCTTGAAAATGATGATAAAGTACTGCTCATCACGGAAAAGAGCGCCGGGAATGTGGCGGCCGCCGTAGCCATCCGCAGCGCCCTCGCCCGCCGGGAACTGAGCTATGAGATTGTGAACTACGCCATCGTGGAGGGCCGCGGCATCCCTGCCATCCTGGGAAATCTGATGACCGAAGACGGCGTGAACCGCGTGGTAGTAGCCTCTGAAAGCGAAGCATTTATCGGAGATGTAGTCCGCAACCTGGGCATCATGTTGGGCAAAGACTATGACATGGTAATGTACGCTCCATCCAAGGTGCGCACCTTTGACACCATCGACGGAAGCGCCTACCACGATGCCTCCCTGCACCTGTGCACGTCCTATTTTGCCGATTACAGCGCCCCAGAGGTGGACCGCTTCGTGCGCAGCTACCGTGCCCTCTTCCGCACGGAGCCGTCTCAGTTTGCATTCCAGGGCTACGACACAGCCCGCTATTTCGTGATTCGCTGCGCCCGCTACGGCGGCCGGTGGTCGCGGAAACTGGGGGCAGAACGGAGCGCCGGCCTGCACACGGACTTCCTCTTCGACACCGACCCCAACGGCAACCATCACAATGTGGCCGTCCGTCGCATCGTATTCAAGAAAGATTATACCACTTCCCTGCAGAAATAGCCATGGAGCACGTTAAGACACTGATTTTAGGCGGCGGTCCCGCCGGTTTTACGGCAGCCATTTACGCATCGCGTGCCAACCTCTCCCCTGTCCTGTATGAGGGCATCCAGCCGGGTGGCCAACTTACCACCACCACCGTGGTGGAGAATTTCCCCGGATTCCCCGGCGGCGTAGATGCCAATACCCTTATGGACAATATGCGGGAGCAGGCCCGCAGTTTCGGTGCCGACATCCGCCAGGGAACCGCCACCGCAGTAGACCTGGGCGTGCGCCCCTTCCGCATCACCATAGACGCAGAGAAAGAACTGGAGGCCGATTCCCTGATTATCGCCACCGGTGCCCAGGCCCGCTATCTGGGCCTGCCGTCCGAGGAAAAATTCAAAGGAGCCGGCGTGAGCGCCTGTGCCACCTGTGACGGATTCTTCTACCGGAAACGCACCGTGGCCGTGGTGGGCGGCGGCGATACCGCCTGCGAAGAAGCCCTGTACCTGGCCAGCCTGGCCAAGAAGGTGTACATGATTGTACGGCGCGATGTTTTCCGCGCCTCCCGCATCATGCAGGAGAAAGTGTTCGCAACCCCCAACATCGAGGTGCTCTGGAACTGCAACACCCAGGAGGTGCTGGGAGATGCCATGGGCGTCACCGGCGCCCGCCTCCTGCGCAAGGACGGCACAGTCTTTGACATTGCCATCGACGGCTTTTTCCTGGCTATCGGCCATACGCCTGCATCGGACCTGTTCGCTCCCTGGCTGGAACGGGACGCCAACGGCTATATCATAACCGGTGCCAAATCGGCCGAGACCAGTGTTCCCGGGGTTTTCGCCGCCGGTGACGTTCAGGACCCGCGCTACCGCCAGGCCGTAACCGCCGCAGCGTCCGGCTGCATGGCGGCCCGGGATGCCGAAAAATACCTTTTGGAGCACGTAAACGCTTAAAAGAACATGAGAAAACTGAAATATACCGTAGCTGCTGTGCTGCTTCTGATGGCCGCTTTTGCCTGCAAGAGCCAGTATGAGCTCCTGCTCGCCTCCAACGACGTAGACGCCAAGTACCAGGCCGCCATGGAACTGTACAACAACCAGAAGTTTACGAAGGCCGCTCAGTTGTTCGAGTCCATGGCCATCCTCACCAGCGGCACCGCCCGGGACGACACCGTCCAGTTCTACTGGGGTATGTCCAATTACCGGAACAAGGATTTTTATACGGCGGAATCCAATTTCGCCCGTTTCGTGCAGAATTTCCCGCGCAGCCCCTTTACCGCCGATGCCGAATTCTATCGGCTGGATTGTATGTACCGGGCCACCTACCGCTGGGAACTGGACCAGATGCCCACCCGCAGCTGCATGGCTTCCATCAGCGAGTATATGCGTGAACATCCGGACGACGATGCCCACTTACAGGCTTGCCAGTCTATGATGGCCGATCTCCAGGACCGTCTGGACCGGAAAGATTTCGAAGCCGGCCGGCAGTATTACCAGATGGAAGACTACCCCGCCGCCCGCGTGAAGCTGCGCAACGTGCTCAAGACCAACGCCGACAATAACTACCGCGAAGATGTACTGTATTACACCGCCATGGCCTCATATCATTACGCGCGCCTGAGCGTATGGCAGAAACAGCGGGAGCGTTATCTCGTCTTCGTGGACGACTACCTGAACTTTGTAGGCGAATATCCGGAGTCCCACTACCGCAAGGAGCTGGACAACCTTTACCGCCGCGTGCAGAAAACACTGGGCAGGGACGGCAACGCCCCGGACGAAGCCCCGGTTGAAAAATAATTGAAACTTGCCGCAAAAAGGGCGGGTATACTATATAGATAACGATTTTTATATAATGGATAGCAAGAAAAAAATTCCCGTTAACACGGTGACGCGCGACATCAAGAACCTGGCCGCGCCCACCGGCAACATCTACGAATCCGTAGTGATTCTGTACAAGCGCGCCAACCAGATTGCCGTGGCCGAAAAGAAGGAACTGATGAAGAAACTGGACGAATTCCGCGGCGACCGCGACACCATGGAAGAAGTTTTCGAGAACAAGGAGCAGATTGAGATCTCCAAGTACTACGAGCGCCAGCCCAAACCGGACCTGGTGGCCATCTCTGAATTCGAAAACGGCGAACTGTTCTACCGCAAGGCGCAAAACGAAAATCCCATCGACATCACCAGCGGAGAATAGGTCATGCTCCACAGCCTCACCGTCTCCAACTACATTTTGATCGGCTCTCTGGATATCTCTTTTCCGGAGGGTCTTGTCATTATTAGCGGTGAGACCGGTGCCGGCAAGTCCATCCTGCTGGGAGCCCTATCCCTGGTTCTCGGCGCCAAGGCCGATGCCGGTATGGTGGGCCCGCACGGGGAGAACTGCGTGGTGGAAGCGGAATTCGGCCTGGACGATGAAATCCGTTCCCTGCTGGAACAGGCCGACCTTCCCGCCGAAGGAGATTGCCTGCTGCTTCGCCGCACGGTGGCCAAAAGCGGCCGTTCGCGCAGCTTTGCCAACGACGAACCAGTGAGCGTGAACGTGCTGCAGGAACTGGCCACCCGCCTGGTGGACATCCATTCGCAGCACCAGACCCTCCGCCTGGGGGACGAACGTTTCCGCAGGGAAGCGCTGGACCTCTGGGCCGGCTGCATCCCTTTGCGGGAAGAATGCGCCCGTGCATGGGCTCAGCTGGGAGAAAGCCGGCGGGAACTGAGCCGCCTGGAGGAACGCCTTACACACGCCAGAGAGGAGCAGGAGTACAACAACGCCCGCTGGGAACGCCTGAACCGGGCCCGTCTGGTTCCCGGAGAACTGGAAGACCTGGAAAACGAGCAGAAACAACTGGCCCACGCAGAGGAAATCAAGGAGTTGCTGTATGGCGCACAGGCCGTGCTGGAAGAGCTGCATCTGAAGGATGCTTCCAAGTTGCTGACCAAGGGTTCCGCCTTCATTCCTTCCCTGGAATCGCTGGGCGCCCGATTGGAAAGTGCCCGGCTGGAGCTGGAAGACATCGCGTCCGAGGTAGAAAGCCTGAATAGCCGAACGGAGGCTTCTCCGGAACGGCTGGAAGCGGTAGAAGAACGCCTTTCCCTGCTGTACGGCCTGTTGCAGAAGCACGGCGTGGGTTCCCTGGAGGAACTAATGGACGAAAGGGACCGCCTGGAAAGCCTGGTGCTGGATGCAACCACCCTGGTGAGCGAAGTGGAACAAGCCCGTAAAACCGTCCGGGAGAATAATCAGCTGCACGAAAGCCTCTGCGTGAAGCTGCACGAAGCCCGCGAAAAAGCGGCTCCGGGTTTTGCCGCCGCCGTACAGGAGCAACTCCGTTTTCTTGAGTTGGACCGCGCCGTTTTCCAGATCGGCCTGGAGCCTTGCGCCGCAGGGGCCGATGGCAGCGACAACGTCCGCTTTCTCTTTTCCGCCGAAGGGCGCACCCCTTCGGATGTGTCCAAGACCGCTTCCGGCGGTGAATTGTCCCGCATTATGCTCAGCCTCAAGGCCGTAATGGCCCGCTTCAAGCGCCTGCCCACCCTGGTGTTCGATGAAATCGACACCGGCGTTTCCGGCAGCGCCGCCGACAAGATGGGCTCCCTGGTGTGCACCATGGGCACGCAGATGCAGGTCTTTGCCATCACCCACCTGCCGCAGGTGGCTGCCAAGGGGAACGCACACTACCTGGTTTCCAAGGAGGACGGCGTAACCTCGGTCCGCAGCCTGGATGCCGAAGGGCGGGTGCAGGAACTGGCCCGGATGCTGTCCGGCGCCATCATCACCCCCGCTGCCATTGCCAACGCCCAAGCCCTGTTACAGTCATGACCCTGGAAGAATTCCGGACACAGCTCCGGCGACATAAACTCAAGGCCACGCGCCAAAGGCTTGCCGTCCACGAAGTGATGATGGAGCTGGGCCACGCATCGGCCGACCAGGTGCAGGAAACGCTACGGCAGCGCGGTGCGGCCGTCACAGTGGCCTCCGTCTACAACATCCTGGCCCAACTGGCCGACCAACGCATCTACGGACGCCGCTTATCGGCCACCAATAAAATGTTCTTCGACATCAACAACTCCCTGCACATTCACCTGTACGACCGGGAGAACCACACGTACCGGGACCTGATGGACGACGAACTGCAGAATCTGGTGAACGCTCACCTGAAACGGCGTAAATTTAAGGGATATACTGTGGAAGACATTGACATCCAGTTAATTGCCCGTCCCACTACTCGTAAAACCAAAACGCAATGAAAAAGTTTATCATCCCCCTGGCCCTTAGTCTGATGGCTTGCACGGCCTGTATGAAGGAAAGCACCTTCAGCATCACCAACCTTGTAGATATCGTCACCACCACCAATGGTTACCTGATGAACGATTACGGGACTTCCTACAAAGTAACCGAAAACCAAAGCGGCAGCAATGAGTGGCAACAGGAAGGTTCCCGCCTGTACATCCTGTGCGACGTCCTGAACCGGGAGCTGGACATCACCCTGAAGAATTTCGTCAAGGTGCACATCGAAAATCCCATTCCCCTGGCCGATATGGATTATGAGGGCAAGGACCCGATTGGCGTTGTAGACAATAGTTTCAGCGGAGGTTATCTGAACCTGGTTCTCGAGTACTATTACAATCCTAGCAGCAACTATGCCCGCAGATTCCGCTTCTATTGGGAGGCCAAAGGCGTAGAATTGCACCTGTATGCTTTCTATGACGGAAACAATGAGAACCCGGCCTACGTGTCGGAGGACATCCTGAAGACCCGGCAGACCGCTTTCAGTATCCCGCTGAAGCCCCTGCTGGAAACCGGGGAATACACCTCCCTCCACCTCACCTTCTACGAGATTAATCCGGACACCAAGAAGATCGAGAAGAACACCTATCGCCTAAGCTCCACCATCTAACGGCAGATTCAGCTGGGCTATTACGACGGGCTGCTTCATAAGTTAACAGAATGTCTAGTAAGCGAATGAAGCGTTTTGCGGGTATCCTCATCCTGGCCGTTCTGGCGATTTGCTGTATCCCCAAAAGAAGCGGGGAAACGGTTCCGGAACCCGTTCCGCAAAAGGATACGGTTTATCCGCTGGGCTTCTGCACGGACTCTTTCACGGTAGTGAGGGGCAAGATCGCCCCAGGAGACAATTTCACGGGCTGGATGACGCGCCTGGGGGTGCCGCAACTGCAGGCGCATGCCCTGGCGCAGGCCTGCGACACGGTGTTCGACGTTCGGAAACTCCGTGCCGGCAACAGTTGGTCGGCCTATAAGGATTCGTTGGCTGTACAGTACGTGGTGTACGACAACAGCCAAACCCGGCAGACCATTTTCGGCTTACGGGACAGCGTGGCCGTCTGGACCTACGAAAAACCTGTGGAAGTGCTTGTCAGATCGACCGATGTCACCATTGCCTCGTCCCTCTGGAATGACATGAGCGCGGCCGGCGCCTCGCCCGATTTGATTGCCGATATCGCCGATATTTACGCCTGGACGGTGGATTTCTTCGGCCTGCAGAAGGGGGATCGTTTCCGTATCCTGTACGGTGAACGGCGCTGCGAAGGGGAGTATGTGGGCATCGATCGTGTCCACTATGCGGAATTCCTGCGCGGGGACAACTGTTTACAGGCCATCTATTACGATCAGGGAGACGGCGGCAACACCTATTGGAATCCGAAGGGAGAGAGTATGCGGAAAGCCTTCCTGAAGGCCCCTCTGAAGTTTACCCGCATTTCCTCGGGTTATTCTCTGCACCGGAAACATCCCGTACACGGAACCGTGCGCCCGCATACGGGCGTGGATTACGCGGCGCCTTCAGGAACGCCGGTGATGAGCATCGGAGACGGCACCGTCCTCAGTGCCGGACGAGGGAGCGGTGGCGCCGGGAACATGGTAAAGGTACGCCACAACTCCGTGTATACCACGGCCTATCTGCACCTTTCCAAATTCGCCGTAAAGGCCGGCCAGCGCGTATCACAGGGTCAGGTTATCGGCTACGTGGGCATGACGGGAACCGCCACCGGACCGCACCTGGACTTCCGGATATGGAAAAACGGATCTCCCGTGAATCCGCTCACCCTGGAGTCTCCGCCCAGCGAACCTATCATGCCGGAAAACCTCCCCGCCCTGGATTCCGTGTGCCGAATTAGACGGGCGCTACTGGATTCTTTGCTCAGGGACTAGTTTTGCGTTATCCTGGGGACGATACACCCCAAAAAAAGTGAGAATGACGTAAAATGTCATTCTCACTTTCAGCAAGGGTGGATGATGGGGCTCGAACCCACGACACTCGGAACCACAATCCGATGCTCTACCGACTGAACTACATCCACCATGTTTGGGACTGCAAAAATAAGGATTTTTTCCCGGATTCCAAAAATATTTTAGCCTGTCGGCATTTTTCAATTATAATTCCTATCTTTGTAGATACGACAATAAGTATTATCAAGATATGGCCAAAAGAGAAATCAAGTTCTCCCTGGTGTACAGGGACATGTGGCAGAGCTCCGGCAGGTATCAGCCGCGCGTAGATCAGTTGGTGCGGGTTGCCCCTGCCATCGTGGATATGGGATGCTTCGACCGCGTAGAAACCAACGGCGGTGCTTTCGAGCAGGTGAATCTGCTCTACGGAGAGAATCCCAATGTCTCTGTCCGCAAGTGGACGGCTCCCTTCCACAAGGCAGGAATCCAGACCCATATGCTGGAGCGCGGCCTCAACGCCATCCGTATGAATCCCGTCCCGGCCGATGTCCGCGAACTGATGTTCAAGGTGAAGAAGAAACAGGGCACGGACATCGCCCGTTCTTTCTGCGGCCTCAACGACCACCGCAACCTCAAGCTTTCCATCGAGTTTGCCAAGAAGGGCGGTATGATTTCGCAGGCGGCCCTGTCTATCACGCACTCTCCCGTGCACACGGTGGATTATTACCTCAAGCTGGTGGACCAGCTGGTGGAATACGGCACCGATGAAATCTGCCTCAAGGATATGGCAGGCGTCGGCCGTCCCACGGAACTGGGTCAGATTGTGGCCGGCATCAAGAAGGCGCACCCGGAAATCAAGGTCCAGTACCATGGCCACACCGGCCCCGGTTTCTCTCCCGCCTCCATGCTGGAAGTGGCCCGCGCCGGCGCTGATTACCTGGACGTAGCCGTTGAGCCTCTCTCCTGGGGCAAGGTCCATCCCGACGTGATTACCATCCAGCAGATGATGCGGGCCGATGGCTTCCAGGTGAAGGACATCAACATGGACGCCTATATGGAGGTACGCCGCCTCACGCAGGAATTTATCGACGATTTCCTGGGCTACTGGATCAACCCCACCAACTCCCAGATGACCTCCCTGCTGGTGGGCTGCGGCCTGCCCGGCGGTATGATGGGTTCCATGATGGCCGATCTGAAAGGCTTCCAGGGCGCCATTAATGCCGCCCAGCGTGCCCACGGCCGTCCGGAGATGACCCTGGACACCCTCATGGTGAAACTCTTCGACGAAGTGGAATACGTATGGCCGCGCCTGGGCTACCCGCCGCTGGTGACGCCGTTCAGCCAGTACGTGAAGAACACGGCCCTGATGAACCTGTTCAACATGCTCAACGAC
The DNA here is from genome assembly GCA_902774155.1 of uncultured Bacteroidia bacterium. GTDB lineage: Bacteria > Bacteroidota > Bacteroidia > Bacteroidales > UBA932 > Cryptobacteroides. Next base: position 41,909 of record CACYHF010000001.1, on the reverse strand, counting down.
AAGCCGCGCTGGACCACCATCGACAAGGATACCTGGGGCATGATCCTGGGCAACATGGGCAAACTGCCCGGAACATTAGCCCCGGAAATCGTGGCCCTCGCCAAGGAAAAAGGCCTGGAATTCTACACGGGCAATCCGCAGGATATGTATCCCGACGAACTGCCCAAGTTCCGCAAGATGATGGACGAGGAAGGCTGGGACTACGGCCAGGACGACGAGGAGCTCCTGAACATGGCTATGTTCGAACGCCAGTACAGAGACTACCGCAGCGGCATTGCCAAAGAACGTTTCAACAAGGATCTGGCCGATATGAAGGCCAAGGCCGGCGCCCCCATCGTGGTGGAACGCCCCGTGGTGGAGATGCCCAAGTTCAAGGTGGAAGACTATGTGGAACGCTATCCCAAGGCCACGCCGGTGCAGTGCCCGGTGAAGGGCCAGCTCCTCTGGGAACTGGATGTAGACGATGTTTCCAAGGCGCCCATCGTGGGCAAGAAGGTCAAGGCCGGCGAGGTCATCGGCCACGTGCAAACCTATTATGGCATCGAAGATGTCGTTGCCGCCGTGGACGGCCTCCTGGTAGCGGTCCTGGGCAAGCAGGGAGATTCCGTAGCCAAAGGCGAAATCATTGCCTTCATCCAGTAAAAGATGAGAAAACGCATATTTGAGATTATCGAACAGGATAAGCGCGGAGACAAGGCCAGCATTATCTATGATGTCTTTATGCTCGTATGCATTGCGGCCAGCATCGTCCCGCTTATGTTCGTTAAGGAGACGCCCTTCTTCCGGTTCCTTGAAACCACAACGGTAATCATCTTTATCATCGATTACCTCCTTCGCTGGTTCACGGCCGATTACCGGATGGGCAAGAAGGAGTGGTCCTTTGTCTTATATCCTTTCACCGGATGGGCTATCATCGACCTGCTGTCCATCCTGCCCGGTTTGAGCGTCCTGGGCCGCGGATTCAAAATCTTCCGTGTTTCCCGGCTCCTGCGCATCCTGCGCCTGTTCAAGTTCATCCGCTATTCGGAGAAGATACAGGTGCTGATGAAAGTGATCCGCAAAGAAAAGGGCGTTTTGATTTCGGTATTGGGCATCTCCATTTTCTACGTTTTTCTCACCGCGCTCATTATGTTCAACGTGGAGCCGCACTTTAACCCGGTAACCGGAGCCCCCACGTTCGAGAATTTCTTCGACGCCCTGTACTGGGCCACCGTAACCCTGACAACGGTAGGATACGGCGACATGATTCCCATTACGGATATGGGCCGGTTCATCAGCATGTTGTCCTCCCTGTTCGGCGTGGCCATCATTGCCCTTCCTTCCGGTGTCATCACGGCCAGCTACCTGGACGAATTAAGGCTTGAAAAGGAGAAGAAGAAAGAAGAGGAATCGTAAGAAAACGCAAAGAATCACCTGAAACAACGCAATCTTTTTTACGATTGCGTTGTTTTTCGTTTTGGGGGCTTATCTTTGGCCTCATGAAGATGATGGATTTGTGCGCGGAGGAGAGGCCGCGCGAGAAAATGCGCCAGAAGGGCGCGAAAGCACTGTCCAATGCCGAACTGCTGGCCGTGCTGCTGGGCAGCGGAATTGTTGGGAAAAACGTGATGGACGTGGCGCAGGAGCTTATGGTGAGCGCCGGGGGCCGGTTAACTTTATTGGGCGCGATGCCCCTGGAACGGCTCATCTCTCACAAAGGGTTGGGAGAGGTGCGGGCCATCACCATAGCCGCCGCACTGGAACTGGGCCGAAGGTGTTTCGAGGAAGCCGCCATCGTGGACAAGCGTTCCGTCACCTCGCCCGAACTGGTGTACCAGCTCATGATTCCACACTTGAAGAACCTGGACCACGAGGAATGCTGGGTACTGTATCTGAACCGCGCCAACTTTGTCATCGGCAAGGAAATGATTACTTCCGGGTCAATGGAAAGCACGCTCATCGACACCGGCCGCATCCTGAAGAAAGCCATCGAGAAACAGTGTTCCCACCTGATCCTGGTGCACAACCATCCTTCGGGCTCTCCCCTGCCCGGCCAGGCCGATATCCACCAGACCGAAGTCCTGCGCCGTGCCCTGTCGGCCATCGGCCTGAGCCTGCTGGACCACGTGGTCATTGCCGAAGGCTCCTTCTACTCCTTCTCCGAGGAACGTGTTGGGAAAGGATAATTAAATGGAAAAAATACTTATATTTGTATTCCAACCATAATCTACTACCACATGAAAGTCGTTAACCTGGGAGAGAAAAACTCCGTTCTGAACAACTTTGTTGCAGAAATCCGCGATGCACGCATCCAAAAGGACAGCCTTCGGTTCCGCACCAACCTGGAGCGGGTGGGCCGGGTTTTCGGCTATGAGATTTCCCAGACACTGGCTTATTCCGAGAAAGACGTAACCACGCCCCTGGGAGTGGCGCGCGTATCCACCTTCGACACTCCACTGGTGATTGCCGCCATCCTGCGCGCCGGCCTGCCGCTGCAAAACGGCCTGCTGGATGTCTTCGACAAGGCCGAAAGCGCCTTCCTCTCCACCTTCCGCAAGCATGGCAAGGGAGATTATTTCAAAGTGTTCGCAGATTATTGCACCTGCCCCTCGCTGGAAGGCAAAACCCTCCTGGTGGCCGATCCTATGCTGGCCACCGGCGCCTCTATGGAAAGCGCCCTGCAAAAACTGGAGGAAGAAGGCGGTGAGGCTTCCTGCATCCATATGATCTGCCCCGTGGCCAGCCGCTATGCCGTAGATCAGCTCCTGCAGCGGCTGGACAGCAAGTACACCCTGTGGGTGGCCGCCGTCGACGAAGAACTCACCAGTCACAATTACATCATCCCCGGCCTGGGAGATGCCGGAGACCTCGCGTACGGCGGAAAACGCTAATTATTCACAGATTAAAGTAGCGGAGGTGCAGTCTACCACTGTCACCTGGGCATAGCTGCCGGCCTTGCGCCCGGCGGCCGGGAACACGCACATCATATTGTTGGAAGCCCGGCCGCAGAGCATGGCGGGATCCCGCTTGGAAGGTCCTTCCACCAGCACTTCCACGGTTTTGCCTATCTGGGCGCGGTAGCGCTCCAGGGATTTGCGGTTCTGGAGGGCGATGATTTCGTTCAGCCGACGGTTCTTTTCAGGGGCGGGAACATCATCCACCATGGTCCGGTTGGCCAGGGTGCCGGGACGGTCTGAATAGGCGAACATGAAAGCCCAGTCGAAGCCCACCTCTTCCATTAGCGAGAGTGTATCGGCATGATCCTCAGGCGTTTCCGAGCAGAATCCAGCAATTACGTCCGTAGTGAGGCCGCAATCCGGCATCACGCTACGGATCTTGGTTACCCGCTCCAGATACCATTCCCGGCTGTACTTACGACGCATCTTCTCCAGCAGACGCGTGCTGCCGCTCTGGACCGGCAGGTGGATGTGCCGGCAGATATTGGGATGAGCCGCCATGGTATAAATCACTTCATCGGAAATATCCTTGGGATGGGAGGTGGCGAAGCGCACGCGCAGGTCCGGTGCAATGGCCGCCACCATCTCCAGCAAGCGGGCGAAGTTCACGCTTTCGTCCTGGCTTTTCCACAGGTAGCTGTCCACATTCTGACCCAGCAGGGTCACTTCCTTATAACCGCGCGCATAAACGTCGCAGGCTTCGCGCACAATGGAGTGGGCATCGCGGGAACGTTCCGCCCCGCGGGTGTAAGGTACTACGCAGTAAGAACATACGTTGTTGCAACCCCGCATAATGGAAATAAAGGCCGATATCCCGTTACGGTCCGTACGTACCGGCGTAATGTCGGCGTACGTTTCTTCCCGGGAGAGCAGGACGTCCATCTGCGGCCGGTCCGGCGTGACGGCCTCCAGCAGGCGCGGGAGGGAACGGTAGGCGTCCGGACCCACCACCAGGTCTACCTTATGGGTGTCCAGCAGTTTGTCCTTCAGGCGTTCGGCCATACAGCCTACGATTCCTACCAGGGTGCCGGGGCGGGCTTTCCGCTGTTGGTCAAATACTTCCAGTCGACCCCAGATACGCTGCTCTGCGTTATCCCGGATGGAACAGGTATTGGCCAGAATGAGCTGGGCTTCCTCCATCACTTCCGTACGGGCATAGCCGGCCCGGGCCAGGATGGCGAAGATCACTTCGGTGTCATTTACGTTCATCTGGCACCCGTATGTTTCGATATAGGCTCTTTTTTCCATAGGCTGCAAAGTTACGAAAAAAATCACTACCTTTGCGTTTGTGAAAGCTTTTCGGCATATCGGCATCTTTCTTGTAGCGGCCCTTCTGGCAGCCTCCTGCGGCTTGGACAAAGTGAAGGATATCGCCGTTACATCTATGGGTGTGGCGTATATCGTCCCTACCTCGTCCCGCTCGGTGGATGCCAAGTTGCTCATTGGAATCGATAACCCGGCCCGAAGCCTCGCCGTCACGGAAATGACCGGCGTCATCCGCTACCAGGAAAAGCCCCTGGCCCATTTTGTCACCGGTCCCGTGGAACTGGCAGGCAAGTCGGCACAGGTTTATGAGCTGCCCTGCAGCGTACGCCTGGACGAAGGCACCTCCATCCTGGAACTGCTGGTCATCGCCTCCCGGGGTTCCCTGGAAGGCTTAAAGGCCGATATTGACATCCAGGGCGCCCTTAAAAAGAACGGCGTGCTCCGCAAGCCCTTTAGTTTCAGGGACCTGGACATCTCCCAATTCAAGAATTAAGTTATGAAACGGACCATCCTCATAATCACCGCATTACTGCTCTCCTGCGCGGCCCTTTGGGCGCAGGATACCACCCGCACCGCTCCCGTGGACTCCACCCTGCTGGGCCGGGACATTCTTTCCGTCCTGGGGTCGGGCGCACAAGTGGAACAAAGCAACACCATCCGGCAGGCCCTGCAGCAGTATACCCTGAGCAACGCGGAAAAACCCATCAGCGGCTACCGCATCCGGGTCTTCTACGACAATGGCCCCCAGGCCCGCGTCAAATCCGAGAACATTGAGCAGACCCTGCAGAAACAGTTCCCCGAAGTGCTGGTATACCGCAGCTTCGAGAGCCCTAATTACAAGGTGAGCATCGGCGATTTCCGTTCCAAGGACGAGGCCCTGCGCATTTTCAACGCCATCAAGGGAACCTACCCTACCGCCTTCATTATCAAGGAAAGCATCAATTATCCGCGTTAGGTTATGGCCACCATCTCTCAGGGACTTCAGCAGAAACAGCAGCAGAAGCTGTCACCGCTTCAGATTCAGACCATCAAGCTGATAGAGATGCCGGTGCAGGCCCTGGAACAGCACGTACGTGAGGTGCTCAACGACAATCCCGTAGTGGACGACACCCCGCAGAAAAGCGAAGACCAGCCCCGAGACGTCTCCATTTCCGAAGTAGAGGAAAAGGAGCAGAGCGGCGGCTCCCTGGAAGAGAATTACCGTTCCCAGGACGATGACATTCCCTCCTACAACCTCCACGTAAACAACTGGGGCAAAGACGAGCGTCCGGAATACAATACCTTCTCTGTCAAGCAAAGTTTCACCCAGAGCCTGCTGGAGCAGCTGGGTTACCGGAACCTTACTGAGCATCAGCGCACGGTGGCTTCATTCATCATCGGCTCGCTGGACGACGACGGTTATCTGCGGCGTGACATCGAATCCCTTGTGGACGACCTTGCCTTCCGCGCCGGCGTGGAGTCATCGGCCGAAGAAGTGGAGCAGATGCTCAAGATTATTCAGGAATTCGAGCCTTCCGGCGTTGGCGCACGCGACCTTCGCGAATGCCTGCTGCTGCAACTGGAAGACAAGAAACGGACACCTTCCGTGGAGAATGCCATCCGCGTGCTCTCGGAACAGTTCGACGCTTTCAAGAACCGCCACTTCCCAAAAATCATGGCCCGGCTGCACCTGACGGAGGACCAGATGAAGGCGGTTTTGGAAGAAATCCGCCACCTGAATCCTTCGCCCGGCGGCCAGATAGACGATTCCTACAACGACCAGGCCCAGCAGGTGGTCCCGGACTTCCAGCTGGACTACGAAAACGGCCAGCTCATTTTAAGTATGCCGCGCTTCAGCATCCCCGAACTGCGCATTAACCGCAAGTACTCGGAGATTATGGAAAACGGCCGCACCTCCGCTTCCCGGGCCGATAAAGAGGCCGCCACCTTCGTAAAGCAGAAAATCGATTCGGCCAAGTGGTTTATCGAGGCCCTTCGCCAGCGCCAGAACACGCTGGAAAGCACCATGCGCGCCATCATCGACTACCAGCACGACTACTTCGTAGACGGGGACGAAAGTTCCCTCAAACCCATGGTGCTCAAGGATATAGCCGAAATCACCGGCTTCGACATCTCCACCATTTCCCGCGTGGTGAACAGCAAGTGGATCGAGACCCATTTCGGCATCTTCCCCCTGAAATATTTCTTCTCCGAAGGGCTGGAAAACAGCGAAGGCGAGGAAGTGAGCACGCGCGAAATCAAGAAAGCCCTCCGCGAAATGGTGGACGGCGAAGACAAGCACAATCCCCTCACCGACGACGAACTGGTGGACGGACTGGCCGCCAAGGGCTACAAGGTGGCCCGCCGCACCATCGCCAAGTACCGCGCCCAGCTGGATATCCCCAAAGCACGCCTGCGGCGCGAACTTTAAAAAACCCTTTTTGACAGACCGCCACACCGCCTCTCAGACGGTGTTTTTTTGTGTGTTAAAAAGTTTGTGGAAAATTTTGGAAGAATATGTAAGAAAATGGAAAAGTTTTTCTACCTTTGTATCCAAGCGTGAAAGTATAAAGTTTAACTATGGTCAGATTCTACGGAACAGCCTGCGGAAAAGTGGATGACAAGGGGCGCGTCGTGCTCCCTGCCATCTTCCGTGATGCTATGGTGCGCGGCGGTTCTGAGAATATGACCCTCATCGTCAAAAAGAGCCTTCAGCAGAGCTGCATTGAACTGTTCCCCGCAGAGGAATGGGAAATCCGCAGTGAAAAAGTGCTGGGCAGCATCGATCCCGAACTCAATACTGGAGACGCTGATTTGTGGACCAAGTACAATGACGGCGTTTACACTCTTGTCCCGGACGGGAAACTGGGCAGACTGAACATTCCGTCAGAGCTGCTTGAGAGTGCAGGTATTACCAAAGAGGTGGTATTCGGCGGTGTTGGCTACAAGCTCCAGATCTGGGATCCGGAGACGCGTAAGGCCCAGCTTCTGAGCGATGAGAAGTTCAGGGAAACCGCATCGAGACTATCTTCCAAAAAGTAGGAGGGTCTCGAGAAATGTCTGAATATCATATCCCTGTACTGTTGGCAGAGAGTGTATCCGCTCTTGTTACAAATCCCGAAGGAATTTACGCAGATGCCACTTTCGGAGGCGGTGGTCACACCGCTGCCGTACTTTCACGCTTAAACGCTGGCGGGAGAGTCATCGCCTTCGATCGTGACATCGATGCCATCCAGAACGCCCCGGCCGATCCACGGCTAACCCTCATCCACAACAACTTCCGCTTCATAGAGAATTATGCCCGGCATTACGATGTACTCTTCGATGGCATTCTTGCTGATTTGGGAGTTAGTTCCCATCAGTTCGATACGGCCGAACGGGGATTCAGCTTCCGGTATGAGGAAGCGCCGCTGGACATGCGGATGAACCAGGAAGCCACCCTCACGGCCGAAGAAGTGGCCAATAATTACGACGAGGAAGCACTGGAGCGCATCCTGCGGTTGTACGGGGAAGTGGACGGCGCCCGCAATATGGCCCGTCTGATTATCCAGGCGCGTCCGCTGCACACCACCGGCGACCTGGACCGTGCCGTGGGCAAGATGTTGCCCAAGGGCGCAGAGCACAAAGTGCTGGCCAAACTGTACCAGGCGCTCCGCATTGAGGTGAACCAGGAGATGCGTTCCCTGGAGAAGTTCCTGGACGGGGCCGCCCGCAGCCTCAAACCCGGCGGCCGGCTGGTTGTAATCACCTACCACAGCCTGGAAGACCGGATGGTGAAAAACTTCATCAAGACGGGCAACGTGGACGGCGTGGTACGGCAAGACCTGTACGGACGGGCCCATACCCCGCTGGAGGCCGTGAACCGCAAGCCCATCGTGCCCGAAGAAAGTGAAATTGCCGGAAACACCCGCGCCCGCAGCGCGAAACTCCGGATAGCGGAAAGGAGGACCGAAGCATGAGCGCAAAAACCATTTGGACGGCCTTCCGCAACACCCTGCGTGCCCTCCGGAACGGAGAATTCCTGCTCCGGATCCGCGCCGATAAATACTACATGCACATCATGTATCTGTTCCTGCTGATGTGGGTCACCATCCTCCTGAGCCTGCAGGTGGACAAGACCCTCACCCAAGCCGGAGACAACCAGGCGGCCATCGACCAGCTGCGTATCCACTACGCAGAGAAAGAAGCCGCCCTGGTGAAACTGCATAGCGCCTCGGCCGCCGAGGCCCGCCTGAAAGAACTGGGTGTAGAACTGACCCTGCCCCAGGAACCCGCCACCTTGATCAAGAAAAAATGAGCAAGAAGCAGAGTGAAATAAAGGACACCATAGAAAACCGCGACAGAATCCACGTGGTGATGTTCTTCCTTTCCATGCTGTTCCTGTTCCTGGGGGTGGCTATCCTGCTGCGTGTGGTACACATCCAGGCCAGTTACACCGTAGATGAAAGGGTCATCGGCCTGTTCCGGCCTTCCGTGCAGAAGCACGTGGAGCCCCCGGTACGGGGCAAGATTCTGGCCACCGACGGACGCCCGCTGGCCATATCGGCCCCCTTGTATGACATCTATATGGACTGCACCGTCCGCAAGCAGGAATACGCCGAAACCGGCAAGGACAGCCTGGAGCGGGCATGGCGGGAAAAAGCCCGTGAACTGTCCGTATACCTGAGTAACGAATTCCGCGACAAAAGCGCCGACGCCTACGCCAAAGCCATCCTGGACGGTCGCGACAAAGGCTCCAAATACCTCCGAATCCAGCGGAATATAGACCTGAGCACCCTGGAAAAGGTGAAATCGTTCCCGCTGTTCCGGGAAGGGCCCTACACGGGTGGCTTCATTGTGGAAAAGCACGAAGAACGCATCTATCCCTACGACTCCCTGGCCCGCCGCGTAATCGGCTATGTAAAAGAGCAGAACCGCATCGGCCTGGAATCCAGCTTCGACAGCGAACTGCACGGACGGGAAGGCTATGAATGGCGCCGCGTCACCGACAACAAGCGCTGGGTGCGTGATCTGGATTCGGCCCAGGTGAAAGTGCAGGACGGCAACGACATCCGCACCACCCTGAACGTGGACTTCCAGGATATAGCCGACCGCGCCCTCCGCGCCCAGATTAACGAGGACGATGGCGTACGTGCCGGCATCTGCATCATCCTGGAGGCTAAAACCGGCGCCATCCGCGCCATGGTGAACCTGAGCCGCGGCGACACCCCGCAGACCACGCTCTGGGAGCGGGAGAACCTGTGCCTGAGGGAAGTGGGCGAACAAGGCTCCGTGATGAAGACCGTCACCCTGGTCTCCCTGGTGGAGGATGGCTATGTAAAAACCCTGGACCAGACGCTGCCCACCAACAACGGCTTCGTACCGGGCGGCTACAATCAGGACGTCCATATCCTGGACTACCAGCGGGAAACGGGCCGCCGGGACATCACCGTGATGCACGGCTTCGAGATTTCCTCCAACTACGTATTCACCTGGCTGGCCGAAAACTACTACGGCAAGAAGCCGCAGGAGATGTTCGACCATATTTACTCCTACCGTTTCGGGGAAGCCTTCGACTTCGATATCACCGGTATGGGAACGCCCGTAGTGAACCGGCCCGGCACCCCCGGCTGGTCCAAGACCACCCTGGGCACCACGGCCTATGGCTACAGCCTCAGCGTTACGCCGCTGCACGTGGCCACCTTCTACAACGGTATTGCCAACAAGGGCACCATGATGAAGCCCTATCTGGTGGAAAGCGTGGAGAAGGACGGCAAGGTGCTCAAGCGCTTCGAGCCCTCGGCCTTGAACAGCAGTATCTGCTCGCCCGCCACGGCCGATACCGTCACCCGCGCCCTCCGCGCCGTGGTGAACGAAGGTACTGCCACGCGTCTGAGATCGGCCAAACTGCCCGTAGGCGGCAAGACCGGTACCGCACGTGTGGTGCTCTCCCCCAAGGAAAGGGGCGGCAGCTCAGACCCCTACAGCGATATCCAGGGCCGGAAGAAATTCCAGGGCACCTTCGTGGGTTTCTTCCCGGTGGACAATCCCAAATACACCATCCTGGTTACCGTTTATTCCTATCCCTCGCACCGGAACTTCTACGGCGGTACCAAGCCGGCCATGGCCGTGCGCGAGATTGTGGACAAGCTGTATGCGCTGGACGGCACCTGGGACAGCGAAATCCGTCCCACCGCCAGCGTCCCGCTGATGGAGCAGAAAGCGGAGGTGGAAAAAGGAAAGGTTCCGGACCTGAAAGGCTACGGTCTCAAGGACGCCCTGTACACCCTGGAATCCATGGGCCTGCTGTGCCAGTATACCGGCGCCGGCCACGTGGTGGGCCAATCCCCCGCCCCGGGAACCGCCTGTAAAAACGGACAAACTGTGAAACTGACCCTCAAATGAAACTGAGTGAAATTATAAGGAATGCAGCCGTCAACATCCTGCATGGAACGCCCGAAACGGAAATCGCCGCCATCTGCAGCGATTCCCGTAAAGTGACCCCGGGCAGCCTCTTCTTTGCCGTGAAGGGCTACGATAACGACGGACACGCCTACATCCCCCAGGCGCTGGAAAAAGGCGCCGTGGCCGTGGTAGACGGCAGCCGGGAAGCGCTGGCCCTGGTGGCCGATGCTTTCTACGGACACCCGTCCGGAAAACTGACGCTGGTAGGCATCACGGGTACCAATGGGAAAACCACCACGGTAACCCTGCTGTACCAGTTGTTCCGCAACCTGGGCTATTCCTGCGGACTGCTTTCCACCATCGCCAACTATGTGGGCGATGAACGTCTGGAAACGGAAAACACTACGGTGGACCCCATCACCCTGAACAGCCTGCTGGCACGGATGGTGGAAAAAGGATGCAGCTACTGCTTTATGGAGGTGAGCTCCATCGGCGTGGAACAGGACCGCGTGACGGGACTGGACTTCGCCCTGGGCATCTTCTCCAACCTCACCCACGACCACCTGGATTACCACAAGACCTTCGCCGAATACCTCCGTTGCAAGAAACTGTTCTTCGACCGGCTGCCCAAGGGCGCCATCGCCCTGGTGAACAGCGACGACCGCCATGGATCCGTAATGGTGCAAAACACCAAGGCCCAGGTGGTTACGTATTCCGTACAGGGCCTGGCCGACCATACCGCCCGCATCCTGGAGCAGAACTTCGACGGGATGCTCCTGAAGATAGACGGCGTCGATACCTGGTGCCGCCTGATCGGCCGGCACAACGCCTACAACCTCCTGGCCATCTACAGCGCCGCCGTGTGTCTGGGTCAGGATACCACCGAAACCCTGGTGGCCCTCTCCAACCTGGAAAGCGCCCCGGGACGGCTGGAGAACCTGCGGGGGCCTAAAGGCCTTTCCGTGGTCATCGACTATGCCCACACGCCCGATGCCCTGGAGAATGTACTCACCACCCTTCGCGCCATCGCCCCGGAGCGCACGCTCATCTGCCTGTTCGGCTGCGGCGGAGACCGCGACCGCACCAAGCGTCCGGAAATGGCCCAGGTGGCCCAGAAACTGGCCGATCGGCTCATCGTAACCTCCGACAACCCCCGCACGGAAGTCCCCGAGGCCATTATCAAAGACATAACAGCCGGACTGGACGCCAAGGGCCTGGCCAAAGCGCTGGTCATCACCGACCGCCGGGAAGCCCTGCGGACGGCCATCCTCACGGCTCCGGAAAACGCCACCCTGCTGGTCGCCGGCAAAGGCCACGAGACCTACCAGGTCATCGGCCATACCAAATATCCCTTTGACGAAAAAGAAATCGTAAACGAAACCTTCCAACTCATAGCCCAATGATCTATCATCTGTTCCTATATCTGGAGTCCATCGGCGTCGACTTCCCCGGCATGGGGCTTATGCATTACCTGAGCTTCCGGGCCATGCTGTCCGCGGTTACGGCCGTGCTGGTGAGTATGTACGCCGGCAAACGCATCATCGGCCTGCTGCAGCGCAAGCAGATTGGAGAAACCGTGCGCGACCTGGGACTGGCCGACCAGATCCAAAAGAAAGGAACCCCCACTATGGGCGGCGTGATCATCATCCTGTCCATCCTGAGCGGTGTACTGCTTTTCTGCGACCTCACCAACATCTACGTGCTCCTGTTGCTGCTGAGTACCCTCTGGTGCGGTGCGCTGGGTTTCACCGACGACTATATCAAGGTGTTCAAGCACCGCAAAGAGGGTATGAGCGAGAAAGGAAAGCTTCTGGGACAGATTGCTTTGGGCTTTATCGTGGGGCTCACCGTATGGATGAGCCCGGACATCGTGGTCCGTGAGAAAGTGGAAGTGGACACCAGCGTGGAGCGCACCCTGGAGACGGAAACCACCGTTACCAGCGGCCGCTACGTGGAAGAAAACGTGGTGAAAAGCACCAAGACCACCATCCCCTTCGTGAAGAACCACGAGTTCGACTACCGCTGGCTCTCCCCCTTCAAGGGCGCCTGGGGCTGGTACTGCAAGTGGGCCATTTACGTGCTTATGATTGTGCTGGTGATCACCGCCTGCTCCAACGGCACCAACCTGACCGACGGCCTGGACGGCCTGGCGGCGGGAACATCGGCCGTGGTGGGCGTTGTACTGGGTCTCATGGCCTGGCTGGGAGGCAACCTCATCAACTCCAACTTCCTCAATATTATGTATATACCGGGATCTGGAGAAATGGCTGTCTTCCTGAGCGCCTTTGTGGGTGCACTCATCGGCTTCCTGTGGTACAATTCCTTCCCCGCCCAGGTGTTTATGGGCGACACGGGGAGCCTCACCATCGGCGGCATCATCGGCGTAAGCGCCGTGCTTATGCGCAAGGAGCTCCTGCTTCCCCTGCTGTGCGGCATTTTCTTCGCCGAAAGCCTGTCGGTGCTGCTCCAGCGCTTTTATTTCAAATATACCAAGAAACGCAACGGCGTAGGTTCCCGCATCTGGAGTATGACGCCGCTCCATCATCATTTTCAGGACAAAAAGGCGCCCGACGGACCGGTCCTCATTCCCAAACCGGTGCCGCCGCAGCACGAAGCCAAGATTACCGTCCGTTTTTGGATTGTGGGGATCATCCTGGCAGTTAGTACGTTAGCATTGTTGAAGATTCGTTAGTTATGTCTAGAGTAGTTGTATTAGGTGGGGCCGAAAGCGGTGTAGGTGCCGCTGTTCTGGCAAAAGTAAAAGGATTCGATGTGTTCCTGAGCGACAAAGGGACCATCAAAGAGGAATATGCCGCCCAGCTGCGCAAATGGGAGATTCCGTTTGAGCAGGGCCAGCATACGGAGGAACTCATCCTCAATGCCGATGAGGTAGTCAAGAGCCCCGGCATCCCCGGAACCGTCCCGATGGTGCAGAAACTGCGGGAAAAAGGCATCCGCGTAGTGTCCGAGATTGAATTTGCCAGCCGCTTCGACAAAGCGAAGAAGATTTGCATCACCGGCTCCAATGGCAAAACCACCACCACCTCGCTCATTTATTTCCTGTTGCAGAACGCAGGCCTGAACGTAGGACTGGGCGGCAATATCGGCAAGAGTTACGCCTACCAGGTTGCCACCGAGCATTTCGACTATTATGTGTTGGAAATCAGCAGCTTCCAACTGGATGACACCTATGATTTCCGGCCTGACATCGCCATTATCACCAACATTACGCCGGACCACCTGGACCGCTACGACCACAAAATGGAGAACTACGTGGCCGCCAAGTTCAAGATTACCCAGAACTTGCGCAGTGACGACTGTTTCATCTTCGACTCCGATGACGCCATAACAGTAGGACACTTGTCCAAGATTGTACTTCGATGCAAGATGCTCCCCTTCTCACAGGAGAAGGAAGTTGAGCAGGGTGCCTTCTTGAAGAACGACAAGATGGTCCTCCGTTATGACAAGGAGGAGACCGATATCTTCCTGCAGGAACTGGCCCTGGGCGGCAAGCACAATATCTACAACTCCATGGCCGCTGCACTGGCCGCCAAAGCCAGCGGCATCGAGAACGAGGTAATCCGCAAGTCCCTGGCCACCTTCCAGCCCATCGAACACCGTCTGGAACCCGTCCTGAGCATCAAGGACGTGCTGTATATCAACGACTCCAAGGCCACCAACGTAGACAGCGCCTGGTATGCCCTGGAGTGCCAGAAACGCCCGGTGGTATGGATTGTGGGCGGCAAAGACAAAGGCAACGACTACAGCCTCCTGAACGACCTTGTGAAGGAGAAGGTGAAAGCCATCGTTTGCCTGGGCGTGGACAACGCCAAGATCCACGCCGCCTTCGGAGGCATGGTGTCCCGGATGGAAGATGCCCTATCGGCCGAGGAAGCCGTGCAGAAGGCGTCCAAGATGGCCGCTGCCGGCGACGTGGTGCTGCTGAGCCCGTGCTGCGCCAGCTTCGACCTGTTCAAGAATTACGAAGACCGTGGCGAGCAGTTCAAAGCTGCCGTCCGCAAACTGTAAGAAACGATGAGTGAAGAAGAGAAGACAAGAGGCAGCTTCGTAGGCCACCTCACCAGTTTCATGGACCGTTTCAGCGGGGACAAGGTAATCCTTCTGATTGCCCTGTTCCTGATGCTCATCTCCGTGATCTCGGTGTTCTCCAGCACGCCTCGCCTGGCCAACGACACCGGGAGCGACCGGGTCTCCATCATGGTAGACCAGCTCAAGATCGTGGCGCTGGGCTTTGTCATCATCTTCAGCTTCTATTACTTCGGAAAGGTTAGCTGGTACCGGAAGTTATCCCAGTTCGGTTTTATGCTCAGTTTCGGTATCCTGGCCATTCTGGTGCTGAACATGAACCTGGGCTTTGTGCGTGCCGGCGAAATCAACGGCGCCCGGCGCATCCTCATCGTAGCCGGCAAACAGGTGCACGTATATGAATTCGTGAAACTGTTTATGATTATGTACCTGGGCTGGGCCCTGGACACCTTCAAGAACGGCAACTTCAAATGGGTGCCGCTGCTGGCCAGCCACAGCAGCCGCCTGTCCTTCCTGCAAAAGGACCTCTGGCAGAAGATTATCTATATATACCTGCCCATTCTCCTCACCACGCTGATGGTGATGATGGGATCCAATTCATCGGCCCTGTTTATGGGTGCCATTATGGTGCTTATGGTGCTGGTGGGCGGTATCGACTGGCGCGACATCGGCTATGTGGTGGCCGTGGGAGTGTTGGGCGTAGGACTGATGTTCGGCGCCTACAAGGCCGGCTGGCTCAAGGAAAGCCGCATCGGCACCGCCATCGGCCGTATTACGCAGGACGATGACGCCACCATGCAGCAATTGCTCAACAGCAAGCGGGAATCGCTGGAATGGCGGCAAGCCCGCGCCAAACTGGACCAGCCCGTGGGCGCCCTCCTGGCCATCAAGGAAGGCGGATTCTTCGGCAAGGGAATCGGCAACAGCACCCAGAAATACCAAGTGCCGGTGATTTTCGGCGACTATATGTTCAGTTTCATCGTGGAAGAGACGGGCCTTTGGGGCGCCACCATCCTCCTGATCCTGTACTTCAGCCTGCTGGCGCGCGGCACGATGGTGGCCAAGGAGTGCGACCGCTATTACGATAAAGTGATTATGACGGGACTCATCATCCTGGTCACCGGACAGGCGTTTATGCATATGGCCGTGAACGTACACCTGCCGCTGGTGCCTCAGACGGGACAGACCCTTCCGCTGGTGAGCCACGGAACCAACGCCTTCCTGGTGTTCAGCGTGGTCTTCGGCATCCTGCTGTCCATCTCCAAGGATGCCCGGGAAAACATGGCCCGGCGCGAGGCGGAGGCCGTTCCCCTCATCGAACATAGCAGTGAAACCAATTGGACGCAAGATACTACCGTATAATGGAATACAAGGCAATTCGAGTGATTATCAGCGGCGGCGGAACGGGCGGGCACATTTTCCCGGCCGTGTCCATTGCGCACAAACTCAAGGAGTTGAATCCCGCCACGGAAATCCTTTTTGTAGGAGCCGATGGTAAGATGGAAATGGAAAAGGTGCCGGCCGAAGGCTTCGAAATCGTGGGGCTTCCCATGGTGGGGATGCAGCGCCGGATGAGCATGAAAAACCTTATGAACAACCTCACGGTGCCCTTCCGCGTGCTGGACAGCCTGCGCCGGGCCAAGGCCATCGTCCGGAAATTCAAGCCGGATGTGGCCGTGGGCGTAGGAGGTTACGCCAGCGCTCCCCTGCTGTGGGCCGCCACCAGTATGAAGATTCCCGCCGTGATCCAGGAGCAGAACGGTTTTGCCGGTCTCACCAACAAACTGCTGGGAAACCGCGTCCAGTCCATCTGCGTGGCCTACGAAGGGATGGAAAAATTCTTCCCGGCCGATAAAATCGTCCTTTCCGGCAATCCCATCCGTGCGGCCGTTTCGCAGCCGGCCACGCCACAAATGAAGGCCGAGGCTATGGAACACTACCATCTGGACCCGGCCAGGAAGCATATCTTCGTGGTGGGCGGAAGCCTGGGAAGCGGAACGTTGAACAACGCCATGAAGCACTGGATTCAGGACGGATGCCCTGACGGTGAGGGCGTGGAAGTAATCTGGCAGTGCGGAAAGTATTATAAGAAAAACGTGGATGCCTTTATGGCGGCCAACCCGCAGGTGCAGGGCATCACGGCTTATGATTTCATCGGCCGGATGGACCTGGCCTATGCAGCGGCCGACGTGGTGATTTCCCGCAGCGGGGCCAGCACCGTAAGCGAGCTCTGCGCCATGGGCAAGGCCACCGTGTTTGTGCCCTCGCCCAACGTGGCCGAAGACCACCAGACACACAATGCCATGGCCCTGGTTCGGAAAGACGCAGCCCTCCTGGTCAAGGACAGCGATGCCCTGGACGAACTTATGTCCACGGCCCTGGCGCTGGTAAAGAGCCCCGACCGCGTGGCTCAACTGGAAAAGAACGCCCACGCCATGGCCCTCACCAATGCAGCCCAAATCATCTGTGACGAAGTATATAAACTGGTATGAAGAACGTATATTTAATCGGTATCGGGGGTATCGGCATGAGTGCCCTGGCCCGCTATTATAAGTTCAAAGGCTACGCGGTGGCCGGTTATGACCGCACCCCTTCCGACCTCACGTTCGCCCTGGAACGGGAAGGGATCGATGTACACTACCAGGATTTACCGGACGAACTGCCCACCGACAAAAATGAGACACTGGTGGTGTATACGCCCGCCATTCCGGCCGATCTGGGCGAGCTGGTAAAAGCCCGCGAAGAAGGCTACCTGCTGCTCAAGCGTTCCCGCACGCTGGGCGAAATTGCGCGTGGCCAGCGCTGCCTGGCGGTAGCCGGCACCCACGGAAAGACCACCACTTCCACCCTCGTCGCCCACATCCTTACCCGGAGCGGAGAAGGCTGCAGCGCTTTCCTGGGCGGCATTTCGCGCAACTACGAAACCAACCTGCTGGTATCGGAAAACAATACCATCGTGGCCGAGGCGGATGAATTCGACCGCTCCTTCCTGCAACTGTTCCCGGAAATTGCCGTGATTACGGCCGTGGACGCCGACCACCTGGACATCTACGGTGACTACGCCCACGTGGTGGAAGCCTTCAAGGCTTTCGCCAGCCAGGTAAGCGGGACGCTCATCGCCAAGAAAGGCACACCCATCGGCCCGGAAGACACAAAAGCCCGATTCTTAACCTATCATTATACAGACAGCAGCGCCGATTTTTATCCCATCAACCCTCAGGCCGATATGTACGGCTGCTTCCACTACGACCTTCACACCCCTACCGGAGTGGTGTCGGACATCCGCGTGGGAGCACCCGGCTGGGTGAATGCAGAAAACAGTGTGGCTGCTGCAGCCGTAGCCCTGGTTTACGGCATCGATCCCGACGCCGTGCGGGCGGCCATCGGCACGTTTGAAGGTGTGAAACGGCGCCTGGAAGTGCACGTGAATGCGCCGGGACTGGCCTATGTGGACGATTACGCCCACCATCCGGCCGAACTTAAATCGGCCATCACCTCCCTGCGCGACATCTTCCCCGGGCGGAAACTGACGGCCATTTTCCAGCCGCACCTGTACACCAGAACCCGTGACTTCGCTCCTGAGTTTGCCCAGGCGCTTTCACTGGTGGACAAACTCATCCTGCTGGACATCTATCCTGCCCGCGAAGAGCCCATCTCCGGTGTCACTTCCGAGATGATTTTCAAGGACGTGACCGCTCCGGAGAAGGTCCTGCTCAAGAAAGAGCAACTGATGGAATACCTGGCCGATGAGCCGCTGGACGTACTGGCCACCTTTGGTGCCGGCAACATCGACCGCTTCATTGAACCTATTACCAAGCTGTTGAATTCGCGCCTTCAAGTCCCTCCCCCGAGGGGAGGGGTTTCGGGAGGGGGTAACGTTGATCATTTAATTTTCATGAAATGAAACCGATTGCCAGACGGGGCCTGGGGCTCCTCCTCATCGTTTGCTGCGGCTTGCTCTGGACTTTGTCCGTGAGCATGGCGCGGCATCTGCGCCGCACCAGGACCTGTCAGGGCAAAGGCAGTTTGGAAGTGATTGTAACCGACAGCCTGGAGCGTCGTTTTGTGACCCGCGAAGACATCGAGTCCTGGCTGGACAAGGAATACAGGGCCTATGCCGGTCTTCCGCTGGACAGCGTAGACCTGGACCGCATCGAAAAAATCATTTGCGGGCACAGTGCTGTGCGTGAGTGCGAAAGCTGGCTCACCGACGACGGCATTCTGCACGTTTCCCTGAGCCAGCGGCAGCCCGTGGTCCGCTTCCAGGACGGGCAGAACGGCTATTACTCCGATCAGGAAGGCTTCCTGTTCCCGCTCCAGTCCCGCGGCAGCGTGCAGGTGCCCGTGGTGGACGGTGCCCTGCCGCTCACGGTCCCCAGAGGTTTCAAGGGTACCGTTACAGATGAAGAACAGCAGGCCTGGCTGGCCCGGATCCTGAACCTGGTGAACTATATGGAAGGAACCGTCTGGCAGCAGAATATCAGTCAGATCCACGTGAACAAGGACGGCGACCTGGTGCTGTATCCGCGCGAAGGGAAGGAGCGCTTCCTCTTCGGCTCCCCCACCCAGGTGGAAGCCAAGTTCGCCCTGATGGAGGCGTATTATGAGAGCGTGGCACCTTCCAAAGATCCCGGATGGTACTCCCTGGTGGATGTCCGTCACCGGAAACAATTGGTTTGCAGAAAATAAAACACTACGATATGGAAGAAAAGTATATTGCATCGATTGATCTGGGCAGTTCCAAATTCGGACTCTGCGTGGCCCGCGTGAACGGGGAAGACATCCAGATTGTTTACTACAAGGAGACCCCTTCCGAGGGCATCCGTACCAGCCTCATCGCCAACCCGATGAAGGCGGCCGCCCGCCTCAAGGAAGCCATCCGGGAGGCGGAAAAGGAACTGATGATCCAAATCCTGCAGGTGGTGGTGGGCATGCCCCGCAGCGAGGTGGCGCAGGTAACCGCCGCCGCCCGCATCGCGCGCACCAACGCCGACGACTACATTTCCTCCGAGGAAGTGGAGAACCTCAAATCCATGGCCCTGGAGACCTATCCCCTCTCCAACCCCGAACGGCAGATTATGTACGGTGCCGTGGCCCAGTCCTTCTCCATTGACGATGAGATCCAGTTGGTGGAAAACGAGGTAGTGGGCACGCTCAGCAGCTCGCTGGAGGGCAATTTCAAGGTGTTTATCGGCAACCGCAGCGCCACCACTGCCCTGGACAAGATCTTCAACCAGCTGGACATTGCCATCGCCAAGAAATACTTCCTGCCGGAAGTGGTGGCCCACGCCGTCCTCACCGAAGATGAAATGGCCAGCGGCGTGGCCCTGATTGACATCGGCGCCGGGGTTACTTCCGTATCCGTCTACCACGGGGGTATCATGCGCTACTACGCTTCCATCCCCTTCGGCGGAAAGGTGATCACCAACGACATCCGCACCGAATGTTCCATCTCGGAGGATCTGGCCGAAAAGATCAAGAAGCGCTTCGGCGCCTGTATGCCCGGCAAGCTGGCCTCCCTGAGCGAGAAAGTGCTGCAGATCCGCCTGGAACCGCCGTTCAAGGAAGTTCCGGTGCGCTATATCTCGGAAATTATCGACTGCCGCTGCCGCGAGATTATCGAGGCTCTTTTGTATTACATCCAGGAAAGCGGCTTGCAGAATTCCCTGCGCAGCGGTCTGGTGATCACCGGCGGCGGCGCCGAACTGGCCAACTTCATCCCGCTGGTGAAGGACATCTCCGGGTATGAGGTGCGCAAGGGCTATCCCCGCTACATGTTCTCCGCTTCCGTGGGCAGCGGCGTGTATTCCACATCGGCCACATCGGCCATCGGTATGGTGCTGGCGGCCAAGGAAGACCACCTGCCCGACTGTGTAACCAAGCCGGAAATCCCGGAGGTGCCGGTGGAGGAAGAGATGGTGGAAGTGGAAGTGACCGACGAAACGCCCAGCATGCCAGACGGAGCGCTCTTCGCCCCCGAGGAGTTCGGCGAGGCCATCCCTATTGAGGAGAAGCCCAAGCCGGCCCCCAAGACAAAGAAGGTGAAAGTGGCCAAGAAGGAAGGTACCGGCATCCTGTCCATCTTCTGGAGCAAGGTGGAAAAAACAGCCCTGAAAGTTTATGACAAAGCCAATGAGGAGGAATAAGCCATGAAATACGATCTCGACACCAATATTATTCCCAACGACTGGACGCAGGAAAACGCCATTATCAAGGTAGTGGGCGTGGGTGGCGGCGGCTGCAATGCCGTGAACTACATGTATCGGCAGAACATTCAGGGGTGCAGTTTCATCGTGTGCAACACCGATGCACAGGCCCTGCAGAACAGCGAAGTACCCGTCAAGATCCAGATGGGCCAGAACGGACTGGGCGCCGGCACCGACCCCACCGCCGGCCGCAACGCCGCCCTGGAAGCCCAGGACGAGATTGCCCGCAAGGTGCTGGACTGCGGCACGCAGATGCTGTTCATCACCGCCGGCATGGGCGGCGGCACGGGTACGGGCGCTTCTCCAGTGATTGCCAAGATGGCCAAAGACCGCGGCATCCTTACCGTAGCCGTGGTCACCATCCCCTTCAAGAACGAGGGTAACGAATCCCAGTCCAAGGCCGTGGACGGCATCCACGAGCTGGAGAAAAACGTGGACGCTCTCCTGATCATCAACAACGAGAAACTGTACCAGTTCTTCGGGGACACCCTTATCCAGGAAGCCTTCCCCAAGGCCGATGAGGTGCTGGCCACCGCCGTGAAAGGCATCATCGAAGTCATTACCAAGTCGGGCTACATCAACGTGGACTTCCAGGATGTGTGCAAGATGATGCGGGGCAGCGGAATGGCCCTGATGGGCAGCGGCGAAGGTACCGGTCCCGATCGCCTGAACCTGGCGGTGAAGGGCGCCTTCGAGAGTCCGCTCCTGAATGATTTCGACCTCAAGACCGCCAAGAACGTCCTCATCAACATCACCACCGGCAACAACGAACAGGGTGCCAAGATGAGCGACCTGGAGAAGATCGACGACATGATTTCGGCCTATACCGGCGACGCCAACCACTTCAAGAAGGGCATCATCTGGGACGACGACCCGGCCTTCGGCGACAAGGTGCGCATCACGGCCATCGTCACCGGCTTCAACATGGACCTGGGCGGCCTGGGCCTGAACAAGGATCTGGGGAACCTGGTCATCATCGACGAAAGCTTCGAATGGGATACGCCCCTCCACAGCCAGGAAGTCTCCCTCCCCGGCGGGGCCGACACCATCAAGATCGGCTACAACAACTCCGACAACGCCAAGTATTTCAACTTCGCCACGGAAAAGAAGCCGGTGCTCTGCATCGCCCCCGGTGAAAAGAAGGCCGATCTGGAAAACATCCCTGCCATCCGCCGGAAACACTAGTCCCCACGCTTTTTGCGTGGCGGCCAACTCGCTGTAAATCAGCCGCTTACACACTAGTCCTCGTTCAAAAATCGAACGAGGGCTAGTGTGTATATCACTGACTATCAGCTGATTAGCTGCCACAGCCGATGGGCCGGGCTTAGCGGTTATTGATGGTTTGGTTGAAGAGGCGGGCGGTTTGGACGGCTTCCGGCACGTCGTGCACGCGCAGCCAGGTGGCGCCGCGTTCCAGTGCAGCGAAGTGAACCACCTGGGTAGCCGATAAGGCTTCTTCGGGCGTGATACCCAAGAGCTTATAAATCATGCTTTTGCGGGATACGCCCACCAGGATGGGCCGATGGAGTTCCTGCAGTTCGGCCATGCGCCGGAGCAGTTCGTAATTCTGCTCCAGGGTTTTGGCGAAGCCGAAGCCGGGGTCCAGGATCCAGTCCTGAATGCCGGCATCTTGCGCCTTGATGGAAAACTCCCGGAAGTACGCCTTCACATCTGCCACAATGTCCCCATAGTCTGTGAACTGCTGCATGGTTTCCGGTGTACCTCTCATATGCATAGCAACATAGGGAAGGCCCAGACGTCCGACGGCTGTAAGCATTTCCGGATCCATCGCCCCGGCACTGATATCGTTCACCATGAAGGGTCCGACTACCTCATACGCCCGTCGTACAATCTCCGCCCTATATGTATCAATGGAGATTATGGGAGACTGTACCCCAGGGACTTGTCCACCCCCAGCTATCTCACATAGGGCGGGCTCCAGGCGGGACCATTCTTCTTCCAGGGTGGGCTGGGGAGAACCGGGACGGGTGGAGCAGGCGCCCAGGTCCACCACATCGGCCCCCTGGGTCCACATCTCCCGGATGCGGGTGGCGGCATCGGCCACGGCGGTTCGGCTTCCTGCGTAAAACGAGTCCGGCGTCAGGTTCACGATGCCCATGATATGTACATGCCCGACCATGGTGCAAAGGTAGGAAAAAAACACTATCTTTGTACCTCAATTGAAGATATCATGGAAAGAAGAACTCGCGTAAGGTTTGCTCCGTCACCCACCGGTCCGCTTCATATGGGCGGTGTTCGTACGGCTTTGTATAATTATCTGTATGCCAAGCAGAAAGTCGGTGATTTCATTATCCGCATCGAGGACACGGACTCCCATCGTTTCGTGCCCGGCGCGGAACAGTACATCATCGAGGCCTTGAACTGGTGCGGCATCATCCCGGACGAAGGCGTGGATCAGGACGGAAAAGTGGTGGAAACCGCTTCCGAAAGGCATCCGCACGCCCCTTATCGGCAAAGCCAGCGCCGGCCCATTTATCGGCAATATGCAGAACAACTGGTGGTGGCCGGCTGGGCCTATTATGCCTTCGACAGCGCCGAGGAATTGAATGCCCGTCGTGCCGAAGCCGAAGCTGCGAAAGACACCTTCATGTACAATGCCGCCACCCGGGGCAGTCTGCGCAACTCCCTCACTTTGCCGGAGGAGGAAGTTAAACGCCTGCTGGAAACCACCACGGACTGGACCATCCGCTTCAAGATGCCCCTGAACCGCATCGTGAAGATGGACGACCTTATCCGCGGGCACGTGGAAGTGAACACCGACACCCTGGACGACAAAGTGCTCTGGAAGCGGGCCGATGAACTGCCCACTTACCACCTGGCCAATATCGTGGACGACCACCTGATGGAAATCACGGAGGTAATCCGCGGCGAAGAATGGCTCCCTTCCCTGCCCCTGCATTATCTTCTGTACGAGGCATTTGGCTGGACGGACACCATGCCGCGTTTCGCCCACCTGTCCCTGCTGCTGAAGCCCGTGGGCAATGGCAAGCTTTCCAAACGGGACGGCGACAAGATGGGTTTCCCGGTGTTCCCCCTGAAATGGCAGAATCCGGAAACCGGCGAAACGTCCCGCGGTTACCGGGAGGATGGTTACTTCCCGGAAGCCTTCGTGAATATGCTGGCTATGCTGGGCTGGAATCCCGGTGACGACAGGGAAATGTTCACGCTGCCGGAACTCATCCAGGCGTTCTCCCTTGACAAGGTGCAGAAGGCCGGTGCCAAGTTCAATCCGGAAAAGGCCAAGTGGTACAACAAGGAATACCTGCGCCTAAAATCCACGCAGGAGCTCACGGACCTCTTCATTCCCATTCTGGAAGAAAAAGGCCTGAACGTGGTGGACTGCCCTTGCGGCGCCCTCACCGCAGGCGCCAGCTTCGAAGGCCTGGGGGCCGATTTCAAGAACGGTATCTACACCCGCGAGTACGTGGAAGAAGTAGTGGAACTGATTAAGGAACGTGCTACTTTCGTGGCCGATTTCTGGGACATCGCCTTCCACCTCTTCCAGGCACCGGAAACCTATGTGCAGAAGGATGTGGACAAGTTCTGGAAGGAAGACCACTACGAATACTGCTTCGAGGTTTGCCAGTACATTACGGGCGTGAACTTCGGCTTCGACGATCTGGATCCGTACTATGGTCCCATGACCGCAGAGGCCCTGGAACCCGTTATCGTAGAGTATATCAAGAAGAACGAATACCCCATGGGCAAGGTGATGAACAGCCTCCGGTTGGCCCTCACCGGATCTGCCAGCGGCCTGGGTATCGCCGCCATCCTGTCCTTCATCGGCCGGAAAGAATTTGCCCGCCGCATGACCGCCGTAGCCGAACGCCTGGGACGTATCTAATCCCTTCCCCTCCCGGCCGCCGCCGTGGGTAAACAAAAAGGAAGACCCCGAAGAGTCTCCCGATAAATTATCCGGTCCGGTGCAGGCGCTGGAGCTGGACGGTGAGCTCTTCGCGCATCTGGGCCAGGTATTCTTCGCCTTGCTGGCGGATGGCGGCCATCTGGGCATCCATCACCTGCTGCATCTTGGCCGATTTCTTGGCGTATGCATGCAGCAGGGCACTTTCCGGATGGTTGCTCAGCAGATAGTTGCGCAGGTTGTTGTAGTTGAGCCCGTGCTTCTGGGCTATTGCCAGCAGCGAGGCCGAGCTGGTCTCGTACTCCTCCCGGGCGGCCGCGAACCGCTCCTCCCTCTTTTGGTAGGAAGGGCCGTTCCGCAGCTGCCCGGTGGTTTGTACGCTCTCCGTACGCCCTGTGAGCCGATAACTGGAAATTGCTGCCAATAACCGGATATTTGCCGGCCATTGGCAACAATACTCGGCAAAATTAAAAAAAATTTTGAAAAATCAGTATGAAATCTGCTATTTTTTACTACCCTCCTTTCTCCCGCCCCTCCCCTGGCAACTAATCCCATAACATTCAATCATATACGCAAAGTTCTCTGCGCAAAAAGCACGGAGAACTTTCAGCAAAACACCGGTACGGCAGCGGGAAGGGTGCGATTCTGGAGCGAATTGCACCCTTCCCACCACATCGGCCATGACAGCTAAGTGGCTGAAACACAGTGAAAAACAAAACAATCCTCGTTCGAAAATTGAACGAGGACTATCATATAAACAACTAACAGTCAGCGAGTTAGTTGCCACAATCCGCATCAACCGGGGCTAAAGCCAAAGCTATTCTACAATGTAGACATCGTCGCCGGGAGAGGCGAAGTGGTAGGTGCTGCGGGCGAAATTCTCCAGGGAATCGCGGTTGTTTCGCAGGTCGTTGATTTCCTGGTCCATACGGTCTATCTCGCTTTGCAGGCGGGCCATCTCCTTCTCCTGGTTCTTCACCTCCACCGTAGCCCGGATCCAGTTGAGCACGCTGTTGTGGGCGAAAAAGAGCAGCCACAGGGCCACCACCGTGGTTACCACAATCACAAACGGAATAAGGTAATTGTGGTCACTGCGCCGGAGCCAGGCCCAGCGGTCTTTTCCGGAAGTTTCCATACTACTGCTCTACAGACAATTCTACGGTATCGATATTGCCGCGCTTCTGCTCCAGGGGAATGCGGCGGAAAGCCAGCAGGCAACCAATGAGCAGCGCCACGCCCAACACATATACCATAATATAGGTTTGCATGGGCATCATGTCCATCCAGAAATCTGTCTCCTGTAGGGCAGGGATCTGCGACAGCACCACCGCCGTACCGTTGTTCACGAAATGGATGAGCATGGTGAGCCACAGGGAGCCTGTCTTGTAATACACATAGCCCATAACCACGCCGATGATGAAAGCGTTCAGCGCCTGCCAGGGATTCAGATGGATAACGGCGAAGAAAAGGGCCGATACCACGATGGCCCAGCCGGGCTTCATCTTGGTGAGCAGGCCGCGGAGCACCATACCCCGGCACAGCCACTCTTCGAAGATGGGGGCGAAAATGGCCGTGAGCAGGAAGCTGCTCCACAGGGGACCGCCCGTCATCTGTTCCAGAAGCTCCGTGATGAGGTCATAGAAGGACTTCATAGCCGGCGAGGCCGTGGTGAGCTTGAAATTCCAGTAATTGGGAAGATCGGCCGATACCATGGTGCCCGCGGTGAGCGCCACGGTAATGAGGGCAATCTGCCAACCTTTGAACGGGCCGAAATTGCAGCTGTTGAGCTTGTACCCTGTTTCGAACAGGCTGTTGCGCTGGCTCTTCTGGGCCGCATACACCATAGCGGGCATAAAGGAAAGCGGATAGATCACCAGCATTCCGTAATCCATAACTACCTGCTGGGGCAGGAAGAGGCCCAGCATGGCCTGCACCAAACCACCCAGGAGGTTACCCAGCAGGAACCAGCCCAGGAGCACGAACATCCCTTTCACGCCCGGGACATACCAGGCATGGTTGGCGTAGAGGTCGTAGTTGTTCTTGACCTTCCGGCCTTTTGTGAATACAGGAACCATATATTAATATAAGGGGCTGGGATAAATACCTTTTTCTACCAGTTCCGCAAACTTGGCCACCACACCGGGACGGTCTTCCTTATAGGTGACGCCGAACCAGTGGGACGGGGTGGACAGGACTTCGCAGACACCTTCGCCTTCCTTTACAATCACATCCACGGCAAAGGGAATGTAGTACTCCTTCTTGGGCTCCTGGATGTTCTGGGCCAGGAACGACTCGAAAATACGGGCGCTCTTGGCAAAGTAGTCCGGGGTGAAGCCCCACATATTCATAGAACACAAGGCCTTGGGGGCCAGCTCCACGTGGTTTTCACCGGTTACGGAGTTGTCTCCGTACACTTTTCCATCGGCCTCCCGGGCGATGCACAGGTGCTCGGCAATGTTGGTGAGGATGCCATCAGTATTGTACGAGCATATACCACGCGAGACGCTGCCGTTTTCCGAAAGGGTATTCTCCAGCTGGAAGCCCACGATGCAGTACTGCCCCTGGGTGTTCTCGTGTGCACGGCACCAATCGCCCAAAATCTTGAAAGACTCCTTTCCGTAGAAATCGTCGCCGTTGATCACGGCGAAGGGTTCGTGGATGACCTCGGCCGCCATGAGGACGGCGTGGGCGGTACCCCAGGGTTTCACACGCTCTGCCGGCACCTGGAACGGGGCAGGGATCTTGTCCAGTTCCTGCGTGACGAAAACGAACTGCAGCGGCTCTCCGTCCACCGTTTTCACACCGGCGTATTTCTGTTTCACGGCCTCTTCCATCTGGGCCTTGAAGGACTCACGCACAATATAGACCACCTTGCCGAAACCGGCTTCCACGGCATCGTGGATGCTGTAGTCGATGATGGTTTCTCCGTGCGGGCCCAGGCCGTCCATCTGCTTGAGACCGCCGTATCGGCTGCCCATACCGGCCGCCAGAACTAATAATGTAGGTTTCATATAGGATTTCGTTTAAGTTTCATACCATCAAGATTACAAAAATACAAATTTTCGAGGGAATTTTAGTAATTTTGGGAAAACTATCCATTATGAAAAGAATTCTGCCTTTCTTCCTGCTCATTGCCTTCGTAGCCTGCACGCAGCAGCCTGCTCCTTCTCCCAAAGCAAAGCACGTGGTACTTATCGGCATCGATGGCTGGGCTGCCGAAGCCGTGCGTCAGGCACCGGCCGAAGACCTGCCCAACATCCACGCCCTCATGGAGCACGGCAGCTGGACGCTTTCCAAGCGTTCCGTGATGCCGTCGGCATCGGCCATCAACTGGGCCTCCATGGTGAACGGCCTGCCCACGGAAATGCACGGATTCGACAAATGGAACTCCACACACGGTTCCATCCCTTCCACATCTGACAACGGCCACGGCATCCCGCCCACCATCTTCACCATCCTGCGGGAACAGCGCCCTGAGGCCATTTCCGGCTGCCTGTACGACTGGGACTGCATCGGCGCCATCACGGATACCCTGGCCATGAACTGGCACCGCTTCCTGAAAACCTACACCTCCACCGACGATGTGATCGTGCCCGTGGAAGACTACGCCCGCATCGCCACCGACTACATCAAGGAAAACAAGCCGGACCTGTTCTTCCTGTATTTCGGCACACTGGACGAGGCCGGCCACGTGCGCGGCTGGTACACAGACGCTTATATGGAGCGCCAGCGCATCCTGGATGCGGCCATCGGCCAGGTGATGGATGCCCTCAAGGAAGCCGGCATCTACGACGACACCGTCATTGTCTTATCGGCCGATCACGGCGGCGTGGACCGCAAGCACGGCGGTTTCACCCTGCTGGAGCTGGAAACCCCTTTCATCGTTTCCGGAAAGGCCGTCAAGCAGAACTTCCAGTTCCCGCTCACGGTGATGCAGTACGACACCCCGGCCATCATAGCCGATATCCTGGGCCTGGAAATTCCCGCCGACTGGAGAGGCCGTCCCTACCCCCAGATCTACCAATAAATCACGCCATCAACGGGCGGTTTGATTTTTTTCAGTATCTTTGCAGGTTTTATGAAAACTACTGAACAAGCTTCCCGTTATGCTCACCTGGACCAGATGGGCACCCGTGACCTCCTGGAGGCCATCAACGCCGAGGACCGGAAAGTGCCCCTGGCGGTAGCAGAAACCATCCCGGCCATTACCCAATTGGTGGATGGCATCGTAGAGCGTATTCCGCACGGCGGACGCGTCTTTTACATCGGCGCCGGCACGTCCGGCCGCCTGGGCATCGTGGATGCCTCCGAGATTCCGCCCACTTACGGCGTAGATGACACTTTCATCGGCATCATGGCCGGCGGCGACGGAGCCATCCGGCACGCCGTGGAAGGGGCCGAGGACCGCGAAGACCAGGGCTGGAAAGACCTGCAGGCCTTTGACATCAACGCACACGACACCCTGGTGGGCATCACCGCTTCCGGCGGCGCCCCCTACGTGGTAGGCGCCCTCCAGGAAGCCCGCAGGAACGGCCTCCTCACCGGAGCCATCACCAACAATGCGGAAAGTCCTGTTACTCAGGTAGCT
Source organism: uncultured Bacteroidia bacterium (assembly GCA_902774155.1). Classification (GTDB taxonomy): domain Bacteria; phylum Bacteroidota; class Bacteroidia; order Bacteroidales; family UBA932; genus Cryptobacteroides. Next base: position 12,620 of record CACYHF010000001.1, on the reverse strand, counting down.
GAAATCTCCATGGTGGCCAACGTAGGCCCGGAATTTGTAACAGGAAGCACACGGATGAAATCCGGTACTTCGGCCAAATTGATCCTGAACATGATTTCCACGGCGGCCATGATCCGCCTGGGTCACGTGCAGGGCAACAAGATGGTGGATATGCAGCTCACCAACCAGAAACTGGTGGACCGCGGCACCCGCATGATCATGGAAGGCACCGGAATCAAAGATTATGAAAAGGCAAAGGCACTGCTGTTGAAATACGGACAGGTCCGCGCCGCCATTGATGCGTATTTAAATCGATAAACCCTTATGTGGCAAAGAATTCAAACCTTATATCTGCTCATCTCCACCGCACTGGTGATTACCCTCTGTTTCACCACGGCCTTCACCCTGGCAACGCCTGACGGACTGGAGCGCGTGTCTTACTGGCAGCTGCAGAAACCCTATTTCGGCATCCTGCTGGGCATCCTCACCTTCCTGGTGGTGCTGGCGCTGGTGGTGTTCAAGTCCCGCATCCTGCAGATGCGCCTGGCCACTTTATCGGCCATCGTTGCGCTGGGCATGCAGGGCTGGCTGGTGTGGATGTACCTCACCTTCGAGGGCCCGGTCTTCCGCTGGACGGTGATTTTCCCGCTGATCATCGCCATCTGCAACCTGCTGGCGGCCCGCGGTTGCTTCCAGGACCAGCTGATGGTAGAGAGCGCCTATCGCGTACGGGAGCGCAGAAAGAAACACGGAAAGAAATGATTCGCAGCGTCTTATGTGACATACTGGGAATCGAGAAGCCCATTTTCCAGGGAGGCATGGCCTGGATTGCCGATGCCCGCCTGGCCGCCGCCGTGTCCGAAGCCGGCGGCCTGGGGCTCATTTCTTCCATCAACGCCGACGTCCGGGCCGAAATCCGTCACGCGCGGGAACTGACCCGTAAGCCCTTCGGCGTGAACATCATGCTGGCCGCCCCCAATGCCGCGGAAGTGGCCGAAATCGTTGTGGAAGAAGGCGTGAGCGTGGTCACCACCGGCGCCGGCTCCCCTGCCCCGTATATGGAACGCTGGCTCCAAGCCGGCATCCGCGTGATTCCCGTTATAGCCTCCGTGTCCTATGCCATCAAGATGCAGCAGCTGGGCGCCACGGCCGTCATTGCCGAAGGAGCCGAATCCGGCGGTCACGTGGGCGATATCCACACCCTGGCCCTGGTGCCGCAGGTAGTGGATGCCGTAGATATTCCGGTGCTGGCGGCCGGCGGCATCGCCGATGGTCGCGGCGCCGCAGCGGCTTTTATGCTGGGCGCCTGCGGCGTGCAGGTGGGCACCCGCTTCCTGGTGGCCGATGAATGTCGCGTACACGATGTGTACAAAGAGCGCATCCTCAAGGCCTCCGACATCGGCACCATCGTCACGGGCAAAAGCCTGGGCGATGCCGTCCGCAGCCTCAAGACCCCCTTCTCCAAGCAGTTCGCCAAAATGGAGGCCGATCCTACTGTCTCGGATGACGAACTCCGTGCTTTCGGCACCGGCTCCCTGAAGAAAGCGGTCTTCGACGGCGACCTGGCCGGCGGCAGTTTCCTGGCCGGCGAAGTGGCCGGGCTGGTTTCCCGCCGCGAGAGCGCAGCGGCAATTGTTAACGACATCATGGACGGCGCCGAAAAGTGCCTGTCCCAAGCAAAAGAATTACTATATGAGTCCTAAAAGAGTGGTAGTTACCGGGATGGGTGTCATCTCCTCTATCGGTAACGATGTAGATACGTTTTGGAAGAATCTGATCAATGGCGTTTGCGGCATTGACTACGTAGAGGATTTCAAGGACATGCCCGTGAATTTCGCCGGCAAGGTGAAAAATTTCGATGCCGAACAATTCGGCATGGACAAGCCCTTTATCCGCAAGCAGGACAACTTCACGCTGTATGCCATGGCCGCCGCCTGGCAGGCCATGCAACAGGCTGGACTGGCGAGCGACGGTGAAGGCGCCAACATCAACCCTTATCGGCTGGGCGTCTATGTGGGCTCCGGTATCGGCGGCTTCGAGGTGCAGTTCCGCGAAACCAAGAAAATGATTGAGGACCCCTCCGGCAAGTGGATTTCACCGCTGTTCATCGCCACCATGATTTCCAACATCGCCGCCGGGCACATCGCCATCAAGCACCACGCCGAAGGCCCCTGCCTGGACATCGTAACCGCCTGTGCCACCTCTTCCCACTGTATCGGCGAGGCCTACCGCGCCATCCGTCACGGTTATGCCGATGCCATCATTGCCGGCGGCAGCGAGCACGCCTCCATCCCGCTGGGTGTGGCCGGTTTTTACAACGCCAAGGCCCTCACCCGCGCTACGGACCCCAAATACTCTTCCCTCCCCTTCAATGCCAACCGGCAGGGATTCGTGATGGGCGACGGTGCCGCCGTGCTGGTGCTGGAGTCCCTGGACCACGCCCTGGAGCGCGGTGCCACCATTTTCGGGGAAATCGTGGGCTACGGCAACACCTGCGACGCCTACCACGCCACCGCACCCCGTCCGGATGCCACCACCCAGGCCCGCTCCATCTGCGACGCCCTGGGCGAAGCAGGCTTCGACCCCGCCAAGGACAACCTCTACATCAACGCCCACGGAACGGGCACCCACCTGAACGATATCGCCGAAACCATGGCCTGCAAAGTGGCCCTGGGCGATTTCGCCTACAAAGCGCACATCTCCTCCACCAAGTCTATGACCGGCCATATGTTCGGTGCGGCCGGTGCGGCCGAAGCCATCGCCACCCTCCTGGCCCTCCGGGAAGGCATTTGCCCGCCCACCATCAACCTGGATGCCCCGGATCCGGAATGCGACCTGGACTATACCCCCAACGTGGCCGTGAAAACGCCCCTCACCCTGGGTCTTTCCAATTCCTTCGGCTTCGGCGGACACAATGCCTGCGTGGCCTTCAGACCGTACAAGGGATGACACGGGAAGAAATCAAGACCATCCTCCCCCACCGGGAGCCCATGCTGCTGCTGGACCAGGTCACCCTGGCCGATGACGGCACGGCCCGTGCCTGCTACCGCATTCCGGAAGACCCTTATTTCTGTCAGGGACATTTCCCCGGCAATCCCATTGTTCCAGGGGTGATTCTCTGCGAAATCATGGCCCAGAGCTGTCTCCCGCTCCTTATCGAGCCCTTGAAAGACCATCTTCTCCTGTACCGCGGACTGGACCAGGTGAAGTTCCGCGGCGTGGTGCGTCCCGGCGACCTGTGCGAGGTCACCTGCTCCCTAATAGAAAAAAAAGGCAGCATCTACGTTTGCGATGCTACCCTCTCTGTGGGTGGGAAACGTTGCGCCCAGGCTCAGATTACCATAGCGGCCACGCCCAAATAATCATTCGTGGTTAAATAGCCGTTTTTCGGCCAGGCCTTCCCATTTGGTGCCGGGACGGCCGTAATTGGCGAAGGGGAAAATGGAAATGCCGCCGCGGGGCGTAAAGAATCCCGTGACTTCCAGGTACTTGGGATCCATCAGTTTCACCAGATCCTTCATAATGGTGTTCACGCAGTCCTCGTGGAAATCTCCGTTGTTACGGAAGCTGAACAGATACAATTTCAGGCTCTTAGATTCCACCATCCTTTTATCCGGCACATAGGAAATGCGGATTTCGGCAAAGTCCGGCTGGCCCGTAATGGGACAGAGGGTGGTGAACTCCGGGCAGTTGAACCTTACCCAGTAGTCGTTGTCCGGATGCTGGTTCTCGAAGGTTTCCAGTACGCCGGGGTTGTAGGTCTTGCTGTAAACGGTCCTGCGGCCCAGGGCCTTTACTTCTTCTCTGTTGCGTGGCATTATGCTTCCTCCTCTCCGGCTTCCTTGAGCCGTTCAGCGTTTTCTGCAATTTGCAACTGGTCGATGCATTCCTGGATGTCGCCGTCCATGAATACGGGCAGGTTGTACATGCTCCAGCCAATACGGTGGTCCGTTACGCGGCCCTGCGGATAGTTGTAGGTGCGGATCTTGGCGCTGCGGTCTCCGGTACTCACCATAGTCTTTCGCTTGGCGGCAATGCCGTCCAGGTATTTCTGGTGTTCCATATTGTACAGGCGGGTGCGGAGTTCCTCCATAGCGCGGTCCAGGTTCTTGAGCTGGGAGCGCTCTTCCTGGCACTGCACCACAATGCCCGAAGGAATGTGGGTGAGGCGCACGGCGCTGTAGGTGGTGTTCACACCCTGGCCGCCGGGACCGGAGGCGCAGAAGAGGTCCTTGCGGATATCGGCCGGATTGAGCTCGATATCGAATTCGCCGGCTTCCGGGAATACCGCCACGGAGGCAGCCGATGTCTGGATGCGGCCCTGGGTTTCCGTCTGGGGCACGCGCTGTACGCGGTGCACGCCGGATTCGTACTTCATAACGCCATAAACGCCATCCTGGGCCGATGAGAGCTTGAACACAATTTGCTTGAAACCGCCGGAGGTGCCCGGAGCCTGGTCCGTCACTTCCAGCTTCCAGCCCCGGCGTTCCGCGAAGTGCTGATACATACGGAAGAGGTCGCCGGCGAAGATGGCGGCTTCGTCGCCGCCGGTGCCGCCGCGGATTTCCACCATGGCGTTCTTGCTGTCGTCGGGATCGGCCGGGATGAGCAGGAGCTTGATATTCTGTTCCATCTCCGGGAGCTTGGGCTCGATATCGGCCACTTCCTCGCGGGCCATTTCCTTCAGGTCCTCATCCTTTTCGTTCATCAGGATATCCTTGGCCTGCGCAAGTTCGTCCACCAGCCTCTTATATTCCAGGCCGGCGGCAATGATGGGTTGCAGCTCTTTGTAGTCCTTGTTCAGCTGGACGAACTTCTTCATATCCCCTATTACTTCGGGGTCGGCCAGCTGCTGCTCCAGTTTCTTGTATTTGTCCTGAAGGCTCAGCACTTTCTCCAGGAGGGTATTCTCTGCCATAGCAATTGTGTTTTAGCCTGCAAAGATACGCATTTTTTTTGAGATGCCTTAATCCAAAAGGAAGGTGCCAAAGAACTCAGGGCGATGGAAATCCGGATTGGGCGTTTGGACGGGCGCCCAGGACAGGAAGTGCGGATGTGCGGTCTTGTCGCCGCATTTGTAAAAGTTGCCCAAAAGCATTTCGGGAAGATAACGGGGATCCAGGCCGATCAGGTCGAAGGGAATCACCACCGTCATACTCCAGTTCACCAAGTCGTCGGCATTGTCCACCGGGGCCTTGCAGCCGCCGATGCGCCGGATGCGTGAGGTGGCCTCCAAAGGAAGACGCACGCGATTATTACGGTCCGGTCCCCTGCCCACCAGCAGGAAGCCAGCGGCGTTCACCTCTATGTTGTAATAATCGGCGGCCGATGGGTCTTTCACGAAGACTTCGCAGCAGCTGTCTTCCCAGATACTGCCGTCGTCGGCGGTGTTGCGCACGGTGAGACCCAGGCCGCTCACACGCCAGCTGACCACCAGCGCATCCTTTGTGCGCGCAATGCGCCCCGCGCACAGAGGCGCATAGGGAAAAGATTCCGGCCAGTTCACCTGACACACGTCAAAACGCGCACCCTGCAGCTCCAGGGCTTTTTCGATATTCTCCGCGCCCTCGATGAGCGGAATACGGACTGTGTTTTTCATACTGCAAAGATAAACGAAAAAGTTGTCAACCTGAGCGCGGCGAAGAATCTACTTAACTGAGGGCACCTAAAAACTAGTTTTTATTCGTCTCCGCCACCAAGAACGAACTCAACCTAACAGTCGGCCAAAGCGTTCAAACGTAGCCCGTTCGAGCGCTTCCCGGTCTTCGGGATGCGCGATGGAAATGAGCAACTTAGCGCGCTCCTGCAGGGATTTTCCGTACAGGTTCACCGCGCCGAATTCCGTGACCACCCACTGTACATCGGCCCGGGGGGTGACCACGCCGGCGCCGGGTTTGAGGGTGGGGACAATCTTGGACAGGCCTTTGTTGGTGCGGGCAGCCAGCGCAATGATGGCCTTGCCGCCCTTGGACAGCCTGGCGCCACGCACGAAGTCCAGCTGGCCGCCGGCGCCGGAATAGATGCGCGTGCCGATGGAATCGGCGCACACCTGGCCGGTGAGATCGATTTCGATGGCCGAATTCACGGATACCATCCCCGGATTCTGCGCAATTACGCGGGGATCGTTGGTATGGGCGATGTCCATCATCAGGACCTCCGGATTCCGGTCGATGAAATGATACACCTGCTGCGAACCCAGCAGGAAAGAGGCCACCACCTTGCCTTGGTCAACACCTTTGCGGCTGCCGTCGATGACGCCGGTTTTAATGAGTTCCAGGGCGCCGTCGGCGAACATTTCCGTATGCAGGCCCAAATGCTTATGCCCCCGAAGGGAGGCGCAGACGGCATTGGGCAGCGAGCCGATGCCCATTTGCAGGCAGGCACCGTCGGGAATCAGTTCCGCGCAGTACCGGCCGATGGCAAAGTCCGTTTCCGAAGGCTGGGCATAGTCCTTGGTCAGGAGCGGCCGATTGTCCTGCACCAGGGCGGTAAAACGCTCCAGGGGAATGAGGTTTCCGTAAGCGAAGGGCACATTGGGGTTCACCACCGCAATGCGCTCCCGGGCCACTTCCAGGGCAGCCGGCGAGCAGTCCACCGACGTTCCCAGCGACACCATCCCATCTACAGGCTCAGATACTTGCACCATGGCCACATTGCAGGGCAGCGCACCGGTACGGTACATAAGCTGGGTCTCATAGAGGTTCACGGGAATGTAATCGGCCAGGCCCTGCTGCACGTTGGCGCGCACGTTGGGTCCCACGAAGAAGCCCTGGTCAAAGAAGGCTCCGCCCTGGGCATAGGGCGCCGGTCCTTCCGTGTGGAAGTGATGGAAATGCAGGTCCTGCACATCTGTCCGGCGGCACAGGGCCTCCACCAGGATGTGCGGCACGCTGGCGATGCTGGAGAGGTGGATGTGATCCCCGCTCCGTACCACGCGAACAGCCTCATCGGCCGATATGTAAGTGAGCTTGCTCATACCGGAGGGCAAAGATAGCATAAAATGTTGTATATTTGCGTTTCAAATCTGAATACTATGCACACGCGCGAGGAAAAACTGGCCGCTTTCGGCCGTTTGCTGGATATTATGGACGCCCTGCGGGAGCAGTGCCCCTGGAATGCGGCCCAGACGATGGACAGCATCCGCCCGATGACGGAAGAAGAGGTGTACGAACTGTCCGATACCATCCTGGAAGGCGACCGACAGGGCACCGCCAAGGAAATCGGCGACCTGCTGTACCATATGGTCTTCTATGCCCGTATCGGCCAGGAGGAAGGGGCCTTCGACATTGCCGACAGTATGAACAAAGTGTGCGACAAGATGGTCTTCCGGCACCCGCACGTGTTTGGTCCTGAGGCGGGTAAGCAGACATCGGCCAAGGAGATTGCCGATACCTGGGAGCTGGTGAAGGCCAAGGAAAAAGGCGGCAACAAAACGGTGATGGGCGGCATTCCCAAGGCTATGCCCGCCATCCTGAAAGCCCTCTCCATGCAGGAAAAAGCCCGCGGCTGCGGCTTCGACTGGGAGAAGAAAGAAGACGTATGGGCCAAGGTGGCCGAAGAGTACCGGGAGGTCTCCCAGGCATCGGCCGAAGGGCTGGAGGGCGAATTCGGCGACCTGCTGTTCACCGTCATCAACGCCGCCCGCCTGTATGGCGTGGACCCTGAAGCTGCTCTGAGCCGCAGCTGCGAAAAGTTCCGCCGCCGCTTCAACTACGTAGAGGCCGAAACTCTCCGCAGCGGCCGCCAGCTCAAAGATATGACCCTCCAGGACATGGACGTCCTCTGGGAACAGGCCAAAAAACTTGAGCGTGGAGATAAGTAACTGACCATCTGTGACTTACAAAAAATCGATTAGGTTGATTTGCCTAATCGATTTTTTATTAAACATTCACTATCAAATACTTATCTCCACATATGGAAATTAGTACAGATGCTGGCTGTCGGTGATTTCCTCCTCTGTGATCTTCTTTTTGTCCATCTGGCGCCAGGCGTACACTATGTAGGCCAGCACAAACGGAATCAGGAGTGATACCCAGGACATTACCGTGAGGGTGAAGTAGCTGGAGGAACTGTTCCGGATGGTGAGCGAGCTCTGGAGATCCGTGCAGGACGGGTAGTAGGCGGTTCCGTTGAAACCGGCCAGGAAGAAAACGCTCATGACCACCAGTACGGTGCCCGGCATGCCATACCAGATGCCCTTGCGGGAAGGCATATAGGCACCCAGCCAGATGGCATATAGCACCAGGCCCACACCGCAGATGAACATCGCCAGCACGGCCGGCATGGCCAGCAGGTTGTGCAAATACTTATAAGGTTCCAGGTAAACCGTTCCGTCCGGAGTCACGGCATAGCCTTTCCCCAGAAGCAGAAGGACGGTCCAGGCCAGGAAGAAAAGCAGGAAGGGTACAATGCTAAGCCGGATGGTGCGACGCATCTGGAAGTGAATCTGCTTGTCTTCCACATTGTTAAGGATATACAAGCAACCCAGGATGGCGGTGAGGAATACCAGCGTACCGCCCAGCAGCACGGCGTGATACTGGCTCAAGGCCTCCAGGCCGTGCCAGTTGTTCCCCCACGTACTGATTACCGGGGCCGAAGGATCCGTTATGGCTACCTTGTTCACCGTGAAATCGGAGCCCGTAAAGAAGGTACCCACGGCCGTTCCCACCAGGAACGGAGCCAGGATACCGTTTACCATCAGGGCGATGCGGAAGCCCTTCACACCCAGCAGATTGCCTTTCTTGTTCTGGAATTCATAGGATACTGCCTGGAACACGAAGGTGATCAGGAGCAGGACCCATACCCAGTAGGCGCCGCCGAAGCTGGTGCTGTAGAAGAGCGGGAAGGAGGCGAAGAACGCGCCGCCGAAGGTAACCAGCGTGGTAAAGGTTAGTTCCCATTTACGGCCCGTGGAGTTCAGAATCATGCGTTTCTGGTTGTCGGACAGGGCCCGGTTCCCCAGATGCAGGTTGGCGCCCTGGACAAACATCAGGGCCACCAGCAGACCGCCCAGCAGGGCAATCAGGCACCACCAATAGTTCTGTAAGAATTCGTAGCTCATGGTTTAGGCATCTTTAGGTTCAACAAGTTCGGGGCCCTTCGCGATGGCGCGGATGAGGATGCGGATCTCAATGATGAGGAACATGGCGAAGACTCCCAGGAACACGAAGAAGGTGGTCTTGACGGCGGCAGCACTCAGACTGGAGATGGCCACGTTCACCGGCAGGAGGCCCTGGATGGTCCAGGGCTGACGGCCTACCTCGGCCACCACCCAACCGCTCTGGCCGCAGATATACACCAGCGGGATGCAAATGATAGATGCCCAGAGGAGCCATTTCCAAGAGCCCAGCTTATCTTTCCAGACAGCATACAGGCACAGCAAAAGTACCAGGGCGATAAGCATTCCCAGGCCGATCATGAAACGGAAAGCCCAGAATACTATGCCCACAGGCGGCACCACATCTTCCGGTTTGGACAGATGGCCGTAGCCCATGTACTGCACGTTGGCGTTCAGAACCTCCAGAGCCTCGGCCTTGACGGCGGGATCTTCCGTGCTGCGATACACCGCCAGGGCATCAAGAGCCGTACGGCCCATGGACATTTTTTCGGCCACGGAGGGAATTACGTTGCCTTCGTTGTCGGTGTAGCCGCGCAGGATGTCGTTGATGCCGGGCACATAGCCGTTCCAGTCGTGGGTGGCCAGCAGTGAAAGCATGTGCGGGATTTTGACACCGGGGACGATGGTGAAGGCAGCACCGTTGCCGCCATCCTCCAGGCCTTCGGCTGCCGCCAGCTTCATGGGCTGGAATTCGGCTGCGTGTACGCCGGAAGAGTCGCCGGAGAGCATTACGGCACCGGAGCCCACCAGGCCCACGATGGCACCGATGAGCAGGCTCTTCCTGGCAAACTCCACGTGACGGTTTTTCAGTAAGTACCAGGCGCTTACGCCCACCACAAAGACACCGCCAGTGACCCAGCCGCTGGTAACGGAGTGGCAGAATTTGCTCACCGCCACGGGGTTTGTAACCACCTCCCAGAAAGCGGCGGCCGAGGCCATCTCACTGCGCACGGTATCGGGGTTGAAAGTGGTGCCCACGGGGTTCTGCATCCAGCCATTGGCCACCAGGATCCAGTAGGCCGATATGGTGGCGCCGATACCGGTGAGCCAGGTGGAAGTCAGGTGGAACTTGGGCGACACCTTTTCCCAGCCGAAGAACATGACGGCGAAGAAGGTAGCTTCCATGAAGAAGGCTAGGATGCCTTCGATGGCCAGCGGTGCGCCGAACATATCGCCTACGAACCAGGAATAGTTGCTCCAGTTGGTGCCGAACTCGAATTCCAGGATGATACCCGTGGCAATACCCACAGCAAAATTGATGGCAAAGAGCTTGATCCAGAACTGGGCGGTCTTCTTCCAGAACGGATCCCCCTTGACTTCACCAGGGCCAGGCCCAGGGTGAGCGGTACAAACAGCCAATGGTAAGCGGCTGTCATCGCAAATTGGATTCGCGACCAAACGACAACATCCATAGCTTATTGGGTTAAAAGTTTTAGTGTATCTGTGTTATGATGCGGTTGCGTGAGGACGGAGCCCACCTTTTCGCTCTTCTGCTCATCGGTGAGCCCGCGCATGGTGGGTTTGAAAAAGAAGACGCGAAGGATGGCAAAAAGGATAATGAGTTTGAGCACGATGAGCCACACCAGTGGCTTCCCCCAGGTCATATTCTTGAATCCATCCCGGTACAAGGAATAGAAAAAAGAGAATATGCCCCAAGGCTTGGACATAAAGGGATTAGCTTAAGGTAAACCCTATTTAATCAGATTTCCCAGGATGCTGCGGGTGAGTTCGCGGGTAAGGGTGTTGGTGGCGCTCTTGGTGGCCTTGGTGATGGCTTTCTGACCGGTAGAGGTCTTGGACTTGGTCTTTTTGCCCGTTACGGCGCCCGTCACGGCATCGGCCGCCGCAGCAGCTGCCACACCTGTCACGGCGGTGAGCACACTCTTCAGGACCTTGGCCCCAATACCGCTGGACTTCTTTTTGGCCGCTTCCTTGGCAGCCTTTTCGGCCTCTTTGGCGGCCTTGGCATCGGCCTTGGCCTGGATGGCGGCCTGTTTTTCGGCCTCTGCGGCGGCTTCAATCTCGGCCTTCTGGCGTTCGGCCTCCAGAGTGGCAGCAGTAATGAGTTCATAGGCGCTCTCGCGGTCTACGGCGTGATCGTAGCGGCCATACAGACGGCTGCGTTTGATTAACTCTGAACGCTGCTCCTCAGTGATGGCACCAATCTGGCTTAACGGGAACAGAATCTTGGCCCGTTCCACGATGGAAGGAGTGCCTTTTTCATCCAGGAAGGACACCAGGGCTTCGCCGGTGCCCAGTTCCAGCAGAGTGTCGTAGGTTTTAAAGGCGGGGTTGGGGCGGAAGGTATCGGCCGCCACCTTCACGGCCTTCTGGTCCTGCGGACTGTAGGCGCGAAGGGCGTGCTGGACGCGGTTGCCCAACTGGCCCAGGATGTTGGACGGGATGTCCGTGGGGCTCTGGGTGACGAAATAGATGCCCACGCCCTTGGAACGGATCAGGCGGATCACCTGTTCAATCTTGTCCGTGAGGGCCTTGGACGTGCCTTCGAAGAGCATATGGGCTTCATCAAAGAAGAACACCAGCTTGGGCAGGTCCATATCGCCCACTTCCGGCAGGGTGGCGTAGAGCTCACTGAGCAGCCACAGCAGGAAAGTGGAATAGAGCTTGGGCTGGAGCATCAGTTTATCGGCCGCCAGCACGTTCATAATGCCTTTGCCGGCCTCGCACTGCAGGAGGTCGTAGATGTCGAAGTCGGGTTCGCCGAAGAAGAGCTCCGCACCCTGGTTCTCCAGGGCCAGCAAAGCCCGCTGGATGGCGCCCACGGAGGCCGATGTCACATTGCCGTACTTGGTGGTGAATTCTGCAGCGTTCTGGCCCACGAAGTTGAGCATCGCACGCAGGTCTTTCAGGTCGATGAGCAGAAGCCCGTTATCGTCGGCGATACGGAACACGATGTTGAGTACGCCGGTCTGGGTTTCATTCAGGTCCATCAGGCGGCCCAGCATTTCCGGACCCATACGGGAGATGGTGCTGCGCATAGGATGGCCCTGCTGACCATAAACGTCAAAAAAACGCACCGGGCAAGGCTGGAACTGCGGATTCTCGATGCCGAACTCCGGCAGGCGTTTCTCGATGAAGCCGGAGAGTTTACCGGCCTGGGAGATGCCGCTGAGGTCGCCCTTCATATCGGCCATAAAGCAGGGAATGCCCGCCTGGCAGAAGGTTTCGGCCAGTACTTGCAGCGTGACCGTTTTACCGGTACCGGTGGCGCCGGCGATGAGGCCGTGCCGGTTGATCATTTTTCCCACCAGAGAGATGGGACCGTTCTGGGAATGGGCCACATAGAGCCCGCGTGTGGCATCAAGCATATTAGTTACGTTTTTTCCAAATATAGAAGAAAAGTGCCGAAATTACAAAAGTAAAGAGGCCGATGATGGGCGCCAGCGAGGTGGGTACACGGAATCCGGTCTTGTCCACCATAATAAACGACACACACACCGCGGTCATGAAAAGGGCCGGCAACAAAGTAATCAGGTAATTGAGACCGCCCTTCTTACGCACC